>NZ_JBHTUR010000002.1:201256-766391 GCF_042793755.1 Nocardia sp. NPDC056564
CGCGTTTCTCGCTGTGGTGTCCTGTGGGCCGAATGGGCTGTCGGTGAGCGGGGCACGGGGCGGCCGCTAGGGCTGTCTCGCCGCTCACGCTCCCTTGACCTTGTCCTGCCGACCGTGAGAGTTGTTGTCGAACTGGACATCAGGGCCTGGCCTTTCCAACTTTCCGCCCTCAGGTCCCTTTCGTGGCGAACATTGCCGTCGAGCGGGACATGCGTGTGCGGCTACTCGTACTTTCGCGCCCTGGTGTCCCGTTGGCGGTAAGGGATGCCGCCGAGTGGGACATGACGGCGGGGTTACTCCGCGTTTCTCGCTGTGGTGTCCTGTGGGCCGAATGGGCTGTCGGTGAGCGGGGCACGGGGCGGCCGCTAGGGCTGTCTCGCCGCTCACGCTCCCTTGACCTTGTCCTGCCGACCGTGAGAGTTGTTGTCGAACTGGACACCAGGGCCTGGCCATTCCAACTTCCCGCCCTCAGGTCCCTTTCGTGGCGAACATTGCCGCCGAGCGGGACATGCGTGTGCGGCTACTCGTACTTTCGCGCCCTGGTGTCCCGTTGACGGTAAGGGATGCCGCCGAATGGGACATGAGGGCGCGGCTACTCGTACTTTCCCGCTGCCAGGTCCCATTGGCCGTGAGAGTTGCTGCCGAACGGGACAGCTAGGGTGGGTGCTTGACCTTCTGGCTGCTAGCTCCCGCTGATGGCGAGGGTTGTCGGTGGGTGGGACGTGAGGGTGCAGCTACTCGCACTTTTCCGCCGGCAGGTCCCGTTGGCTGACGGAGCTGGGCGTAGGGCGGGCGTCCGGTGTGTCTTGTTCTGCGCGTGGGCCTTTGGCGGGTGGTCAGCCGAGGACGGTGGCGACGATTCCGGCGAGATAGCCGAGGCGGGCGACTTCGGAGGGGCGGAAGTCGGGGCCGCCGGGGCGGCCGAGCAGCAGGACCTTGCCGGTGTTGCCGAGCGGGGCGGCGGCGAGCTTGGTGTCCATGTCGCGCCAGATCTCCGGAACCCATTCGGATTCGGGGTCGAGGATGGCGGGCTTTTCCAACGGCATCCACGGCGCCGAACCCGCTTGTGTCTCCGGCGCACTCGGGCTGCCGACCACGCGGTAGGCGCCCTGCGGACCCATGTCGATGATGGTGCTCCAACCGACGCGCAGCACGCGGGGCACGCCGTCGACGAGCACCTGTAATCGGTCGTCCTTGGCGCTGGCGACCTGGTCGATCAGTTCGAGTTCGCGGTGGGTGTCCAGCACGCCGGAGTACGGGCGGATGGAGTCGACGCGCACATCGCCGATCGACTCGGCCGCGGTGATCAGGGTGTCGGGCAGCGCGCCCTGCGGGACCTCGACGACGAGGTCGTCGACGGCGAAGCCGGCGCCGCGTTCCACCACGTCCAGCGAGAGGATGTCGGCGCCGACGGAGCCGAGTGCGAGCGCGAGGGCACCGAGGCTTCCCGGTCGATCCGGAAGTTGCACGCGGAGCAGATACGACACGTGCGTTCCTTTCCTAGGGCGGCCGAGGCTCTCAACGGATACCCGGGTCACGCAATACTTACACCCCCGCGCCCCGGTAATCGACTCGAAGTACGGCCAGTGATGTACGCCACGCGGCGATTTCGTGACAATACGGCGTGTCGAGCTAGTTGGGAAAACCGTGTCGTCGAACCGGATCGACCCGAATCGGCGCCCTGCGCGGCACGCTCAGCCTACCGCCGCCCTCCGACACAAGCGGCAGGTGTCGCGCTGTTGTGGCCGGCCCGCGCCCGATATGCGATGTTCGACCGGATCGACGGTATTCCTTTGTGTCCCTGCGGTACGCCCGCGCTGAGCAGCCACGTAGCGGCGGATCTCGCGCTGTCGCTCGCCTGCGGCGCGCGCGGGATCGAAAATCGGATCACCGGGATCGCATTTGCGACCGTGCGACGGATCCGCCGGGTCCGAGGCATGGGCGGTCGGTGTCGCGCGGTGGCCGGTGGCTAGGCTGTACGGGTTGCGTGGCCGGTGCGCAATCGCGTTGCCGGAACACGATGTGAACTGTTGAAACCGAAGCCGAAAGGGGTCCCGCGGTGCCCGCCATCTCCCGTGACGAGGTAGCACACCTCGCCCGGCTGTCCCGGCTCGCGCTGTCCGATGCCGAACTGGATCAGTTCGCCGGTCAGCTGGATTCGATCCTGAGCCACGTGCGGACCATTTCCGAGGTCGCCGCCGCCGATGTCCCGGCCACCGCGTCGCCGAATCCGACGACGAACGTGACCCGGCCCGACGTGGTCGTGCCCTGCCTGACCCCGGAACAGGCGCTGTCCGGCGCCCCGGCGGCGGAGGAGCAGAAGTTCGTGGTTCCGCAGATCCTGGGAGAGTCCCAATGAGTGAAGCATCGCGTAGCGACTCCGTGGCGGGCGATGGTCGGGCGACGGGTGGGCGTGACCTGACCGCGCTGTCCGCGGCCGAACTGGCCGAGAAGATCCACGGCGGCGAGGTGTCCTCGGTCGAGGTCACCCGGGCGCATCTGGATCGGATCGCCGAGGTCGACGGCGAGTACCACGCGTTCCTGCACGTGTCGCAGGATCAGGCGCTCGAGGCCGCGGCCGCGGTGGATTCCGCGCTCGCCTCCGGCGCCGCGCCCGCGTCGCCGCTGGCCGGAGTTCCGTTGGCGCTCAAGGACGTTTTCACCACCACGGACATGCCGACCACCTGTGGATCGAAGATTCTCGAGGGTTGGGTCTCGCCCTACGACGCGACGCTGACCACCCGGTTGCGCGCCGCGGGCATTCCGATCCTGGGCAAGACCAACATGGACGAGTTCGCCATGGGTTCGTCCACCGAGAACTCGGCCTACGGCCCGACCCGCAACCCGTGGGACACCACCCGCATCCCCGGCGGTTCCGGCGGTGGTTCGGCCGCCGCGCTGGCCTCGAACCAGGCGCCGCTGGCCATCGGCACCGACACCGGCGGCTCGATCCGCCAGCCCGCCGCGGTGACCGCGACCGTCGGCACCAAGCCGACCTACGGCACGGTCTCCCGCTACGGCCTGGTCGCCTGCGCGTCCTCGCTGGATCAGGGCGGCCCGTGCGGGCGGACGGTGCTGGACACGGCGCTGCTGCACGAGGTGATCGCCGGGTACGACCCGCGCGACTCCACCTCGCGCAACGTGCCGGTCGCCCCGGTCGTGGCCGCGGCCCGCGAAGGCGCCAAGGGCGACCTCAGCGGCGTGAAAGTCGGTGTGGTGAAGGAACTTCACTCCGACAGCTACCAGCCGGGTGTGCTCGAATCCTTCGACGCCGCGGTCGCGGTGCTGAAGGAACTCGGCGCCGAGGTGATCGAGGTGTCCTGTCCGCACTTCGAATACGCGCTGTCGGCCTACTACCTGGTGATGCCGTCCGAGGTGTCGTCGAACCTCGCGCGCTTCGACGCGATGCGGTACGGCCTGCGGGTCGGCGACGACGGGCAGCACAGCGCCGAGCAGGTCATGGCGGCCACCAGGGCCGCCGGATTCGGCCCGGAAGTCAAGCGCCGCATCATGATCGGCACCTACGCGCTGTCCGCCGGGTACTACGACGAGTACTACGGCCAGGCGCTGAAGGTCCGCACGCTGATCGCGCGCGACTTCGACCGGGCCTACGAGCAGGTCGACGTGCTGGTCTCGCCGACGAGCCCGTTCACCCCGTGGAAGCTGGGCGAGAAGGTCGACGACCCGCTGGCCATGTACCTGTCCGACCTCTGCACCCTGCCCACCAACCTCGCGGGTCACCCCGCGATGTCGGTCCCGTCGGGGCTGAGCAAGGACGACGGCCTCCCGGTCGGCTTCCAGATCATGGCCCCCGCCCTCGCCGACGACCGGCTGTACCGCGTCGGCGCGGCATACGAAGCCGCCCGCGGCGCCATCGCCTGACACACCGAACCCCGCACCCCCGCTTGGACTTTCGCGAACTGATCAGCTAGCTGATTCGTGTGCGGGTCCAGGCGGGGGGTATGCGAAGACGCGAGCTATCACGCGGTGCGGGCACTTCGAAGAAACCGCTCATCGGACCGATCGGTGGGAGAGCGGAACTTGGCAGACCGCTCATGGGTGGCCCCGCCGTTACGCGGTTGCGCCGCGGCTCGAGGGTGGCCGAACGCTAAGTAGATCGATCGGCGGGCCAGCGGCACTTCGCAGGCCGCCTCCGGGGTGGACCGTTCATGCGGTTGCGCCGCGGTCCGGAGGTGACCGAACGCTTATCGGACCGATTGGTGGGCTATCGGAACTGTGCAGACCTGCCTGCGATGGCCCCGTCGCCACGCGGTTGCGTCGCGGCGTGGGAGATGAGCTGAATGCTTGCCGGATCGATCGGTGGCATAGCGGAACTTTGCGGACGTCCTCATGGGCGGCCCCGCCGTCACGGTTGCGCCGCGGCGCGGAGATGACCCGGACGCTTGTCGGACCGATCCAAGGATCGCGAGCTTCGCAAACCTCCTCGACGCTCCACATAGCGGTTCACCCGGTGACAGCTCTGTGAAGGTCGAGGCAGGTCTACGAGGTCGTTGTCGAAGCGGCGGATATTCGCTGCGATGGATCCGAGAGTTCAGGCGGGCCAGGTGAATTCGGGGTCGGTGGCGTAGTCCAGGCGGCGCTGGTCCAGCGCCATGGCGACCATTTGATGCGCACCGGGGCCGATGATCTTGCGCACGGGCGGATTCGGCTCGTTCACCAGTGCGATCAGGCCGGCCGCGCCGACCTCGGGTGCCGCCTCCTTCCATTCGGATTCGTAGTCGGTCGCCGGCGGCGGCGCGCTCGGTTCCGGGTAGTCCGGCATGCCGAGGATTCCGGTGCGCACCTGCTCGTAGGCGGGCAGTCCGGTGCCGAACTGCATGCTGGTCTTCGCCCAGTCGGTGTCGAAGCCGCCCATCTGCGCGAGGGTGACCGCGATGCCGAACGGGCGCAGCTCGTCGGCGAGCGAGGCGCTGAAGCCTTCCAGTGCCCATTTGCTCGCGTTGTACAGGCCGAACAGCGGAAGGCTGCCGACCGCGCCGACGGTCGAGATCTGCACGATGTGGCCGGAGCCCTGCGCGCGCAGATGCGGCACGGCCGCCTGGGAAACCCACAGCGCACCATAGAAATTGGTGTCCATCTGATCGCGGATCTGCGCCTCGGTGAGTTCCTCGATCGCGCCGACCAGGCCGTAGCCCGCGTTGTTCACGATCACGTCGATGGTGCCCATCAGTGCGAAAGCCTTGTCCACGGTGGCGATTACGCCGTCGCGGTCGCGAACGTCCAAGGGCAGCACGGTGAGTCGCTCGTCGGTGAGCTCGGCCATGGCACGCGGGTCGCGAGCGGTCGCGACGACGCGGTCACCCTCGGCGAGCGCGGCCAGCGTGAAGGCCCGGCCGAGTCCGCGGTTGGCGCCGGTGATGAACCAGGTTCTGGTCATGGGGGAGATCCTTTCGTCGCGAGACGCTCCGTCTCGTTTCGAAAAGAATGCCAAGCCGGCCGCGCGCTGTCAAGACGAGACGGTTCGTCTCGTTGGTGTTACGCTGGCCACGTGCCAGACACCCCCAGCGCCCTCCGCCGCAGCGAACGCGCCCGTGCCGCGATCCTCGCCGCCACCGCCGAACTGATCCGCGAACTGCCCTACGGAAAGCTGAGCGTCGAGGCGATCGCCGCCCGGGCCGGCGTCGGCAAGCAGACCATCTATCGCTGGTGGCCGTCGAAGGGCGCGGTCGTCTTCGACGCGATGCTCGAACTCGATTCCGGCCCGGACGGTCTCGCGCTGCCGAACACCGGCGACATCGCGGCCGACCTGCGGCTGCTGCTGCGCGGCTCGGTCGCCGCGCTCACCGATCCCGGCTTCGAATCGTTCCTGCGCGCGATCTACATCGAAATCCAGCAGGACCCCGAGATCGGCGCCGCCTACCGCGAACGCCTCCTGCTCCCGCAACGCGCCGCCATCGCCGAACGCCTCGGCGCCGGCGTGCGATCCGGCGAACTCCGCCCCGACCTGGACCTCGAACTCGCCACCGACCTGCTGCTCGGCCCCATCCAATCCCGCTGGTCCTTGGGTCTGGGCGGCCTCACCGAGGGCTACGCCGACGCCGCCCTCGACGCCGCCCTCGCTCACCTGCGCCCCTGACCACGCCCGGCCGTTTCGGGCCGACCGACTCCACCCCCTCGGTCGTGCGATGCGAAAGCCGTAGGGCGACACGGGTTCTCGGCACAGCTCGCCCCCGCTCCATATCCACGAGCACCGCCGACGAGCGATCTCAGCCGCGCTCAGGCGGTGGCGAGTCAGACGGTCCCGGGTCAGCTGACGTGCAGTGACTCGGCTTGTTTCTTGACCCCCGCGGTCATGCCCGCGAACCCGCGCTGGAGATGTTTGCCGAGCAGGGCGACGACTACGGGGCGCAGCCAGCCGTCGAGTTCGAAGTGGGACTCGTAGCGGGTGCGGGTGTCGCCGAGCGGGGTGAGGGTGTGGGAGCGCAGGCTGTGCAGGGTGCCGAGGGGGACCGGCTTCATCGAGTAGCTCAGTTCGTGGCCCGGTGTGTGCGAGCGGATGAATTCGCGCTGGCGGCGGGGGCGCGGGCCGAGGTTGACGACCATGTCGATCGGCTCGCCGGGGACCAGCGAGCTGTGGCATTCGGTGACGAAGGGATTCCACTCGCCGTAGCGGGGGAAGTCGGTGATCACCTGCCAGACCAGGTCGGCGGGTGCGTCGATGTCCACGGTGGCGTCGATGACAAAGGCCATGGGCAATTAGAACATGTTCTATGCGGGGCCGCGCTCAGCACGTGCCCAGGTCGGTGCCCTGGTCGGTGCCGTAGCGGTGGCCGTGGCCGGCGGGGGCGTCGAGCGCGGCGAGCAGGTCGGCGGTCGTCTGCACGAAGCTGAGCACCGGAAGCCATGGGGGACGTGGCGCATCCGGCCGCGTGCCGGTCAGGTCGGGTGCCCGCCACAGCAGGGCGGGGGACCAGTGCACCACCGGGTCGGAGCTGTTGGCCAGCACGGTCGCACCGGCGTGATGCACCTGACCGGCGGGCGGCCCGGCCCACAGGGCGGCGCAGGTGCGGCGATCCTGGTCCGCGTCGTCGGCGAAGACCGAGCTGCCGCCGATCGCGCCCAGACTCTGCCCGTAGAGATAGAGCTCGGGCCGGTGGTCGAGCGTGCGAATCCGGTTCTCGACGGCGGTGAACAGCGCGCGGGCGGCGTCGACGGCTTGGTCGCGGCCGAAGACGAAGGTCACCCAGCTCGGCGCATAGGAGTACTGCAAGCCGACCAGGGCGACGTCACCACCGAAACGCTGATCGAACCCGCGCACGGCATTGCTGTCGATCCACCCCGAACCCGTCGGCACCATCACCACGAGGTTCGATCGCGCGAAGGCGCCGGAGCGCTCCAGCTCCCGAACGGCCAGCGTGACACGGGATTCCAGGTCCGGCGCTGAATCCACGCCGACGTAGACTCGGGCCGGCCCCGGGCCGCTGACGAACTTGCGTCCCTCCGCGCCGAGCGAAGACCAGCTCACCGCAGATTCCGCACTACCCGACATGGCCGCCGAGACCGGTTGCACCAGAGCCGGATCCACCGTCGCGTTGGCACCGGCGTAGGTCGCCTGCCGCCACCCGACCACCGCGGGCGCGGCGACCAGGTACAGAAACCCGGACACCGCCACGGCCAGCGATACCCCACGCGCCCAACCGATCTTGCGCAACGCCCAGCCCCCGGCCCGGGTGATCCCCACCAGCACACCGACGATCAGCACCGCTTCGATCAGCCACCGCAGCCAGTAGCCGCCCCCGATCGGCGCCGTGCTCATCGCCGCCCGCAGAATGTTCTGCCAATGCCCGGCCAGCGCGGCCGCGCAGGCGACCAGCGCCGACAGCACGCCCAGCAACGGCAGGCGAACCCGAGGCAGCCGCCGATTGATATCGAAACCCCGGCGTCGCACCACGAATCGAACAATCCCCGCGATGCCCAACGCGAGCGCCACCAGCAACCCGGTCAGAATCGCCTGCGCCCCAGGGGTTCGTGGCAGCAGCCCCGGCGACAACGACGCCAGCGTGCCTGCCCCGATCGCCAGCGTCGTCCCGATGCGCGGCCGCGCGAGACGCCGCGCCCCGGCGGAGATCGCCGCACTGATGTGACCCCAGCGAGTCTTGCTCTCCCGCAACGTGCTTCGTGAGCGCAGATCCTCGAACCCGAACCCGCCGGCCTCGAGCCGCCCGGTCCTCGGCAGTGTGCTGGTCATCGCGTAACCCCCAGTGCCCCGGTCGAATTCACCCGCGCCGAACCGATCGGCTCGCGCTTCTTGCTCCGTACCGTCAGTACCGCCCCGAGACCGGCCAGCCCCGCACCGAGCACCCCGAGCAGCTTCCAGCTGTCCGGTGAATCCACCTCGGCCACACCGAACCCCGACTCGACCACCGGCGCTCCGTAACCCTGTCGCCGCGAGTTCAGATCGACGAACGTGCTCGCGATGGCGGCCATGGCGTTGCACCGGGCCCGGGAGAACGGGTCGACCCGGCTGTCGCACGACTCGTGCAGGTGCCGGTCGAGGGTGCTGTCCAGCGCCTGCCGCGCCCACGGCCCGAGCGGCTCGCCGCGCTGCTCGGCGTAGCGCAGCAGGTCGTAGCCGAGGTCGTGCGCCTTGCACGCGGTCTCGAACTCGGCCGGCAGCGTCACCGGTGACGAGCAGTCACCCTGCGGATTCACCACCAGGCCGTCGAGGAGGCTCGGCTGGTAACCGAACCGCGCGGCGAAGTCGTCCGGGATGGCGGTGAGCGAGCCCGGCCCACCCGAGGTCAGCTCGGTGACCGCCGCGCCGGCCATGGCGCTCTCGACCGGCGCCGGCGCGCTGGCGGCCGCGGCGTGCGGCGCGGGCGCCAGGAAGACGGTGGCCGCCATGGTGGTCAGCGCCGCGGCGGTCAGTGCGGCGGCCCGCCGCGTCCCGGAACCGGTTGCGGCGGAGGGAGAAACGGGGTCGCCGGCGGCCGGTGCGGACCGCGCGGTCGCGGGTCCTGCGTTGGTCGGTGTGCTCATGATCTCGACGCTAGGAAGCCGCCCCGCTCGCGGGCCTCACGCCGGGGACCGGTTTCGGTGGCCATGCCGCCGGGGGAGCCGGGTCACGGCCTCGCACCTGGGTACGGGGTGGTAAATCACCCAGGGGTATGACGTGGCAGCACGCTGGACTTTCTAGGGTCGTAGGTATGAAGCAGCGAAGCCGTGCCCTGAGAAAGCGGATGAACGGGCGGATGTGGTTCGACGCGTTGACGGTGGCGGTCGCCCTCATCTTCTTCGCGGTGGCGTGGCCCACGCTGCACCTCACCCACGCGGTGCCGGGCGCGGTGCAGCCGTTCATCGCCGCGCTCGCCGCGTTCCCGGTCCTGCTGGTGCGGATCAATCCGGCGCTCGGCTGGGCGATCTCGGCTGGTTCGGGCCTGCTCATCTCGCTGGCGATCGCACACCAGCCGAACAACGACATGCCGATCCAGGTCGTGCACATCCTGTCGCTGTTCGTGCTGTTGCTCGCGGTGGCGGTCCGGGGGACGGTGCCGATCATCGGCGTCGCCTGGGCCGCGACCTCGCTGCTGCTCGGCACCACGATGGTGAGCGAGGGCGCGGGCTCGGTGTGGGGCTGGCCGATCGCGCTCGGCGCGGTGGTGCTGTTCGGCCTGCTGGTGCGCTGGCTGGTGCAGTCGCGTCAGCAGTTGGTGCAGCAGGAGGAGGTCACCGAGGTCGAGCGGGCCCGCCGGGCGATCCTGGAGGAAAAGGCCCGCATCGCCCGTGACCTGCACGACGTGGTGGCGCACCACATGTCGCTGGTCGTGGTGCAGGCGCAGACCGCGCCCTACCGGGTCGAGGGCGTAACCCCGGCCGCCCGTGCGGAATTCGAGTCCATCGGCGCCACCGCCAGGGAGGCGCTCAACGAGATCCGCGGCATGCTCGGCGTGCTCCGCAGCGACGGTCAGGCGCCCGAGCACGCGCCGCAGCCCAAGGCCGTCGACGTGCCGACCCTGTTCGAGGGTGCGCTGCGCGCCGGTGTGCGGATCGCGTGGACGATCGACGGGCAACTGGAGTCCGTGCCCGACGCCGCGGGCCTCGCGCTGTTCCGGATCACCCAGGAGTCGCTGTCGAACGCGTCCCGGCACGCGCCGGAGGCGCCGGTCCAGGTGCACCTGCGGGTCGGGCCGATCGTGGAGCTCATCGTCCGCAACGACGCCACCGCCACGCTGGCGCGCCCGGTCGGCAACGGCGGGCACGGCATCGCGGGCATGCAGGCCAGGGCATTGGCCGTCGGCGGCGAGCTGACCGCGGGCCCGAGCGCCGACGGCGGCTTCGAGGTGCACGCGCGACTTCCGCTGAGCCAGTCGGTGACCCTCGACCCGGCGCTGCTCGGTCAAGCCGGTAACTGAGCCGTCTCGCTGATCGGGCGCAGGCCCCCTTAGGGTAGGTCCGTGGCAATAACCGTGTTGATCGCCGACGACCAGGCGATGGTGCGGCAGGGCTTCGGCGCCCTGCTCGCCGCCCAGCCCGACATCAGCGTGGTGGGGGACGCGCCGGACGGCAAGGCCGCGGTGGCCGAGGCCAAACGGCTGCGTCCGGACGTGGTCCTGATGGACGTGCGGATGCCGGAGATGAACGGGCTCGACGCGGCGCGGCTGATTCTGGCCGCCGGGTTCGACCCGCCGGTGCGGGTGCTCATGCTCACCACGTTCGACATCGACGACTACGTGTACGAGGCGCTGAGCCTGGGCGCCAGCGGCTTCCTGCTCAAGGACGCGCCCGCCGAGGAGCTGGTGCGCGCGGTCCGCGTGGTCGCCGACGGGCAGGCCCTGCTCGCCCCGACGGTCACCCGCAGGCTCATCGCCGACGTCACCCGCCGCCGCTCCGCCGCCAGGGCCAAGCCCGCGCCCGCGCTGGCCACGCTGACGCCGCGCGAGCGTGAGGTGCTGGAGCTGATCGCGAAGGGCATGTCCAACACCGAGATCGCGGAATCGCTGTTCGTCGCCGAGCAGACCGTGAAAACGCACGTCTCCAAGGTCTTTTCGAAATTGAACCTGCGCGATCGCGCGCAGGCGGTGGTGCTGGCCTACGAGTCCGGGCTGGTCACGCCGGGCTGAACCGCGGTCAGTGCGCGCAGGTTCCGCCGCGCAACTCGCCCAGATGCCGGCCGAGCAGCACCGCCATCCTGGTCAGGATGGCGGTGGCGTCGTCGTAGGTGCCCGAATCGGCCTGCGCCGCAAGGGCGACGGCGACCATGCCGGATTGCGTCGGCACCACGCCGAACTGACGGACGGTGTAGATGCCGGTGTCGTCGTCGGGACCCCAGCCGCCCTTGAACGCGGCGCCCGCCAACGTGCCCAGCCCCCAGGACTGGTCGGGCGTGATCTCCGACATCAGCTCGGTGACCTTGAAAGTCTGTGGCAGGCAAGGCAGCCGGGAGGCGAAGCGCACCTGGTTGGCCAGGGTCCATTCGGTCTGCCCGAATGCCGTGTAGTCCAACTTGGTTCGCGGTCCGGCCACGCCAGTGGTGGAGTCGCCGCCCTCGTCGAGCACGTCCTGCACCGCCTGCGCGGCCTCCAGGCCGTCGCCGAGCGACTGCCAGAGTTCTTCGGCCGCATCGTTGTCCGAGACCGTGATCGCGGCCTCGGCGTCCTCGAAGATGCTCAGGTCCGAGTCGTGCCGCAGCGCGGCGATGGCCAGCGGGACCTTGATCGTGGACCAGGCGATGCCGCTGGTCCAGTCGCCGAAGATGGTCATCCGGCCGCCGCCGACCGGCATGATCGCCAGGCCGACCTGACCGGCCAGGCTGGGTTGCAGCTGGGTGAAATCGGCGGCCAGCGAGTCGGGGATGGACACCGACAGGCCGGGGCGGAACGAGCCTGCGGTGTCCACGATGACCGCGGGCCGGTCGGTCTTGTCGTGCTCGCCGGGGAGCAGGGCGCACGAGGTCAGGCCGAGCAATGCGACCAGGGCCGTGCCGCGCAGCACACCGCGCAACCCCGAACCTGTTCCCGTCGACTTCACCACGCGTCCTCCCCACCACCATTGTGCGTGTCATCGCTGTCAGTCGGCGGTGCAAAATTTAGCTCATCGGGTCGGCCCGATCGGCAACCGGGCGTGAGGTCATTATGAACACGCCGTACTTCGTTGACGTGACCATCATGTCTCTTCCATAGTTTCGCCGATTTTCCCCGAGAATTCGAAACCGCGTGGCCACGGGGTTACCGGCTATGCTCCAAGCTCTGTATGACGCGCTCGGACGTGACCTCCGGGGGCCGCGGTTGACCTGAAGGGAATGTGTTGCTGACCAGCGGTGCGGTTTTCGCCGGATTCACCATCGAGAAGCTGCTCGGTCAGGGTGGCATGGGCTCGGTCTATCTGGCCCGGCATCCCCGATTGCCCCGGCAAACCGCACTGAAGCTGCTCAACCGGGAGCTGTTCACCGATACCGAGGTGCGGGCGCGGTTCGAGCGGGAGGCCGACCTGGCCGCGCAGCTCGATCACCCGAACATCGTCGCGGTCTACGACCGCGGCACCGAGGACGACCAGCTGTGGATCTCCATGCAGTACGTCGACGGGGTGGACGCGGCCACGGTCAACCCGCACAACCTGCCGCCGGAGCGGGCGGTGCAGATCATCGAGGGCGTCGCCGGGGCACTGGATTACGCGCACGGCATGGGCGTGCTGCACCGGGATGTGAAGCCCGCCAACATCATGCTGGCCAGGTCCAGCGGCGGCCACAAGGAGCGGGTGTTCCTCACCGACTTCGGCATCGCCCGGCTGCGCGAGGATTCCACGCACCTGACCCAGACCGGCATGTTCACCGCGACGCTGGCCTACGCCTCGCCGGAGCAGATGACCGGGGCGCATCTGGATCACCGGTCCGACCAGTACTCACTGGCCTGTGCGCTGTACTGGTTGCTCACCGGGATCGCGCCGTTCGACTCGCCCGCACCGGCCGACATCATTCGCGGTCACCTACAGTTGCCGCCGCCGTCGGCGGCGGCTCGCCGAGCGGGTCTGCCGCCCGCACTGGACATGGTCATCGCGATCGCGATGGCGAAACGGCCGGATCAGCGGTTCGAGACCTGCCTGGACTTCGCCGCTGCCGCCCGGCAAGCGCTCTCCGGCACCGCGCCGTCGCTGCCGGCGCCGTCGCTGCCCGCGCCACCGCCGTACACCCCGCCGCCTGCCCCGACCGTGCTCGCGCAGCCGCCGAGTCAGGGGCAGTATCCGGCATCGCCGCCCGCCTACGCCACCTCGACCCCGGCCTACCCGCCGCCGCACTACGCGTCGAACCCGACTGGCGGACAGCAGTTCCCGGCCTATTCCGCGCCGCCGCAGAATTCCGTTGCCGGGCAGTCGTTCCAGCCGGGGAACACCGGCTACCCGCCCAACTCCGCTGCGGTACAAAGCTTCCCGCCGCCGCCGATGGGCTACGGCCCGGCGAATCCGGGGTATCCGCCGCCCGCCCGCCGCTCCAACACCGGCCTGATCGTGGTGCTCGTGCTCATCGTCGTGGTCGTGCTGGTCGTGGCCGGGGTCGTGTTCGCGAAGCTGAACAAGTCGGATTCGTCGTCCCCGCTCGACTTCGGCAAGACACCGGCCTCGGACACCCCCGCGGATCCGACGACCGTGGCCAAGGCCTTCCCGAAGATCCTCCCGCAGGGCGTGGACACCCAGTTCGGCATCGGCAGCGGCAAGGGCTATCACGACAAGACCTGCTTCCTGGACACCGCCAAGGCGGGCGACAAGATTTCCAGCGACGACGACGTGCCCGACTTCCCGAAGTGGGCGACCGGCTGGAACTGCTGGGGCGTGCCGATCAACGAACCCGACTTCATCACCGTCGCGTTCCAGACACCGGACGATGCCAAGGCGGCCGTGCGCGACTTGCCGTCGAACACCAAATCGACCGAACGCAATGGCGGCAAGTCCTACACCACCTACCGCTGGCAGAAGTCCGGCGGCGGGTTCCCGGATGGGTTCCTGGTGGTGAGCTTCGAATCCGATCCGGCACGGTCGAGCTACCTGTTCTTCGCCAAGGTGACGCTCACCGACAGCCAACCGGACTCCGGCTTCGGCATGACCCAGTCGAAGTTCAAGGGGTGGTTCGCCGACTTGCCGCTGTAGTCAACGGGATTCAGTCGACCGCCAGCGCCTCCACGATCGGCATCCGAGCCGCCCGCAGGGCAGGCGGGATCGAACCGAGCAGCGCGAGCGCGAGCGCCGCCGTTCCGTAGGCCAGCAGCATCGGGCTCGGCCGGTAGGCGATGTCGATGGTGAGCGCGTGCGCCATCGCGACGGTGGCCAGGTACTGCACGGCGATGCCGACCGCGAGACCCAGTGCCGCGCCGACCACTCCGATCCCGGCCGCCTCGGCGAGCACCGAGCGCATCAGGAACCTGCGGTTGGTGCCCATGGCGCGCAGCACGCCGAGTTCGCGGCGGCGTTCGAGCACCGACAGCATCAACGTGTTCAACAGGGCCACCGTAGCCACCAGCACGACGATCCAGAGGATGGCGTTGCTCATCGCCGAGCCCTGCCGAATGCTGGACGCGGCCGCGGCGACCGTGTTGGCTCCGGTGTCCACGTGGATCTCCGGCGGGACCAGCTGCCGGATCGCCGCCTGCACCGCCGCCCGATCCACGCCGGGCGCGAAGGCGACCGTCAAGACCGTCTCGCCCGGCCGTTCGTACCACTGGCGCAGCAGATCCAGATCCATCATGACCACGCCCGAGACCGCGGAGAAGTACGGAATCACCTGCAGCACAGTCACGGTGTGTGCACCGGTCGGCGTCGGCAGGGTCAGCCGCGCGCCAGGGCCGACGCCGAGCGATTTCGCGACGTCACGCGAGATCGCCACGCCCGCACCGGCGGCCAGCCCGGCGGCCGCCGCGTCGTCCAGCGCGCCCATCTGGGTGTGGCGCGCGTTCGGTGGAAAGCCCTGCAGCAGCACGCGTCCGGAGCCGAGCGTGGCGAAGGCCATCTGTCCAGGGCTGACCTCGGCGACACCGGGGACCGCGGCGATCTGTTCGGTCAATCCGGCGGGCAGCAGCGGGCCGGTGGGGAACTGCGCCATCGATGCCGGGCTGACGTAGAGATCGGTCGCGGCCAGGTCCTCGAAAGTCGCGGTGGCGGAATCGATCATGTTCCGCGACGCCCCGCTCATGGCGACCGTGGCCGCCACGCCGATCAGCACCGTCATCGCGGTCGCCCACACCCGCCGCGGCGCCCGCTCCAGCGTGGTCGCGCCGAGCGCGCCGGGCGCACCGAAGGCGCGCGCGGTGGCCGCCGCGGCCCGCACCAGCGGCCCGGTCGCGGCGAAACAGAGCGTGATGGCGGCGACGAACGCGGTCGAGATCGCGCCGAGCGAATAGCGGCCCAGGTCCAGTTCGGCGATCACCACCGCCGCGCCGGCCAGCCCGAGCCCCGCCACGATCGCCGCCCACCGCAGCAGCGGACCGGTCGCGTCGGTGCGACCGGCGCCGACCGGCGCCAGCGCCTCGATGGGCTCGACCCGGTACACCTGGCGCGCGGCCAGCCCGGCCGCGATCACGCTGGCCAGCACGCACGCGCCGATAGCGGCCGGAATCGCGTAGCCGGGCACCAGATACTCGGTGCGCGCCTCCACCGACGACATGATGGCGGCAGGCAGCTGACCGATCGCCATGCGCCCCATGAGGATTCCGAGCACCGCGCCGGCCCCGCCACCCAGCCCGCCGAGCAGCGCGGCCTCGGCGAGCAGATCGCGCACCATCGGCCCGCGTTTACTGCCGATCGCGCGCAGGAGCGACAGCATCGGCCTGCGCTGGGCGATCGCCATGCTCATCGCGTTGTAGACGAGGAACGCCGAAACGATCAGGGCCGCAGCCGAAGCCATCATGGTGGAATACCGCACCAGCTGCACCGCGCCACCCGCCTGGGCGGTGCGCAGGCTCGGCTCGGCGACCACCGCGCGACCGTCGACGACCCGGGTGAGTTCGGTGCGCAACGTGTCCACCGAGGTGCCAGGCGAAGGAATGATCTGAATCGAGTCCAGCCGCCCGGCCCGCCCGGTGACCTGTTGCGCGAGTCCCAGCGGAGCCGCGACGAGATGGCCGCCGTTGAGCCGCTTCGACGTCGCCGGATCGAGCACGCCCGCCACCGTGACGGTTCCGGAGCCGAGGCGGAACCGCTCGCCCTCCGCGTGCCCCATCCCGGCCCCGACCAGCACCCCGTTCGGCACCGCGATCAGCTTGCCGACCTGTGCGGTCATCGGACCGGCCAGCTCACCGCCCAGCGCGCCGACGGTCTGATCCGCCCCGATCAGCAACGCCCGCTCGGCCCCGCTGCCGATCTGCGCGCGCAGCATCGGCACCGCCGTGCCGACCCCCGGCGTGGCCGCGATCCGTGGCAGCAGTTGCTGATCGAAGCCCGCGTCGGTGACCCCCGTGACCTCCAGCGCGGCCCGGCCGCCGAGGCTGCGCGTGAGCCGGTCCACCGATCCGGTGACCGAACCGGAGATGCTCAGCACCGCGACCAGCAGTCCCGCCGACACCGCCAGCACCACCAGCGACATCAGGGTGCGCCCGCGGTGCACCAAGAGTTCGCCGATGGTGAACAGCCGCAACCGATCCCAGGCCGCAGCGATCACGCGCTGACCGACCGCTCGGCCCGGTCGTTCGCGCCGATCCGCCCGTCGCGCAGCGTGATCACCCGGTCGCAGTAGGCCACCGCGCCCATATCGTGGGTCACCATCACCACCGAATTGCCGGAACCGGCTATCTCGCCGAGCAATTCGAGGATGGACGCACCGGTCTTGGAGTCCAGGTTTCCGGTCGGCTCGTCGGCCAGGATCAGCGGCGGATCCATGATCATCGCCCTGGCCACCGCGACCCGCTGCATCTGACCGCCGGACAACTCGGCGGGCCGGTGCCCCGCCCGCTCGCTCAGCCCGACCAGGTCGAGCAGCTCGAGCGCGCGCGGCTTGGCCCGGCGTAACCCGGTGCCGTCCAGCAACTTCGGGATCGCCACGTTCTCCCACGCGGACAGGGTGGGCAGCAGGTTGAAGAACTGGAAGATGAAACCGACCCGATGCCTGCGGAACTCGGACTGGCGTTCGTCGTCGAGCGACCCGATCTCCTGCCCCTGAAATCGGATCGAGCCCGCGTCCGGGGTGTCCAGCGCGCCGAGCAGGTGCAGCAGCGTGCTCTTGCCGGAGCCGGACGGCCCGATGATCGAGGTGAATTCGCCCGGTTCGATGCGCAGGCTGATCCCGTCGAGCGCGCGCACCGTCTGCCCACCGACTCGATATTCCTTGGTGACCCCGGACAATTCGAGCATCGCCTGCTCCGGCATCGGTGCCCCACCCTCGGTTCGGTCGGTCAGCAGTTCCGTGTCGCGCACTACCGCGCCATGACTTCCGGCGCGTGCTGGCGGCGACGATACTGGGCATCGAGCACGGCGCGCAGCACCGGTTGCTCGGCGGCCAGCTCGAGGTAGGCCTCGAGTGCCGACTGCCCCTGTGCCATAGCCTGATCCAGCTTCGCGTCGAGGTGGATGTTCCAGCGATAACGCAGCGCGAGCAGCAACCCGTCCGCGTCGCCGAACAGGCGCTCCAGCTCCGGGATCCCGGTGAACAATCGCGGATCGGCCGGATCGACGGCGGCGCGGGCTAGGACGGCGTGCACGATTTCGGTGCGGGCATGCTGATCTTTCCAGGACATGAGCCTCGCCTTTCCGTGTGACGCTGTGTCTCACGTTACGGACGAGTGCCTCCGGTTGTCTTCGTGCCAGGGACCCGAATTCGTCTCCGCCCACGGTAGGAGAAGCGACCCGCTCCAGGAACGATGTACGGGCCGCGACCGGGCGGTTAGCCTTAGCCCATGGGTGTGATCGGCGTCTCCGCCCCGGCGCACGAGCCGAGGCGGATGACCCGCGCGTACCGGAGGTTCGCCGACGGGCTCCGGCACACCGGCGCCCGGATCGCCGACTTCACCCGGCAGCCGGTGGCCTCGTTCCTGCGCCGGGTCGAAGAGTTGCCGTTCGACTATCCGCCATCGGTCATCATCGTGGTCGACGTGGCGCTGATGCTGGTCGCGGTCGCGTCGGCGGTCCAGCGGCACAGCTACTTCCCGACCGCGCTCCCGATTCTGGCGGTGCTGCTGACCTCGGCGTTCGGTCCGATGTACGCGTTCCTCGGCGTGGTGCCGCGGCCCGCGACGCTGGGGCTTTTCGCGATGGCGGCCGAGGCGCTGTTCCTGGTTCAGCCGGTCTCGCCGGATCTCGCGCCGTTCGTGCTGGTCGCCGCGGCCGGCGAGGTGTCGGCCATCGCGGGGATGCGGGTCAGCGTGCCGACCACCGTGGCGATGATGGTCGAACTGGTCTTGTTCGACATGTACGGCAACCTTTCTCAGGGCCTGCCGTCCTACCTGGTCAGCATCGCGTTCGGCTGGATGGCCGGGGTGCTGCTGCAATATCAGCGCCGATTCCTCTACCAGGAACGCGGGTATCAGGACATTCGCGCGGCGCAGGCGGCCGACGAGGAGCGCCGCCGGATCGCCCGCGAGGTGCACGACGTGATCGCGCACTCGCTGAGCATCACGCTGCTGCATCTCACCGCGGCGCGGCACGCGTTGCAGACCGATCGCGAGGTCGACGAGGCGGTGGACTCGCTCACCGAGGCCGAGCAGCTCGGCCGGCAAGCGATGGCCGACATCCGGCGCACGGTCGGGCTGCTCGACGCACGACCGTCGAAACATCTGCCGGAACCGGGCGTGGACGACATCGAAAGCCTGGTCGGCGACTTCGCCAGGGCCGGGCTCGACGTGCGTTACCTCTGCGCCGAGGATCTGAGCGCGGTCTCGCCCGCGGTCGGGCTGGCGCTGTACCGGATCGGGCAGGAGTCGCTGGCCAATGTGGTCAAGCACGCGCCGGGCGCGTCCGCGCTGGTTCAGGTCGCGGTGGATGCCACGGCGGCGATCTTGACCGTGGACAACACGCTGCCCGCCGGGCTGCCCGCCCAGCGGGGCGCGGGAATGGGTGTGTCGGGCATGGTGCAGCGGGCCGAACTGCTCGGCGGGCGAATGATCGCGGGACCGTACGACGACGGCTGGTCGGTCCGGGTGGCCATTCCGCTGGCGCCGGTGCGGTCCGGGTTCATGTGCACGTCCTGGGCCGGTGTGCCGCACGGTGGTCCGTCGGCGATACGGGAGGCGCAATGAGACATCGCGGCGAGCCGGGAGCGACGCGGTGACGGCGGCGGCGCCCTCGGGTGCCGAGGACGCGGTCACCGTGCTGGTGGTGGACGACCAGGAGCTGGTCCGCGGCGGACTGCGCCGCATCCTGCGCCGCCGCGACGGATTCGTGGTCAGCGAATGCGCCGACGGGGACGAGGTGCTCGCCGCGGTGGCGGCCGAGCGACCCGACGTGGTGCTGATGGATCTGCGGATGAAGCGGGTCGGCGGCATCGACGCCACCCGCATCCTGCGTGCCCGCGCGGGCGCGCCGCCGGTGCTGGTGCTGACCACCTTCGACGACGATCAGCTGCTCTCCGGCGCCTTGCGCGCGGGCGCGGCCGGCTTCATCCTCAAGGACTCGCCGGCCGAGGACCTGATCCGCGCGGTGCGGATGGTCGCGGGCGGCGGCGCCTGGCTCGATCCGTCGGTGACCGAACGCGTGCTGTCCGCCTATCGGACCGTCCGGCCGAGCCCGACCCGCAGCACCGCTCGGTTGTCGGACCTGACCGCGCGCGAGTACGAGGTGCTCGAATTGATCGGACGCGGCCGGGTGAACGCGGAGATCGCCCGCGAACTCGGTATTTCCGAAGTCACGGTGAAAAGCCATGTCGGACACATATTCGGCAAGCTCGAGCTGCGGGATCGGGCCGCCGCGATCGTCTTTGCGTTTGACCACGGGGTGGTGACACCCGGAGAATCCACTCTTTGACGGGCAGGCGTCGCGAGAGTTATGCGTGCACTCCTGGCCCGGGATGTGGAGGATTGACGGGGTGGAGGCACCTGGGCCGAGAACCGGCACACGGTTCGGGCCGTACGAATTGCGATCGCTGCTGGGCAAGGGGGGCATGGGCGAGGTCTACGAGGCCTATGACACGGTGAAAGACCGGGTGGTGGCGGTCAAGCTGCTGCACGAGGAACTCGCTGGCGACCCCGCCTATCAGGTCCGGTTCCGGCGCGAATCGCAGGCGGCCGCGCGGGTTGCCGAACCGCACATCGTCCCCATTCACGACTGGGGCGTCATCGACGGCGTGTTGTTCATCGACATGCAGCTGGTGCCCGGCGTGGACCTGCGCACGCTGCTGCGCACCGAGGGCGCGCTGAGCCCGGTTCGCGCGGTGGGCATCATCGAGCAGATCGCCTCCGCGCTGGACGCCGCGCACGCGGGCGGCCTGGTGCATCGCGACGTGAAACCGGCCAACATCCTGGTCACGGCCGCGGACCACGCCTACCTCGCCGACTTCGGCATCGCGCACACCGAGGGCGACAGCGCCGTCACGGTGGTGGGCATGGCCGTCGGCTCCTACATCTACATGGCGCCGGAACGGTTCGACGTCGGCCAGGTCACCGGCCGGGCGGACATCTATTCGCTGTCCTGCGTGCTGCACGAGTGCCTGACCGGCGCCTCGCCGTTCCCGGCGGCCAGCATGAATGTGCTGATCCGGTCGCATCTTTCCGAGACACCGCCGCGGCCGAGCGCGCAGCAGGCGGGGATCCCGGCCGGGCTGGACGCGGTGATCAGCCGGGGCATGGCCAAGAATCCGGCCGACCGGTGGCCGACCGCCGCCGCGCTGGCGCTGGCCGCGCGGGCCGCGCTGTCGAGTCCGCCGCCGACCGGCACGGCCGAAATGCCCGCGACCGAGGTTCCCGCGGACGCGCCCGCGCCCACTGTGCCGCCGCCGACCGGGCCGATGCTGGTGGTTCGTGCGCCGGGGGCGGTGCCGCCGGAGTCCACGGGGGAGATCTCCGCGGTGATCCTGCCCGGCGCCCCGACCGTGGTGCGGCCGACCGAGATCCAGTTCACGACGTTGTCCGGGCCGCAGGAGCCCGCGGCGCCGTTCGGGCCTGCCCCGCGGTGGACGCCAGAGCAGGCGCTGCCGCCGGTGCGGCCGTTCCCGGACGCGCATCTGTACTCGGAAGAGTCCGGCGGACAGACGTATTCGGAGCAGTCCGGCGCGCAGCCGTACCCGGATCGGCCGGTCGGCCAGCCCTATCCGGACCCGATCAAGGGACAGCCGTACTCGGACCGGCGCGGCGGTCAGCCGTATCCGGATCAGCCCGGCGAGCGGTATCCCGATCAGCCTGGTGGGCAGCGGTATCCGGAGGTGGACAAGCCGTTCTCGGCCCAGTCCGGCGGCTCGCCGTACCCGGACCCGCGCGGGGCACGACCGTACTCCGACGAGCCCGGCGGACCGTCGTATTCGGACTCTCCTGGTGGGTTGCCGTATCCGGACTCACGCGGGGGACCGCTGTATTCGGATCAGCCGGGCGGACCGTATCCGGATCCGCGTAATGGGCAGCCGTATTCGGCTCAGCCGGGCGGGTCGTATCCCGACTCGCGTGGTGAGCAGCCGTATTCGGATGAACCCGAACCGCCGTACGCGGGACGGCCTGGGGCGCAGCCATACCCGGATCAGCCGACGGCGTTTATCGAACATCCCGGCGCGCAGGCCTATTCGCAGAGCGAGCCCTACGCGGGCGGGCAGGCGTACTCCGATCCCCAGCGGTACGAGACGACGAAGTTCGCGGACCCGCAGGGTTTCCCGCCGCCCGCCGACGACTACCCGCCCGATCAGTCGGCCACCCAGGCCTATTCGGCTCCGGACGGCTACCGCGCGCCGGAGGCGTATTCCGAGCCCGACGAGTATTACGGCGCCGGTGGATATTCCGCCCACGGCGGCCACGCGCGCCCCGACTACCCGCCGCCGAGCAACTACGCCGCGCAGCGCGAGTACGCGGAGCCGGGTTACGCGGACGACTACGACGACTATGAGCCGGAAGCGGATTCGTACGCCCCGACCGGCAAGCGCCGCTCCGTCGTGCTGCCGATCCTGATCGGTGTGGTGGTGATCGTGGTGATCGCCGTCGTCGGCGCGATCGGCTGGCAGGTGTTCACCTCCCGCAACGTCGCGCCACCCACCG
Source organism: Nocardia sp. NPDC056564 (assembly GCF_042793755.1). NCBI lineage: Bacteria > Bacillati > Actinomycetota > Actinomycetes > Mycobacteriales > Nocardiaceae > Nocardia > Nocardia sp. NPDC056564. The sequence continues at coordinate 223,360 of NZ_JBHTUR010000002.1, forward strand.
ACCAGCAGGCGGGCGCGCCGGTACCCACGGCGAGCGCGCAGCCCCCGGCGCCGGGCAGTTCCTCGCCCCCGCCGGTCGCGTCCACGCCGGCCAAGCCGACCACGGTCACCCTGCCCGCCGGCGCCAAGCCGTGCACCCAGGGCGGCTCGACCACGGGCTCGTTCACCAAGTCCGCCACCGGATCCGCGGCGACGACCTGTGCGTTCGCCGAGGAGGTGCGGCGCGCCTACGCCGAATCGAATACCGCGAGCACGGCGTCGCGGGAGTCGTCGCGCTCGGTCGTGGCGACCAGTCCGGTCACCGGCCGGACCTACACGATGAATTGCCTCAGCGAAGGCCAGCTCGTCACGTGTAGTGGCGGCGAAAATGCGGTGGTGTATGTATATTGATCGACCCCGGGTGGCTCGTGTGCGAAAAGCATTGGGCTACGCGGTATTAGCCGTATTCCTGGTGGCCGGATGCGGATCCGGCGGCAACGGTTCGGACGCGGCGGAGACCAGCATTACCGCGGCCGCGTCGCACGCGGACCAAAAGGGCCTGTCCATCACGGTTCCCGGCACGCTCGCCGCGGGCGTCGCCGAGTTGCAGGCGAGTACCCGCGGACGTCTCGGCCTGGCGATCATGCCGGTCGGCGGCGACCAGGTGGTCAGCTTCGGTGATTGGACCACCGGTCCCGCGTGGTCGACCATGAAGGTGCCGTTGACCATTGCCGCGCTGCGGCTCACCGGCGGCAGCCCGAGCTATGCCGCGTCGGCCGCGATCACCGCGTCCGACAACGCCGCCGCCGACACGCTGTGGCAATCGCTGGGCACCAATCAGGAAGCGGCGCAGGCGGTTCAGTCGGTGCTACGGGAGGGCGGCGACGCCAAGACCACCGTGCCCGCCACCCGGTCCAGGCCGGAGAACTCGGCCTTCGGGCAGGCGGATTGGTCACTGGCGGACCAGGTTCGGTTCGCCTCGCGCCTGCCCTGCCTGCCGCAGTCCGCGCCGGTGATCAATCTGATGGAACAGATCCAGGCGGCGCAGCGCTGGGGTCTCGGCGCGTTCAGCGGCGCCGAGTTCAAGGGCGGCTGGGGACCGGACGCGTCGGGCGCGTACCTGGTCCGGCAGTTCGGGCTGATCTCGACGCCGACCGGACAGCTCGCCGTCGCGTTCGCCGCACAGCCGGATTCCGGCGCGTTCTCCGACGGGATGACCATGCTGGACAAGCTCTCCACGGTTATTTCCCAGCACCTGAACGAGCTGGCCGGAGGGCGCTGCGCCGCCTGATCCGCCGAACTTGACCGGGTAACGGGTACCCCTGAGAATCCCGACGTACGGATGTGGGCCGCCAGGCCCGCGGTGCGCCGGGTCGCGCACGTGAGTGGAGGTGACGGGGTGGACGGACCGCGGACGAGGATCGGGACTCGATTCGGTCCTTACGAGCTGCGCTCGCTGCTGGGCCGCGGCGGCATGGGCGAGGTCTACGAGGCCTACGACACGGTGAAGGACCGGGTCGTCGCGGTCAAGCTGCTGCCGACCGCGCTCGCCAAAGACCCGATGTACCAGGAGCGATTCCGCCGCGAATCGCAGGCGGCCGCGCGGGTCGGCGAACCGCACGTCATCCCGATCCACGACTGGGGCGAGATCGACGGCGTGCTCTACATCGACATGCGCCTGGTCCGCGGCCACGACCTGCGCTCGGTGCTGCGCGGCGGGGGACCGCTGACGCCCGCCCGCGCGATCGGCATCATCGAGCAGATCGGCGCCGCGCTGGACGCCGCGCACGCGGAGGGCCTGGTGCACCGCGACGTCAAGCCCGCCAACATTCTCGTCACCGCCTCGGACTTCGCCTATCTGGCCGATTTCGGCATCGCCAGGTCCGCCAAGGATCCGGACATGACCGGCACCGGCGCCGCGGCGGTCGGCTCCTACAGCTACATCGCGCCGGAACGCTTCGAGAACGGCCCGATCACCGGCACCGCCGACGTCTACTCGCTCGCCTGCGTGCTGTTCGAATGCCTCACCGGCACACAGCCTTTCCAGGCGAACGAGATGAGTGTGCTGATCCGCTCGCATCTTTCGATGCCGCCGCCGCGGCCGAGCACCGTCCGGCCGGGCATACCAGCGGCATTGGACGAGGTGGTCGCGCGCGGCATGGCCAAGCGGCCGACGGATCGCTACTCGACCGCAGGCGCGCTGGCGTCGGCGGCGAAGTCGGCGCTGACCGGCCGCGCGGTCGTCGCGGTGACCGAATTGCCCACCGATCGAATGGGATTGGTGCGACCGAAGGCGCCGCCCACCGTAGTGTTCCCGAATGTCGGACCGCAGCCGGTGATCGCGAACGCGCTGCCCACCGACGCGATTCCACGACCGCTATCGCCCAGCCGACCCGGCGTGAACCGGATCTCCCGGCCGCCGGAACCGAGGCGCGGCGAGGTCGTTCGACGCGAACCGCACCGAGTCCAGGAGCCGAATCCGGGTCGCCCGGATACCGGTCCCGAACCGGCCGTGGCGGCAGCAGCCGGAGTGGACGAGCCGAAGGCGCCGGGCCCGGCGAAACGTTCGTCCCGGCGCAAATGGCTCACCGTGGCCGGTGCGCTTGTGGTCGTGCTCGGGCTCGCTGGTGCGATCGGCTGGTTCGAGCGGGACGCGATCTTCCCCGGCCCGGTCACCCCAACCCTCGCGCCGGTGCCGGACAACGCCAAGGGATGCGCGACGAAATACCCGCCCGCGGGCCGGTTCACCTACTCGGCGATCGGCAACGTGTTCACCACCTGCGACTTCGCCGAGGAACTCCGCAAGGCCTACAGCGCGGGCTCCGACGCCGACGGCACCAGGCAGGTCGTCGCGTTCAGCCCGGCGACCCAGCAGAACTACACCATGGAATGCGTTACCCGGGACGGTCTGGTCACCTGTAACGGCGGCGAGCGCGCGATTGTGTACATCTACTGATGGCCGATTACCCAGGCTTCGCGGGGGTCGTCCTGCCGAACGCGGCCCGGCGGGGCAAGATAGCGGCCATGCGCATCGGAATCCTGACCGGAGGCGGAGACTGCCCAGGACTGAACGCGGTGATCCGTGCTGTCGTTCGCACCGCGAACGGCCGCTACGGCGACGCGATCGTCGGGTTCGAGGACGGTTGGCGCGGGTTATTGGAGGATCGAAAGATCCAGATCCACAATGACGACCGCACCGACCGGCTGCTCACCAAGGGCGGCACCATCCTCGGCACCGCCAGGACCAACCCCGACGTGCTGCGCGCCGGGCTCGGCCGGATCAAACGGACCCTGGACGACAACGGCATCGACGCGCTCATCCCGATCGGCGGCGAGGGCACGCTCACCGCGGCCAGCTGGCTGTCCGACGAGGGCGTGCCGGTGGTCGGCGTGCCGAAGACCATCGACAACGACATCGACTGCACCGACGTCACTTTCGGCCACGACACCGCGTTGAGCATCGCCAGCGAGGCGATCGACCGGCTGCACACCACCGCGGAATCGCACCAGCGCGTGATGCTGGTCGAGGTGATGGGGCGGCACGCGGGCTGGATCGCGGTGAACGCGGGCATGGCGGCCGGCGCGCACCTGACCCTGGTGCCCGAGGTGCCGTTCGACGTCGACGAGGTGTGCGCGATGATCAAGCGCCGCTTCCAGCGCGGCGACAAGCACTTCATCTGCGTGGTCGCCGAGGGCTCGCATCCGGCGGAGGAATCCGGTTTCGCGTTGCGCGAGGGCGGGATCGACGAATTCGGCCACGAGCGATTCACCGGCGTCGCCCAGCAGCTCGGCGCGGAGATCGAACGCCGCATCGGCAAGGAGGTCCGCACCACCGTGCTCGGCCACGTGCAGCGCGGTGGCAGCCCGACCCCGTACGACCGCGTTCTGGCCACCCGGTTCGGCCTGCACGCCGCCGAAGCGGTGCATGCCGGGCAGTTCGGCCAGATGGTCGCGTTGCACGGCAGCGCCATCGACCTGGTCCCGCTGGCCGAGGCCACCAAGCAGCTCAAGCGGGTGCCCGACGAGCGCTACCGCGAGGCCGAGGCGTTCTTCGGCTGAGCGCCGAATTGGTCAGCGCCACAGCCGATCAGCGCCGCCCCGGCGGTGCGGCCACGGCCGCCGGGTTACGCTGGCGGGCATGGCCGACTTACTCGTGCACGACCTGCCGGACGCCGACGTCGTCGTGCTGCGCCGCCGGGCGCGCGCCGCCGGACTCCCGCTGCTCGGCTACGTGCGTGCGGAACTGATCGCGCTGGCCCGCAGGCGCAGCGCCGACGACACGATCGTGGAATTCCTGGAGTCCGAAGGCCGCGAACTGATTCCGGAGATCGGTGCGGCCGCCGTCGCCCTGTTCGACGTCTACGATCTGCCCGCCGACGCCCTCGCCGTCTTCGGCCGGCGCGCCTACGCCACCGGCCAACCGCTGAGCGACTACGTCCGCCAGGCCCTGATCACCTCCGCGCGGCGCAGCACCTTCGACGACGTCATGCTCGAATTCCACGAGGCGCAAGCGCTCGATCCGAGCCTGCACCTCGATATGGAATCCGTCGCGGCGTCGGTCCGCTACGCACGGGGCGAATGACCGATTCCGCGCCGGACCGTTAGCCGGTACTCGCCGCGCACGGACCGGCCGGCCAGCAGGGAGCGTCGTTGATATCGCCGATCTCCGATGCCGTCGAGTGGACGGTGATCGGGTACACCGCGCTGATCGGGATCGGTCGGCTGCTCTTCACCAGCAAGACGACCTTCGATCAGCTGGCCAATCGGATGCTGCTGTGGTTTCTGATCTGTCTGGTGCTGTACCGGTGCACGCCGGTCGCGAGCGTGCGCAGCGTGCCGAACCAGCTCGCGCTGGGGTGCATCGCGATGATCGTCATGTATCTCTACGGCCTGGTCCGGCTGTGGGAAGCGGGCGCCGAGTCGGCACGGACCTGGCGGCGGCAGCGGATCTACTGTGCGGTCGCCGTGGTCTCGACGGTGGTGATCATGCTCGCCGGTCCGTCCGCCGGGAGCGCCGGGCGGTTGGTCGAGCACAACCTGAATTGGGGCGGGCTGGTCTTCTGGACCGCGCACAGTCTGCCGCTGGTCGCATCCATGCTGGTGTTCACCCGGTTGTGTGTGCACGAGCTGCGCGCACAGCACCACCGGCCACTGATCCGGGCGCTGTGTGTGCTGATGCTGCTGTCCATCGTGCCCTTCTACACCGACGTCGTGCTCGTCACGGGCGAGGTGCTCTGGGGCTGGCAGCTGCCCTACCCGCATCTCGTGCGGGTCGAAATCGCCTGCACCAGTATCGGATTCTTCGCCACCACGCTCGTCGCGGCGCCGGTGATCGGGCACCTGCTCGAGCATGCCGGACTGGATCGGGACGGACGGGTCTGCCGCCGGTTGCGACCGCTGTGGCGGGACGTCACCGCGGCGGTCCCGGAGATCGTGATGTCTCCCGATGCCGGACCGGGCCGGCGCGATACGACCGCCCGCCTGCTCCGGATGACCGTCGAGATCCGGGACGCGCTCCTGCATCTCGGCCCCTATCTGCCCGCCGTGCCCGCCCGCCCCGAGTCGTCGACGCCTCCTCCGGACGGGTCCGAGGACCAGTTGCGGGAGTACGCGTGCCGCCTGGCCGCAGCCGCCCGGTCGAGGCGGGCGGGTGTCATACCGCCCAGCTCAGGGGCTGTGCCACAACCGTTTCCGGCCGCCCAGGACTTCGACACCGAACTGCGGCAGCTGCTGGAACTGGCCCGGGTCTGGCCTGCCGGACGGACCGGAGGTGTCACCGGCGGTCGGTAGTGTTGAGGCATGCGCACTGGGAGACTGATCGCGTTGGTTCTGTTCGTTGTCGGTGTTCTGGTCGCGGGTTGCTCGTCGGACTCGAATCCGCCGGAACCGACGACCGGTGATTGGCACGGGGTGATCGAGGTTCCCGGCCAGCCGATCCCGATCGGGGTGACGTTCACCGGCGAGGACACCGCCACCATCGACATCCCGCTGCAGGGGGTGGTGCACAAGCAGCTGAAGGACGTGCGGTCCAGCCGCGACGGGGTGTCCTTCGCGATCGCCGACGTCCCCGGCGACCCGAGGTTCCAGGGCGCCTACGACCAGGGCGCCGACCGGATCGCGGGTGACTTCGTCCAGAGCGGGAAGACCTTCAAGCTGTCGCTGGAGCGCGGCAAGGTCGCCCCGCTGAACCGCCCGCAGGAACCGAAGCCGCCGTTCCCGTACCGGTCCGAGGACGTCACCTACCGCAGCGGCGACATCACCATCGCGGGCACGCTCACCAAACCTGAAGGCAATGGCCCGTTTCCCGCGGTCCTGCTGATCACCGGCAGCGGCCCGCAGGATCGCGACGAAGAATTGTTCGGGCACAAGCCTTTCCTGCTGGTCGCGGACACGCTGACCCGGGCGGGCTACGCCGTCCTGCGCACCGACGATCGCGGGATCGGCGGCACCGGCGGCAAGCTGGACGACGCGAACTACACCGACCTGGCCAACGACGCGGCGGCCGGCGTCGGGTTCCTGCGCGGACGTCCGGACATCGATCCGGCGCGGGTCGGCCTGTTCGGCCACAGCGAGGGCGGCTATCTCGCGCCGCTGGTGGCCGCGCGGCCGGACAGCGGTGTCGCGTTCGCCATCCTGATGGCCGGGCCGGGTGTGCCTGGCGCCGATGTGCTCGTCGAGCAGACCCGGTTGATCGCCGCCGCCAACGGCGCCCCCGCCGAGGTGGTGGACAAGCAGGTGCGGGAGACCACTGAACTGGCCGCGCTGTTGAAGGTGGGCGACGTGGCGGGCGCGAAGGAGCTCGTGCGCAAGCAGAACGCGGCCAAGCCCGCCGACCAGCAGGCCCCGGAGTCCGAGGTCACCGCGGGCATCACGCCGTATCTGGCCGCGCTCGTCGGCTACGATCCGGCGCCGGCGCTGTCGGCCCTGCGCATTCCCGTGCTCGCGTTCTACGGCGGCAACGACCTCCAGGTGCCGCCCGCGCAGAGCGAACAGCCGATGCGCGCCGGCCTCGCCGCCGACCCGGACGCGACCGTGCATGTCTTCCCTGGTCTGAACCACCTCATGCAACCCACCCAGACCGGCCTGCCCAGCGAGTACGCCACCATCGAGACGACCATCTCGCCGGACGTGCTCACCTTCGTCACGGGCTGGCTGACCCAGCGCATCCAGCCGAAGTAGACGCCGAGGAGCCCGTGTGTCTGCGGGTTGGGGCTTACATAGAATGTTTCGCATGAGCGAGCGCAGCGAGCGGAAATTAGGCACAGCCACTTGTGGGGTCATGGCGGAGCCGAGCGTTAGCGAGGCGCAGGCATGAGCACACCCACACTCGATTTGATGGACTACTCGGACGTCATCGCTCGCTTCGAGCCGGTGCTCGGCCTGGAGGTCCACGTCGAGCTGAACACCGCGACCAAGATGTTCTGTGGCTGCCCGACCGAATTCGGCGCGGAGCCGAACACCCAGGTGTGCCCGGTCTGCCTCGGCCTGCCCGGCGCGCTGCCGGTGGTCAACGAGAAGGGTGTGGAGTCGGCGATCCGGATCGGCCTGGCGCTGAACTGTTCGATCACCCCGTGGGGACGCTTCGCCCGGAAGAACTACTTCTACCCGGACCAGCCGAAGAACTACCAGATCAGCCAGTACGACGAGCCGATCGCCACCAACGGGTACCTCGACGTGCTGCTCGACGACGGCAGCACCTTCCGGGTGGAGATCGAGCGCGCGCACATGGAGGAGGACACCGGCAAGTCGACCCACGTCGGCGGCGCCACCGGCCGTATCCACGGGGCCAGCCACTCGCTGCTCGACTACAACCGGGCCGGCGTGCCGCTGGTCGAGATCGTCACCAAGCCGATCACCGGCGCGGGGGAGCGCGCGCCCGAGGTGGCCCGCGCGTATGTGACCGCGCTGCGTGAGGTGCTCGAGTCGCTCAACGTATCCGACGTCAAGATGGAGCAGGGATCGCTGCGCTGCGACGCCAACGTGTCGCTGATGGCGATCGGCGCCAAGGAATTCGGCACCCGCACCGAGACCAAGAACGTGAACTCGCTCAAGAGCGTCGAGGTCGCCGTCCGCTATGAGATGCGCCGCCAAGGCGCCGTGCTCGCCGCCGGCGGCACCATCGTCCAGGAGACCAGGCACTTCCACGAGACCGACGGCAGCACCTCGTCGGGCCGGATCAAGGAAACCTCGGAGGACTACCGCTACTTCCCCGAGCCGGACCTGGAACCCGTTGCGCCGGAGGCGGACTGGGTCGAGCAGCTGCGCGGCACCATTCCCGAGTACCCGTGGCTGCGCCGGGCCCGCATCCAGACCGACTGGAACCTGTCCGACGAGGTCATGCGCGACCTGGTCAACGCGGGCGCGCTCGACCTGATCATCGCGACCGTCGACGCGGGCGCCCCGGTCAACGAGGCTCGCTCCTGGTGGGTCGCCTACCTCACCGAAAAGGCCAAGGAACGGGAGGTTTCGCTCGACGACCTGCCGATCACCCCGGCCCAGGTGGCCGAGGTGATCAACCTGGTCGAGGCGAAGACGGTGAACAACAAGGTCGCCAAGCAGGTCGTCGACTTCGTGCTGGCCGGCGAGGGCGAGCCCGCGCAGATCGTCGAGGCCAAGGGGCTCGGCATGGTCAGCGACGACAGCGCGTTGCAGTCCGAGGTGGAGAAGGCGCTCGCCGCCAACCCGGACATCGCCGAGAAGATTCGCTCGGGCAAGGTGCAGGCCGCGGGCAAGATCGTCGGCGACGTCATGAAGGCGACGCGCGGGCAGGCCGATGCGGCCCGCGTGCGTGAACTCGTGCTGGCCGCTTGCAGCTGAGTTCAGCACTGCGGCAGGCAGGTTCGGGCCGGCATTCGCCGAACCCGTTCGCGCGCAACCGCTAACGCAAAGGGCCGACTCCGCGGAGTCGGCCCTTTCGCTGTACCCGGGGGTTAGTCCGGGCCGTTGCCACCGGCCTGCGGCGGCGGAATGCGTACCACCCGATCGTCGTTCGGCGTCGGCTGGCCGTCGGTCTTGTTCACCGTGCCCACCCAGATCGCCCCGTCCGCGCCGACCGCGGCCCCGCCGAGCTGGCCGTACTTGTCCTGCGCGATGAGCGTCGGGGCCGAGGTGACCGCGTGCGTGGTCGCGTCGGCCGCCGCGATGGCGAGCGCCTTGGCCTTGGTTAGCGAGATGGCGACGCCGTCGGTCGCGGCCGCGCAGCCCGCGACGCCGGGCCGGTCCGGCCAGGTCCACGCGGTGGTCACCACGCCGTCGGCGCCGAGCCGCTGCAACCGGTCCTCGACGGCGGTGCGGTCGGTGATCCAGACGCTGTCCTTGCTGTCCCGGCAGACGTCACCCGCGACGCCGATGCCCGACACCGCGACCTCCGCGGTGGCGCCCGGCGCGGGGGAGTTCACCCGCAGCAGCTTGCCCGCCAGCGAGGACGGCGAGCTCGCGGCGCCGGGATTGCCGGAGTCGCCGGTGAGCACCAGCATCTGGGTCGGCGTGGCGAAGTCGATGGCCCCGTGGTTTCCGCTGGGGCCCTTCGGGATTCCGGTCAGGATGGCCTTGGGCGCCCCGCCGCCGCGGGCGATGCGGATCACCCGGTTGTCGCTGGGGGTGGTGACGTAGGCGTAGATCAGCCCGTCCTCCTGGAAGGTCGGGGAGAGCGCGATGTCGCTGAGCCCGCCGTCGCCGGAGCCGTCCACGTCCACCTGCGCGAACTCGGTCGGCGGCGTATCCGGCGCCACCTTCAGGATGCGTCCGGTGCGCCGCTCGGCGACCAGTGCGCCGTCGCCGAGCGCGACCAGTCCGCCCGTGGTGTCCAGGCAGGTGGCCACCACCGCCGGGTCCGGGTCGATGCACGGCCCGCTGGGCCGGGTGGTCGACGTCGGCGGCTGCGACGGTTTGTTCGGGTCGATGTTCGCCCCGTGCAACGTCGGTTCCGGCGTGAACGGGCTCGACGCCGAGTCATCGAACCGCGCGCATCCGGTCACCAGCACGGACCCGAGCGCCAAGCTCGCCGCAACGCGACCAACGACAACCAACCTCATAGCTCAGACGTTACGGAAAACCCTCCGTCCCCGCCCCTCCGGCCCACCGATGTGGCGCACATGTTTTTAAATGCCGACCACCACGCCGTGGTGTTAGGGGCCCGCTGTGCGGCGGCGCAGCATAGGGTATTGGCCGTGACCGAGAAGCCGAAAGACACATCCGACCCCTCGGCGGCCCAGCGTTCCGTGCCGTCCACGGCCGAGCAGTCGGCGGTGTCGTCCACCGGTCGAGGCGTGAGTTCTCCGTTCGATTCGCCGACCGAGCAGTTCCCCAAGTTGACCAAGGACGTGCCGCGCACGGACGACGAGCTCGGCTTGGATCCGCAGGTCCCGTCGGTCGACGCGAGCGGCACCTCGCCGGAAGCACCGCCCGCCTACGCCTACGCCAGCATCCCGCCCGCCGCGAACGCGCCCACCGACACCGGCAGGCTGCGCCGCCGCAACGGCGACAACCGCCGCGGCACACTGGATTTCGGCCTGTTCCTGCTGCGCCTGATCGTCGGCGGCGTGTTCATCTATCACGGGCTGCAGAAGCTGACCGGCTGGTTCAACGGTCCCGGCCTCGACGGCACCCGCGACATGATGGAGAACGGCGGCTGGGATCACCCGACGCTGGCGGCCATCCTGGTCACCGTCGGCGAGGTCGGCGGCGGCGCGCTGCTCGTGCTCGGCCTGGCCACCCCGTTCGCCGCGGGCGCGGTGCTCGCGGTCATCCTGGACGCCTGGGCCTGGAAGCAGGGCATGATCCCCGGCTTCCAGTTCAAGGCCGCCGTGCCCACCGGCGTCGAACTCGAGAGCATCCTCGCCGGCACCGCCGCGGTCATCATCCTCACCGGCCCCGGTCGCTGGGCCTTCGATCGCAACCGCGGCTGGGCCACCCGCCCCTTCGCCGGCTCGTTCGTAGTCCTGCTGCTCGCCGTAGCCGCCGCCGTCGCCACCTACTGGTACCTGCACGGCGGCAACCCCTTCACCGGCATCGGCCCCTTCGACTAACCGGCCCCACCCCAAACCCCCGGCGCCCCTCACACTTTCGAGGGGCGCCGCTCGTCTATCCACACCAACCCCAACACCCCCCAATCAACCCCGCCACCCCGCCCACCTGCCCACAACTACCCGCCAACCGGGACCTGACAGCGGCCAACATCGACCACCCGCCCCGCCCAGCCCCCTCGGCGTCGGCAACCGCATCGAGTGGGACCTGGCTGCGGCACCTTCCGGGTAATAGCGCCCTCATGTCCCGTCCGCCACCGCGCGTTGCATCAGGTGGGACGTTGGTTGCGGTGTTTGTCGAGTGGGCGGTACGTCATGTCCTGTTCGGGGTGGTGCGTTGCGTCGGGCGGGACGTGGTGGCGGTGTTGGTCGAGTTGTCGCTGTTGGCCGTTGTACGAAACATGATGGCGCACATCGAGTTAGCCCACTGTCGTCCTACGTGCCAAGCGTTGGTGTGGGTCTGTTCATCGAGCGGGACTAGGCGGAGGCGGAGGTCGAGTAGCAGCGCGCTCATGTCCCGGTCGTCACCGTGCGTTGCGCCGGGTGGGACATATGGTTGCGGTGTTTGTCGAGTGGGCCCGCTGCCATGTCCCGTTTGGGGTGGTGCGTTGTTTCGAATGGGATGTGGTTGCGGCGCTGGTCGAATGAGTGCACTGTCACGTCCCGATTGCCAGCACATGGCGGCGAGTTGGTCTGTCCAACGGGACATCGTTGTGCCGAATGCCGAATGCCGAATGCCGAATGCCGAATGGGAGTCGGGGATATGTCCTGTTGGGCGGAGGTGTTGGGGGGAGAACGCAATCCGGCGCCCCTCCAGTGGGCGCCACGTCATGTCCCGTTCGGCGTGACGCGTTGCCTCGAGTGGGACGTGGTTGAGGTGTTTGTCGAGTGGGCGCGCTGTCATGTCCCATTCGGGGTGGTGCGTTGCGTCGGGTGGGACGTGGTTGCGGATTTGGTCGAGTCGTCGCTGTGGCCTGTCGTACGAAACATGATGGCGCACATCGAGTTAACCCTCTGCCGTCCTACGTGCCAAGCGTCGGCACGGGTCAGCGCATCGAGCGGGACTAGGCGGCGGCGGAGGTCGAGTAGCAGCGCCCTCATGTCCCGTTCGCCACCGTGCGTTGCGTCGGATGGGACGTGGTTGCGGTGCTGGTCGAGTCGTCGCTGTTGACCGTCGTACGAAACATCATGGCGCACATCGAGTTAGACCGCTGCTGTCGTGCGTGCCAAGCGTCGGCTTGGTCTGCTCATCGGGCGGGACTTGGTGGCGGCGGAGGTCGAGTAGCAGCGCCCTCATGTCCCGTTCGTCACCGTGCGTTGCGCCGGGTGGGACATGGTGGCGGTGTTTGTCGAGTGGGCGCGCTGTCATGTCCCGTTCGGGGTGGTGCGTTGTTTCGAGTGGGATGTGGTTGCGGCGCTTGTCGAATGAATGCACTGTCACGTCCCGATTGCCAGCACGTGGCGGCGGGTTGGTCTGTCCAACGGGACATCGTTGAGCCGAATGCCGAATGCCGAATGCCGAATGCCGAATGGGAGTCAGAGATGTGTCCTGTGGGGTGGAGGGGTTGGGGGATAACGCAATCCGGCGCCCCTCAAGTGCCGCTACGGCATGTCCCGTTCGGGGTGATGTGTTGCCTCGGGTAGGGGTGGTTGCGGAGTTGGTGGGGTCGTCGCTCTGGCCTGTCGTACGAAACATGATGGCGCACATCGAGTTAGCCCTCTGCCGTCCTATGTTCCAGGCGTCGGCATGGGTCTGCTCATCGAGCGGGACTTGGTGGCGGCGGAGGTCGAGTAGCAGCGCCCTCATGTCCCGTTCGCCACCGTGCGTTGCGCCGGGTGGGACATGGTGGCGGTGTTTGTCGAGTGGGCGCTCTGTCATGTCCCGTTCGGCGTGGTGGGTTGGGTCGGGTGGGACATGGTTGAGGTGTTTGTCGAGTAGGTGCTCGGTCATGTCACGTTGCCATCATGTGGCTGTGGGGCTGCTGCGTCTGACGGGGCGTGGAGCAGCAAGTAGCTGATGCCGAGTTCGGCTGAGGTTAGGTCGTTGTTGATGTCGGCATGGTTGGGGGTATGCCGAGTGAGGGTGGGCTGGGGGAGAACGGGGTCCGGCGCCCCTCGAAGGAGGAGCGCCGGATGGGGTGGGGCGGGGGTTATGGGACGTGGCGGACGGCGCCCTTGTCGGCGGAGGTGGCGAGGGCGGCGTAGGCGCGCAGGGCGGTGGTGACGGTGCGGTCGCGGTTGACCGGCTGCCAGGGGCGTTCGGCGGCTTCCATTTTCGCGCGGCGCTCGGCGAGCACGGCGTCGTCGACGAGGACCTCGAGCGTGCGGGTGCTGACGTCGATGCGGATCTGGTCGCCGGTTTCGATCAGGCCGATGGTGCCGCCGCTGGCCGCCTCGGGGGAGATGTGGCCGATGGACAGGCCGGAGGTGCCGCCGGAGAAGCGACCGTCGGTGATCAGCGCGCACTGCTTGCCGAGACCGGCGCCCTTCAGGAAGGCGGTGGGGTGCAACATCTCCTGCATGCCCGGCCCGCCCGCGGGGCCCTCGTAGCGGACGACGAGCACGTCGCCTGCCTTGATCTTCTTGCCGAGGATGGCCGACACCGCCTCCTCCTGGGATTCCACGACGAGCGCGGGTCCCTGGAAGGTGAACAGCTCTTCATCGATGCCCGCGGTCTTCAGCACGGCCCCGTCCGGAGCGATGTTGCCGCGCAACACGACCAGCCCACCCTCGCGGGTGTAGGCGTGCTCGTAGTCGCGGATGCAGCCGCCGGCCGCGTCGGTGTCGAGCGAGGACCACCGGTTCTCGGTGGAGAACGGCTCGACCGTGCGCACGCCGCCCGGTGCGGCGTGGAACAGTTCGATCGCCTCCGCGGAAGCCTTGCCGGAGCGGATATCCCAGGTGTCGAGCCACTCGTCGAAGCTGCGCGTGTGCACGGTGCTCACGTCGGTCTCCAGCAGGCCGGCCCGCCGCAGTTCGCCGAGGATGGCGGGGATGCCGCCGGCCCGGTGCACGTCTTCCATGTGATAGTCGGAGTTCGGCGACACCTTGGACAGGGTCGGCACCCGGCGGCTGGTCTCCTCGATGGTGTGCAGGTCGAAGTCGACCTCGCCCTCCTGCGCGGCGGCCAGGGTGTGCAGCACGGTGTTGGTCGAGCCGCCCATCGCCACATCCAGCGCCATCGCGTTGCGGAAAGCCTTGGCATTGGCGATATTCCGGGGCAGCACCGACGCGTCGTCCTCGCGGTACCAGCGGTTGGCGATGTCGACGACCACGGTGCCCGCCCGCTCGAACAGCGACCGGCGCGCGGCGTGGGTGGCCAGCGTGGAACCGTTGCCCGGCAACGCGAGTCCGAGCGCCTCGGTGAGGCAGTTCATCGAGTTCGCGGTGAACATGCCCGAGCACGAGCCGCAGGTCGGACAGGCGGACCGCTCGACCTCGCTCAAACCCTCTTCGGACACAGCCTGATTCGCGCTCGCGGAGATCGCGGTGATCAGGTCGGTCGGCGCCTGCGCGACCCCGCCGACGACCACGGCCTTACCGGCCTCCATCGGCCCGCCGGAGACGAACACGGTCGGAATGTTCAGCCGCATAGCGGCATTGAGCATGCCGGGGGTGATCTTGTCGCAGTTGGAGATGCACACCAGCGCGTCGGCGGTGTGCGCGTTCACCATGTATTCGACCGAGTCGGCGATGATTTCGCGCGACGGCAGCGAGTAGAGCATGCCACCGTGGCCCATCGCGATGCCGTCGTCGACGGCGATGGTGTGGAATTCCCTGGGCACCCCGCCCGCGGCGCGCACCGCCTCGGCCACGATCTCGCCGACGTTCTTCAAGTGCACGTGGCCCGGCACGAACTGGGTGTAGGAGTTCGAGATGGCGACGATCGGCTTGCCGAAGTCGGAGTCGGTCATGCCGGTGGCGCGCCAGAGTGCGCGGGCGCCTGCGGCATTGCGGCCGACGGTGGTGGTGCGTGAACGAAGCGGTGGCATTGATGGTCCTCGATCTGGGTCGCGGGGGCTGGGGTGCGACTGCGCAGAGTTGGCTCGGCGGCCGTTCCACGGTACTCCCGCGTGGGTGTCGGCCTACCTGGCGGTCGGGGCGGCTCGTGGCCGTCGTCCCGATCCGTTCTCGGTGTCAGTCCGTGCTGGTGTCGCCGCGAAGGGGTGATCGTCGACGCTTCGCAGACAACACCCTACCGCCGGCGATTGTTCCTGATCGCGCTCGTCGCGGTGTCATCGCCGCGTCGGCGCTCGTCCCCGCACACCTGGTGATTTCCCGCATACCGAAGCGCATGCGATTGCCTGTGCGGGAAATCAGGAGGTGTGCGGCGGGACTACTCGGAGTGGTCGGAACCGTTGGCTTCGTCCTCCGCCGCGGGTTCAGCATCCGCCGGCTTCGGTGCGGTCGGCGGTACCGCGTATGGATCCGGGATCCGGCCCTGCGACGCGAGTGCGAGATCGCGTACCCGGTCGTAACTCACCGCGGGCAACTTCATCTCGGTGCCGTCGATCAGATCCGCGCGGACGTATCCACGCTTCGGGATGCGCACACCCTTCAGCTGAGACCAGTCGAGGTGCCGCGACCCGAAAACCGTCCGCAGATCCAAGCCGGATTCGGAGACGGTGGTCTGCGTCCGCAGCACCCAGACGGTTACCGCCACGGGAATCAGCAGCAACCACCACAGCCCGATCGGCCAGCCGACGAACATGAAGAACACGCACATGAACAGGATGAACACACCTAGGAAGGCCAGGCGTGGGATGCGGATCACAGTGGCAGCCGAGCCGCCACCCGTATCCGATCCCTCGGTGGCGGTGTGGGACGATTTAGCCGGTGGCACGGACTGATGCGGTGATGACACACCACCATCCTCGCATCCCTGGTGAAGGACCAAACAGCCGCACTATCCCACATAATGGGACCTGTTTGACTCTTCGGCTCACGCACACATACCGTCATGCGCGTGAATCGAAACGAGCTTCTCGTAATCGGCCGGCGCGTCCAGCGTTGAGCCTGACTATCTGAGTCGAATACGTCAGCTCGCGTTGCGACGCGCCACCCTCGAACAGCCATGCGCTGTCGGGGGCTTTTTTGTGTTCGGACAGTCTGTCCGGCATGGCGAGTCGCAAGACACCGCATGTCAGACACAAATCCGGGGTCAGAACGACAAGCAGTTAGGAACGAAGACGGTGAGTGCACCAACCGCACGGCCCGGGCCCTCGGCCCGCAGGCCAGCGCCCTCGGCTAATCAGCCGAGCGCGCCCGCTGGCAGTTCGACGACGTCGGCCAACCGCCGCCAGCTCCCGCCCGAGCGGGTCACCGGCGCGCAGTCGGTCGTCCGCACGCTCGAGGAGCTCGGCGTCGACACCGTATTCGGCATTCCCGGTGGCGCGATTCTCCCGGTCTACGACCCGCTGTTCGACTCGACCAAGGTGCGCCACGTGCTGGTCCGGCACGAGCAGGGCGCGGGTCACGCCGCGACCGGCTATGCCCAGGCCACCGGCAAGGTCGGCGTCTGCATGGCGACCTCGGGTCCGGGTGCGACCAACCTGGTCACGCCGATCGCCGACGCGCAGATGGACTCGGTGCCGATCGTCGCGCTCACCGGCCAGGTCGGCCGCGGCCTGATCGGCACGGACGCCTTCCAAGAGGCCGACATCTCCGGCATCACCATGCCGATCACCAAGCACAACTTCCTCATCACCGAGGGCGTGGACATCCCGCGCATCATCGCCGAGGCGTTCTACCTGGCCGCGAGCGGTCGCCCGGGCGCGGTGCTGGTGGACATCCCGAAGGACGTGCTGCAGATGCAGACGACCTTCAGCTGGCCGCCGGAGATGCGCCTGCCCGGCTACCGTCCGGTGACCAAGCCGCACGGCAAGCAGGTGCGCGAGGCCGCGCGGATGATCTTGGAAGCCAAGTCGCCGGTGCTCTACGTCGGTGGCGGCGTGATCAAGGCGGACGCCTCGGCCGAGCTGCTCAAGCTGGCCGAGATGACCGGCATCCCGGTGGTCACCACGCTGATGGCGCGCGGCGCGTTCCCGGACAGCCACCAGCTCAACATGGGTATGCCCGGCATGCACGGCACCGTGGGCGCGGTGGCCGCGCTGCAACGCTCGGACCTGCTGATCACCCTCGGCGCCCGGTTCGACGACCGGGTGACCGGCCAGCTCGACTCGTTCGCGCCGGACGCCAGGGTGATCCACGCCGACATCGACCCGGCCGAGATCGGCAAGAACCGGCACGCGGACGTGCCGATCGTCGGCGACTGCCGCGAGGTGATCATCGAACTGATCGAGACGCTCAAGGCGGACCCGGCGGCGCAGACGGCCTCGGGTCGCACCGCAGGCTCCGCGCCCACTCCGCTGCTGGACCTCACCGAATGGTGGAAGTACCTGGAGGGCGTCCGCAAGAGCTACCCGCTCGGCTGGACCGCGCCCAGCGACGGCTCGCTCTCGCCCGAGTACGTCATCGACGCGCTCGGCCGGCTCGCCGGACCCGACGCCATCTACTGTGCGGGCGTCGGCCAGCACCAGATGTGGGCCGCGCAGTTCATCAAGTACGAAAAGCCGCGCACCTGGCTGAATTCCGGCGGTCTCGGCACCATGGGTTACGCCGTTCCGGCGGCCATGGGCGCCAAGATGGGCATGCCGGACAAAGAGGTGTGGGCGGTCGACGGTGACGGCTGCTTCCAGATGACCAATCAGGAGCTGGCCACCTGCGCCGTCGAGGGCGTGCCGATCAAGGTCGCGCTGATCAACAACGGCAACCTGGGCATGGTCCGCCAGTGGCAGACGCTGTTCTACCAGGAGCGCTACTCCAACACCGACCTCGGCACGCACACCCTGCGCATCCCCGACTTCGTGAAGCTCGCCGAGGCCCTCGGCTGCGTCGGCATCCGGGTCGAGCGCGAGGAGGACGTGGAGGACGCGATCCGCCAGGCGCAGGCCATCAACGACCGTCCGGTGGTGATCGACTTCATCGTCGGCAAGGACGCCCAGGTGTGGCCGATGGTCGCCGCGGGCACCAGCAACGACGAGATCATGGCCGCCCACGGCATCCGCCCGCTGTTCGACGACGACGAGCAGGCCTCCGAGCCCGCCGTCATCCACGAGGCGATGTCGCACGAGAAGAACAAGGTGAGCGAGGCATGAGCGAGCGCAGCGAGCGAACAAAAGACAGAGCTACGAGTGTGCTCGTGCCGGAGCCGAGCGCTAGCGAGGTGGAGGCATGAGTACTACGCACACGCTGAGTGTGCTTGTCGAGGACAAGCCTGGCGTGCTGGCGCGAGTCGCGGCGCTGTTCTCCCGCCGCGGCTTCAATATCGAGTCGCTCGCGGTCGGCGGCACCGAGATCCCGGAGATCTCCCGGATGACCATCGTCGTCACCGTCGAGGACCTGCCGCTCGAGCAGGTCACCAAGCAGCTCAACAAGCTGATCAACGTCATCAAGATCGTGGAGCAGGATTCCGACACCTCGGTGGCCCGCGAACTGATCCTGGTGAAGGTCCGCGCCGATGCCAGCGTGCGGACCCAGGTGATCGAGGCGGTTACGCTCTTCCGGGCGAAAGTGATCGACGTCTCGCCGGACGCGCTCACCGTCGAGGCGACCGGAACCCGGTCCAAGCTCGACGCGTTGCTGCGCATGCTGGAACCGTTCGGCATCCGGGAGATCGTGCAGTCCGGTGTGGTCGCGGTGGGCCGTGGCCCCAAGTCGATCACCGCGACACGTTAAATCGCTTCCAACTAAACAACTTTCAGACCTAAGCACAGTATCCAGAAGGGAACCAACCAAGTGGCAGTCGAGATGTTCTACGACGACGACGCCGACCTGTCGATCATCCAGGGCCGCAAGGTCGCGGTCATCGGCTACGGCAGCCAGGGGCACGCGCACTCGCTGAGCCTGCGCGACTCCGGCGTCGAGGTCCGGGTCGGCCTCGCGGAGGGTTCGAAGTCGCGGCCGAAGGCCGAGGAGGCGGGCCTGACCGTCGGCACCCCGGCCGAGGTCTCGGCGTGGGCCGACGTGATCATGGTGCTCGCTCCCGACACCGCGCAGGCGTCGATCTTCACCAACGACATCGAGCCCAACCTGAAGGACGGCGACGCGCTGTTCTTCGGCCACGGCCTCAACATCCACTTCGGCCTGATCAAGGCGCCGGAGTTCATCACCGTCGCGATGGTCGCCCCGAAGGGCCCCGGCCACCTGGTGCGCCGTCAGTTCGTCGACGGCAAGGGCGTGCCCGCCCTGATCGCCGTCGATCAGGACCCGAAGGGCGAGGGCCAGGCGCTGGCGCTGTCCTACGCCAAGGCGATCGGTGGCGCCCGCGCCGGCGTCATCAAGACCACCTTCAAGGAAGAGACCGAGACCGACCTGTTCGGTGAGCAGGCCGTGCTCTGCGGCGGCACCGAAGAGCTGGTCAAGACCGGCTTCGAGGTCATGGTCGAGGCCGGTTACGCGCCGGAGATGGCGTACTTCGAGGTGCTGCACGAGCTCAAGCTCATCGTCGACCTGATGTACGAGGGTGGCATCGCCCGGATGAACTACTCGGTCTCCGACACCGCCGAGTTCGGTGGCTACCTGTCCGGCCCGCGGGTCATCGACGCCGACACCAAGAAGCGCATGCAGGACATCCTCAAGGACATCCAGGACGGCACCTTCGTCAAGCGCCTCGTCGCCAACGTCGAGGGCGGCAACAAGGAGCTCGAGGGTCTGCGCAAGGCCAACGCCGAGCACCCGATCGAGGTCACCGGCGCCAAGCTGCGCGGCCTGATGAGCTGGGTCGACCGGCCGATCACCGAAACCGCCTGAGTCTCAGCCGAACAGCGGCCCGGCGCCTGATGGTGCCGGGCCGCTGTTGTTTGCGGATCGGCGATGCGTGGCCCGGCTCTATGCCGTGCGGACAGGGTCCGGTCTACGCGGACATTCCCGCCGCTGACGAGGGGAATACCCCCTATGTCGCGCCGAAATTGTCCGTCCAGAACGGGTGGCGCCGGTAGCCTTCACCCATGACGTCTCTCGCTGCGGCCGATGTCATCGCGTTCGCGCCGTCGACCGATCTGGAACGCTCGCGCCGGTTCTACGGCGGGGTGCTGAAACTGGAGATCGTCGAGGTGACACCGTTCGCATGCGTGGTGCGCAATGGCGGCACCATGATTCGGGTCACCGCCGTGGAGCAACTCGCACCGCAGCCGTTCACGGTGCTGGGCTGGGCGGTCGCCGATATCGCCGGCACGGTCGCCGAACTCGTGTCCCGCGGTGTGGAATTCGTCCGGTACGACGGAATGGGCCAGGCCGGCAACGGCGTCTGGACCACGCCGGGCGGTGACCAGGTCGCCTGGTTCACCGACCCGGACGGAAACGTATTGTCCCTGACCGAATTCAGTGGCTGACCGACGCGGTTACCGGGTACGGCCGAACCGGTCGCCGAGACGGGAACGGCCCGGCTCCGCGACGGGGCCGGGCCGGGTGCCTAGCTGCTGCCGAACAGCCCGTGCGGACGGTTCTGCCGGAACTGCCAGAACGGGTCCTGATCGCGGTCGGAGAACGGGCCGTTGTTGCAGCGCCAGTTCTTGAACGGACCGAAGTCGCAGTTGGGATCGTGGCGCGGATGGTGATGCCGGGCCTCGGTGACGCCGGGGACGCCGATCCGGGCGTCGGCGGAGGCGGGAATCGCCAACGCGGTCAACGGAACCGCGACGATCGCGCCGGCGACGGCCACTCGGGCCAGCAGGCGGCGCGAATTCGTGGACTTGGTTGTGGAGAACAACATGGATCCTTTCACTCTGCGGTGAACTGTTCGTTCACCATCCCCCGCTGCGGTCTGCCCCCGCGATGACGCACAGCGGTCGCTGGCGCACCCCGCGGGCAGGTCGGGATCAACTGTGCCGCCGCCGCTTTGCGGGCGCCCCCGGGCCACCCGGCGCAGCACCGACTGCACGGTCTCACTCTCGCGCATTTCGATCGAAAGGTCACGGGTGTTGGCAGGTATGCGGAAACTTTCAACCTTGGGTATTAGGGGTTAACCCCCAGGGGCGCAACGTGCCCCGAGCATCGATGGCACCGATGTCAGGGGCACGCCTGCAGGCATCCGCGCGGGTGCCGGGAATCAGCCGGAGTTCGGCCCGCTACTGCGGCGAGCTGTCACGTCGCCGCTTGCCCAGATGCTCGGCGACCAGTGGCGCGCCGATTCCGTGCAGGAAGACGCTGCCGACGACCACCACCAGCGTCACGCCGATGACGAGGAACGCGTCCTCGTCGTCGTGCAGACCGTTGAACGCGAGCAGTGCGAACACGATCGACGCGACGCCGCGCGGACCCAGCAGGCCGATCATGAGCCGCTCGCGCTGGGTGAAGGCCGAGCCGAGCAACGACAACCCGACCGGGACCAAGCGCACCACCGTCAACGCGAGCAGTCCGTACCCGACGACCTGCCAGCTGAGCCAGCTGAATGTCGCCGCCGCGACGTTGCCGACCGCGAACCACATTGCCAGACCGGCGAACTCGGCCACGTCCTCGGTCGATTGCAATGGCTCGCCCGGCAATTCGCGGCGCAGCGTGCTGTAGGCGATGCCCGCGAGGAAGGCCGCCACGAAGCCGTTGCCGTCCAGCCACACCGCGACGCTGTAGGTCAGCACGGGAATCGCGATGGTCCCGATGCGCACGGCCCGCGCGTCCGTCCACCGTTTGCGCGCCGCCACCGACATGCAATATCCGGCTACCGCACCGATCGGCAGGCCGATGAGCACCGACTTCACCACCGCGGGCACCGCCTGCCCCAGCGCGTGCAGCGCCTGATCCGACTCCGCGCTCGCCTCCGCGGCGGCCAGCGCGAACAGGAAGATCGGCGCGACCAGCCCGTCGTTGAACCCGCTCTCCACATTGAGCGCGTGCCGAACCCGTTCCGGCACCCGCAGATCCCGCACGATCGCCTGCGCGGGCACCAGATCGATCGGGACCACGATGCAGGCGATCAACAGGATCACCGTCCACGAAATACCCGGCAGCAGAGCGAATCCCAGCAGATACGCGGCGGCCAGGCTCAGCGGGAAGGCGATGAACAGCAGCCGGAAGATGCCCGTGTGCCGACGGCCGGACAGCCCCTTGCGCACCTCCGTCGCATCGGTGAAAAGGAACAGCGCCAAGATGAATTCGACGACCCGCTGCGCCGAATCGGTGTTGACCGCGGTGGTCAGCCAGTGATCGCTGCTCCAGCTCACCACCGCGCCGACCACCACCATGGCCAGCGGCGCGGTCACCTTCCACCGAGCCATCGAGCGGGACAGGCAGGACCAGATGAGGATGACCGTCATCGTGGCCGCGATCGCGATGAACATGGGACTCCCGATCCGTCAGGGACGCAGGATGAGCCGGATCGGATCGCCCTCTTTACGGACGAGCCGATCGACCACGGCGGGGGCTTCGGCCAGCGGGAACACCCCGCTGATCGAACGCGAAAGGTCAAGGCGCCCACCGGCGGTCAGCCGAATCAACTGCGGCACGTGGGTGGGGCCCGAACCGTAGTGCCCGCGAATCTGTTGCTGGGCAACTACAAACGGCGCGCTGTACTTGATGGTCAGCGGCTCGTTGACGATGCCGACCAGGACCAGCCGGCCCTGGAGCGCCAGCACCCGAAGCGCCTGCTCGCGCACCGCGGCCACGCCGGCGAAGTCGAACGCGACATCGATGCCCGTGCCGCCGGTGGCCTGCTTGATCTTCTTCGCCAGCTCCGGGTCGGCCGAGTCGAGAGCCAGATCCGCTCCGAACTCGACGGCCCGATCCCGGGCGGCGGCGTTCGGGTCGACCGCGATGATCGGATAGGCGCCGGCGATCCGCAGCAACTGAACCGCGTGCGCGCCGAGCCCGCCGATGCCCCAGACCGCGACGGCCTGCGCCGGGCGCACGTCGCCGGTCGCCGTGATCGCGGCCCACGGCGTCGAGACCGCGTCCGGGATGATCGCCGCCTGCTCGAACGGCAGGCTGTCCGGTATCCGGATGACGGACTCGGCGGTCGCGAGCGCGTATTCGGCCCAGCCGCCGTCGTAGTCGACGCCACGCGTGTAGACCACGCCCTTGCGCAGCTCGCCCGCCTGCAACGCCACCCGGTCGGCCACAGCGAGCCCGGTGACCTCCGGCCCCACCTGCGCGATCGTTCCGGCGACCTCGTGGCCGAGGGTGACCGTGTCGCCGTCGAGCAGCTGCGGTTGCAGGCCGCCGTCGATGAGGTGCACGTCCGACAGGCAGACGCCCGCGGCCTCGACCTTGACCAGGACCTCGCCCGCTCCCGGCACCGGCTTGGGCACCTGCTCCATGGACAGGGTGTGCGAGGGGAGATGCAGTCGGGCCGCCAGCATCGTTTCCATGCGTGTCCTCCGCGAATAGTGAAAGGCGAGGCTGACGACGCTATCAAACAAGATCAACGGGACGTGGTGTTGACGTTGTGCGGGTGACTGCTCGGCGAAGTCCCATTCGAAGCAACACCCCGTGCCCTAGGGGACGTGGTGGTGGCGTTGTGCGAGTGAACGCGCCACAGTGTCCCGTTGGTGCTCTGAGCGGGGTGACCTGACCGCGGCGGCCTATTCGACGTTGCGGGCGCCGCCGTCCGGGTTTGCCGGGTCGATATGCCAGCTTCGGATGCGGCGGGGATGGATGCGGATGATGTCATGGGAGAACCACTCGGGCGCGACCGGCGGGACGTCTACCGTCAGCGTCTCCACCACGCCGCGGATTTCCACGCCGCGTCCCCAGCCCGGCTTCACCGCGCCCGGCTCGTCCGGCGTCATGTCATCGATCAGCAGGCTGACCTTGGGGTTGCCCAGGATGTTGCGATAGCGCTGGGTCGCAACATGATTCGGTCCACCCAGGTCGATGGTGTCGTCGTCGTTGAGCCGGAAGCCCAGCGCGATGATCTGCGGGGCCCCCTCGGCGGTGACGGTGGCGAGGCGGGCCAGTTTCTGGCCGGCGAGGTAGGCGCGTTCCACGTCGGTAAAACTCATATCGCGACCCTAGAACCTCAATCGCAGTTCAGATCAAGACCCGTGACCGCGAATCGAGGCGGTCGGGTCTCGGCGATCTAGACTCTCTACTGATGAGTAAGTTCTTCAGTTCCGTCGACGAGGTGACCGGACGGCTCACCGATGCCGGGTACCTCCCGTCCATCGACATCGCCACCGCCGTCTTCCTCGCCGACCACCTCGGCAAGCCCCTCCTGATCGAGGGGCCCGCCGGCGTGGGCAAAACGGAGCTGGCCAAGGCCGTCGCCGCCGCGTCCGCCGCCGACCTCGTTCGGTTGCAGTGCTACGAAGGAATCGATGAGGCCAAGGCGCTCTACGAGTGGAACCACGCCAAGCAGCTGCTGCGCATCACCTCCGAGCGGGACGCGTGGGACAGCACCCGCGACCACGTCTTCACCGAGGAATTCCTGCTCGCCCGGCCCTTGCTCGCCGCGATCCGCAACCCGGACCCCACCGTCCTGCTGATCGATGAACTGGACAAGGCCGACGTGGAGCTGGAAGGTCTGCTGCTCGAAGTCCTCGGCGACTACCAGATCAGCATCCCCGAGCTAGGCACCGTCACCGCCGTCCGCAAGCCCTTCGTCATCGTCACCTCCAACGCCAACCGCGACCTGTCCGAGGCATTGAAGCGACGCTGCCTCTACCTCCACATCGACTACCCCACAGCCGAATTGGAACGCGCGATCGTCCGGATGAAGGTCCCCGAGCTGGACGAGGCGCTGGGCGAACCGGTCGTTCGAGTCGTCGGCGCCTTGCGTGAACTCTCCCTGCGTAAGCCCCCGTCCATAGCCGAAACCATCGACTGGGCAAGAACTCTGGTCGCCCTCGGCACCCGCTCGCTGACCGGTGGAGTGGTTCGCTCGACGCTCGGAGTGTTGCTGAAATACCAAGCGGACCACCGCATTGCGGCCGAACGCCTGGCTTTGGACGCTGATGAGGGGACGGCGAAGTGAGGGTTCTTCCGATCTCGCGCAAGCGCATTGAGCCCCCAGTGTCGACTCGGATGAAGGCTGAAGGCGGCTTCTTCGGTCCGCAGCAACCCACGTTGTCCGAGCGGAGTACCGCAGCGACGCAAGGATTGACGATATCCGTGCGACAAGGTGATCGGTGTTGCCAGCGCCGACGGGTGTGGTTCGAATGAGAGGAGGGGGCAACTCGGTCGCCGTCGGCACTGACACCACTCGGTGGTGCATGCCACCTTCGCCGATGGCGCCGGTTCGGACGAACGGTTGGGATCGTGCCGGGGCTCTCAGCTTCAGCGCCGTTCTGTGGTGGATGCCGCATGACCTGACTGCCGCGGATCGGGCAAGGGGCCGGACCCCTGGCGGCGGTACGGCCGAGTGGTCTGGGGCGCTGCTGCGTGCCACGGTCAGTACGGGAGTCCGGCGGTGCACACCGGCCGTCGTGCCTGTTCGGCTCGGGTTGCCGACTGGTGCCGCGGGTGGGTCGGGATCGGGACGTCCAGCGGGTCTCGTGGCGGGACGCTTCGGGTGCGGCGAGCGGACCGCGGTGGTCCGGACGGGGGCGGCGGAATGACGTCTACGGGTCGGGCACCTGCTCCGAAGCAACCGTCCGACACGATGACCGACCGTCTCGTCGAATTCGTCGGGCTACTCCGTGATCACGGAATCAACGCCGGCCCCAGCGAAACCATCGACGCCGCAGAAGCAATGCTCGCACTCGGCTTGTCGGACCGGAACAGGCTGCGCTCGGGCCTGGCCGCCTGCCTGCTCCGCCGCAACGGCCAGCGCGCCGTCTTCGACCAACTCTTCGATCTGTACTTCCTCACCACCGAACTCCCGCAGCCAGCGCCGCCGGAATCCATTGAGTCGCTTCGCGATCGACTGGCCGCCGCGCTCACCGAAGACGACCCAGGCGCCGCCGCCGACCTCGCCCGCCAAGCCCTCACCCAGCTCGGCGCCTACGGTGGAGCCGGCACCGGCCAGATAACCGCCCCCGTCACCACCGCCTCCGGCGCAGGCTGGTCCTCCTACCTCACCCTGCGCGCGTTGAACCCCGACGACCTCATCGCCCGCGTCGCCGCAAACACAAGCGGCGCAACCGAACTCGACTCCGCCGTCCGCACCATCGAAGCCAACCGCCGCCTCACCCAATTCCGCACCGCCCTCCACACCGAGGCCCGCCTCCGCTCCGCCCAACTCCGCGGCACCGAATACATCGCCCGCCGCGGCGTCGACACCAGCGCCGACCAGATCGATTTCCTCGGCGCCCGCGAACAGGACCTGGCCGAAATGCGCCGCCTGGTAACCCCTTTGGCTCGCAAACTCGCCACCCGCCTCGCCGCCCGCCGCCGCAAGTCCGTCCGCGGCCACATCGACATGCGCCGCACCCTCCGCCGCTCCATGTCCACCGGCGGCGTCCCCATCACCCCCGTCCTCCGCTCCCGCAAACACGGCCGCCCCGACCTGGTAGTCCTAGCCGACCTCTCCGGCTCCGTAACCGGCTTCGCCGAATTCACCCTCCACCTGATCCAGGCCCTACAAGACCAATTCACCAGGGTCCGCAGCTTCGCCTTCATAGACACCTGCGACGAAATCACCGACTTCTTCACCCCCGGCGAACCACCCACCCCCGGCCATGCCGCCCGAATCGCCCGCGAAGCCAACATCGCCCGCTACGGCAGCAGCAACTACGGCGAGGCCCTACAGGGCTTCGCCGACCACTACCTAGACGCCCTAGGCCCCCGAACCTCCCTCCTGATCCTCGGCGACGCCCGCACCAACCGCACCGACCCGAATCTCCCTGCCCTACAAGCCATGTGCGACCGCGCCAAACACGCCTACTGGCTGAACCCCGAACCCTCCCGCTCCTGGTCCACCGGCGACTCCGCCGCCCACACCTACGCCGACCACATCACCATGCACGAGTGCCGCAACGTCAAACAGCTCGCCGAGGTCATCGGGGCTCTCATACCCGTCTAATTGCGGATCACTATTCCCATGGACGTCAACGACAGTTGAGACGGTGTACTCAAAGTCAGCACGGAATCTCCCAATCTGCGAGCAGCTGGCTGAACTTCGCCAAATAGTTCGTGAAAGTGCTATGTTGGATCGACGTATAGTGGGCTCGATATATGCTCGTAGGTATCAATCTGCGCTTGTCTGTACGATACGAGTAATCGCCTCGGCAACAGCAGCAGCATCTTCGTGCTCCCAGTAGCGCAGCACTGTCCAGCCCATTGATTTGAGCACTACATTCGTATCAGAGTCGCGCGTCATATTTGTCGCAATCTTACTGGTCCAATAAGTATTGTTGTGCTGGAACGTCCGGCGACCATGTTCGGGGCATCCATGCCAGAAGCATCCATCAATAAAAACGGCAACCCGAACTTTTGTGAATACGATGTCTGCTTTTCGGCGTAGACTGGGTTCGGGCGCATAGGCAACTCGATATCGCATACCCTTTCCGTGGAGTATGCGGCGTACGGCAAGTTCAGGTTTAGTGTCCCGCGAGCGGTTCGCTTGCATGTTACGCCGTCGGCCTGGCGACGACGCCCAGGAATCGGTTGTGTATCTACTGGCCACACACCTAAGCTAGCCTGTCGAATCAGTAGCCTGAACGGGTACGGCACCGCGTCCAGATGCAGAGCGGGGCACGAGGTCCCCGCTCTGCACTAGAACAAGCGCTGAGTACCGCGATCAATCTTTGGCTGTCCACTCTCCGCAGACCTGATCGCCAGCACGATCTGACGGCCTACTGCCTCGGCGACAGGAGGCGGAAAGGCGTTGCCCACCTGGCGGTACGCCGCAGTCTTTCGCCCTGTTATCTCCCAGTCGGGCGGAAAACCTTGCAGGAGAGCGGTTTGCTGGACTGTCAGCTTGGGCCGGTGGTCGATCGGAGTGTCGGGGCCAGGGGTGGCGTCTTCATTGGCTACTCCCATGGCATCCACGCCCATGGCGGCCCATGCTTGTTTGGCTCGGGTTGGCCCCAGATCTGCGCCTCCATGTTTCTTGGAACCCCCGACCAAGGTGGGGGCGATTTTGCTTGCGTTTCGTACCCAGTCCGCTGCGCCGGGCCAGCCTCCACGCGACATCGAATCCTCTAGCACTTGTCCCACGCTGGGAGCATTTTCTGGATGTTTCTCGGGCCATGAAAAATACGGATCGTATTCGGCTTGAAGCGCCACTAACACCGAGCGGGGGCGAAGCTGTGGTACTCCGTAGTCACACGCATTGAGAAGCTGCCAGCTCTGATGGGCTGCGGCCTCGTCTTCCGAGTGAATCACGTAGCCATTCGAGACATGGTTGGAGCAGATAAGTGCATCATCCGGGCCGGGAATGGTTCCCTCACAGAATGAATGCTCAAGTCTCCAGAGAATCCATTGCCGATATTTGCGGAACTTGGGCTGCAAAAGGCCACGGACATTCTCAATCATGACGGCTTTAGGGCGAAGTGCACGTATCAAATCGAGCATTGCAGGGAAGAGATCCCGCTCATCTTGGTGACCAAGTTGCTTTCCCGCCATGGAGAACGGAGGACAGGGCACTCCTCCGGAGAGAAGGTCTAGTTCGGCGTAGAGACGCTTCCCGCTGACGACCTCGTCGCGATAAGTGAGAACATCCCCCTCTACGATTTCGGCGCCAGGATTCCGGCTAGCCAGATTCTTTCTTAGGGTCTCACATGCATTGTGGTCAATCTCCACAAGTGCAGTATGAACGAACCCGGCGTTCTCCAGCCCGAGTGCTTGGCCTCCCGCGCCGGCGCAGATCTCTACAGAGGTGAGCGTCCGCGATGCTGCGGTCATGCCGTACCTCCTGCTCGGAAGCCGAGCCCTGTTGGCCCGGCCTGTGTCTGGTCAACCTTAGCGAGAGAGGGTGACAACCTCTGAAGGCGGCTCTGATCTGCAAGGAAAGCCTGGTTGGTGATCAGTCGTCTTCTAGCCCTAGCACGGCCAGCAGCTCCGCCTTCTCCTGGTCGGAAGCCTTCTTTATACGAAGATTATTCTTGACGACCACCGGAATCAGTGAGGTAGCTATATCCAGTGACTGAAGTGTGTATACGTTGGCACCGCTTGCTTTGTCTGTATCGATCTCGATGCCGAGCCCGCGCAGCTCACGGATCCTTCTTTCGGTGTGTATGGAATCTTTAGTAGAGTAGCGAAGAAATTCTGCATTTACCGGTTCCCTTATATGCTGTAGGAGTATGGCAAAAAGAATTTCATGCGTTCGGCTTCCGTATGGGACAGTCAGATACTTTGCTGGAATCTTACCGCCATATTGCTTCTGTATCTCATCGGCCAGCTTACTGCGCAATTCATGGAAGGCCGGACAGTCAGTCGGTAGCTGAGATAAGACAAGAGCCTTCATAGATTCAGCCAGAAGTTTCTTCGTGTACAGGTATGCATCGAGAATATCCTGAGCAGATTCTTCATTATCGAGCAGTTTATGTAGTTCGCCGACAGCGTGAACTACGTCTGGACGCAGCCGGTTCCAGTCTGCCTTTGGGTTATTATATTTTTTTGTCATTGGAGTCTCCCCTATTTGTTATTTATTATCTCTAGTGCACTGTCCGGCGGATAACGGAGTATTTGGACGTCTTCGCCCGCGTCCTGGACTGCCTGTACGTCGCCGAGCCACTCCCGCAAGAATTGTGCTCCTTCGCGATCTTCACCGTTGGCGCGCATGAACGACACTTTGTTGCCGATCCGCACTCGAGGATTCCGCTCTGCCTGGGTGGATGTGAAAGAGTCTTGCAGGTCGAGTCCTGCTGCGAAACGTCGGATGTCGGACACAAAGTCCAGGACGACTACGCAATCCTTTCCAGGTGCAAGGCGGAGGCCCCGGCCGAGCTGTTGGACAAATATGCGACGACTGTGCGTAACACGCTGAAAAACCACGATGTTAACGTCTGGAACGTCTATGCCTTCGTTCAAGACATCGACCGCGCAAAGAACGGAGATGTGACCATCGGAGAAGTCCCAGAGAATTCGGCTTCTGGTTGCAGCGCCAACAGACTGGCCATCGGCGGTCCTGGAGGCAATTACTTCCGCGGTAGTGAAGCCTAGGGCGTTGATGCGTGCTGCCATCCGCTCTGCATGGTCGATAGTGCCGCAAAAGACGATTGCGCGTGGGTTTGGTTGCTGTTGCCATACCTCGGCGAGTCGGTCTGCAACGGCGTCGTCCCATTCTTCGATGAAGAGAGTGCGGTTAATTCCGCGCGGCGTGAGAGCTTTCGTTGTTTTCGACAGGCCGGCGGCCAGGAAACCCCAGTCAATATTGTCGGTATACATTCTGTAGTCGACATTTGCTAGGTAGCCTTCGCGGAGTCCGCGTATCATGTCTATATCTACGATCGGAAAATCGAACCAGCTGTGTAGAGGTTGGCCGTCCGGGCGCCACGGTGTGGCAGTCATCCCTACCAAGAAGGCCCCGCCATCACCAGCGGATAGCTCGTCTAGCACAGTTTCATATTTGGCTGTGCCAAGATGGTGACACTCATCTACAATAACCAGCCTGAAGTCCGGAAGTGATCTGCCACTTCCGATCCATGCGGCAACGCTGTCAACGCAGGCGAACACAATGTCCAAGTCCGCCAGGGTGTCGGAATCCGGACGCTCGTATCCATTCCATACTCCGACTGCGACCGAGGCAGGGAGAAGGGGCCAGAACGCACGTTCAAGCTGATATACGAGCTCATTCCGGTGGGCAAGCACGAGTGTCTTAGCCCCCGGTTGGAGATTTGTGAAGCGCCGGTAAAACTCAGCCGCAACGAAAGTTTTTCCCAACCCGGTTGCAAGTACCACCAGCGCGCTACGGGAGCCGTTGAGGAACTCCCGCATGATGGAATCTACGGCGTGAACTTGATAGGACCGAAGTTCATAGCGCTGCGGTATGCGCTGTGAGAGTGGTTCATTCGGAACAAGAGCTGCCTGTTTCAGCAGGATCCGGCGGTCCCACAATTGCAGAGGGATACCGCCCTCCATGATTTGGACCTGCTGTGTCCGGACTCGGGGAGTGAACCCGCTTAAGCTCACTATCACGGGTATGTCGGCCCCGTAGCGGTGGCAGGCAGCAATCACCTCGGCCACGACCTCTGTGCCGACTGGGGTGCGCCAGCGCTTTACTTGAAACAGCCAACGTCGGCCGCCGATCGTGCCGATTACATCCGCTCCTCCGTCACCGGAAGCGCCTGCCAACTGAACACCCTCGTACCCGCGTGCTATCAGGAGTCGCTGGACGGTCCGCTCGAACGCCTGCCAGCCGGTCCCGCTCAGGCCAAGTTCAGTGACTAGGCGTTGGCTCATGACGACAGCTTGTCGGCCAGGAATTCCGCCGCTGCGCGGGCCCTGACCACAATGAGCCGCTCTGGTTGCTCGTATCGAAGATATGACGCAGCGTCCTCAAGGCATCGGAGGTACTTGACCTGCAACTCGTGGCGCATCTTCTCGGTGACAACTGGCCCCATGTCATTTTCCTGAGGCCAGCCATCCTGCCAGACTTGGCCGTCGAACCATGCCTGCGGGTGAAAGTTGAAGAAAGCGGCGAGAGTCTCGCGGTCGCAGTAACGCAGATAAGTTCCTGTCGACTTCATGCGGCCCAGCTCGGCTAAGTCCACTCCAGACTTAATCATCGCCTCGGCCATGGCTCTTTGCTGTGCGTCATCAAGCTCGCGGTAGAAGTCCTCAGCCCTAGGTGCGTTCTGAATCCGATCGATGATCGCCGCAAAAAGCTCTTTAATTGCGTTACGTGCGGTATCGGCATTTTCGTCAACTGCTTCTCCCCAACCTTTTTTCAGCAAGTCAGACGTCAGCACGGCAACGCTATGGCCAGGTCGGCGACGTAGATGCATATGGAGGCTGAACAAGTATTGCGCCGCTTCTGCCGCAATTAATATCTGGGGGTGCAAGCTGGTTTCTGTGAAGAAATGGTGCGTCAGATCAACGTAGATCGTTAGATGGTCGGAAACGGCATTGGTAACCAGTGGCACCGGAGGACGTCCGTAGGCAGCATTTATTGGACGCTGAACGCTGAACACTGTGATGTCCAAAGGTGCGCATGGCGATCCGTTGGCTAAAGTAATGACCAGTTTCTCAGCGCCGAGTTCGGGCCGCATTTCTGCGCCATACGCGAGGGCCTCCGCGCTTGCCGGGTGTGGTGCGTCTTTGACGCTGCCGCATGTGTGACAGTTCTCTATGCCGGCCGTATTGTCCGTTTCACAAAAAGCGCAAGTCCACGGAAGCAATATCTCCAGGACTTGGGAGGTGCCGCAGCTATCGCAGCTTTTTGCCGAGCGGGCTATCATGGATCCACATTCGGAATTCCGACACGGCCTACCATCAAATATATGCGAGCATCCGATGCAGGACTCTGCATCATTGACGTTCTGAGATCCGCATTCAGGACAACCGAGAAGTTCATCTAATGGAGGCTCGTTGGCTGATTCGACGAGCTCCCACCATTTCGCGTCGTCGTAATATCCAGGGAGTCGGTCGAGAAATTTTTGATAATAATCCCGTTCTACCTCCCTGGGAACTCGTTCAGCTTTTCCCTTGGCTTTGTTATACTGCCCCATGTACATGTCGCCGCGGCCGAAGTTGCGAATCTTGCGATATCCCTGGAATATGCGCGAAACCGGTGATTCATTGGTTTCTGTATCTTTCCATTTCGACGGATGTAGAGATCCTCCGCGCAGAAAGTTCATCGCCTCCTGCCATTCAACACTGGCTCTCTGAAAATCTTGTTTTTGAAAGTCCACGGGGACGTGGTCGAGATGTACTTCGCCGACAATTCGACCGTACTGTTGATCGATCGGATATTCTCGTTCAAGCTTTCCGGTAATTTCGTTGGCATATTCAAAACATGACGCTTTGTCTGCGGCGCGGATCGCTCTGCCGTTGCGGATAAGATCGATGCCAAAGTCGTTTGCATCGTCGAACCGTTGGACGCCGACCCAACCGCGAATGCGCTGGACAATCTCCTGACTGTCTTGTCCTCCGCATTGAGGACATACTTCGCTGCTGCCGAATTCGATCCCGTCCCTTGGGCATCTGCGCGACCGATCGATCTCTTCATCAAATTTGATCGTCGCCGGGATCTTGCCGTACTTCTGATGCTCTACGAAACGTGTTTCGGGCCACGCGCAATGTTCAAATGCGCGGCAATTACGACCATTGACACTGATCAGGACGGGATTCGCAAAGTCCCCGCGAAGTAGTGTTGCATATCGGCGCCCGAGGTGTTCACGTACTGCGTCTTTGGGCATCTGCGCGAGCTTTCGAATAAACCGGCTATTCGCATCACCGTCGGGCCACCAGCCTCGAATTTCCACAATTGTGCCATGTGTCAAGTTGGGCGGTTTGGCGATCTGCTCGGCTTCCACCGTGAATTTCCTTGCTCGCAGGAGTTCCGGCAGGTCCAGCGTAACTTCAATAGCATAGTCGTTCTCGGTCTGGGCGGACACCATTCGGGTAACCTGGCCGAGCTTGCCGGTAGCGATATTGAAACCCATGCCGAAAAGGCCCAGGGTCCCAAATGTGGTTTTATTAGTATATCCGGCCCGCATCCCATCAGCGATTTGCTGCTCGGTCAACCCAGGGCCCGTGTCTCGAATTCTGATGAGCCCCTCCCCTCGGTTTACCTCCGAAGTACCGGGGATCTCGATCAAGACCTGCTGCACGGCTGAGGGATTCCCTGCAATACGTGCCATGTAGAAGGAGTCGATCGCATTGTCTATTAGCTCACTCAACGCGTCGATCACTGTGATCGGAGTCCGGGTTAAAGCAACCAGGACTTCTGGCGTCGGTGTGATGTCCAGAAGCTTGTGCGACATCGCGCTCGCGTCCGCCCCTTCTTTGTAGTACCGCCTGGGTCTGCGTTCAGAACTAAGCGTCGAATTACGGTTGGTCTTCCGAGGAACTATGTGGCTCCGTACGCGTCGGCCTGCCGGACGGCTAGGCGCTGGAGCACCAGTCGGTCAGCTTCCGGAGCTAGCCCTACAACTTGGACGAACCAGGGCGCAATCCAAGTCGAGGTCCGATAGGGCCACTCACCTTCGCGGAGGACCGTCCCTTGGACCCAATGTGGTCCTGGCGGAGAGTTGGATCGAATTGCGGCAAGCATCTCCACGAGGGGTTCGCCATCGCTGGCCTTTCGACGCCCGAACTCGACGGTTACGCCTATCAGCCACCATTGAAAGAGCCGATGAGTCGAAGACTCGACTGCTCGTCGAACTGCGCTCGTGGTTAGCCCTGCAGCTTGGTAGGCGGCGATGCTGAGCTCTGTAGGGGGAGCCGAGACCGCAGCTTCAGTCTCGGTCACGATCGCCTTGGCGAGCAAGCTCTCTTCGGAAGATTCAGCTGCTCGTTTGATCTCTTCTGAGGTTTCCTCAGCGATATCGACGTGCAAATACTGTCGTATGCCGTCGAAGAAGCTCTGCGGCTTTTCAATCCGCAACTCGGCGCCTGCCCGCTGGCGCATCTCGTCAAACAACATTGGCCAAGGCCTCGACTTCATGCCGAGCTCGGGAGGCTGGTACCAGTCCTCTTTGCCGTCAGCTGAGACTAAAAGGACGCGCCGTGGCTCTTGCATAGCGGCCGCTTTCTCGATCACCTCCTCCCATAGGAGGTAGTCTCCGGCTGACCGCAGCGGTGTAGCCTTGCCCATATCGGAGAACCCGGGTGGGATGTTGTTAGGGAAGCGGTACGAGTAAGCGTCTTCAACGCGTTGCCGCACTACACCGGGGGGCGGTGGTGCACCAATCCGATCCTCAAATAACGCCGCTACAGCCTCCAGGATGTCGTCGCCTGACCAAAGCTTGCCTACCGTTTGGTCTTGCTCGTCCTTCAAGGCCCTGGCGTGACTGAGCAGCGGCTCCTTCCATCCGTCCAGGTGGCTCTCGACAACCTTCACGTTGATCTTCTCTTCGAGTGCGTCCTGGGCTTGTGTATCCCGGGTATACGTCTCAAGCATGTTCTGTATGAGTTCCCGGGCGTTGACAATTGCCTTGGCCGCGTCTGCGAACTTGCGTTCGATCTGGCCGGGAGCGTCCTGGAGCGCTCGGCTGTGTGAGCGAACCCTGCTGTGTCGGTTGCGGACGAACTCAAGTCCCACTTGGTAAGGAAGCCACAACTGTGCTGAGATTCTTTCGAGTGCCGCAAAGACTTGTTTCCGGGCAGTCGGCGTGTATTCATACAAGTCAAGAAGGACGTTCGTGTCCAGGATAACGAGTGCCTTAATAAAGAAAACCTCTCGGTCGGTATCATCCGGACTCGGGGCAGGAGCGATCCAAGCCTGGTACTGCCGCATCAAGAGCGGTTTCTGATCCTCCACCCAGAATCCTCACGCCAGTCGCGCACTGTTGTGCCAATGGTTCCCTCCCCATGCTGCCAAGTCAAGATCACTACTGTCGATTCCCGCCTGGCATGAAGGGCAGTCCCTATGAAATCACATGTACCTCCTCCGGTTTGGGTTGCCCCGAGCGATGACTGTGCGTGCCTACCGGCCGCTGAGCGGATGACCGGGGTGTTGGGTCGGTTCGCAACCGGGTCTTGCAGGGGAGGACGTTGCAACGGTGGCCGATACAGAAGCGCCGAGCTGCCTGTGGGAGCCTAGGCCGTACAGCCGCTGCTATCTCCTACAGCGATAGGTGTGGCGCGTGAATGCTTGAACCCCGTTGGTCTCGATAGGCCGCGCTCGTACTGTTGAAGGTGACACCGTGCCAGCAATGCGTCGATTGTGCATAGCATCAGGCTGCCTAAAAGTCCGGGCAGACGGCCGCTGGGGTGGAGGTGAAGCCTGCTATCTAGCGGGATCATAGGCCGTCGGCAGAGCTGCGACAGAACCTAGAACAGCATGATGGGGCCAAACGCACCGCTCGAACCCGCTGCGGGGTGGTCAACACTGCGAGCCACGCATATCCTTTGACGTTCAATAATTAGTGATGCACTTCCGAGATCAGGACTGGCCTTCGTTCGCGGCGGGAGAGTTCGCAGGCTTCGGCTACATAGAAGGCTTCTAGGGCGTCGGTTGGGGTGCAGGGGTTTTGGAGGTTGCCGGTGATTACGGAGATGAAGGCGGCCAGTTCTTCGGTGTAGGCGGTGCGGAAGCGGTCCATGAAGCCGGGGTAGGCGGGGAATGTGGAGTGGATGTAGTCGGGTTCGACGGAGGTCAGGGGGGAGCGGTCGTCTAGGCCGACTATGGCGTTTGCGGTGGAGCCGAGGGCTTCGAGGCGGACGTCGTAGCCTGCGCCGTTGTAGCGGGTGAGGGAGACGGTGGCGAGGGTTTCGTTGTCGAGGTGCAACAAGACCGCGGCGGTGTCTACGTCGCCGGATTCGGTGAAGATGGGGGCGCCCTGGTTGGTGCCGGTGGCGTAGACGGAGACGATTTCTCGTCCGGTTACCCAGCGGATGATGTCGAAGTCGTGGACGCCGCAGTCGCGGAAGATGCCGCCGGAGTGGGGGATGTAGGCGGCGGGTGGGGGTGTGGGGTCGAGCGTGGTGGCGCGGAGGGTGTGCAGCCAGCCGAGGGAGCCGGAGGCGATGGCGGCGCGGGCGGCGCGGTAGCCGGCGTCGAAGCGGCGTTGGAAGCCGATTTGTACTGGGACGGTGGTGTTTTGGAGGCGGTCGAGGACGGCCAGGGTGCCTTCGATGTCGGCGGCGACGGGCTTTTCGCAGAAGACGGGGAGGCCGGCGTCGACTGCCCGGAGGATGAGTTCGGGGTGGGAGTCGGTGGCGCTGGTGATGACTAGGCCGTCGAGGTCGGCGGCGAAGAGGGCGTCGAGGTCGGGGGCGAAGTCGAGGTCGAGTTTGGTGGCGGTGGCGCGGGCTCGTTCGGGGTCGGCGTCGGCGACGATGACGTTGGCTACGTTGGGGAAGTTCTGGAGGGTTTCGGCGTGGGCGGTGCCGATGCGTCCGGTGCCGGCGAGGCCGAGGGTGACGGCTTGGTGGGATGTCATCGACTTTCCTCCTGGTGAGATCGCAACGCGGTAGAGAACTGCCTGGGGCAGTGGATGTTTCAGCTGAGCGGGGCGCTCGTCGTCGAGCGGACGACGAGGGACGGCTGTAGGCGGCGGCGGACCGGTTCGGTGCGGTCGGCGCGGAGACGTTCGACGAGCGCTTCGATGGCGAGCCTGCCCATTTGGACGCGTGGCTGGTCGATCGTCGTCAGGGAGATGTGGCGGAGGGCGGCCAGCGACGTGTTGTCGTAGCCGACGATGGAGACGTCGTCCGGGACTCGCAGCCCGGCCTCCTCCAGAGCGGACATGGCGCCGACGGCGTTGAAGTCGTTGCCGCAGACCAGCGCCGTGGGGAAGTTGTCGCGGGTGAAGAGGTTCAACAGCTTCTGCACCGCGGCGATGCCTGCGGAGTCGGTGTGCTCGCTGGGGATGACCATCGGCTCGAGGCCGTGCCGTTCCATCGCGGTCTGATAGCCCTTGCGGCGTGGGGACGCGGTGAACGCGGTGCCGCCGTCGAGGTGCACGATGCGCCGATGGCCAAGGGAGGCAAGGTGATCCACGGCGAGCCCGGCACCGACCTCGCCGTCGTCGTTGACCGTGTCGACGTCGGCGATGGTCGAACCGCGCGAGACCAGAACGAGCGGAGCCTGTCGTGCCGCATCGCGGATGGCGGCGGCGGGCAGGATGGGGGAGAGCAGGATGATGCCGCCGGGACGGAACGCGAGCAGGCTTTCCAGCGCGGCGCGCTCGCGGGCGGCGCTGCGGCGGCCGGTGTTGAGGATCAGCTCCAGCCCGGATTCCTGTGCGGCGGTGTCCATTCCCTCGACGACGTCGGCGAAGAAGGCGTTGTGCAGGTCGGAGACCATGACGCCGACGATGTTCGACGTCCGGCTGGCCAGCGAGCGCGCCATGATGTCCGGCTGGTAGCCGAGGTCCTTCGCGGCCTCCAGTACGGCGCGGCGACGGTGCTCGCTGACCTTCGGGGAGTTGCGCATGACGAGCGAGACCAGGGCGCGGGAGACGCCTGCGCGCTCGGCGACATCTTCCATGGTGGGTCGCGCCATGTCGCCTCCGTTCCGCGTTCGCCGATCCGTGCCGTGTCGGACGTTACAAGGTCGGCGCGCTCGAATCAATAGAGCGCTCTAATCGGACTTTCTTCGCCTCGCAATTTCCGACATTTGCCCAGGAAACACGGATATCGCCAGGTGGTAGCGCTATTCTGAGTGCCGTGCAGCCTCTTGACACACTATGACCCACGTTACATAGTTGGAGCGCTCCAATCGCTTGGGGCGCTCCAACTCGACATCGAAGGTCGGAGAAGTCCTGATGACCGAACCGCTCTACCCGCTGCGCATCGCGGCCGCCCCCATCTCCTGGGGAGTGTGCGAAGTTCCCGGCTGGGGTCACGTGCTCGACGCGCAGACCGTGCTCGCGGAGATGGCCGCGCTCGGCCTGTCCGCGACCGAACTGGGCCCGCCGGGCTATCTTCCGCCGGACCCGGACGAATTGCGTTCGCTGCTGGCGACGTTCGGGATCACGGCGGTCGGCGGTTTCCTGGCGCTGGTGCTGCATACGGAGCCTGCGCGCGCGCTCGCCGA
This sequence comes from Nocardia sp. NPDC056564, assembly GCF_042793755.1. NCBI lineage: Bacteria > Bacillati > Actinomycetota > Actinomycetes > Mycobacteriales > Nocardiaceae > Nocardia > Nocardia sp. NPDC056564. Next base: position 261,885 of record NZ_JBHTUR010000002.1, read on the forward strand.
GGCGAAGCAGGCCACCGAGCTGTTCGCCGCCACCGGCGCCGAGGTCCTCGTCCTGGCCGCCGCGACCGGGCTGGGCGGCTACGATGCCCGCCCGCAGCTCACCGCGGCCGAATGGCGCACGCTCATCGAGACTTCCGCCGCGATCCGCGACCTCGCCGCCGAACACGGGTTGCGCACGGTGCTGCATCCACACGTCGGCACGCACGTGGAGACCGAACCCGAAGTCGAACGCTTCCTCGCCGATTCGGACCTCGACCTCTGCCTGGACACCGGGCACCTGCTGATCGGCGGCACCGACCCGGTGCTGCTCGCGCGACGACATGCCGACCGGATCGGGCACATTCACCTCAAGGATGTCCGCCGCGCGCTGGCCGGCGAGATTCGCGGCGGTGCACTGGAATACAGCGAAGCGGTGCGCCGCGGGTTGTATGTTCCACTGGGCGAAGGCGATGTCGACATCGCCGCCCTGGTGCGGACCATGCAGGCCGCCGGCTACCGCGGCTGGTACGTGATGGAGCAGGACGCCGCCCTGCAGCCCACCGACTCGGCGGAGCTGCCGAGCCGGGACACCGAACGCAGCCTGCGCCACCTCGCCGGCCTCGCGACTTCCATCGCACGAATCTAGTTGGGAAGTGATGACAACGATGTCTCTTCGAGTTCAGCGAGGGTGGCACCGATCGCGCCGCCTGGTGCCGTGGCTGGCCGCGGCCGCGGTGCTGGCCGCGTGTAGCGGGCCGGGCACGGACGCGGTCGCGCCGACGAATTCCCCGGTCGCCGCAGGTAAATTGAACTCCGTCGCGGTGGTCACACACGGTAGCCCCGGCGACGCGTTCTGGAACGTGGTCAAGAACGGCGCGGAGGCGGCGGGCAAGGACCTCGGCGTCCGGGTCGAATACAACTCAGCGGGCGACCCCGGTCAGCAGGCGAAGCTGATCGACAACGCGGTCGCACAGGGCGTGGACGGGCTGGTCGTCTCCATGGCCAACCCCGACGCCCTGCGCCCCTCGATCGAAAAGGCCATCACCGCGGGCATTCCCGTGGTGACGATCAACTCGGGTGAGAGCGAGAGTGTCAAGTACGGCGCCATCGGCCATGTGGGACAGAGCGAGTCGCTGGCGGGGCAGGCGGCGGGCAAGCGCCTCGCCGACGCCAAGAAGACCAAGCTGCTCTGCGTGATCCACGAGGCCGGCAATATCGGCGCCAACCAGCGCTGCGAGGGCGCGACCAAGGCGTTCGGCAACGGGACGACGCTCCAGGTGGACATCAACAACCCGACCGACGCGCAGTCCCGGATCAAGGGCGCGCTGGAGGCGGACAAGTCGATCGACGCTGTGCTGACGCTCAATTCGCAGGTCGCCGCGCGCGCGGTGGACGGGGTGAAGGAGGCGCAGTCCACCGCGACGGTCGCGACGTTCGACCTCAATACCGATGTGGTCGAGGCCATCCGCGCGGGCAAGCTGCTGTTCGCCGTCGACCAGCAGCAGTACGAGCAGGGCTACCTGTCCGTGGTGCTGTTGCAGGCCTACCGGACCAATCTGAACACCGTCGGTGGTGGCACACCGGTGCAGACGGGTCCGGCCTTCGTCGACAAGAACAACGTCGATGCCGTCGCCGCGCTGGTGGCACAGGGCACGCGCTGAGGTCAGGGAGTAGATGAAATGACTGTTGCGACAGAAGCATCCGCGGCCGAGCGGGCCGCCGAGCCGAAGGGACCGACGCTGATGCAGCGGCTGGTCGTCCGGCCGGAGATCGGCGCCGCGCTCGGCGCGCTACTGGTGTTCGTGTTCTTCTCCATCATCACCGATCGTTTCCTGAGCCCACTGGGCGTCGCGACCTGGCTGGACGACTCGTCCACGCTCGGCATCATGGCGGTCGCGGTGGCGCTGTTGATGATCGGCGGTGAGTTCGATCTCTCGGCCGGCGTGATGACGGCGTCCACGGCGCTGGTCACCGCGCTGCTCGCGGTGCACGCGGGCTGGAACGTCTGGTTCGCGCTGCTGGCCTCGCTCGTGCTGGCGCTGCTGGTCGGCGCGTTCAACGGGTGGCTGGTGATGCGCACCGGGCTACCGAGTTTCATCGTCACGCTCGGCACTTTCCTTGCGCTGCAAGGGCTGAACCTCGGCGTGACCAGGATGGTCACCGGAACCGTTCAGGTGTCGGGGATCCGGAGCGCGGACGGGTACAACTCGGCAGGCTGGGTGTTCGCCTCGACGCTGAACATCGGTGACGCGCGCATCCAGGCTTCGGTCATCTGGTGGATCGTACTGACCGTGATCGCCTCGATCGTGCTGGTGCGCACCAGGTTCGGCAACTGGATCTTCGCGGTCGGCGGCGCGTTGCAGAACGCGCGGGCGGTCGGCGTCCCGGCGGATCGGACGAAGATCGTGCTCTTCATGACCACCGCGTTCGCCGGCTGGGTGGTCGGCTCGTGCAGCATCCTGCGGTTCGCCAGTGTGCAGGCGAATCAGGGTGTGGGGCTGGAATTGCACTACATCATCGCGGCGGTCGTCGGTGGCTGCCTGCTCACCGGTGGTTTCGGCTCGGCGGTCGGCGCCGCGATCGGTGCGCTCATCTTCGGCATGGCACGTCAGGGAATCGTGTTCGCGCGCTGGGACAGTGACTGGTTCATGCTGTTCCTCGGCGTGCTGCTGCTGGCGGCGGTGTTGGTCAACAACAGATTCCAGAAGCGAGCCGAAAGGGTACGCCGATGAGTGCTCCACTGATCGAAGCCGTTGGCATCGGTAAGAGTTACGGCGGTGTGGTCGCGCTGGAAGACGTGTCCACCGTGGTGAACGCGGGCCAGGTCACCTGCATCCTCGGCGACAACGGCGCGGGTAAGTCCACGCTCATCAAGATCCTCGCCGGCGTGCACCAGCACGACCGCGGCGAGTTGCGGATCGACGGGCAGCCGGTTCGATTGGCTTCGCCGCGTGCGGCTTTGGACCACGGCATCGCGACCGTGTATCAGGATCTGGCGGTGGTGCCGCTGATGAGCGTCTGGCGCAACTTCGTGCTCGGCTCGGAGCCCACCTCCGGTCCGTTCCGCCTGCTTGACCGCCGCAAGGGACGGGAGATCGCGCGTAACGGGCTGGCGGACATGGGCATCGAGATCCGCGATATGGAGCAGCCGGTCGGCACGCTGTCCGGCGGGCAGCGGCAGTGCGTCGCGATCGCGCGGGCCGTGCACTACGGCGCGAAGGTGCTGATCCTGGACGAGCCGACCGCGGCGCTCGGGGTGAAGCAGGCCGGGGTGGTGCTGAAATACGTTGTCCAGGCCAGGGATCGCGGTCTCGGGGTCATCCTGATCACGCACAACCCGCACCACGCCTTCCCGGTCGGCGACCGATTCCTGCTGCTGAAACGCGGGACGGTGCTCGGCGCGTACGAGAAGGACGAGATCGACCTGTCCGAGCTCACGCGGCAGATGGCGGGCGGCGCCGAACTGGACGCGCTACAGCACGAGTTGCAGCGGGTCGTGTCGTCGTGACCGGTCTGGAAGTGTTGACCATCGGCCGCGTCGGCGTCGATCTCTACCCGCAGCAGAGCGGTGTCGGTCTCGCCGAGGTGGAGTCGTTCGCGAAGTTCCTCGGCGGCACCGCGACCAACGTCGCGGTCGCCGCCGCGCGACTCGGCCGGCGCAGCGCGGTGCTGACCAAGGTCGGCAAGGACGGCTTCGGCGACTACGTGCGAACGGCGCTGGCGGAGTTCGGCGTATCGCCCGACTATGTCGGGACCGCCCCGGAACTCCTGACGCCGGTGGTCTTTTGCGAGTTGAAGCCGCCCGCCGACCCGCCGCTGCTGTTCTACCGCGCGCCCATCGCGCCGGATCTCACCCTCACCGAGGACGAGGTGCCGTGGGCGGTGGTGGATTCGGTTCCGCTGCTGTGGGTTACCGGGACCGGGGTGAGCGCGGAACCGGGCCGCGGCACCCAGCGCCGGATCCTGGAACGACGTGATCGCCGCGGGCACACCGTGCTCGATCTCGACTACCGGCCGATGTTCTGGCCGGATGTCGAGACCGCGCGGGCCGAGATCGGCTGGATGGTCGACCACGTCGACGTGGTCGTCGGCAACCGCACCGAGGTCCAGGTCGCCGTGGGCACCGCCGATCCCGACGAGGCGGCCGACCGGCTGCTGGCCCGTGGTGTCCGGCTCGCGGTGATCAAGCGCGGCGCCGAGGGCGTGCTGGTCGCCACCGAGTACGAACGATGGACGGTGCCGCCCTGCCGGGTCGAGGTGGTCTGCGGGCTCGGCGCGGGTGACGGCTTCGGCGGCGCGCTGATCCATGGCCTGCTGTCGGACTGGGACCCGCACCGCATCGCCACCTACGCCAATGCCGCGGGCGCGCTCGTGGCCTCCCGGTTGGCGTGCGCCGATGCCATGCCGACGGACTCGGAGATCGAAGAACTACTGTGCCGCTGAACGCGGCGCGCCCATCTGGAATCGGAGGAACTACCGTGCATTTGACCGACGAACGCTGGCGTGAGCTGCTGCGCGTCCGCGCGACGGACCCGGAGGCGGTCGAGCGGGCATATGCGAAGCGGGTCCGTCGCCCGAACCTGCTGGCGGACAAGGACACCCTGTTCCTGATCGCCGCGGACCACCCGGCCCGCGGCGCACTGGGCGTCGGCTCGGACCTGACCGCGATGGCGGACCGGCGCGCGCTGCTGGAGCGGCTGCTGATCGCGCTGGCCCATCCGGACGTCGACGGCGTGCTCGGCTCCCCGGACGTGGTCGAGGAGCTGCTGCTGCTGGACGCGCTGGACGACAAGGTCGTCATCGGCTCGATGAACCGAGGGGGACTGGCCGGCGCGGAGTGGGAGATCGACGACCGCTTCACCGGATACGACGCGGACTCGCTCGCCCGCTTCCGGCTCGACGGCGGCAAAATGCTGCTGCGTCTGGTGGATTCGGACGCGGGCACGGTGCCGACCTTGCAGGCGTGCGCGCAGGCGGTCTCCGAACTCGCGGCGAACGGGCTCATGGCGATGGTCGAGCCGCTGCCGTACCACCGCGACGAATCCGGCGCCCTGATCATGAGCAAGGACGCGGCCGCACTGTCCCGTGCGATCACCGTTGCCTCCGGCCTCGGCGTCACCTCCGCCTACACCTGGCTGAAGATCCCTGCCCCGGAGGACATTTCGGTGCTCGACGCGACCACCCTGCCGGTCGTCGTGCTCGGCGGCGCACCGTCCGGCGACCAGGTCGCCGACATCGCGTACTGGGACGGCGCTCTCGGCCACGACGTGGTTCGCGGTCTGGTGGTCGGGCGGACGCTGCTCTACCCGCAGGACGGCGACGTCGGCGCGGCGGTGGACGCGGCGGCGAAGATGCTGAAGGAGACCCGATGAACAGCAATGGCCTCCTCGACTGTGCGCTGTTCCGTATGAGCGACGCGCGCGGATTGTTCTCGCGCGGAAGGACTCTCCGACGAATTCGTGCGCGGCGCACGATGACGCAGGCTCCGCGCACTCGATCCGAGGGGCAGCGGGCGGCGCGCGGAATCCGGTTCGCTGGTAGCGCGCGACGTCCGCTGCGCACGAATCATCGTGGCGTGGACGGAATCGCTGGCAGTGGTGGGCGCCCGGGGCGAATTCGAACGCGACGGCACGCAGGTACGGACGTCGTGCCGACGAGGATGCCGAAGGAGGGGCGATGAGTCGTGGTTACCTGGCGAATGTGAGCGGTGGTCGCTTACTGCGCACGGATCATTACGGCGCGTACGCAACAGCTACCGATAACTTGCGCTCGGGGCGGCTTCGCGCGCCGCGCGCCATGGTCTGCGGGCCGCACGGCTGCGGCAGGGAGAGGTGCACGGTGCGTGCGCGCGGACATGATGCCGACGGGTCGCGCGATCTGCGGCGTACGAACTGTTCTGCTGCGCAGAGTTTCGCCGACGGTTCCGTGCGGGTGGCGCGAAGTCGTGCGTTGCGATCAGGGGATGTGCGTATCGCGGCGGCCGGTTCCGGGGCGATCGGCCGGCCCGGGAGCGTGCGATGAAGCTGCATCGGCCTGCTGGAACACTGCAAGAGGGCGGCGATCCGATCCACCTCGGCCCGGAAGACGCCGGGTGGACCTACACCGGCTTGCGTGTCCTGAACCTCCGTGCCGGTGAAACCAGAGACGTCGAGACCGGCGAGTTCGAGGCGTTCGTCCTGCCGCTCGCCGGGGCCTGCACCGTCCGCGTCGACGGCATGACATTCGAATTGTCGGGCCGCGACTCGGTTTTCACCCGGGTGACCGATTTCGCGTACGTCCCCCGCGATGCGAAGGTCGAGCTGACGGCGGTCGCCGACCTGGAACTCGCGCTGCCCATGGCCCGCTGTACCAACCGCCTCGACCCGAAGTACGGCCCGGCGGAACAGGTCCCGGTGGATATCCGCGGCGCGGGGCAGTCCACCCGCCAGGTCACCAACTTCGGCGTTCCCGGCGTCTGGGAGCACGCGGACAAACTCAACGCCTGCGAACTGATCACCCCGGACGGCAACTGGTCCTCCTACCCGCCGCACAAGCACGACGAGGCGGGCGACTGTGAGGTCGTCAACGAGGAGATCTACTACTTCCGCATCGCCGGACGAGACGGGGTCACGCCGTCACGTGACGGATTCGGAATGCACCGCACGTACACCGCGGACGGTGCCATCGATGAAAACGTCGCGGTACGCGACGGCGACGTTTTCCTGGTCCCGCACGGCTATCACGGCCCGTGCATCGCCGCCCCCGGCTATCCGATGTACTACCTCAACGTGCTCGCGGGCCCCGCCCCGCACCGTTCGATGGCTTTCTGCGACGACCCGGCGCACAGCTGGGTGCGCGGCACCTGGGACGACGAACCGCGCGATCCCCGGTGCCCGGTCACCAACCACGAAGGACGGCTCCGATGAAACTGACCGCGGCGCAGGCGCTGGTGGCCTGGCTGGTCGCCCAACGCTCGGAAACCCTCGACGGCCGCGAAGTGCCGCTGTTCCCTGCGGTTTTCGGCATCTTCGGTCACGGGAACGTGCTCGGCCTCGGCACCGCCCTGCACGAGCGACGCGACGAGATCCCGGTCTGGCGCGGGCACACCGAGCAGGGGATGGCCCTTGCCGCCGTCGGTTACGCCAAGGCGACGCATCGTCGCCAGATCGGTGTCGCCACCTCGTCGATCGGCCCCGGCGCGCTGAACATGGTGACCGCGGCCGGCGTCGCGCACGCGAATCGCCTTCCGCTGCTGCTGCTTCCGGGCGACACCTTCACCACCCGCGCACCCGACCCGGTGCTGCAACAGGTCGAGCATTTCGGCGACGCCACCGCCACGGTCAACGACGCGTTCCGCGCGGTGAGCCGCTACTTCGACCGGATCACCCGCCCCGAGCAGCTGATATCCACGCTGCCCCAGGCGGTCCGGGTGCTCACGGACCCGGCCGAGGCGGGTCCGGTAACGCTCGCCCTGCCGCAAGACGTCCAAGCCGAGACCTACGACTTCCCCGACGCGTTGTTCGAACCGGTCGTGCACCGCATCCTGCGCCCACGCGCCGACGAGCGATCACTGGGCGACGCCGAAGCGGCGCTGCGCAACTCGGCGCGGCCGCTGCTGGTCCTCGGCGGTGGCGTCCGCTACTCGGGCGCGGGCAGGACGACGCTCGAATTCGCTGAGCGCCATGGCATTCCGATCGTCGAGACAACGGCGGGCCGCACCCTGGTACCGCACGCGCATCCCCTCTACGCCGGTCCGCTCGGCGTCACCGGCTCGACCTCGGCCAACGTACTGGCCGCCGAGGCCGACCTCGTTCTCGCCGTCGGCACGCGCCTGCAGGACTTCACCACCGCCTCGTGGACTGTCTTCGCGCCGGACGTCCGCCTCGTCACGATCAACGCCGCTCGCTTCGACGCGGTCAAGCATGGCGCCCTCGCGATCGTCGGCGACGCCGACGCGACTGTCCGTGACCTGGTCGAACGCATCCGGCACTGGCGGGTCGCCGCCGAATGGACCGCCCGCGCGGCCGCCGAACGCAGCACCTGGGACGCCCATATCGACAAGCTGCGCGCCCACACGCTCGGCACCCCGAGCTACGCCCAGGTGGTCGGTCTGGTCAACGAACTGAGCGGCCCGGACGACTACGTGATGACCGCCTCGGGCGGCATGCCCGGCGAACTCGTCGGCGGTTGGCGCGCGACCGGTGGCGCCCCGACCATGGACGTCGAGTACGGATTCTCCTGCATGGGTTACGAACTCGCGGGCGCGTGGGGCGCGGCAATGGCGCACACCGGCGGCCTGGTCACCACGATGCTCGGCGACGGCTCCTACCTGATGCTGAACTCCGAACTGTTCTCCGCCGCGTTCGCCGGTCACCCGCTGGTCGCGGTCGTCTGCGACAACGACGGCTACGCGGTGATCGCCCGGCTGCAAGAAGGACAGGGCGGCGCCCCGTTCAACAACTTCTACGCCGACTGCCGCACTGCGCACGACGAACCGCCACGGGTGGACTTCGCCGGGCATGCCCGAACCCTGGGCTGTGCCGTCTTCACCGCCGCCGACCTCGCTGAATTCCGCGACGCCTACGCCGAGGCGCGGGATACCGCGGTCCGCGAGTCCCGCCCGGCCGTGCTGGTGATCCGCACTCAGCCGTCGTCCTGGACCGAGGCGGGCGCCTGGTGGGAGGTCGGCGTTCCGGAGCACCTGTCCGGGCGCACCGCCTACGCCGAGGCAAAGGCACGCCAGTTGCGCTATCTGCAACCCTGAACTCGAGGTGAAACAAGGTGCTGCACGACGCGGCGGAAAGTCGTAGGATGACTTAACGGCGCATCGGGGCGCTGGTAGCGATGGCCCTTGCGGCACAAGATAACTGGGATCTGACCGGGTGTCGGTGACCAGTTGCGTCGAGAAGGGGTAAGTCTGTGCGGACCGAGGCGAGCAGAGCGGGCCGGTGACCCTCAACCGGGTCGACCACACCGCGTTGGCGCTGTGGGCGGCGGATTGCGCCGAACACGTGCTGCCGCTGTTCGAGCGCGCGCGACCGGACGACCCGCGGCCGGCCGCGGCGATCGCGGCCGCCCGCGCCTGGGTGCGCGGCGACCTGACGATGCCGGAAGCGCGCAAGGCCGCCTTCGCCGCCCATGACTCCGCCCGCGAGACCGCCGGGGCGGCCACCTTCGCCGCGCGGTCGGCCGGACACGCGGCCGCGACCGCCCATGTGGCGGGTCACGCGGTGCACGCCGCGAACTACGCGATGCACGCGGTACAGACGGATTCGTCGGAGGGGGACGACGAACGCGCCTGGCAGCAGGCCCGGGTACCGGCCCGACTGCTCCGGGCGGTTTTCCCGGATCTTGGCCTGTCAGAGCAGGGGAGGTGACCGCAACAACCCCCTAGTCAGCGTTGTTTTGCTCACAGTTGACCGGGGAAGAAGTGGAGAAATTCGTCGGATCATGGCATCGTTGATCTCGAGACCAGGCCATTCCATTTGGCAGAATCTGGCTCGTCTACAGAAAGTATGAAATGGCTCAGGGCATTGTGAAGTGGTTCAACAGCGAGAAGGGCTTCGGCTTCATCGCGCAAGACGGCGGAGGCCCCGACGTCTTCGTGCATTACTCGGCCGTCAGCGGCGCGGGTTTCCGGTCCCTCGATGAGGGGCAGCGCGTGGAGTTCGAGATCGGCCAGGGCCAGAAGGGCCCGCAGGCGCAGGACGTTCGCGTTCTCTGATCGCTCCTAAGCTTTCGAAAGGCCCCACACCGGCATGGTGCGGGGCCTTTCCCCGTTTCCGGGGTGTGCTCACGCCCTGGTGAACGTCACGTGGGTGACCGACGGCGAGCGGACGACCGAGCTGACCGCATAGCCGGGCAGCGTGCCGAGATCGTCGTAGAGACGCTCGCCGCCGCCGAGCAGGATCGGCACGACGGCCAGATGCATCTCGTCGACCAGGCCTGCCCGCAGGAACTGGCGCACGACCGAGGAGCCACCACCCAATCGCACATCCTTGCCGTCGGCGGCCTTGACCGCCTGCCGGAGCACCTCCTCCGGAGTGTCGTCGACGAAGTGGAACGTGGTCCCGCCCGCCATCGGCAACGACTGCCGCGGGTGATGGGTCATGACGAAGGTGTCGTGGTGGTACGGCGGGTTGTCGCCCCACCAGCCCTTCCACTCCTCGTCCTGCCACTCGCCGCGAATCGGCCCGAACATGTTGCGGCCCATGATGGTTGCGCCGATGCCGAGATCGCCGGACTTGACGAAGTCGTCATCGATACCGGTCTCGCCGCCTTCGGTGCCGGACCATTCGTTGCCGGTCCGGGTGGCGAAGACCCACTCGTGCAGGCGCATGCCGCCCTCGCCGATCGGGTTGTCCGGGCCCTGGTTCGGCCCGGCCACGTAGCCGTCCAAAGAGATCGCCAGGTTGCGTACGAGGAGCTTCGCCATGGTCTTGTCTTTCGGTTGAGTGCTTGCAGTTTGCAATCGGTTGGGATCAGACTAGAGCGAACTGGTTGTATATTGCAAGCAGAAGTTCGACGGATTTCGCGGAGTGAGGAGCGATAGATGCGTGACGAGGGGCGCTCGGGCTGCCCGATCAACGCGACGATCGAGGTGATCGGGGATCGGTGGACCCTGCTGGTGCTGCGCGACGTGATGTTCGGCAACCGGCGCTACTTCCGCGAACTGCTCGCCGCGTCGGACGAGGGCATCGCCTCGAACATCCTGTCCGACCGGCTGAAACGGCTGGTCGCGGCGGGACTGCTCAGCCGGGAGGACAGCAGGCCGGGGCAGAAGGCGCAATACCGGCTGACCGAGCCGGCCATCCAGTTGGTGCCGGTCATGGCGCAACTCGGCTCCTGGGGGCTGCGGCACCGGCCGACCACCCGGCAGTTGCGGGTGCGGGCCGAACTGCTCGAGCAGGGCGGCCCCGAGCTGTGGGCGGAGTTCATGGACGAGCTGCGGGAGTCGCACCTCGGGATTCCGCGCCTCGACCAGGACCGGCCGACCGCGACGGACCGGCTGGCGCAGGCCTACGCGGCGGCCGTCGCCGAGGCGTGAGCGCTACGCCGGTCCGGCGGCCTCGGCGCGGAAGAACTCCGCGGTGAGTTTCCTGGCTCGGTCGAGGTCCGGGTCCACTGTCTTCGGGAAAGCGTCGGCGGCCAGCCCGAATTCGGACTCGATGAACGCGGCGATCGGGGCCGGCACTGTGCCGCTGCCCATTTCGCGGGTGCGGGACTTGAGCTCGGTCAACTCCGCCACTGCCGCAACGAGATCCGCGGCCAGGTCGCACTCGTCCATCAGCGTCGGCAGGTGCATCGGCGCCACCGCCGCACCTGGGTGCTCGCGCAGCCAGCGCAAGGCCATCGCCGGGCGCAGGGAATAGAACACCTTCTTCAGCGATCGGTTGCGGTCGAACAACTCCCACTGCTTCTCGCCCAGGTGCAGGTAGTGCCTGGCCACCCGGTTGCGGTCGGTGACCTCGGCGGCCAGGGCGCGCAGGTCGTCGCGGAACCGGCTGTCGCCGCGGTACACGATGGGCGACATCAGCCACTCGATGAGCACGGCGTTGCCCGCGACCAGCAGGCGCAGCGCCTTGGCCAGGTCCCAGCCGTTCGCGTCGAGCAGTCCGGCCAGCGGTGTCTCGATCACGTCGCGGGTGCGCCATGGCGACAGGTAGGTGTCCAGGCTCGCGACATAGACGAACCGGCAGTCGTAGTCGGAGTCGGGCGACGGGAAACCCCAAGCCCGGCTGCCGCTTTCGATGCGAGCCGGACCGAGACGCGGTGCTCGCGCTCGACCCGGTCCAGCTCTGAGTCGATGGACCCGACCACGGTCGGGTCCATCGAAGCGGGGATCGCGCGTAGGGCCATGCCGTCGATGCTATGTCCCGGCTACCCGGGACCGCAGGTTATTTTCCGGCCATCGGTGCTGTTCAGGCCTGCTCCGGTCGGCGGCCGAGGGCGGCGATCAGCAGCGCGGTGAACACCAGCGCCCCGCCGAGCCACATCGCGGACGCGACGCCGAACGCGTCCGCCACGCGTCCGCCGGCCAGCGCGCCGAGGGCGATGGCGGCGTTGAAGACGCACGCGTTCAACGAGGACGCGGCCTCGCGCGCGTCGGGCGCCGCGGCGAAGGCCCAGTTCTGCGTGGTGACCGATACGCCGCCGTAGGACAGACCCCATGCCACCAGCAGCGCGACGGCCGGCCACAGCGATCCGCCGAGCGCCGGAATGAGCAGCACGGTCACGGCCAGCGGAATGCTGATCGTTATCAGCATCCGGCGCGGATCGCGGACCCCGGCGGAGCCGGAGCCGAAATTGCCGATCACACCGGCGATTCCGTAGACGAGGAGCACGGTGCCGATGGTGCTCGCGCCGATGCCGGTTACCTGCTCCAGCAGTGGGCGGATGTAGGTGTAGGCGGCGAAGTGGCCGGTCACCAGGAACGCGACGACCAGCAGCGCGGTGCGCAGGTGCGGCCTGCGGACCAGCCGTAGCGCCTGGCGCAGCGGAACCGTCTGCGCAACAGTCGATCTCGGTAGCAGTGCGGCCACTGCGATCAGTACGACCACCGCGAGCGCGGCGATGACGAGGAAGGCCGCGCGCCATCCGGCGAGTGCGCCGATGTACGTCCCGGCGGGCACGCCGATCACCGAGGCCACCGCGACGCCGCTGTAGACCAGCGCGGTGGCGGCGCCGATCGACTCGGCCGGCACCAGCCGCGCCGCCAGGCTCGCCGCGATCGCCCACACGCCGCCGATCCCGATGCCGACCAGCACCCTGGCCGCGATCATGACCGCGAAGTTCGGCGACCAGGCCGCGCCCACATTGCCGAGGGTCAGCACCGCGAGCAGCACGCAGAGCACGAGCCTGCGGTCGGTACGGCCGAGCGCGCCGGTGATCAGCGGCGCGGCCAGGGCGGCGACCAGGCCGGTGGCGGTCAGCGACAGCCCGGCCGCGCCCTCGGACACCCGCAACGCGCCGCTGATCGGGGTGAGCAACCCGACCGGCAGCATTTCCGAGGTGACGACCGTGAAGGTGGCCCCGGTCACGGCGCCGACGCCGAGCCAGCCGCGCCGGACCGAATCCTGCGGCGCGGGTGCCGGACTCGCGCTGTCTTGAACCTGTGTCATGCCTTCAGCCAACTGATCGGCCGGGGTGGAAACAACGGCGAAGATCTCATCGTTCTATGAGCTGAGCTCATCGACGCTGGAGAGGACGCCAATGACCGGCCTGGAGGTACGCGAGCTGGAGGCCTTTCTCGTGCTCGCCGAGGAACTGCACTTCGGGCGGGCCGGGGAGCGGCTCTACCTCTCGCAGAGCCGGGTGAGTCAGTTGCTGCGCGCGTTGGAGCAGCGGGTCGGCGCACGACTGATCGAGCGCACCAGCCGCAAGGTGACGCTCACGCCGCTCGGGGCGGACTTCCTGGCCGAGCTCGAGCCCGCCTACGCGGCGCTGCGGGCCACGGTCGACGGTGTCCGGGCGAGCGCCCGCGGCACCGAAGGTGTGCTGCGCATCGGCATTCAGGGCTCGGGCAGCGAATACCTTACGGGGGCAATCGAACTGTTCCGGCATCGCTTTCCCGCCTGCGTCACCGAGGTGGTGGAGATTCCGCTGGCCGACCCGTTCGGCCCGGTGCAGCGCGGCGAGATCGATATCGCCGCGGTGCTGCTGCCGATGGGGGAGAGCGATCTCGTTCTCGGCCAAGTCTTTTCGGAGAAGCCGCAGATGCTGGCCGTGCACCGGGCGCATCCGCTCGCGGCGCGCACCAGCCTGTCGCCGGAGGATCTGGCCGAGTTCTTGCTGATCGGCGTGCGCGGGCCCGCGCCGCACTACTGGCGGCGCGCGCAGTCGGTGGATGTGACGCCGGGCGGTCGGCCTGTTCCGGTCGGGCCCGGCGTCGGCACGTTGCAGGAGGGGATCGAAGCGGTCGCGGCGGGCCGGGGCGCGATGCTGCTGTGCCATCCGACCGCGGTGTTCCACGATCGGCCGGACGTCCGCTTCGTGCCGGTGACCGGGCTGCCGCATTCCCGGCTGGGGTTGGTCTGGCATCGCCACCGCGAAACCACGCGGGTGCGGGCGTTTTCGCGCGCGGTCGCCGAGGTGAGCTGAGTGGTTCGCCGGATCGGGCGAATCATATTGCGCGGCACGTTTATATGGCGCGATCCGGAGTGTGTCGCATATGCAGTCCGGTAATGCGCACACGACTCCTTCTAGGAGACGAGATCGTCGAATTCGTGCGCTTGTTACAGAATTCGTTCAGGTGTCGGAAATGTCCGGGTCGATGTGGTGTGTATAGCCCTCTTATTGGGGTGCTATCGATTTCTTAGAAGATCTTTATGTTTACTGCCGGTTCGGCTCGGGAAGGGGTGAAGTCGCGCATACGACGTGGTCAAGACCATGGTTCTCCGGGCGCGCACCCCTGTTGGTCGCTTGACCAGGTGATCTTCGTGATGTGACTGTAACCTATGTCACTAATTGGTAGAATTTCGTAACCGTCTTTGTCCTGGCGCCGATGTCTCGTGTGTCAGCCAGTACGACTGGATTGTCTTTCAATGAAGAGGTATATAAATGATCCCCGTTATCATCGACACCGGTAGCGCTGCCCTCGGCGGTTTCCTGGACACCTTCGGTGCCGCTCTGCACGGAATCGTCAACACCCTGTGGACCGGTTCGTTCGGCCGCTGATCGCAGCGTGATGGTCGATTGATCGACCGGGTCTCGCGCCCATCGAGCGCGATTCCGGAGAGGGCCCCGCACCCGGGTGGTGCGGGGCCCTCCGCGTTATCCGACCGACGCGTGCGCGCCGATCCCGGCGATCTCGGCGGCGACCTGTGCGGGATGGGTCAGCTGCGGGTAGTGCCCCGCCCCCTCGATCACGGCCGGTTCGCGCGGTGCGGCGATCGCGAGCGGATCGTCCGCGCCGACGACAATCCGCACCGGTACTTCCAACTGCACGAGCAGGTTGGCCAACTCGTCTCGCCGCGCGGGCGCGCTCGCACGGCGCAGCGCGGCGATCGTGCGCCCCGCGACGCCGGGCCTGCGCAGGGCGGCCGCCGCGCTGTCCACGGCCGGGCCTGCGGGGAGGCCGAGCCGAGCGGCCAAGGTGGCGGCCGTCATTCGCCGCAGCGCCGCCGCGGCCAGCGGCGAGCGCAGCAACCGGCCTGCCCGTGGTTGCAAGAACGCGGGCGATACCAGCACGACGCCGGAGACCCGATCCGGGTGCGCTGCGGCGTAGCTCAGCACCGGACCGCAGCCGAGTGAATGCCCCACCAGCACAGGACGACTGCGTACCGTTCGCATCAATCGCGGTAGGACGTCATCGATCTCACCGGGCGCGGAGCGCCCCAGCCCGGGCAGGTCGGCGGCCAGGCCGGGCGCGTCGAGGGCGGCCCGTACCTCGGTCCAGGAATCGCTGTCGACGGGCAGCCCGTGCAGGAAGATGTAGTCCGGATTCGCCTGATCTCCGGAAACCCAAGTGCCGTCGACGAATCCGGCGGTGGGGTCCTCCTCGACCGCGCCGAACCGGCTCGACACCAGGTGATCGGCCCAGGTGCGCAGCACGGACCCGGCGTCCGGCATCGAGAGGCCCGCGGCCCGCGCGATCTCGTCCGCCGCCGAGGTGTCGTACCTGTCGTCGGCGATGAACGGCAGCGTCTCGGGATCGGCGCCGGTCAGCGCCCGGGGCAGCTTCTCGATCACGCCGACCGGGACGGTGAACCGCGGCGCCCGCACCCCTAGATGCTCGGCAAGCAGTCGAATCAGTTCCGGCAGCACCGGTGTTCGCGGATCGAGCACGGTCAGCGAACGCCCGGCGGTGTCCGGCTGATCGGGCAGGTTGATCAGGAACTTCGCGAAGTAGTCCAGATCGACTATCGGAACGAACGTTTCGCGGCCGCCCGGGATCGCCGCGAGCCGGCCGTGCCACAGGTCTTCGACCATGCTGGCCAGACCGACGTATTGGCCGGGACCGAGCACGCTGCTCGGGTTCGCGATCGTGAGCGGAATCCCGCGCTCGGCCGCGTGCCTGCGCAGCAGCGGATCGGACTCGAACTTGGACGCGCCGTAAGCCCCTCTGTCGTAATGCTGTTCGTCCGAATCCTCGACGGTGATCCGATAGCCGGTGATGTGGACGACGCGGCGCAAGGCGGGCAGCGTCGCCGCCCAGTCGAGGACGTGCAGCGCGCCGGTCACGTTCACCGCGTACGCGTCGTCCTTGTCGAGGCCGAAGGCGAAGCGGGCCGCGCAGTTGTACACGTCGCGCAGGTCGGTCGCGTCCAGGTCGGCAGCCAATCCGAGGTCCTTCGCGGTGATATCGCATGCGACGACGCGGAGCCCGGACTGATCGACGGCGTGCGCGCGCAGCCACGCGCCGAGCCGGTCCTCGCCGCCAGGCCGGACCGCCGCGACGACGGATCGGCCCTGTTCGAGTAGCTGCGCGACCACCGCGCGGCCGATGAACCCGGCGGCGCCGAGCACGATGCTGTGGGACATGTTTACTCCTTAATAGACCGGTCTACATATTCAATGGATAAGCGAAAACCGTTGGCCGCACTATTGACTCAGCTCAGCATCGCGCGAATCGTGCGCGCCACCCGCTCCAGCGGCGCGCGGCTGCGCTGGGCGCGCGCCAAGAGCAGGGCGCCCTCGATCATCGCGAGGATCGAGGCGGCCATATCGTCGGCGTCCGCACGTCCGTCGGCCCGCAGCCGGATCCGCAGCGCCTCTTCCCATGCCGCGTACGCGGTCGCGCATTCGGCCTGGATCACGTCGTTCGCCGCCGAAACATCAAGGGTGACGGTGGCGACCGGGCAACCCTGATGCCAGTCCGAGGCGGCCAATCGATCGCCGAGCGCGCCGAGCACGCTGATCGCCGCGGCGGCGGTGTCGCCGGGCTCGATCGCGTCGATGAGCGCCGAGATCTCGCCGCCCGCCTGGGCGAGCGCCTCGGCGACGAGCTGGTCCTTACCGCCGGGGAAGTGGAAGTACAGCGATCCGCGCGGCGCGCCGCTGGTCTCGATGATCTGGTTGAGGCCCGCCCCGAAGTAGCCGTGCTTCTCCACCAGCTCGCGCGTCGCGCTGATCAACCGGCTGCGGGTCTCGGTCCCTTTGGCGCCCATGCGGTAACTGTAGACCGGTCTTCATATTTTGACCAACGGGTCATCCCATGGGTCATACTGACGACGGCCGCCTTACCAGGGGGTAGCACATGCCGAAACGACGCCCACTAAGCTGATCGGCGGTAATTGCCGACCCCTTTCCCCAGGAGTACTCCACCGTGAGCCAAGCAGGCCGTCCTGTTGTCCTGATCGCCGACAAGCTTGCCCAGTCGACCGTCGACGCGCTCGGTGACGGAGTCGAGGTCCGGTGGGTCGACGGCCCCGACCGCCCGGCTCTACTCGCCGCGGTCCCCGAGGCTGACGCGCTACTCGTGCGCTCCGCGACCACGGTGGACGCCGAGGTGCTCGAGGCGGGCAAGAACCTGAAGATCGTCGCGCGCGCCGGCGTCGGCCTCGACAACGTCGACGTGCCCGCGGCCACCGAACGCGGCGTCATGGTCGTCAACGCGCCGACCTCGAACATCCACACCGCCGCCGAGCACGCGGTGACGCTGCTGCTCGCGGCCGCGCGCCAGATCCCGGCCGCCGATGCCACGCTGCGCGAGCACACCTGGCAGCGCGGCAAGTTCAACGGTGTCGAGATCTTCGGCAAGACCGTCGGCGTGGTCGGCCTCGGCCGGATCGGGCAGCTGTTCGCCGCCCGCCTCGCCGCCTTCGAGACCAAGATCGTCGCGTACGACCCCTACGTCTCGCCCGCCCGCGCCGCCCAGCTCGGCATCGAGCTGCTGAGCCTGGACGAGCTGCTCGAGCGCGCCGACCTGATCTCGGTGCATCTGCCGAAGACCCCGGAGACCAAGGGCATCATCGGCAAGGAAGCCCTCGCCAAGACCAAGCCGGGCGTCATCATCGTCAACGCCGCGCGCGGTGGCCTGGTCGACGAGCAGGCGCTGGCCGACGCGATCAAGTCCGGGCACGTGCGGGCCGCGGGCCTGGACGTGTACGAGACCGAGCCGTGCACCGACAGCCCGCTGTTCGAGCTGCCGCAGGTCGTGGTGACCCCGCACCTCGGCGCGTCCACCTCCGAGGCGCAGGACCGGGCGGGCACCGACGTGGCCAAGTCCGTATTGCTCGCGCTCGCCGGCGAATTCGTGCCCGGCGCGGTGAACGTCACCGGCGGCAGCGTCGACGACGACGTCGCGCCGTGGCTGGACATCGTGCGCAAGCAAGGCGCGCTGCTCGGTGCGCTGTCGGACGAACTGCCGGTCAGCGTCGAGGTGCAGGTGCGCGGCGAGCTCGCCGCGCATGACGTTGCGGTGCTGGAACTTTCGGCGCTGCGCGGCATCTTCTCCGCGCTGGTCGAGGATCAGGTCACCTTCGTCAACGCGCCCGCCCTGGCCAAGGACCGCGGCATCACCGCACAGGTGAACACCGTGCCGGACAGCCCGAGCCACCGCAGCGTCGTCGACCTGCGCGCCGTGTTCGGCGACGGCCGCACGCTGAACGTGGCCGGCACGCTGACCGAGCCGCAGCAGGTGCAGAAGATCGTCACCATCAACGGCCGCAACTACGACATGCGCGCCGAGGGCATCAACATGGCCGTGCTGAACTACGAGGACAAGCCGGGCGCGCTCGGCAAGATCGGCACCAAGCTCGGCGAGGCGGGCATCGACATCCTGGCCGCGCAGCTGAGCCAGGACGTCGACAAGGAGGGCGCCACGGTGATCCTGCGGGTCAACCGCGAGGTGCCCGACGCGGTCGAGGCCGCGATCGCCGAATCCGTCGGCGCCGCAAAGGTCGTCGTCGTCGACCTGTTCTGATCGCGTGCGGGGGCGCGCCCACGGTTGGGCGCGCCCCCGATTAACAACGGAGCGTTGCAATGAAGCTTGCTGTCATTCCCGGCGACGGCATCGGGCCCGAGGTCATCGCCGAGGCGCTGAAGGTGCTCGACGTGGTCCAGCCCGGCGTCGCGAAGACCGAGTACGACCTCGGCGCCAAGCGCTACCACGCGACCGGTGAGATCCTGCCGGAATCCGTGCTGCCGGAGCTGAAGCAGCACGACGCGATCCTGCTCGGCGCGATCGGCGATCCGTCGGTGCCGAGCGGCGTGCTCGAGCGCGGGCTGCTGCTGCGCACCCGGTTCGCGCTGGATCACCACGTGAACCTGCGGCCGTCCAAGCTGTTTCCGGGCGTGACCAGCCCGCTGGCCGGCACCCCCGACATCGATTTCGTGGTGGTCCGCGAGGGCACCGAGGGTCCGTACACCGGCACCGGTGGCGCGATTCGGGTCGAGACCCCGCACGAGGTGGCGACCGAGGTCAGCACCAACACCCGGTTCGGCATCGAGCGCGTGGTGCGTTACGCCTTCGCCAAGGCGCAGGCCCGGCGCAAGCATCTCACCCTGGTGCACAAGACCAACGTGCTCACCTTCGCCGGCTCGCTGTGGCAGCGCACGGTGGACGAGGTCGCGGCCGAGTTCCCGGATGTCGCAACGGCTTACCAGCACATCGACGCCGCGACCATCCACCTGGTGAACGATCCGGGCCGGTTCGATGTGATCGTCACCGACAACCTGTTCGGCGACATCATCACCGACCTCGCGGCCGCCGTCAGCGGTGGCATCGGGCTCGCCGCCAGCGGCAACATCGATGCGTCGGGCACCAACCCGAGCATGTTCGAGCCGGTGCACGGCAGCGCTCCCGATATCGCCGGTCAGTCCAATGCCGATCCGACCGCCGCGATCCTGTCGGTGTCGTTGCTGCTCAACCATCTCGGCAACACCGAGGCCGCGGCGCGCATCGAGTCCGCCGTCGCCAAGGACCTCGCGTCGCGCTCGGGTGCGGCGTCGACGGTCGAGGTCGGGGACCGCATCGCCGCGATCGTCTGAGCGAAGGACGAACCATAGGTCCCGTGCCGGAGCGGATCCGGCGCGGGACCTTTCGGCAGGTGTGAACCGGCTGTGCGGTGGTAAGTCGTCATCGACGGGCTGGCCCGGTGAGACGGAGGTTCGGTGAACGAGCGGCGCGGGAATCGGAGAACGCAGGTCGGTCCGTATGCCGGGGTGGACCTGCGCGATGTCCCAGGTGGCGGCAAGGGTTTCGAGCTCGAGGACGGCTGGCTGGTCGAGGTGGCGTGCGGGGCCCGGCACAATCACGTGACGCAACGGCTCGGCCGGTTCATCGACGCCGGCGCGGTCGGGTCGGCCGTGCACCTGTGCGTCGGCAGCGGCTGGGAGGTCAGCACGCGCAGCGGGGTGCGCAAGCCGGACATCATCGTCATTCCGCGCGAGGTTGCCAGGGCCGCCGTGGTCGCGGAGGTGCCCAAGCGGATTCCCGGATCCGAGGTGCGGCTCGCGGTCGAGGTGATCGCGCCGGGGAGCGGGACCGAGCGCACCGATCGGGTGCGGAAGGTGCGCGAGTACGCGGCGGTGGGCATCCCGCAGTACTGGATCGTCGAGCATCAGCCGGAGGTCGAGGTGCATCGGATGGTGTTGGGGGACGGCGGTTATGGCGCCGATCCGGTGGTCTGTTCCGGCAGCGTCTTCGATGCGGTCGTGGATGCCGACAAGCCGTTTCGCGTCACGTTCGATCCCGCTGCGCTGCTTGCGGTTTGAGCCGGGCGGGGGTTATCCCTTGTGGTGGTGGCGATTCGGGCGCGGATGGATGCCGACCGCGCGGCGGATGAACGCGACTGTCTCCGGGACGATCTCGTTGGGGTCGCGCCCCGCATCGATGCGTTCGATGGCCCGGCCGAGCGCGCCGTCGATCAGGTCGGCGGTCAGCTCGGGGTTCGGGTTGTCCAGGGCGGTGAGCGCCGTGCGCAGCGGGGCGGCCACCGCGTAGTGCGCGTCGGCGAGATCGCGCCGGGCCGGGTCGTCGCGGGGGAGGGTGCTGCCGAGCACGGCGATCCGGTGCGCGCCGGAAGCCGCCAGGGCCAGGATGGTTCGCACGTAGGCCTCGACCTGTCCCTCGGCGGTCTCGGCGCGGTCGACCGTATCGCGCACGCGCGCACCCCAATCCAGCAGCGCGTCGGCCACGATGCGGAACAGGATCTCGTCGCCGGAGCGGAAGTATTTGTAGACGCTGCTGCGGGCGAGACCGGCCGCCGCGCCGACCGTGGCGGGGGACACCGCCTGCGGGCCGTTCTCCAGCAGCACCATCCGCGCGGCGTCGAGCAGCGCGCGTTCCTGGTTCGCCCGGTGTTCGGCGACGGTCGGTGCGTCGATCTTGGGCATCGCGCTCCCGGGGTTGGCGACGGAATGTTTCCACCGTACCCGTTGGCGACATTGTGTCGAGAAAGTCGAGAACGGGAGATGTGCGGGATGACACGGCTGTGATTCTGTTCGGTTGTGCTCGGGGGCAGCGGAAGTGGCTCGGGAGATCCGAAAGTGTTCCGCGGGCCGAGTGGCGCTGCCGTACCAAAGGTGTTGTGGGCTAGTCGTTCCCAGGCCTTCGGGGTGATCTTCGCCGCATCAGAACAGGTGTGACTTCACATGTCGTGCGGGACACATTCGCGGGTCGACACCTGCTCCGGCGTGCAGGCCCGGCGTCAATCCCCCTGGGCCGGGCGGTTATTGGGGCGGCGATCGGTCGGCACCAGCGGAACCGCGGCCACCGCCAGCGCCGCCGCCAGCAGGTAGGCGGCCGCGAAACCGCTTGTCGCGATGAGCGCGCCGAACACCGGCGGCACCGCGGCCATGGCCAGATTCTGGCCGGTGTTCTGGATGCCGAGCCCCCGGCCGCTCCAGTACGGACCCGCGATCTCGGCCACCGCGGTGAACGCGAGTCCGTTGTCGGAGACGGTGATCACCGACGCGACGACCAGCAACGGGATTGCGGCCCACCACATGTGGGTCCAGGCCGACACGGCCAGCGCGGCCATGGACAACACCGCCGCGACGGCGACGGCGCGCAACGGACCCAACCGGCTGCCGACCCGGTCGGACCACGCGCCCGCGCCGATTCGGCCTGCGGCGCCCAGGATTTGGGTGACCGTGACCAGAACCCCGGCCGCCGCCAGCGACCAGCCGACGTCGCGGTGCAGCCACAGCAGTGCGAAAGTCCACACCGTGCCCTGCGGTATGACCAGTAACACAGAGACGCCGTGGATGCGCCACAGCGTCGAGTCGCCGCGATAGGGATTGGCGCGCAACGCCACATCGGCCGAGCGTTCGGGGCGCGGCGGATCGATGATGCCGATCAGGCCGCCCACCGCGGCCAGGCCCGCCATCGCCGCGGGCACCAGGATCGCCGCGGGCACACCGTAAGTCGCGGCGACGGCGGGCACGGCCAGCGCGCCGATGCCGACGCCGAGCGGCTGCGCGGTCTGCCGGATCCCCATTGCCAGACCGCGCCGGTGCGGCGGAAACCAGCCGACGATCAGCCGGCCGCTGGCCCCGTTGGTGCTCGCGGCGCCGACGCCACCCAGGAACAACAGTGCGCCCAAGGCGATGTCGTTCGGGGTGGCGGCCGCGGCGGCGCCGGCGACCAGCATCAGCAGCGGGCCGCCGATCAGCACCTTGCGCTCGCCGATCCGGTCGACCACGTACCCCCACGCGATCAGGGTGCAGACCAGTCCCAGGGTCGGCATCGCCACCAGCAATCCCGCAGTGGCCAATCGCATGCCGCGATCGGTCAGCGCGGGCA
Organism: Nocardia sp. NPDC056564; assembly: GCF_042793755.1. NCBI lineage: Bacteria > Bacillati > Actinomycetota > Actinomycetes > Mycobacteriales > Nocardiaceae > Nocardia > Nocardia sp. NPDC056564. The sequence continues at coordinate 284,533 of NZ_JBHTUR010000002.1, forward strand.
GCAGAAACGCGACGCCGTTCACGAAGACCGCGCTCGCCGCCTGGGCAAAGACGCCGAGACCGAGCATGGACCACCGTCGAGTCGCCTTGATCTGCGTCACGGTAGCCATCGGCCTCACCTCGAAATCTCATTATATGGGATCGAGTTCCCATTGGTTGAGCAGTGAGGCTCACGTTACACCGCGCGCGCAAGCGGATTCCGGCGGTTCGCTGTCAGACTCCTCACAACCACCGCAATCCCGGTCTCGGCCGCCCCGCCTACCGCTCGGTTGGGCGCGTTCGAGCAGGTGGAAGCCGGTCGATAGACTGCCCGGCATGCGTCTAGGTCGAGTAGCCAGTCCCGATGGGGTCGCCTTCGTCAGCATCGAGGGGGACGGAAGCGACAGCATCGCGAAGGAAATCGCGGAACACCCGTTCGGTACGCCGACGTTCACCGGGCGGAGCTGGCCGCTGGCCGATGTGCGCCTGCTCGCGCCCATCCTGGCGAGCAAGGTCGTCTGTATCGGCAAGAACTACGCGGCCCACGCGGCCGAAATGGGCGGTCCCGCACCGGAAGATCCGGTGATCTTCCTCAAGCCGAACACCGCGATCATCGGGCCGAACGCCCCGATCATCCTGCCGCCCAGCTCCTCTCAGGTCGACTACGAGGGCGAACTCGCCGTCGTCATCGGCCGCCCGTGCAAGGACGTGCCCGCCGCCCGCGCGCTGGACGTGGTGCTCGGCTACACCGTCGCCAACGATGTGACCGCGCGCGACCAGCAGCGCCACGACGGACAGTGGACCAGGGGCAAGGGCTACGACACCTTCTGCCCGCTCGGTCCGTGGATCGAAACGTCCCTGGATCCTTCGGATCTGGAGATCATCACCGAGCTCGACGGCGAAGTCCGGCAGCGCAGCCGCACTTCGCTTCTACTGCACGACATTCCGAAGCTCATCGAATGGGTCAGCACCGTGATGACGCTGCTGCCAGGCGATGTCATCCTCACCGGAACGCCGGAGGGCGTCGGTCCGGTGCAGGCCGGACAGCAGGTGTCCGTGACCGTGGAGGGCATCGGAACGCTCATCAATCCTGTTGCCGCCAAGCCTCGCTAGTCGAAAGAGAGCCATGACTGAAGTACGGGTCCGCTTCTGCCCGTCGCCGACCGGGACGCCGCACGTCGGCCTGATCCGGACGGCGCTGTTCAACTGGGCCTACGCCCGGCACCACGGTGGAAAGTTCGTGTTCCGGATCGAAGACACCGATGCGGCACGGGATTCCGAGGACTCCTACCGCGCGCTGCTGGACGCGCTGCGCTGGCTCGGCCTGACCTGGGACGAGGGTCCGGAGGTCGGCGGCCCCTACGAGCCGTACCGCCAGTCGCTGCGCAAGGATCTGCACCTCGATGCGGTCCGGCGCCTGCTGGAGGCCGGTGCGGCCTACGAATCCTTCTCCACGCCTGAGGAAGTCGAGGCCCGCCATCGCGCCGCCGGGCGTGACCCGAAGCTCGGCTACGACAACTACGATCGCGAGCTCACCGCCCAGCAGATCGAGGCGTACCGAGATGCCGGGCGCCCCGCGGTGATTCGGCTCCGGATGCCCGACGAGGACATCACCTGGCACGATCTGGTGCGCGGCGAGACCACCTTCAAGGCGGGCAGCGTGCCCGACTTCGCGCTCACCCGCGGCACCGGTGATCCGCTGTACACCCTGGTCAACCCGCTCGACGACGCGTTGATGAAGATCACCCACGTGCTGCGTGGCGAGGATCTGCTCTCCTCCACGCCGCGCCAGATCGCGCTCTACGGCGCGCTGCGCCGGATCGGTCTCGCCGACTTCACCCCGGAGTTCGGCCACCTGCCGTTCGTCATGGGACAGGGCAACAAGAAGTTGTCCAAGCGCGATCCCGAGTCGAATCTGTTCGTCCACCGGGACCGCGGATTCATCCCGGAAGGTTTGCTGAATTACCTGGCACTACTCGGTTGGAGCATCGCCGACGACCACGACGTGTTCAGCATGGCGGAGATGGTTGCCGCGTTCGACATATCGAAAGTAAATTCGAATCCGGCCCGATTCGATCAGAAGAAGGCGGACGCGCTCAACGCGGAGCACATCCGATTGCTGGAACCGGGTGATTTCAGCAACCGACTGCGTGAGTACCTGACCGGGCAGGGTCATATCGGCGCCGAAATCGACGAGAAGATGTTCGCCGCGGCGGCCGAACTGGTGCAGACCCGGATCGTCGTCTTGTCCGACGCTTGGGAACTGTTGCGTTTCCTGTTGGCGCCCGCCGAACAATTTGCGATCGACCCCACTGCGGGAGCCAAGAATCTCGGCGCCGACGCAAATCAGGTATTGCAATCCGCTATTGCCGCGCTGGAGCCGCTGACGCAGTGGACGACCGCCGCTATCGAAGAGGCGCTGAAAACCGCGCTGATCGAAGATCTGGGCCTCAAACCACGCAAGGCATTCGCGCCGGTGCGGGTCGCGGTCACCGGCTCGCACATCAGCCCGCCGCTGTACGAGTCGCTCGAACTGCTCGGCCGCGACACCAGTTTGGCTCGGCTGCGCTCCGCGCAGGAGTGGTCGGCCACGGCCTGAAACTCCGAAAACGGCCGAAAACATGGCTTTGACCAGGCGATTTGTAGTTAACCCGTAACGGTTTGGTACTCTTCTTCTCGGCTCGGAACAAGGCCTCGCAGTCACCCAGACGCGAGGCTGAAACGCCTGGTCATTGGGGTATGGTGTAATTGGCAACACAGCTGATTCTGGTTCAGCCATTCTAGGTTCGAGTCCTGGTACCCCAGCGGAGAGATTGCTTGTCGAGATCGGTGCGCGGCCGAAATCAACACAGCAGCTGGCGATTTGGTCGCCACGCTCCGGCCAGCTAAGCTAGCCGAGCCTCCTGATCGAAAGATCAACCAAAGGTGCTCCTCGTGCAAACGAGAAGCAGTCCTGGCCCCGTCGTCTAGCGGCCTAGGACGCCGCCCTCTCAAGGCGGTAGCGCGGGTTCGAATCCCGTCGGGGCTACACAGTTGGAAGGTCCATGCCCATAGGGCATGGGCCTTTACTGTTTCGCTATTTCTTTTGGGGGTGCGACCCCCAAGCCCCGCCCGGAGGGCTTCGCCCCCGGACCCCCGGGGCGGGGGCTTCGCCCCGCCGTTCATGGGGATGGGTATTCCTGGGGGATTTGTTGCTGCGGCTTGTGCAGGTGGCTGGTCTTTTAGGGGTGCTTGCTTACGCTTCGCTGCTTCGCTGCCCGGCGGACGTGCCGGTCCCGGATCCGCACTGTCTCTCGGGATCCGCACCCGCTCTGGGGGCTTGTAGTCGGTGCGGATCCCGAGAGACAGTGCGGATCATGGGGTGGGTAAAGCGAAGGCCCCCTGGTCTGGTGACCGGGGGGCCTTTTCCTCGTTCTCCTATCCGCTCTTGCGGCGGAATTCGCGCTTGGTGCTGGCGTTGCCGTGGGTGGCGTTGGCGCCCTTGGAGCGGCCGTCGAGGTGGTCGGCGGTGCGGGCGTTGTGCTGGTTTTTGCGGTCGAGGGCCGCTTTGAACTTGCGCTTCACTTCTTCGGCGCTGGTGGGCTCGGGGGTGGCTGAGCCGTTGGAACTAGCTGATTCCGTCATCGCCGTCTCCTCGTGGTGGCGGCCGGGGGTGCGCGCCGTGGTGGGGCTGCGGGGGCCGGCCGATATGGGTCGAACGGTTTGACGTTAGTCGTCGAGGTGGGGGATGTCAGGCCGATATCGGGGCCGCGTCGGGAAGGCTGTGGCGCACCGCATAGGCAGGTCAGTCGAGGGAATGTGCGGTGGTGCCGCCGAGGGGGAGCTGGGGGAGGCCCAACTTGCGATGGTCCCAGCTGCGGATCCGGTCGGGCACCACTCTGATCGCGGAGCGTTTGTGCAGCATGGTTTCGACCATGGGGCGGACGTCTTCGCTGTAGGGGCCGGTGTAGCGCTCCCAGACGCTGACCCCGACGGCGAACAGTTTGTCGGGGTCGTCGACGATCTCCGCGTGGCCTTCGATGGCGACGCCGCGCAACTGGTCGTAGGTCTGGCCTGCCTCGATCATGCAGGTGATGCGGGGATCTCGGCGCAGGTTGACGGCCTTTTGGGACTTGGTTTTGGTTTCGAACCAGAGTTCGCCGTCGAGCAGGGCGTACCACATGGCGGTCAGGTGGGGGGTGCCGTTGGGGCCGATGGTGGCCAGGGTGGCGATGCGGCTGCGCTCGAGGAACTCGCTGATCTCGGTGTCGGACATGACGATCTGTGCCCGTTGGTTGACTCCCATGGGCTCACTCTAGAACGTCATTTCTGTAACGTGTTATAGGCGCTTGTGCAGGGCCTCGGCGGCGGCGACCAGGTCGGCGGCCCAGCGTGCGCCGGGGCGGCGGCCCATGCGGTCGATGGGGCCGGACACGGAGACGGCCGCTATGACGGTGCCGCCGGCGTCGCGGACGGGGGCGGAGACGCTGGCTACGCCGGAGGCGCGTTCGGCGGCGCTCTGGGCCCAGCCGCGCTTGCGGACCTCGGTGAGGGCGCGTTCGCCGAAGACGGCGTCGGCGAGGATGGTGCGCTGCAGGTCCGCGTCGGCCCAGGCGAGCAGGACCTTGGCGGCGGAACCCGCGGTCAGGGGCAGGCGCGCGCCGACGGGGACGGTGTCGCGCAGCCCGACGGGCGGCTCCAGGGCCGCGACACAGATGCGCGCATTGCCGTCCAGTCGATACAGCTGGACGCTTTCGCCGGTGATCTCGCGCAATCGGGGCAGGATGGCCGACGCGGCCTCCAGGAGCGGATCGGTGGCCCCGGCGGCGAGCTCGGCGAGGGCGGGGCCGGGCCGCCACATTCCGGTGTTGTCGCGGGCGAGCAGCCGGTGCACTTCGAGGCCGACGGCCAGGCGATGGGCGGTGGCGCGGGGCAGGCCGGTGCGGGCGCAGAGCTCGTTGAGACCGCAGGGGTGCTCGGCGACGGCGTACAACACCGCCACTGCTTTGTCGAGGACGCCGATGCCGCTATGCTGTCTCATAGAACGATACTAGCGTCTCGGATGTTGGGAAATCCACTGCCGTGGTGATAGCGGCGACGAATCTCTCAGGGGGCATCCGACCTCGCCCATAGCCGAAAAACTTGTGCAGCCGCCGCGCTCCCAGCCCGGACCGCGACCGGATGCTCGTCGAAAGGTGATCCAGAAATGGCAGAGCCACGCACCATGGCCGAGAAGGTGTGGGAGCAGCACGTCGTCGCCCGGGGTTCCGGTGCGGGCGTCGGGCGCGAACCCGACCTGATCTACATCGATCTGCATCTCGTGCACGAGGTGACCAGCCCGCAGGCGTTCGACGGGCTGCGCGCGGCGGGACGGCCGGTGCGCAGGCCGGATCTCACGATCGCGACCGAGGACCACAATGTCCCGACCGCGGACATCGACAAGCCGATCGCGGACCCGATTTCGCGCACCCAGGTGGACACCCTGCGCCGTAACTGCGCGGAATTCGGTGTGCGCCTGCATCCGATGGGCGATCTGGACCAGGGCATCGTGCACGTGGTCGGCCCGCAGCTGGGCCTGACCCAGCCGGGCATGACGGTGGTGTGCGGGGACAGCCACACCTCGACGCACGGCGCGTTCGGCGCGCTGGCGATGGGCATCGGCACCTCGGAGGTGGAGCATGTCCTTGCCACCCAGACACTCTCGCTGCGCCCGTTCAAGACGATGGCGATCACCGTGGACGGCACGCTGGCGCCGGGTGTGACGAGCAAGGACCTGATCCTGGCCGTGATCGCGAAAATCGGCACCGGCGGCGGTCAGGGCTATGTGCTGGAGTACCGCGGCGAGGCGATCCGCGCCATGTCGATGGAAGCGCGAATGACCATCTGCAACATGTCCATCGAGGCGGGCGCCAGGGCGGGCATGATCGCGCCGGACGAAACCACCTACGCATTCCTCGAAGGACGCCCGCACGCCCCGCAGGGAGCCGACTGGACGGCCGCAGTGGCCGCCTGGGAAGCGCTGAAGACCGACGAGGGCGCGACTTTCGACGCGGAAGTGCACATCGACGCGGCCGAGCTGACCCCGTTCGTCACCTGGGGCACCAACCCGGGACAGGGCGCGCCGCTCGGCGAATCGGTGCCGGACCCCGCCCAGATGGCGGACGAGACGGCGCGCGAGTCGGCGGCGAAAGCGCTGCGGTACATGGATTTGGAGCCGGGCACTCCGCTTCGTGATGTGGCGGTCGACACGGTATTCGTCGGTTCGTGCACCAACGGACGCATCGAAGATTTGCGTGCCGTGGCCGAGGTTTTAAAAGGACGCCGGGTCGCGGACTCGGTGCGAATGTTGGTTGTACCGGGCTCTATGCGGGTGCGCGCCCAGGCCGAATTAGAAGGACTGGGTGAGATTTTCACCGCAGCGGGCGCCGAATGGCGGCAGGCGGGCTGCTCAATGTGCCTGGGAATGAATCCGGATCAGCTCGCCCCCGGCCAGCGCTGCGCCTCGACGTCGAACCGGAACTTCGAGGGCCGGCAGGGCAAAGGCGGCCGTACGCACCTGGTTTCGCCGCTCGTCGCGGCCGCGACGGCGGTGCGCGGAACCCTGTCCTCACCTGCGGATCTGGACTGACCGGACGCGATACCCCAACCGACTCAGGAGAATCAATGGAAGCCTTCACCGTGCACAAGGGGATCGGCGTGCCGTTCCGCCGTTCCAATGTCGATACCGATCAGATCATCCCGGCCGTGTACCTGAAGCGGGTGACCCGCACGGGATTCGAGGACGGACTGTTCGCCGCGTGGCGTAACGATTCGGACTTCATTCTGAACAAGGAGCCGTACAACCGGGGAAGTGTGCTGGTCGCAGGGCCGGATTTCGGCACGGGATCCTCGCGTGAGCACGCCGTATGGGCGCTGTCGGACTACGGCTTTCGGGTGGTGATCTCGTCCCGCTTCGCCGACATCTTCCGCGGCAATGCCGGTAAGGGCGGCCTGTTGGCCGCTCAGATGTCACAGAACGATGTCGAAATGCTCTGGAAGTTGCTCGAGGAACAGCCCGGACTCGAATTGGTTGTGGACCTCGAGGCGCGCACCGTGACCGCCGGAACCGCCGTGTTGCCGTTCGATATTGATGACTACACGCGGTGGCGTCTGCTCGAAGGATTGGACGACATCGGGCTCACGCTGCGCCGCAGCGACACCATCGCGGAGTTCGAAAACGCAAGGCCAGCATGGAAACCCACTACCCTCCCAGCACGTATTTCGCAGTCCTAAACACCCTTGGCGGTTAGCTGGATGGCACCGGGGCCGATAGCTGGACGTGTGCTAAACCACATGAATTTTGGCGTGGCACATAGACTCTTGCCCATTGTGGGTTTACCGTGGTACCTAGTCGGTCCGACGACGGGCCATTAGTCTGCGGAGGATTCAATGAACAAGGCGGAACTGATCGACGTTCTGACCGAAAAGTTGGGTACTGATAGGCGCACGGCCACCGCGGCAGTCGAGCATGTGGTCGACACCATCGTGCGCGCGGTGCACAAGGGGCAGAGCGTCACAATCACCGGATTCGGTGTGTTCGAACAGCGCAAGCGCGCGGCTCGAGTGGCCCGGAACCCGCGCACCGGCGAAACCGTCAAGGTGAAGCCCACTTCGGTGCCTGCGTTCCGTCCGGGCGCTCAGTTCAAGGCCGTGATCGCGGGCAAGCAGAAGCTCGCCCAGAGCGGTCCCGCCGTCAAGCGCGGCGTGAATGCCCCGGTGGCAGCCAAGAAGGCGGCCGCCAAGAAGACGGCGGCCAAGAAGACCGCCGCCAAGAAGGCCACCCCCACCAAGGGTCCGGCCAAGACCACGGCGAAGAAGGCCGCCAAGAAGGCGCCCGCAAAGACCGCTGCTCGCAAGACGACTGCGGCCAAGGCACCCGCCAAGAAGACGGCCGCCAAGTCGGCCGTGAAGAAGGCGCCGGCCAAGAAGGTCACCGCCGCCAAGAAGGCGCCGGCCAAGAAGGTCACCGCCGCCAAGAAGACGGTCGCCAAGAAGGCTCCGGCCAAGAAGACGGCGGCCAAGAAGGCTCCCGCTCGCGGTCGCCGCTAGATACTGCGCCAGTACGGTATTGGCGCCGGATGACCGGCCGAACGGCCGAATCATCCGCTGTACCGATCGAACACGGCCCCGGAAGCACGCTTCCGGGGCCGTTTCGTCTGTCCGTACTCATCATTCGGGGGTAGTCCCGTCCGGGCCTTGCCGGTGGGGACCGTTCGAATCAGGGCTTCACGAAGCCCGCGTTCAACGACCGGTCCAGATGGTCGGCGGCGACCAGGCTGCCGTCGACGAAGGACAGCACCCACACACTGCCCTTGCGGTTGCGCGCGGACGGCAACGTGATGCCGTCGCGCTCGGCCCACCAGTCCAGCAGATCGGGAATCACCTTGCCCTGACTACAGATAACGGGCACCCCGGAAGTCGGCACCAGTTCGACGATCCGTTTGCGCGCCTCGTCCTGCGCTGCGGCATAACCGGTTTCGGACAGCAGCGGTTCGAGGACGATCTCCACCGCGAGCTTCTCCGCCAGCGGCGTCACGGTCTGCACGCAGCGCACCGGATCGGCCGAATGGATCCGAGATGCCCCGAACGCCAGCAGATTCGGCACCAGGGCCTGGGCCTGCGCCTGCCCGGACCGATCCAGTGGTCGTAGCGGGTCCGGACCGGAGAAGCGGTCGCGCCGACCAGCTTTCGCGTGCCGGACCAGCAGCATCGTGTGGGTGTTCGCGGGCAGCCGGGTGAACGCGCGCAGCACCTGACGGTCCATCGGGTAGGACAGCTGCTCCATCACCCGATCCAGCGGATACCAATTCAGCACGTCCACTTCGTCATTCGCGGTGAACTCACCGCCGGCCACCTCGGCCGCCCAGTAGTCCACCCGCTTCAGCTTGCGGTGTCCCGGAACGGGATAGGTGACGTGGCCGAGGTAGCGGCCGAGCGTGCAGTCCAGGCCGGTCTCCTCGCGGACCTCGCGGACCGCGGCGAGCACCGGCGTCTCACCGGGATCGAGCTTGCCCTTGGGCAGCGACCAATCCTGGTATTTGGGCCGATGCACGACGGCGATCTCCAGCGCGCCGTTGCTCGCCCGCCGCCACACCACCGCACCCGCGGCGTGAATGTTGGCGGTAATACGGGGATCCCAGAAGGGGCCCCCTTCCATCTCGTACCCCGTAGTACCACTCACTGCTGTTCGGGCCTCCGCAGGCGCATCAGGAACTCTTGGTGGTCACGCACTTTGACGTCGTCGTCGCCCGCGTGCTCGGGCCGGGCCAGCCAATTGCCATCCGAGGTGAGTACCCAGCAGCGGGTGTCGGGATGCAGCGCCGAGTCGAAAACCTGGCCCAGCTGCTCGGTCAGCCGCGGATCCTTCACCTGCGCCATGACTTCCACCCGCCGGTCGAGATTGCGGTGCATCATGTCGGCGCTGCCGATCCAGTACTGATCCTGGGCCTGGAAGTGCATCACCCGCGAGTGCTCGAGGAACCTGCCGAGGATCGACCGAACCTCGATGTTCTCGCTCATCCCCGGCACACCGGGGCGCAGCCCGCAGATGCCGCGCACCACGATCTGCACCGGCACGCCGGCCAGCGAGGCCCGGTACAGCGCGTCGATGATCTCCTCGTCGACGATCGCGTTGGCCTTCAACCGGATTCGGGCGTCCTTGCCCTGGATCGCCAGTTCGGTCTCGCGCTGGATCCGCTCGATGATGCCGGCCCGCACGCCGTGCGGGGCGACAAGCAGGTTGCGGTAGTTCTCTTTTCGCGAGTAACCGGTCAGCGAATTGAACAGGTCGGTCAGGTCCGCGCCGATTTCCGGTGCGGCGGTGAGCAATCCGACGTCCTCGTAGAGCCGCGCGGTCTTCGGGTTGTAGTTGCCGGTGCCGATGTGGCAGTAGCGGCGGATGGTCGCGCCCTCGCGGCGCACCACCAGGCAGGTCTTGCAGTGCGTCTTGAGGCCGATGAGGCCGTAGACCACGTGCACGCCCGCCTGTTCCAGCGCGCGTGCCCATTTGATGTTGGCCTGCTCGTCGAAGCGGGCCTTGATCTCGACCAGCGCGACGACCTGCTTGCCCGCCTCGGCCGCGTCGATGAGCGCGTTGACGATCGGCGAGTCACCCGAGGTGCGATAGAGCGTCTGCTTGATCGCGAGCACCTGCGGGTCGGCGGCGGCCTGCTCGATGAACCGCTGCACGCTGGTGGAGAACGAGTCGTACGGGTGGTGCACCAGCACGTCGCCCTCGCGCAGCGCGGCGAACACGTTGCGCGGGGTCTCCCGCTCGCCGAACGCGGGCGGGGTGGCGGGCACGTAGGGCGCGTCCTTGAGGTTCGGCCGGTCCACCCCGTACACCTGCCAGAGGCAGGAGAGGTCGAGCAGGCCGGGCACCTGGATGACGTCGCCGGGATCGACATCGAGTTCCCGCAACAACAATTCGAGCATGTGCTCGGTCATGTCGTCGGAGACCTCCAGGCGCACCGGCGATCCGAAGCGGCGGCGCGCGAGTTCGCGTTCCAGGGCCTGCAACAGGTCCTCGTCGCGGTCCTCGTCGACCTCGAAGTCGGCGTTGCGGGTGATCCGGAACGAGTGCTGCTCAACCACTTCCATGCCGGGGAAGAGCAGATCGAGGTGCGCCGCGATCAGTTCCTCCATGGGCAGGAACGCGGCGATGGTCGATCCGGCGTCGGTGCGGCGCACTCGGACGAATCGATCGACGTTGTCCGGCACCTTGACTCGGGCGAAGTGCTCGCCGCCGGTGGCGGAATCCTTCACCGTCACCGCGAGATTCAGGCTCAGGCCGCTGATGTACGGGAACGGGTGCGCCGGATCCACCGCGAGCGGGGTGAGCACCGGGAACACCTGATCCTGGAAGTGCCCCGAGAGACGTTGGCGCTCATCGTCGTTCAGGTCGGTCCAGTCGATGATCGCGATGCCCTCGGCGGTCAGCGCGGGCAGCACGTCGTCCAGGAAGACCCGCGCGTGCCGCACGGCGATCTCCTGCGCGCGGGCGGCGATGAGTTCCAGCTGCTCGCCGGGCGAGCGGCCGTCCGCGGAGCGGACCAGCAGGCCGGTCTCGGCGCGGCGCTTGAGTCCGGCGACCCGGACCATGTAGAACTCGTCGAGGTTCGACGCGAAGATGGCCAGGAATTTGGCGCGTTCCAGCAGCGACAGCGACGCGTCCTCGGCGAGGGCGAGAACGCGGGCGTTGAAATCGAGCCAGCTCAACTCGCGGTTGAGGTAGCGATCACGTGGCAACTGTTCGATGGTCGCATCGGTCGGCACCGGGGTCGCCGCGGGTGGCGGCGTTGGAAGCAACTGCTGCTTGACGGTCTCGGTATCGCTCATGCCGTCACCTCGCTGGGGATCGACCCCGACACGCGCGATGCGCGCTGGCGGATGGATAGCTCGCTTCGCTCACTCACGCCAACGATCATCCCCTACGAACCGGGTGGTGTGGAGCCCGACACTATGATTGCCGTGAGCGTCACCGCGCTCTGGCGATCTCCTAGCACACCCGGCGAACCGGCTGGTGAACGCGATCTGGCCAGCCGATGTCGTGCAGCGCGACCCTGGTCGCATTCCCCGCGCCGAGCTCAATCGCCAGGTCCAGGTCGTCGGCGGTGTCGACATCGAGCCGTAAACCCGGCCAATCGCCGGTCAGGTCGACCGCGCCGGCGGCGATGTGCTTGCTCGCCGAACCGGGGCCGAATCGGGGTTCCAGGCCGGCGACCGGGTCGCGGACAAGTAGCGCGGCGGTGCCGGTGCCCGCGTGATCGACCACGATCGAGCGCGAGCCGCGCGGCGCGACGCGCAGCACGTCGGCCAGTTCCGCCGGGCGCAGCGCGGGCAGATCGGCCTGCAAGGCGAGCAGATCCACCGGTCCGTGCCGGTGCCGCAGTCCGGCCGCAGCGTCGGCCAGGGCGCTGTTGAGCGGGTCGTGCTCGCCGATCAGTGGCTCGGGATGCACCGCGGCGCCCATCGACAGGGCCAGGTCGGCGACGGCGGGATCCGGGGTGACGACGGTGACCGAGACGATCTCCGCGACGGCCGCGGTGGCGGCCAGAGTGTCTGCGAGCATGGCGAGGACCAGCCGGGCCCGGTGTTCCGGGCGCAGCCGGTCGGCCAGTCGACTCTTGGCCTGATCGAGGCTCTTGACCGCGATCACGGCATGCACGGCGTGCGGGCGCATGCGTCCAATCCTTCCATGGCATATTGGGCAGATGACGAGGGCGGCAGTACTGGGCGCGGGATCTTGGGGGACCGCGTTCGCAAAGGTCTTGGCGGACGCGGGAACCGACGTCACCATCTGGGCGCGACGAGCCGAGGTCGCCGAGGTACTGCACACTCAACATCGCAATCCGTCCTACCTCACCGATATTCCGCTGCCCCCGCTGGCAGCCACGCACGACCCGGCCGTAGCGCTCGACGGCGCCGACATCGTGGTGCTCGCGGTGCCGTCGCAGTCGTTGCGCGCGAATCTCGAACAGTGGAAGGGACTGATCGCCCCGGACGCGTCGCTACTCAGTCTGGCCAAGGGCATCGAGAACGGCACATTGCTGCGGATGAGTCAGGTCATCGCAGAGGTCACCGGGGCTGATCCGAGCCGGATCGCGGTGCTGTCCGGACCGAATCTGGCGCACGAGATCGCGGTCGGCCAGCCCGCGGCCACCGTGATCGCCTGCTCGGACGTGGACCGGGCGGTCGCGTTGCAGCACGCCATCGCCACCGGCTACTTCCGGCCCTACACCAATACCGACGTGATCGGCTGTGAGATCGGTGGTGCGTGCAAGAACGTGATCGCCCTCGCCTGCGGCATCGCGTCCGGAATGGGGTTGGGGGACAACACGGTCGCCAGCATCATCACCCGCGGCCTCGCCGAGATCATCCGGCTCGGGGTCGCGCTCGGCGCGGACCCCGCGACCTTCGCGGGCTTGGCCGGAGTCGGCGATCTGGTCGCCACCTGCACCTCGCCGCTGTCGCGCAACCGCTCGTTCGGGCACGCGCTCGGCCTCGGCGGGTCGATGGAGACCGCGCAGGCGGCGACCCACGGCCAGGTGGCCGAGGGCGTCAAGTCGTGCACCTCGATTCGCGCGCTGGCCGTCGAACACGACGTCGACATGCCCCTGACCACCGCGGTGAACCAGGTCTGCCACGAGGGCATGGCGGTGCGCGAAGCGGTCGGCAACTTGCTCGGCCGACGGATCAAGCCGGAGTAGTCCCAGCGGTGTGGTCGGTGCGCCGCGCCGGGTACGGTTCGGGGCATGAATAACCGGATCCGGGTGGCTGTGGTTTTCGGCGGGCGGAGCAATGAGCACGCCGTCTCCTGTGTGTCGGCGGGCAGCGTGCTGCCGAACCTGGATCCGGCGAAGTACGACGTCGTGCCGATCGGCATCAGCACCGAAGGGGCCTGGGTGCTGGCCGATTCGAACGTCGCGGCGCTCGGTTTCCACGATCGCACGCTGCCGTCGGTGGACGGCACCGGCACGGCCCTGACCCTCACCGCAGGCCCGAGCAACTCGGGTGCGCTTGTCGCACTCGACGATCCGGGTGCCGCGCTCGGCGCGGTCGACGTGGTGTTCCCGCTGCTGCACGGACCGTTCGGCGAGGACGGCACGTTGCAGGGCATGCTGGAGCTGGCCGGCGTGCCGTATGTGGGTGCGGGCGTGCTGGCCAGCGCGGCGGGCATGGACAAGGAGTTCACCAAGAAACTCCTTGCCGCCGAAGGCTTGCCGATCGGCAGGCAGGTGGTGCTGCGGCGCGGCACCGACACGCTGAGCGAGGCGGACCGGGCGACGCTGGGACTGCCGGTGTTCGTGAAACCCGCGCGCGGCGGTTCCTCGATCGGCATCACAAAGGTCACCGACTGGGCCGCGTTGGACGCGGCGATCGCCACGGCGCGCGCCCATGATCCCAAGGTGATCATCGAGGCGGGCATCGTCGGCCGCGAAGTCGAGTGCGGCGTACTGGAATTCCCGGATGGCCGGGTGGAAGCCAGTGTGGTGTCGGAGATCCGGATCCCGGCGGAGTCCACCGCCGCGACCAACCCCGAGTTCTACGACTTCGAGACCAAGTACCTCGACGACGTCTGCGAATTCGACGTGCCGGCCAAGCTGGACGACGAGGTCTCCGACAGCATCCGCGAACTCGCGGTGCGGGCGTTCCGCGCGCTGGACTGTCAGGGACTGGCCCGCGTCGACTTCTTCATCACCGCGGACGGCCCGGTGATCAACGAGATCAACACGATGCCCGGCTTCACCCCGATCTCGCAGTACCCGCGGATGTGGGAGGCCACCGGCATCGACTACCGAGACCTGGTGTCCACCCTGATCGAGACCGCGATCGCGCGCGGAACCGGACTGCGCTGACGCCTCAGTTGGGCAGGGGGCCCGGGTCGAGGGGGGTGGCCGGGAGGGTGGCGGTGATGGTGTCGGAGACCGCTTGCAGGGGGGTGGGGCCGGAGCCGTCGGGGACGGTCAGCGCGATGTAGGTCTCGCGGTCGACGGCGAACCAGGTGCTCGCCTTGGCGGTCTGGTCGCGGGCCTCGAACCACTGGACGCCGTTCACGATCTGCAAGGCCGAGGCGCGGTTGAATTCGAGCGGGCGATCGAGGCCGCAGCGCAGCACGATCGGGTCGCCGCCGTCGCTGCGCTGCCAGGCGCGGGTGGCCGGCGGGGAGGGCTCCACGAGGGTGGATTTGGTGTAGTCGCCGAGTTCGGTCGGCAGCGCGGGGAGCAGGTTGGTGCAGGCGGGGCCGCCGGCGGCGGGCGCCGGGACCGGGCCGAGGACCAGCGGTTCGCGTTCGACGGGGGCGCGGGCGGCGAGGATCGCGAGCACCAGCACGGTGACCACCAGCACGACCGGCAACGCGACAGCCGTGGCGATGAGCGCGGGGGAGTATTGGCGCGGGCTCGCGGCCGAGTCGGTGTCCGGGGTGCCGGCCTGCTCGGTGCCGGTAGGCGGGTCCGCCTCCGTGACCTGCCCGGCCGTCTTCTTCGCCGAATCGTGGTCCGACGATTCCGCCGCCATGCTCACCGATCCTTCCTGTCGCGCTGACCGGGTGGTCGCCGCCGCGGCGGCGTGACCGGCCCGGTAGCAGTCGATTGCCCTGAAAAGGGTACCTTCGGGTCGTTTCCAGCCGGCAGTGCGTCTGAAAGGACCGGTCATCAGCGAGCACACGGGACCGAGGACGGTGCGCGAACTGGGCGAGTTCGCCCTGATCGAGCGGATCAACCGCGGCCGGGTCCAGGCGGCGAGCGTGCTGCTCGGTCCGGGCGACGACGCCGCGCTGGTCGCCGCGCCGGACGGCCGGTTCGCGGTGACCACCGACATGCTCGTGCAGGATCGGCATTTCCGGCTCGACTGGTCGAGTCCCGCGGATATCGGGCGCAAGGCGATCGCACAGAACGCGGCCGACGTGGTCGCGATGGGCGCGTGGCCGAGCGCGTTCGTGGTCGCCCTCGGTTGCCCGGCCGATACCCCCCTGGACGTGATCGACGGCCTGACCGAGGGCATGTGGGCGGAGGCGGCCAGGGCCGGTGCGTCCATCGCGGGCGGCGATCTGGTGCGCAGCCGCGACCTCGTCATCTCCGTCACCGCGTTCGGCGATCTGCGCGGCCGCCCGGCGATCACGAGAGCCGGTGCGCGCGTGGGCGACACGGTCGCCGTCGCCGGCCGGCTCGGTTGGTCCGCCGCGGGGCTCGCGATCCTCACCGCCGGCGCGGAATCCGAGGACTTCGCCGAAGCGCTTGCCGCGCACCGGGTCCCGCAGCCGCCCTACTCGGCGGTGCTGGATGTGATCGAGGTGACCGGCCTGAACGCACTCACCGACGTATCCGACGGCCTGCTGGCCGATCTCGGCCATATCGCCCAGTCATCCAGTGTGGCTATAGATCTGGATTCCGCGGCGGTGCGTGACCCCGCGCTGGAACGGCTGGCCGCGCGAATGGATGCCGATGCGGCGCAATGGATTCTGACCGGCGGCGAGGATCACGCCTTCGCCGGCACGTGGTCACCGGACTGTGACCTGCCCGCCGGCTGGGTGCGGATCGGACGCGTGTGCGCCGGTCACGGCGTCACGGTCGACGGCGCGCCCCGGCCGGGCAGCGCCGGCTGGGAATCGTTCGGTGGGGCGGACTCGGCGGGCGCGAGCCAACCACGATAAGTTGTGCGGTCATGGGCGCGAAACCACTGTCGGAAATCATCGATCCGGGATGGGCGAAGGCACTCGAGCCGGTGGCGGAACGCATTTCCGCCATGGGCGAGTTCCTGCGCGAGGAGAACGCGGCGGGCCGCGGCTACCTACCGGCCGGTGAGAACGTGCTACGCGCCTTCCAGCGTCCGTTCGACGCGGTGCGCGTGCTGGTCGTCGGCCAGGACCCCTACCCGACCCCCGGCCACGCCATGGGCCTGAGTTTCTCTGTCGCGCCGAATGTTTCGCCGGTGCCGCGCAGCCTGGCGAACATCTTCGCCGAGTACACCAAGGACCTCGGCCACCCGACGCCGTCCTGCGGCGACCTCAGCCCCTGGTCCGATCAGGGTGTGCTGATGCTGAACCGGGTGCTGACGGTGGCCCCCGGCCAGCCCGCCTCGCATCGCGGCAAGGGCTGGGAGGCCGTGACCGAGCAGGCGATTCGGGCGCTGGTCGCGCGGGACGAGCCGCTGGTCGCGATCCTCTGGGGGCGCGACGCGGCGACGCTCAAGCCGACCCTGACCGAGGCCGAGATCCCCTACATCGAATCCGCGCATCCGTCACCGCTGTCGGCCTCGCGCGGCTTCTTCGGTTCCCGCCCGTTCTCGCGAGTGAACGAACTGCTCGACGAGCTGGGCGCCGAACCCGTCGACTGGCGCCTGCCGTGAGCGGGCGTCTGTGTGTGAGTTACCTAGATTGATTCGAGTGAGGAGCTTTTCTATGCCCAACACCACTGTTCGCGGCGCTTTGCGCGGCACCACCGCCACCCTGGCCCTCTGTGCCGCCCTTGCCGGTGGCGCCGCGACCGCGAGTGCCGCGGGGCTGCCGCTGGAGCCGGCCACCGAGACCGCCTCGGCGCCCGCGAACACCCCGTCGACGCAGATCGGCGAGGAATTCACGTCCAATGGCTCCTCCACCATCTCCTCCTCGGTCAACGCCAAGGTCGCGTGCCTGTTGCAGCGCACGCTCAGCGCGTCCGGCAAGTGGGACTGCTGACCGAACCGGCGCTCGGGAGGCTCGCCCGCGAACCGTAACCGGTTCTATGCGATCCTCGGTTCGTGAGTAATGCGAACAATCTGCTCGAACCCGCGCCGCTGCGGTTGCGCGGTTCGGGCGGGCTAGAGCTGGCCGCCGACCAGTTCGGCCCGGTGGACGGTCCGCTCGTCGTCTTTCTGCACGGCGGCGGGCAGACCAGGCACTCGTGGAAACAAACCGGCGCGAAGCTCGGCGCCGCCGGCCTGCGCGTGGTCACGCTGGACGCGCGCGGGCACGGCGACAGCGCCTGGTCCGAAGACGGCGACTACCGCCGCGACACGATGGTGCGCGACCTGCTGCTCGTGCTCGAACAGCTGGGTGCGCCCGCGGTCGTGGTCGGGGCGAGCATGGGCGGCATCACCGGCCTGCTCGCCACCGCCGTCCCCGGCGGGGAGGCGATCACCGCGCTGGTCCTCGTCGACATCGTGACCAGGCCGGAGCAGGCCGGGGTGGCCCGGGTGATCGACTTCCTCGGCAAGCACCGCGACGGCTTCGACTCGCTCGAGCAGGTCGCCGACGCGGTCGCCGAATACCTGCCGCACCGGCCGCGGCCGAAGAACACCGATGGCCTGCTGCGCAATCTGCGTCAGCGCGACGGCCGCTGGTACTGGCACTGGGATCCGGACATGCTGGCCCAGCGCGTCGAGGACCCGTCGGACATGACCGAACAGATGGAATCGGCCGCGCGCAAGCTGACGATTCCGGTGCTGCTGGTCCGCGGCATGCAATCGGATGTGGTGAGTTCCGCAGGGGCAGCGGCCTTTCAGCAGTTGGTGCCGCACGCCCAGCTGGTCGAGATCGGCGGCGCGGCGCACACCGCCGCCAGCGACGACAACGACGCCTTCACCGACGCGGTCGCGAAATTCGTTGTCCAGACCGCACCATAACGATCACGCGTAGTTCGGCTTGCGCTTCTCCACGAACGCGTCGACACCCTCACGGCCGGTCGCGCCGTTGGCCGCGGCGGCGATCGCGTCGCGTTCGCGATCGAGCTGATCGCCGAGCGCCGACGAAGCCGACAGTGCCAACAGCGTTTTGATGCTCGAGTAGGTGGAACGCGGTCCGGCGGCGAGGCTTCGGGCCAGGCTCAGCGCCTCGGCCTGCACCTCGTCGTCGGCGACCAGCCGGCTGAGGATGCCGAGCCGCACCGCCGCGTCGGCGTCCAGAATCGCGTCGGTGAGCAGGATCTCGCGGGCCCGGCCGAGTCCGACGATGCGCGGCAGCGTCCAGGACATGCCGCCGTCGGGGCTGAGGCCGATGCCTGGGTAGGCCGGGCGCAGCTTGGTGCTCGGCCCGCCGAGCGCGATGTCGGCCGCGCAGACCAGGCTCATGCCCGCGCCCGCCGCCCAGCCCTGCACGCCGACGACCACCGGGACCGCGGTCGCGTCGAGCGCGCGCACGAAGTGGTGCAGATCGGTGGCCAGACCGTAGATGTGGGCGGCCCGATCGGTGGCGGCCGCGAAGCCGCGCACATTGCCGCCCGCGCAGAAGTTCGCGCCGGTGCCGGTGAGCAGGACCGCGCCGACCTCGGGACCGAGCGAGCGCAGCGCGGCGGTGCCGGCGACGATCCCGCCGAAGTCCATGGACGTGCCGTTGGCGGCGGTCGCGATGGTGATCTGCAGAACGCCGTCGACGGTGCTGACGTACCCGGCTTGCTCGGTGGAGGTCATGATCAGCACCCTATCGCGTGGAAATGCTCGCCCCGGACGGGTGCGGGGATGCCCGGCGGTCAGCTCCAGGGGCCGGCCGGGCGCAGCATCCTGACCTCGATCGACGGCGAGAACGCCTCGACGCGGCTGGTGCCGTCCAGCGCGAATCCGTGCTTGCGATAGAAGGATTGGGCGCGCGGGTTCTGCTCGAAGACCCACAGCGAGTGCTCGGCGGCCGGGTCGACCGCGGCGTACAGCAGGTCGCGGGCGACGCCCGTGCCGTACCAGTCCGAACGGACGTAGAGCGCGTTCAGTTGCCGCGCGGGTTCCGGTGGGTCGTCCAGGGTCGGGCCCGCGCCGGCGAAGCCGATCACCCGAGTACCGACCAGCGCCACCCAGGTGCGTCCGGGGTACCTGACCCGATTGCGCTCCCATTGCTCGGCGCGCCGATCGACGTCGAAGGCGTCGAGGACGTGGGTGGGCACGAGCTCGCGGTAGGCCTCTCGCCAGCAGGCGATGTGGCACTCGGCGAGACTGCGGGTGTGCTCGGCGGCAAGCGGGGCGATGCGCCAGTCGGGCCCGGTCATGGTCCCCCGTCAATGACTACGCCCCGGACCACCCGTGATGGGTGCCGGGGCGTGCGTCAATTCTCGTACTCGGGTCGGCCGGGGCGATCAGCCGCGGACGACCTTGCCCGCCTTGAGGCAGGAGGTGCACACGTTCATGCGACGGGTGTTACCCGGCGCAACCTGGGCGCGAACGGTCTGGATGTTCGGGTTCCAGCGACGGTTGGTGCGCCGGTGCGAGTGCGAGACCGACTTCCCGAAGCCGGGGCCCTTGGCGCAGACGTCGCAGACGGCAGCCATAGTCGCGAACTCCTTCATGTCATGTGGAGGACCGTCGCCCGCGGGCAACATGTCCGGAAACAATGTTTGACGTACCCCTGCCGATGGACATCGGCCAGCGCGGACCGGCAACGGCCACGCGAGGCAACCCTGCAAGGGTAGCGGGACCGCCCCCGATCCACCAAACCGGGTGCGCTCCGGACGTAGCCGGAACACCAGGCGGGTACCGGCAGTATGTCAGTCTCGCCCGCTAACCTTGCGGGCGGTGCTGGTGGCGCGACGAGTAGAGGGGTGACGGTGCCCGGTGTGCGGGATGTGATGGACGGCACGGCGTTGCTGCGCTGGGGCCGGGCCTGCCTCGACGGCCTGGCGAACCGGCGCGAGGAGATCAACGCACTCAATGTCTTCCCGATCCCGGACGCGGATACCGGCACGAATCTGCTGGCGACCATGCGGGCGGCGATGGATGCCGCCGCGGCGCGCGGTCCGGTGGACGTGCTGACCACCCATGATGTGGCGGCCGCGATGGCAGGCGGCGCGACCGTCGGCGCGCGCGGCAACTCCGGGATCATCCTCTCGCAGGTCTTACGCGGCATCGCCGAAGCCGTGCGGAACGAGCCCTTGACGGCCACGACCCTGCGCGATGCCTTGAACCGGGCCTCGGTCCTGGTCCGTGCGGCGTTGAGCGAGCCCATCGAGGGCACCATCCTCACGGTGCTCGACTGCGCGGCGGCCAGCGCGGCCGCGTGCCCGGACACCTCGCTCGCCGACGTGGCCCTGGCCGCGGCCGACGGCGCCGCCAAGGCGCTCGGTGACACACCGTCGCAACTCGGTGTGCTGCGCGCGGCCGGAGTGGTGGACGCGGGCGCGCGCGGCCTCGTGGTGCTGCTGGACAGCCTGGTCGAGCTCACGCTCGGCGAGATCCCGGTCCGGCCGGAGTACCACCCGCCGGAGCCGGTGGCCGTGCGCTCCGCCGAGGGCGATCCCGAAACCGGTTCGGCGGAACCGCGCTACGAGGTGATGTATCTGCTCGCCGACACCGATGCGGAACGGATCGCGCGACTACGCACCCGGCTCGCCGAACTCGGTGACTCGGTGGTGGTCGTCGGCGACGGCGACCGTTCCTGGTCCGCCCACGTGCACTGCGCGGACGCGGGCGCGGCGGTGGAGGCGGGTCTCGCCGCCGGAAAACTCAGCGGAATCCGCATCGAGAGCTTCGCGCCGGCCGAGCACGGCGCACCGCACGACATGACCCCCGGCCACCTCGTCACGCACACCACGATGGACTCGGAGCAGGAAACCGACGGACCGGCCGACCGCGGCGTCCTGGCCGTGGCCGCCGGCGACGGCGCCGCCGAGCTGTTCGAGGACGCCGGTGCCGTGGTGCTGGCCGGTGACGGCGTGGTGAGCGCCGCCGCCCTGCTCGCCGCGATCCGTGCGCTGCCGAACCGCGAGGTCCTCGTGCTGCCCAACGGCGCGCTGCCCGCGCACGACCTGGTCGCGGTCGGTGTCGCCGCCCGTGACGCGCACCGCGACGTCCTGCTGCTGCCGAGCGCGTCCATGGTCCAGGGATTGGCCGCGCTGGCCGTGCACGACCGCGGCCGGATCGCCGTCGACGACGCCTTCGCCATGTCCGAGGCGGCCGCGACCACCCGCTGGGGGTCGCTGCGCGTCGCACCGGAACGCGCGCTCACCATGGTCGGAACCTGCGCGGCGGGCGACGGCCTCGGCTTGGTCGGCCACGATGTGGTGGTGATCGATCACGATGTGCGCGCGGCCGGCCTGACCCTGCTGGACCGGATGCTCGCCTTCGGCGGCGAACTGGTCACCCTGCTGATGGGTGCGGCGGCGCCGGACGGCCTGGCCGGCGAACTCGCGGCACACATCGGCGAAAGCTTTCCCGGCGTGGAGGTCACCGTGTATTCCGGTGGGCAGCACGGGGATCTGGTGCAGATCGGAGTGGAGTAGATGGCGACCCTGAGTGATCGGCTCGACCATATTCTCGGCGTGAAGGCGGCGGGCTCGCTGGTCGACGCGTTCGACATGCACACGGTGGAGGACCTGCTGCGGCACTACCCGCTGCGCTACGCGACGCAGGGGCAGCCGCTCACCGAGGACGAGCCGGAGGACGGCACGCACATCACCGTGATCGGCCGGATCACCAAGGCCGAGCTGCGGCCGATGCGCAACCGGCGCGGCTCGCTGCTGAAGGTGGTGCTGGACACCGGATCCGGCACCGGCCGCGGCGTCGACGTCACCTTCTTCAACGGGGACAAGGTGAAATATGTTGTCCGGGAAGGTCTTCGGGCGATGATGTCGGGCACGGTCAGCTACTGGCGGCCGGGTCAATGGAACCTGAACCATCCGGGCTATCTGATCCTGCCGGAGAACGACGACGAGTCGGTCGGCGCGGTGAAGACCGTGCGCGGCGGCGGTGACCTGCGCGGGCTCGCGCAGAGCGCGAAAGGCGCCGAGGGCGTGGACACCTCGTTCATGGAGCGCGAGTTCATCCCGGTGTATCCGGCCACCGCGAAGGTGCAGAGCTGGGACGTGCTCGCGTGTGTGCGCCAGGTGCTCGATCAGCTCGATCCGATCGACGACCCGCTGCCGGACGACCTCCGGGCGGACCGTTCGCTGATGAAGATCTCCGACGCGCTGCGCCTGATCCACCTGCCGGAGCGCAAGACCGACATCGAACAGGCGCAGGAGCGGTTGCGCTTCGACGAGGCGCTGGCGTTGCAGCTCGTGCTCGCCGAGCGTCGGCACGAGGTGTCCGGCTGGGCCGCGCGCCCGTGTCCGCCGCGACCGGACGGGATCGCGGCCGAGTTCGAGAAGCGCCTGCCCTTCGAGCTGACCGCGGGGCAGAAGCAGGTGGTTTCGGAGATCTCCGCGGACATGTCCCGTACCCATCCGATGCACCGGTTGCTGCAGGGTGAGGTCGGCTCGGGCAAGACGATCGTCGCGCTGGAGGCGATGTTGCAGATCGTCGACGCCGGCCTGCAGTGCGCGCTGCTCGCGCCGACCGAAGTGCTTGCCGCCCAGCACTATCGGTCGCTGCGCGGGATGCTCGGCGATCTCGGCAACGCCGGTGAACTCGGCGCGGGGGAGCACGCGACCAAGGTCGTGCTGGTCACCGGCTCGATGTCGACGGCGACCAAGAAGGCGGCGCTGCTGGAGGCGATGACCGGCGAGGCGGGCATCGTCATCGGCACGCACGCGCTGATCCAGGACAATGTCGAGTTCTTCGACCTCGGCATGGTGGTCGTGGACGAGCAGCACCGCTTCGGCGTGGAGCAGCGGGACGCGTTGCGCGCCAAGGCGAAGGCGGGCACCAGCCCGCACCTGCTGGTGATGACCGCGACGCCGATCCCGCGCACCATCGCCATGACCACCCTGGGCGACCTGGAGACCTCGACGCTCACCGAACTGCCCCGCGGACGTTCGCCCATCACCTCCAAAGTCGTTCCACGCAAGCAGCATCCGAACTGGGTCGACCGCGCGTGGGAGCGCATCGTCGAGGAGGTCAAGGCCGGTCGGCAGGCCTACGTGGTGTGCTCCCGGATCGGTGACGACGAGGAAGGCGCCGGCAAGACGCGCACCGGCAAGGCGAAGGCGGCGGAGCCGGAGAAGGAGGGCCCGACCACGCAGGCCGCCATCGACGTCTTCGAGATGCTGAGCACCGGTCCGCTGTCCGAGCTCCGGGTCGGCCTGCTGCACGGGCGCCTGCCCGCGGACGAAAAAGACCAGGTGATGCGGGCTTTCAACGACGGCTCCGTCGACGTGCTGGTCTGCACGACCGTCGTCGAGGTCGGCGTCGACGTGCCGAACGCGACCGTCATGGTGATCGTCGACGCGGACCGCTTCGGCGTCAGCCAGCTGCACCAGCTGCGCGGCCGCATCGGCCGCGGCAAGCACCCCGGATTGTGCCTGCTCATCACCGATTCCGCGCCCAGCGGCTCGGCGATGGCCCGGCTGGACGCGGTCGCGGCCACCACCGACGGCTTCGAACTCGCCGTACTCGACCTGCGCACCCGCCGCGAGGGCGATGTGCTCGGCGCGGCCCAGTCCGGCACCGCCCGCTCGCTGAAGCTGCTGTCGCTGCTCGACGACCTCGAAGTCATCACCGCCGCACAGGAACTCGCCCGCGAGGTGGTCGAGGCCGACCCCGGTTTGCGGAAGCATCCCGGCCTGGCGAGCATGATGCACGCCGCGGTCGACTCCGAACGCCTGGAGTACTTGGCCAAGTCGTAACCGGCTGTCCGGCAACCGATTCGGCGACCGCAGCCGCTGCGGTCTCGCCGCGAGAGCGGACGGTCCGCATGAGTCACCCCGCCGCGGTTGCCCGCGTGGCGATCAGTGTCCGACGCGCGGATAGGGCAGGTCGGTGCTGGTGTTCTCGGTGACGGCGAGCGGGCTGCCGATGTGCGGAAACGCGCGCTGCGGGCAGGCGGTCCGCTCGCATACCTTGCACCCGGCGCCGATCTGCACCGCCGTCGCCGGATCGTCGAGCTGGAGTCCGGACGAATACACCAGCCGGTCCGCGTATTCGATGTCGCAGCCCAGCCCGATCGCGAAGTTCTTCGTCGCGGTGCCGAATCCGTGCGGCGCGGACATCGCGGTGCGCGCGATCCACAGGTACCGCCGCCCGTCCGGCATCTCCGCGATCTGCGGCAGGATCCGGCCCGGATGCGCGAACGCCTCGTGCACCACCCACAGCGGGCAGCTGCCGCCGACCCTGGAGAAGTGAAAGGCGGTGGCGGACTGCCGTTTCGAGATGTTGCCCGCGCGATCGGTGCGGACGAAGAAGAACGGCACCCCGCGCTGCCCCTGCCGTTGCAGGGTGCTCAGCCGGTGGCAGATGGTTTCGAAGCCGACCTCGAAGCGCAGGGCGAGCAGGTCGATGTCGTAGCGCAGTTCCTCGGCCGAGCGCAGGAACCGTCCGTACGGCAGCACCAGCGCGCCGGCGAAGTAGTTGGCCAGCCCGACCCTGGCCAGCGTGCGGGATTCGCCGGTGAGCGAGGGGGTTTCGGCGAGCACCCCGTCCAGCTCGGTCCCGTACAGCAGGAAGGCCAGCGTGGTGGCGATCTGAAAGGCGCGCTGCCCCGGTCGAAGTCGCCGGGCCAGGGTCAGCGTGCGGCTGTCCGGATCGTATTGCCGTTTCGGGATGGACGGGTCCGCGCCGTCGCCGCGGACCAGCACGGTGACCCCGGCGCGCTCCTCGGCGACCCGGGCCAGCTGGCGATCCAGCGAGCCGATGGTCAGCCCGGACTGCTCGAACAGCTGCTCGGCGGCGAGATCCAGCTGCGGGATGTGATTGTGATGGTCGTAGAAGAAGTCCCGCACGTCCTCGTACGGCATCGGCATGCCGGGCGCGCCGGTCGGCGCGGACACCCGGGCGGAGAGCAGGTCGAGCTGGTCGGTGGCGGCGCGCAGCCGGCGATGCATCGCGACGACGATCCTGGCCACGTCGGGCTGCCTGGTCGCCAGCTCTTCCACCTCGGTCAGCGGCGCGGTGTGCCCGCCCGCGGCGTCGATCAGCACCTCGTGCAGGTCGGACACGAGGCGGGCGTCGGAGTCCGCGGCGAAGAACTGCACGTCGAGGTCGAAGGTGGAGTTGAGTTTCAACAGCACCGGAATGGTGAGCGGGCGCTGATCGCGTTCCAGCTGGTTGAGATAGCTGGGTGACAGATCAAGCGACTTGGCCAGCGCCGCCTGGGTGAGTCTGCGTTCCTCGCGCAACCGCCGAAGGCGCGCGCCCGCATACATCTTCCGCACGGAAAGATCCTAGACCTGGACATTCGCAATCATCGCAATATCGGCACTTCTTTTGCCTGGAAATATGCTGCGGCAAGGTATTTTGCGGGAGAACCCGGCTGCGTAGCGTGCGAAGGGGGCCTGCCGCTACTCGCCGTCCCAGATCACGGCCTGCGCGGCGATCACGTCGGTGCCGTTGAACGTCACCGCGGGCGAGCCGTGCAGTCGATAGCCCTGGTCGAGCAGGCCACTGATCCGCTCGCAGAACGAGGCGTCGTCGACGCCGGTGATCAAGCGGTAACGCAGGGGACGATCGCTCATGCCGCCAGCCTAGGTCGGAGGGTCGGCGACCGCCGAAGGGTTCCGTACCGAGCAATTGCTTGGTTCAATCGAGAGGGCGTTGCGCACAACGCGGTTCGCCCGCCCGGCAGCAGAAAGTGAGCCCGCCCATGCCGACTCCCGACGAACTCGTCCGCGATATGTGCCGCAGCTGGTCCGACCCGGACCCGGACCGCATCGCGTCCTTCTTCGCCGAAGACGCCGTCTACCACAACATTCCGATGGAACCGGTGGTCGGCCGCGCCGCCATCCGGGAGTTTCTCGCGGGGTTCCTCACCACGTTCGAGGGCGTCGACTTCGACATCCATCACCAGATCACCTCCGGCAACCTGGTGATGAACGAACGCACCGACACGCTCCGCACCGCGGGCAGGGCCGTTCCGCTGCCGGTCACCGGCGTCTTCGAGGTGGCCGACGGCGCCATCGTCGCCTGGCGGGACTACTTCGACATGGGCGCCATCAACAGCGCCTTCAACCCGGCAGGCTGATCGGTTCCCGGCTGGGAAATTCATGGCAACTGGTCGGAACCGAACCGCCGCGGCACGCGTCGAAGGTGCATAGGGGCGATTCATGGAGCGGGTTTCACCAGGTGCGAGGAGGGGTTGGGATGGATGGGTGTCCCGGGTGTCATACGGCGTGGCGGCGGGGGATGAGTTCCAGGTCGCGGCGGCCACCGGTCGAACGGGCCGCCGAGCCGTGTGCGCGGTACACCTCGCGCAGGCGGCAACCGAGTTTGCGACCGGAGCCCGACGCCGAGTGAGGTGCGGTTCGGCCCCCTGCGGACGACGCAGGGGGCCGAACGTCAGCGAACTGTCGGGGCGATCAGCGCACCGACGCCGCGGCGGCAACCATGTTGCGCAGTGACGCCTCCACCTCGGCCTGGCCGCGGGTCTTCAGGCCGCAGTCCGGGTTGACCCAGAGCCGTTCGGCGGGAACGGCCTTCAGCGCCGCGCGCAGCGAGGTGGTGATCTCCTCCACGCTGGGCACCCGCGGCGAGTGGATGTCGTAGACACCTGGCCCGACGCCGAGATCGAAGCCCGCCGCGTTGAGGTCGTCGAGCACCTCCATGCGTGAACGCGCGGCCTCGATCGAGGTCACGTCGGCGTCCAGCCCGGCGATCGCGTCGATCACCTCGCCGAACTCCGAGTAGCACAGGTGGGTGTGCACCTGGGTGGCATCCGAGACGCCGGAGGTGGCGAGCCGGAACGACTGCACAGACCAGTCGAGGTAGGCCTGCTGATCGGCCTTGCGCAACGGGAGCAGCTCGCGCAGCGCCGGTTCGTCGACCTGGATGATCCGGATGCCCGCGGCCTGCAGGTCCACCGTCTCGTCCCGGATGGCCAGCGCGACCTGCCGCGCCGAGTCGCCGAGCGGCTGATCGTCGCGGACGAACGACCAGGCCAGGATGGTGACCGGCCCGGTGAGCATGCCCTTGACCGGCTTGTCGGTGAGCGACTGGGCGTAGCTGCTCCAGTCGACGGTCATCGGCGTCGGCCGCTTGACGTCGCCGAACAGGATCGGCGGCCGCACGCAGCGCGAACCGTAGGACTGCACCCAGCCCAGCTCGGTGGCGGCGAAGCCGTCGAGCTGTTCGGCGAAGTACTGCACCATGTCGTTGCGCTCGGGCTCGCCGTGCACCAGCACGTCCAGGCCCAGCTTTTCTTGCAGCGCAATCACATCGGCGACCTCGGCGCGCATCCGGCGGACGTACTCCGCCTCGTCGATCTCGCCCTTGGTGAACGCGGCCCTGGCCAGCCGGATGGCCGAGGTCTGCGGGTAGGAGCCGATGGTGGTGGTCGGCAGCGGCGGCAGCTGGAGCCGCTCCTGCTGCACCACCCGGCGCTCCTCGGCGGGCGCGCGCCGGATCGCGTCCGGGCCGAGCGCCGCCAGCTTGGCCCGCACCTGCGCGTCGTTCAGGCGTGGGTCGCTGTGCCGGGTCGCCAATGCCGCACGGGTGTCGGCCAATTCGGCGCCGATCGCGTCGGTGCCCGCGGCCAGCGCGGTGGCCAGCAGCCGGACCTCGGTCACCTTCTCGGTGCCGAACGCCAGCCACGAGCGCAGCCGCTCGTCCAGTTTGGTCTCCGCGGCCAGCGTATACGGCACGTGCAGCAGCGAGCAGGAGGTCGAAACCGCCACCGACGCAGCCGAACCCAGCAGCGTGCCCAGGGTGGACAGCACGGCGTCCAGGTCGGCGCGCCAGACGTTGCGCCCGTCGACCACGCCCGCCACCAGCAGCTTGCTCGCCAGTGCGGGCACCCCGGCCACATCGGAAACGGTTGTGCCCGCGGTGAAATCGAGCGCGATGCCCTCGATGTCGGTGCCCGCCAATGCGGTCAGCGCCGCGTCGGTGTGGCCGAAGTAGGTCGCCACCACGATCGCGGGACGCTCGGACGCCGCGGACAGCTCGGTGTAAGTGCTTCGCACCAGGGCGAGTTCGTCGTCGGTGAGGTCGGTGACCAGCACCGGCTCATCGATCTGCACCCAGCCGATGCCGGCCTCGGCCAGCTGCCGGAGCAGGTCGCGATAGAGCGGAACCAGCTCGGCGAGCCGGTCCAGCGGCGCGCCGCCGGTGGCCTTGGCCAGCTTCAGGAAGGTGATCGGGCCGATCACCACCGGACGGGCCGGTGCGCCGAGCGCCAGTGCCTCGCGCACCTCGCCGAGCAGCTTCTCCGGGTTCAGCGCGAACACGGTGTCCTGGTCGATTTCCGGGACCAGGTAGTGATAGTTGGTGTCGAACCACTTGGTCATCTCCAGCGGTTCGACCGTCTCGTTGCCGCGCGCGGCGGCGAAGTACCGGTCCAGCGGATCGGCGATCCCGGCCACCCGCGGCGGCAGCGCGCCGAGCAGCAGGGCGGTGTCGAGCACCTGGTCGTAGTACGAGAAGGTGCCGACCGGGACCGAATCCAGGCCCGCGGCCAGTAATTCGGTGAGCTGGGCGTGGCGCAGGTCGCGCGCGACCGCATGCAGCTGCTCGGCGTCGATCTTGCCCGCCCAGTAGGCCTCGGTGGCCCGCTTGAGCTCACGCCGCGGTCCGACCCTAGGTAGCCCGAGAACCGTTGCGGTGAACGGTGTCTGATTTACAACAGTCACGTTGTCTCTCCAGTGCTGGTGTCGTAGGCCCTCGCCATACGGGCGCACGCGGGCTACCGGAGATATGCCAGGAGATTCCGACAACAGCGCCCCGACACATCACGTACTGGTAGAACCGCGCGCCCAGATCCACGAGGCGGTGGCCGTCGGATACGGCGTATCCGACACGGCTGGCAGGTCTTCGGACTCACAGGCACCGGCCTCTCGGCCGACCTACTGGCCGTCGCTTCCCGGGTCTGACACCCAGTGCGTGTGACGGCGGTCGTTCCTGCTTACCGCTGCGGGACAGTCCCGGATTCCCACCGGGTTCCCTCTCGCCCGTCCGCCCTTTCGGGGCGGGCGAACTCGGCTCCGCGACACGACGACGGGGCTCCATCTCGTACGCGCGCGGTGAACCAGCTGCGCCAACCAGCATAGGGGGCGTCCGGGGTGCGTGGGGCGGCCGGGCGGAGAAGCCGGCGAAGGCCGATCGCCCGGCCGCCGAGATTTGGTCGATTGTCCAAGTCTGTGAGGAAGCCCACGGAAGTCCGGTGTAGCCCGAATTTCCGAATTGTGTCTAAAGTTGTCACCCTTGGGGGAGGGCTCCAGCGTGGGGAATCGATAGCAGGAGTGCTTGTGGTGACTGAACGGTCGGTATCGATCGTCATTCCAACGTACATCGGGACGGCCGAGGGCCGTGATCTGCTGGATGTACAACTAGACGCCTTGACACGTCAAGATTACATGGGGGAATTCGATGTTTTGATAGCCGACAACGGCTCGCCTGTCAATGTAAAGGCTCATATTGAAAGCCACGCGGCGAGGGATCGGCTCGGGCTCGCCTATGTCGACGCCTCGGGGACCCCGGGTGCCGCATTTGCACGGAATGTCGGAGCCGCGCACGCCACCGGCGAGACGTTGCTGTTCTGTGATCACGACGACCGCGCGCATCCGAATTGGATCAGCCGCATGCTCGAGTTCCTGGACGAGGGCTACGACCTCACCTGTTCTGCGATCGAGGGCGATTCGCTCAACGCGGAGCACCCGCGGCACGTCGCCAACATCCCGGCACCCGACCAATTCCAGCCACCCGGCGTTTATGCACCTGTGATCGTCGGGACGAGCATGGCGTGCCGCGCCGAGGTCTATCGCAAGCTCGGCGGACAAGATGTCAGCTACGCCGCGAACGAGGATCTGGAATTCGGCTGGCGCGCGCACCGGGAGGGGTACCGGCTCGGCTATCTCGCCGAGGCGCTCGTCGCCTATCGGTATCGCCGAGGTTTCCGGCCCGGCTATCGGCAGGGCCGTAGCAGAGGAATCGGCCTGGCGCGGCTGAACGCCGAATTTCCCGATAATGGTTTACCCGAGATTCATCTGCCGGAAGTGATGTTACGGATGATTCGGCTTCCTTTTGCCCGCGGATTAGCTCCCGAAGAGCGCGGATTGATGATCGGCCTCGCGGTCGGCCAGTTCCGCGGCGGGCTGCGGCACCGCACGATGCACTGGCTCTGAGGATGTGACGGCCGGATGAACGGATCTTCGCAACGCTGCTAGACCTCGTTGTGAAGATGCTTGCGAAGTCCCCTTCCGTGCCTGTGCGGGCGCCGGGTCCGGGTACCTTAGGCCAATGTTCACGAAAGTCTTGGTAGCCAACCGCGGCGAGATCGCCATCCGGGCCTTCCGCGCGGCCTACGAACTCGGCGTGGGGACGGTGGCCGTCTTCCCGTACGAGGACCGCAACTCGGTCCATCGGACGAAGGCGGCCGAGTCCTACCAGATCGGTGAGGAGGGGCACCCGGTCCGGGCGTACCTGTCGATCGACGCGATCATCGACGCGGCCAAGTCGGCGGGCGCCGACGCCGTCTACCCGGGATATGGCTTCCTGTCCGAGAATCCGGATCTGGCGGCGGCCTGCGCCCGCGAGGGCATCACGTTCATCGGCCCGTCCGCCGAGGTGCTCGAGCTCGCCGGGAACAAGGCGCGTGCGATCGCGGCGGCCAGGGCCGCCGGGCTGCCGGTGCTGCGCTCCAGCGCGCCGTCCGCGGACGTGGACGAACTGCTCGCCGCGTCGCACGAGCTGGACTACCCGATCTTCGTCAAGGCGGTGGCCGGCG
Organism: Nocardia sp. NPDC056564; assembly: GCF_042793755.1. Lineage (NCBI taxonomy): Bacteria > Bacillati > Actinomycetota > Actinomycetes > Mycobacteriales > Nocardiaceae > Nocardia > Nocardia sp. NPDC056564. Next base: position 315,514 of record NZ_JBHTUR010000002.1, read on the forward strand.
GCGGCGGGCGCGGCATGCGCCGGGTCGCCGACGCCGAGCACCTGCGCGAGTCCATCGAGGCCGCGTCGCGCGAGGCCGAGTCGGCATTCGGCGATCCGACCGTCTTCCTCGAGCAGGCCGTGGTGAACCCGCGCCACATCGAGGTGCAGATCCTGGCCGATCAGCACGGCAACGTGATGCACCTGTTCGAGCGCGACTGCTCGGTGCAGCGCCGGCACCAGAAGGTGATCGAGCTCGCGCCCGCGCCGAACCTGGATCCCGAACTGCGCGAACGCATCTGCGCCGACGCGGTGGCCTTCGCCAAGGAGATCGGCTACAGCTGCGCCGGCACCGTCGAGTTCCTGCTGGACGAGCGCGGCAACCACGTCTTCATCGAGATGAACCCGCGCATCCAGGTCGAGCACACGGTGACCGAGGAGATCACCGACGTCGACCTGGTGCAGTCGCAGCTGCGCATCGCGGCGGGGGAGACCCTCGAACAGCTCGGCCTCAGCCAGGACACGGTCAGCATCCGCGGCGCCGCGATGCAGTGCCGGATCACCACCGAGGACCCGAACAACGGCTTCCGCCCGGATACCGGCCGGATCACCGCCTACCGCACCCCGGGTGGCGCGGGCATCCGCCTGGACGGCGGGGCCAACCTCGGCGCGGAGATCGGCGCCTACTTCGACTCGATGCTGGTGAAGCTCACCTGCCGCGGGCGTGATTTCCCCGCCGCGGTGTCGCGGGCCCAGCGCGCGCTGGCGGAGTTCCGAATTCGCGGAGTTACCACCAACATTCCGTTCCTGCTCGCCGTGCTCGACGATCCGGACTTCCGGGCCGGGCGGGTCACCACCTCGTTCATCGACGAGCGGCCGGAGCTGCTCAACCAGCGTGGCTCGGCGGACCGCGGGACCAAGATCCTGACGTATCTGGCCGACGTCACGGTGAACAAGCCGCACGGCGAGCGGCCGACGACGGTATATCCGCATGACAAGCTGCCTGCCATCGACCTGACGGTGCCGCCGCCGGACGGGTCGCGCCAGCGGCTGTTGCAGCTCGGGCCGGAGGGTTTCGCGCAGGCGTTGCGGGCGCAGAAGGCGGTGGGGGTCACCGACACCACGTTCCGGGACGCGCATCAATCGCTGCTGGCGACGCGGGTGCGGACCAATGGTCTGCTCGGGGTCGCCGGGCACGTCGCGCGGATGACGCCGGAGTTGTTGTCGATCGAGGCATGGGGCGGCGCGACATACGATGTGGCGCTGCGGTTCCTGTACGAGGACCCGTGGGAACGACTGGCCGCGCTGCGCGAGGCCGTGCCGAACATCTGTTTGCAGATGCTGCTGCGCGGCCGGAACACGGTGGGCTACACGCCCTATCCGGAGCAGGTGACGCGGGCGTTCGTGTCCGAGGCGACCGCGACCGGCATCGATATCTTCCGGATCTTCGACGCGCTCAACAACGTCGATCAGATGCGTCCGGCCATCGACGCGGTACGCGAAACCGGCACCGCCATCGCCGAAGTCGCGATGAGCTACACCGGCGACCTGGCCAACCCGGACGAAACCCTCTACACCCTGGACTATTACCTCAAGCTCGCCGAGCAGATGGTCGACGCGGGCGCGCATATCCTCGCCATCAAGGACATGGCCGGGCTGCTGCGCGCGCCGGCGGCCGCGAAGCTGGTGACCGCGCTGCGCGCCAACTTCGACCTGCCGGTCCATGTGCACACCCACGACACTCCCGGCGGCCAGCTCGCCACCTACCTCGCCGCCTGGCAGGCCGGCGCCGACGCCGTCGACGGCGCCAGCGCCGCGATGGCCGGAACCACCAGCCAGCCAGCGCTTTCCGCGATCGTCGCGGCGGCGGCGCACAGCGACTACGACACCGGCCTGAGCTTGCGGAACGTGTGCGACCTCGAGCCGTACTGGGAAGCCCTGCGCAAGGTCTACAAGCCCTTCGAATCCGGGCTGCCCGCGCCGACCGGCCGGGTCTACACCCACGAGATCCCCGGCGGTCAGCTGTCCAACCTGCGCCAGCAGGCCATCGCACTCGGCCTCGGTGACCGGTTCGAAGAAGTGGAAGCCAAATACGCTGCCGCGGACCGCCTTCTGGGTCGCCTGATCAAGGTCACCCCGTCGTCGAAGGTCGTCGGTGATCTCGCCCTCGCCCTGGTCGGTACCGGTGTCGATATCGAGGACTTCGCCGCCGATCCGGGCCGCTACGACATCCCGGACTCGGTAATCGGTTTCCTGCGTGGGGAACTCGGCACCCCGGCCGGTGGCTGGCCCGAACCGTTCCGCAGCCGGGCCCTGGCCGGCCGCGGCGCGGCGAAGCCGGAGACGCCGCTCACCGCGGCGGATGAGGCAGGCCTGGCCGGTACCTCGGCGGAGCGGCGCGCGACCCTGAATCGCCTGCTGTTCCCCGCTCCGACGGCCGAATTCAACGCGCACCGCGAGAAGTACGGCGACACCATGGGCCTGTCGGCGAACCAGTTCTTCTACGGCCTGCGCCACGGCGAGGAACACCGCGTCCAGCTGGAGAAGGGCGTCACCCTGCTGATCGGCCTCGAAGCCATCTCCGAGCCGGACGAGCGCGGCATGCGCACCGTCATGTGCATCCTCAACGGCCAGCTGCGCCCGGTCGCCGTCCGTGACCGCTCCATCGCCAGCGACATCCCCGCTGCCGAGAAGGCGGACAAGGGCAACGCGGGCCACATCGCCGCGCCGTTCGCGGGCGTCGTGACCCTGGCCGTCGCCGAAGGCGATTCGATCGCGGCCGGCGACACCGTCGGCACCATCGAGGCGATGAAGATGGAGGCCGCCATCACCGCGCCGCGGGCGGGCACCGTCGGCCGGGTCGCGATCGGTCAGGTGCAGCAGGTCGAGGGCGGCGACCTGCTGATCGAGCTGGCCGTGCGCGAGTCCGAATGACCCGGATCGTCGCCGGAACGGCGGGCGGGCGGCGGCTGCGAGTGCCGCCCGCAGGCACCCGTCCGACCTCGGACCGGGTGCGCGAGGCCGTGTTCAGCGCGCTCGACGCGCGGATCGACTTCGACGGCATCCGGGTGCTCGACCTGTACGCGGGCTCGGGCGCGCTCGGGTTGGAGGCGCTGTCCCGCGGCGCCGAGCACGCGCTGCTGGTCGAGGCCGATCGCAAGGCGGCCGAGGTGGTGCGCGGCAATATCGCCGATGTCGGGCTGCCCGGCGCGGAACTGCGCGTCGCGACCGTGGCGAGTGTGCTGGCGCTGGGCGGCGCGGGCGAGTTCGATCTGGTCCTGTCCGACCCGCCGTACGCGGTCGAGATCGACGCGGTTCTCGCCGACCTGCGGGCGCTGGCCGACGGCTGGTTGCGACCCGACGCCCTGGTCGTCGTCGAGCGGGCCCGCCGATCGCCGGAAATCGAATGGCCCGCGGGCTATTCGCCGATGAAGCCGCGCAAGTACGGCGAAACCCGCATCGAGATGGCAACTTTCGATTAGCGGTGTGGTCTCGAGCACCCTCCGTGCCGTGCGAACGGTCCCGCAGGATAGCGTCTGACCATGGCAGGAGCACTGTGCCCCGGGTCCTTCGACCCCGTGACCAACGGTCACATCGACGTCTTCGCACGGGCCGCGGCCCAGTTCGACGAGGTCGTTGTCACCGTCAATATCAACAAGAACAAGCAGGGCATGTTCACCGTCGACGAGCGCATGGAGATGCTGCGCGAGGCGACCGCCCACCTGCCCAACCTCCGGGTGGAGTCGTGGTACGGCCTGACCGTCGACTTCGCCAGGCAGCAGGGCATCACCGCCATCGTGAAGGGCCTGCGCGACGCGACCGACTTCGGTTACGAGATGCAGATGGCCCAGATGAACAAGAAGCTCTCCGGCGTCGACACCTTCTTCATCGCGACCAACCCGGCCCTCAGCTTCCTGTCCAGCTCGCTGGTCAAGGAGGTGGCGGCCTTCGGCGGCGACGTCACCGACATGCTTCCCCCGTCCGTGCACAAGCGCCTGCTCGCCCGGCTCGCGGAACGCAAGGGCTGAGCCGGACGTAAATCAGCCCCGGTCCCGAAAACATTGGGACCGGGGCTGATTCCCCTCACTCGACGAGGCTCAGAAGACCAGCCCGCGCAGGGCCAGGAAGCGCATGCCGCCGACCGCCGCGGTGATGCCGAGGATGGCGGTGGCCTCGGCCGGGCCGCCGATGGTCGGAGCCCAGACGTCCAGCGCGGCCAGGCCCGCGGTGGTGATGGCGAGGCCGACCAGGGCCAGGCCGCCGCCCTCCCACTGTGCGGTGAACCAGCCGACCCGGCCGCTCGCGTGGAAGGTGAGCTGACGGTGCAGCTCGTTGGCGATCACCGTGCTGACGATCGAGCCGACCACGTTGGCCAGCAGCGGACCGATGCCGTGCATCGCGAAGAACAGCAGCACATAGGCGATATTGCTGGAGCCGCCGACCAGCGCGAAGCGGATCAGCTGGGCGAAGGCGCGGTCGCCGCGCAGGTAGGTCATCAGCTGCTCGAACCGGGCCGACACCGGCGGTGCCGTCAGCACCGGGTATGGGCCTACCCACGGCATGAAGTAGCTGGTGGTGCTAACTCCCGCCGATCTCTGTAGATCCAGAACAGTCATGGTCTTTCCGATCGAACATGAGCCTTCGTTGGGGACAACCGCGACGGTGATCGCTTCCTTCCCACCGACTCTTGATAGGTTCCGCTCGCGCAGTGTGTTCAGTATTTACTGAACATTCAGAACCTGTCAACACTCGGTGGACCGGCTGGGCCCTTCTCTCTGGCTTCCTCAATCCCGCGGTCCCGGTGGGGGCCGCGCTCGGGATGAAGACCTTGTCGATCTTCCTATCGACGATAACACGAAGCGGAGACAGATCCTCCACTTGATTTGTGTGGCGTACGAGACACTGCGACGACACACCGGAGGGTGACTCGGCACAGACCGTGATGAGGGGCACACTGGGGCTCGGCGGACAGTTCGCCATAGAGTCGTAGGAGAGTGGGGTAGTCAGCATGTATCGCGTATTCGAAGCCCTCGACGAGCTGGTCGCCATCGTCGAGGAGGCGCGTGGCATCCCGCCGACCCGCAGCTGCATCGTGCCGCGCGGCGACGTGCTCGAACTGCTCGACGACGTGCGCGACGCACTCCCGGGCGAGCTCGACGACGCCCAGGACGTGCTCGATATCCGGGACAAGATCGTCTCGGACGCCCGCGCCGCCGCCGACGCCACGGTGACCGGCGCCAACGAGCAGGCCGGCCACACCATCGGCGCGGCGCGCGAAGAGGCCGACCGCATCCTCGCCGACGCGAAGGCGCACGCGGATCGGATGGTCGCCGAGGCGAGCGCGCACGCCGACCACCTGGTCAGCACCGCGCAGGCCGAGGCCGACCGGGTCGTCGCCGACGGCAACGCCGAGTTCGAGGCGGTCACCGGCCGGGCCCGGCTGGAATCCGAGCGAATGATCGAGGCGGGCAAGGCTTCCTACGAGCGTTCCGTCGCCGAGGGCGAGGCCGAGCGCGATCGCCTGGTCGCGCAGACCGAGGTGGTGCGCGCCGCGCACGCCGAATCCGCGCGGGTGATCGACGGCGCACACGCCGAGGCCGATCGGATGCGCGAGGAATGCGACGTCTACGTCGACTCCAAGCTCGCCGACTTCGAGGAGACCCTGAGCAACACCCTGCGCACCGTCGGCCGCGGCCGTCACCAGCTCCGCACCGGCGCGGGTGCCATCGATTACGCGGCGGACTATCGGCGCTGAGCTCCGGTCGGCATTTGGGCCGAAACGAACGCTCGCGTATCGTGGTGTGGTTGCCCATTCCCCTCGATAGTGAAGTGAGTTCGTGATGTCCGCCGGTTCCAGTTCCGCCCCGCGTAAAGGCTCGGTCGCGCGCCGAGAGCCCGACGCGGCCTTCGTGCTGGACGTTCGCAGCCTCGGCCGCAGGGCCGGGACCATGCGTGAGTTCCAGCGCACCATCACCACGGTCGAGCGGATCGGGCTCGATCTCGTCGCGGTACCGGTGGGTGCCGAACTCGAGCTCGACCTGCAACTGCAGGCGGTATCCGAGGGCGTGCTGGTCACCGGCACGGCGAGCGCGCCCGTCGAGGGCGAGTGCTCGCGCTGCCTGGAGCCGTTCACCGACACCGTGCGCGTGCACATCACCGAGCTGTTCGCCTACCCGAACAGCACGACCGAGCAGACCACCGATGACGACGACTCCTACCGCATGGTCGACGACACGATCGACCTCGAACCGGTGATCATCGACGCGGTCGGCATCGAGCTTCCGCTGCAGCCGCTGTGCACGCCCGACTGCGCCGGACTGTGCGCCGAATGCGGCGTCCGGATGGCGATTGCGGGATCCGAGCACTCGCATGAGATACTTGACCCTCGCTGGGCTGGGCTGGCGAAATTCGCCACTGCATCGCCCGGCAACGGCAGCCCCGACCAGGGTGCGGCCACAGCAGCAGACCAGTCAGCCGAAATGGCAAGCAATATGACAGAGGAGAAGTAGTCGTGGCCGTTCCCAAGCGCCGGATGTCCCGTTCCAACACCAGGTCGCGGCGCAGCCAGTGGAAGGCCACCGCGCCGACCCTGATCACCTGCCCGAACCGCGCCTGCGGCGAGAAGACCCTGCCGCACATCGCGTGCCCCTCCTGCGGCACGTACAAGGGCCGTCAGGTCACAGCAGCTGTCTAACAGTTCGATCTGTCGTATCGACGTGACTGACGAACCCGACTCGTCCAGTGGACACGCGAGCCTGCTCGCGGCGCTCGGCGTCGAGGTGCGGCCGGAGCTGCTGCGCCTGGCGCTGACGCATCGGTCGTACGCCTACGAGAACGGCGGCCTGCCGACCAACGAGCGCCTGGAATTCCTGGGCGACTCCGTCCTCGGCCTGAGCATCACCGAGCGGCTTTACCACGAGCACCCGGACAAGTCCGAGGGCGAACTGGCGAAGCTGCGGGCGAGCGTGGTGAACATGCACGCGCTCGCCGAGGTGGCCCGTCAGCTCGGCGAGGGCGGCCTCGGCGTGCACCTGCTGCTCGGCAAGGGCGAAGAGCTCACCGGCGGCAGGGACAAGCCGAGCATCCTCGCCGACGGCATGGAGTCGCTGCTCGGTGCGGTGCACCTGGAGCACGGCATCGATGTCGCGCGCGAGGTGGTGCTGCGGCTGTTCGCCGACCTGCTCGAGCGTGGTCCCCGGATGGGGGCAGGCCTCGACTGGAAGACCAGCCTGCAGGAGCTCACCGCCGAACGCGGACTCGGCGTGCCCAGCTACGAGATCACCTCGACGGGCCCCGATCACGACAAGGAATTCACCGCGACCACGGTGGTCGGCGGCCGGGCCTACGGCCAGGGCGTCGGCCGCTCCAAGAAGGAAGCCGAGCAGAAGGCCGCAGGCACCGCTTACCAGGCGCTGACCGCGGAATCCTGAATCGTGCCAGAGCTTCCCGAGGTAGAGGTGGTGCGGCGCGGCGTCGCCGAACACGTGGTCGGTCGCGTCATCGAATCGGTCGCGATCAGCCACCCCCGCGCGGTGCGCAACCACCTGGAGGGCGCCGCCGATCTCGCCGCCCGGCTGACCGGCCTGAAGGTCGAGTCCGCCGAGCGGCGCGGCAAGTTCCTGTGGCTCACCTTCGACGAGCCGGACACCGCGCTCGTCGTGCATCTCGGCATGAGCGGGCAGATGCTGGTCCAGGCCGCCGACGCGCCCGTGGAAAAGCACGCGCACATCCGCGCGAGCCTCAATGACGGCACCCAGCTGCGCTTCGTCGACCAGCGCACGTTCGGCGGCTGGGCGCTCGCGCCCCTGGTCGAGGTGGACGGCACGCTGGTGCCGGAGCCGGTCGCGCACATCGCCCGCGACCCGCTGGATCCACGCTTCGACGCCGAATCCGTGGTGGCCAGGATGCGGGCCAAACAGGTCGATATCAAGCGTCTGCTGCTCGATCAGAGCGTCATCTCCGGCATCGGCAACATCTACGCCGACGAATCCCTGTGGCGGGCGAAGCTGCACAGCCTGCGCCTCGCCTCCGGGCTGTCCCGGCCCGCCCTGCGCGGCCTGATCGCCGACGCGGGCGCGGTCATGGCCGAGGCGCTCGCGGCCGGCGGCACCTCGTTCGACGCGCTGTACGTGAACGTCAACGGCCAGTCCGGCTACTTCGAACGCTCGCTCGCCGTCTACGGCCGCGAAGACGAGCCCTGCCGGCGCTGCGGTGCGCCGATTCGGCGGGAAAAGTTCATGAATCGTTCCTCGTATTCTTGCCCGCGGTGCCAACCGAAGCCTCGCCTCCGTTAGCGAGGGCGAGCTACCTTTCTTGTAGGCGGTTCGGGAAGTCGGTCCGGCCGTGGAGGAAGGACACATGCGCAAGCTCACGTATTACGTAGCGTCGACCATCGACGGATACATCGCCACCGAAGAGGGATCGGTCGACTTTTTCCCGGTCGGCGGCGACCACGGGCCTGCGATCACCGCGCAATATCCCGAGACCCTGCCGACCAAGGTGCGCGAATCGATGGGTATCGACAAGCGCAATCGCTACTTCGACACCGTGCTGATGGGACGCAAGACGCACGACTTCGGCGTGCGCACCGGCACCTCGAGCCCGTACGCGCACCTGAAGCAGTACGTGGTCTCCACCACGCTGCCGGAGAACCCCGATCCCGATGTCGAGCTGATCGCGTCCGATCCGCTGGCGAAGGTGCGAGAACTCAAGCGCGACAACGGCCTCGGGATCTGGCTGTGCGGCGGCGGCGAACTGGCGCAGGAACTGCTGCCGGAGATCGATCAGATCTTCCTCAAGCTGTACCCGGTGCTGCTCGGCCGGGGTAGGTCGCTGTTCGGTTCCGGGCCGCGGCTGCCCGACGCGGCCAAGTTCCGGGTGATCACCAGCCGGGTGTTCGAGGACGGGGTGGCCTTCATGAAGTACAGCAGGATTCGATAACCGCTGTGGCGGACGACGATTCGATCGCCGCGGACCCGGCCGTCCCGCCGGGTCCGGTGGAGGTGCTGCGCGAGATCGGCTTCTGGCTGGAACGCTCGCGGGCCGAAACGTATCGGGTCAAGGCTTACCGCCGCGCCGCCGATATCGTCGCCGGACTGTCCGACGAGGAGCGCGCGGCGCACCACACCGCGCGCAGCTGGCGCGAGATCGCCGGGATCGGTCCGAAGACCGCCGCGGTCATCGAACAGTCCTACTCCGGCACGGTGCCGCAGCAACTGCTCGACCTGCGCAAGGCGGCCAAGCCGATCGGCGTGCCGGGCAAGCCGCTGCGCGCTCGGCTGCGCGGCGACCTGCACACTCACTCGGACTGGTCCGACGGCGGCAGCCCGATCGCCGAGATGATGGGCGTCGCCGCCGCGCTCGGCCACGAGTACTGTGCGCTGACCGATCATTCGCCGCGCCTGACCGTCGCCAACGGGCTGTCCGCGGGCCGGTTGCGCAGACAACTCGACGTGATCGCCGAGCTCAACGAGCGCCTGGCGCCGTTTCGCATCCTCACCGGCATCGAGGTGGACATTCTCGACGACGGCACCCTCGATCAGCAGGCCGACCTGCTCGCCGAACTCGACATCGTGGTGGCGAGTGTGCACTCGCACCTGCGCGCGGACAGCGCGACGATGACCAAGCGGATGGTCTACGCGGTGGCCAATCCCAACGTCGACGTGCTCGGCCACTGCACCGGCCGGCTCGTCGAGGGCGGCCGCGGCACCCGCCCGGAGTCCACCTTCGACGCGGAGCTGGTCTTCGAGGCGTGCCGGACCTACGGCACCGCCGTCGAGATCAACAGCAGGCCGGAGCGCCGCGACCCGCCGTCGCGGCTCATCCAGCTGGCGGTCGAGATGGGCTGCCACTTCGCCGTCGACACCGACGCGCATGCCCCAGGCCAACTCGACTGGCAGGGTTACGGTTGCGAACGCGCCCTCGCCAATGGTGTTGCGGCCGAACGGGTGATCAACACCTGGCCGTTGGCCGACCTGCTGGCCTGGACGGAGTCGCCCGGCGCGTGATGGCCGCCGGGTTAACTGTTGCCGAACAGTCCGGCCGTTTCGGCGATTTTCGCCGTGCCCGGCCGAAAATGGTTGCCAGACAGAGTGTGTGGGGGTGGACGGACCGTTGGGCGACTTTCCGGTCGAGATCGTGCTGGCGCTCATCGGTATCGCGGTGCCGATCGGCGCGTTCCTGTACGAGTTCGTCTTCGTCGGGCGTAAGCGCCTCGGCTACCGCGTGCAGATGGACACGCCCGTCACCGGCGAGGTCGAGTCGGTGTTCCCCGGCGTGCTGCCGCAGCTGCGCCCCGCGCGCGACGGCGCGAGTCCGGATCTGAAGGATCTCTCGGTGGTCCTGGTCCGCATCGAGAACAGCGGCGCGACCACCATCGACACGAGCGACTACCGGGCGCCCGATCCGGCCCGTATCGGCCTGCATCTGCGGTTCCCGCAGCGCCTGGTGATCGGCATGGCGGTGACCGAGCTCAGCGATCCCGGCCTGGCCGACAGTCTGGACGGCGATTCCGGCATCGCGGTGCGCGAGGACATGGCCGGGCACATCGGCGTCATCGATCTGCCCAAGGTGCCGCTCAATCGCGGTGAGCACTACAAGATCCTGGCCATCCTGCAACGGTCCGAGGGCACGGGGGAGTACCCGGTTCCGGTGCTGACCGGCGGCATCAAGGGCGGGCGCATCCTCGAAACCCGGAGCCGCACCGGCGTTCCCCGAATGATGGTGGGGCTGACCATCTTTCTGGTGCTGGTGATCGCGGTTCAGCTCATCGTCGCCGCGGTCGAACCCGATCCGACGCCGCTGGAGTGCGCCGCGGGCAAGCTCACCGTGATCGGCTCGTCCGCGTTCGCGCCGGTTGTCCAGCAGGCCGCGGATCAGTATGGAAAGCGTTGTACCGGCGCGGAATTCGCGTTCGGCTTCGAGGGCACCGAGCGGGGGCTGGACCGGCTGGCCGAAGCAGGCAAGGACAATTCGAGCATGCTGGCCATCAGCGACGGACCGAAGGGGAGCGGGTATCCGGGGCTGGTGTCCCGACCGCTGGCGCTGTCGCTGTTCAGCGTGATCGTCGATCAGGGCGTCGGCGTGCGGAACCTCACCGACGCGCAGATCCGTGATCTGTATCAAGGCCGGATCGGCAACTGGCGCGAGCTCGGCGGGGCCGACCTCCCGGTGGTGCTGGTGAACCGGATCCCCGGCTCCGGCACCCGGAATACGTTCGAGCGCAGGCTACTCGGCGCGGGGCAACCCGATCGGCCGCACGTGAGCTGCACCGCGATCAAGGGCACGGTGATCTCCGCCGCGACGCACTGCGACGTCCAGGTGACCAGGGACATGCAGCGCGCGGTCGGCGAAATCCCCGGCGCCATCGGCTATTCCGAGTCCTCCGAGGCGGCGGAGGCCGGCCTGCCTACGGTCACGATCAATGGCGTCGCCGCGGGCCGGGACGCGGCGATCGACCGCACGTACCCGTTCTGGGGTGTCGAATACGCCTACAGCTCCGGCGAACTGCCCGGCGACTCGCTGGCCGCCGCGTTCCTGCACTTCCTGGTCGACCAGACCGGCAAGGAGGTGCTGCGCGCGCACGGCAACGCGCCGTGCGCCGAACTGCCCGATCCGGCCCGGTGCCTACCGAATTCCTGAGCGCGCGTCACACATCCGGTGGCTGTCTCGTCTAGGTGATGTAGGAGAACACCGAGGAAAGGACGACGACGTGTCACGGATGAAGCTGGCGAAGGTGGCTCCGGAGCTGTACCAGGCGTGGTTCGCCGCCGAAGGCGCCATCCGTCGCGGCCCGCTGGATCCGGTGATCCGGGAGCTGGTCAAGATTCGCGCCTCGCAGCTCAACGGCTGCGTCTACTGCATCGATCTGCATACCACCGACGCCCGGCTGGCCGGGGAAACCGAGAAGCGCATCTTCCAGCTCGACGCCTGGCGGGAGTCCGCGCTCTACACCGACGCCGAACGCGCGGCCCTCGCCTATGCCGAGGCGGTGACCAGGCTCGGCGAGCACGGGGTCGGCGACGAGGTGTGGGCAGGCGTGGAGCAGCACTTCGACGAGGGCGCGGCGGCCGGTCTGGTGGCGGTCACCGCGATGATCAACCTGTGGAACCGCATCGGGGTTCCGTTGCGGATGCAGCCCGACGTCGACTGACGCGCAAGCGGATCGGTGGCCGACCAGGCTGCCGGCCGCGTGTGAGACACTCAGGCCGTGGTGTTGCAGGAGCAGGAGTCATCGGCCCCGTCGCCCGTCGATGATCCGGTGCTGGCCGCGGCGCTGGAGATGTTCGTGCACGACGGCTGGATCGACGTCCGCAGGCTGGGCACGGCCAGCGGGGTGAGCCGCGCGACGCTGTATCGCCGCTACGGCGACCGTGATCGCATTCTGGGCGAAGTGGTGTGGTCGCAGGCCGCCGCCGATCTGGCGGACCTGCGGGCGCGACATCGAGGCCGGGGTGCGACCGGCATCGCGGAGACCATCGAGGGGCTGCTCCGCCGCAGTGTCGCGCGCACCTCGATGCGAACGTTTCTGCACGAGCACGCCGAGACCGCACTGCGCGTGCTGACCTCCCGGCACGGGGTGGTGCAGCAGCGATTCATCGCCTGCGTCACCGAGTGGATCGTCGAGGAGATCGGCGAACCGGCGGATATCGACAGTCGGACCCTCGCCTACGCCGTCGTGCGCGTCGGTGAATCGTTCTACTACCGCGAGTTCATCACCGGTGAGCCGGCCGACCCCGGTGCCGCGGCGGTCATCATCGGCCGGCTGCTCCGCTGACCCGGCCCGCGAATATCACTCCGCGAAGGGCGCGTTCAACACGCCCGGCTCGAATCCCAGTTCGCGCATCAATGCGGTGCGTCCGTCCGGAACGGCCTCGGATTCCAGGCGGACGGCCTCGATCACCCGCCGCTTGAAGTCGAGGCGCGGGTGCTGGGCCACCACCGCATCCACCCAGGCGCGGTTCATTTCTTCGATGCGAGTGCCGGCCAGGTCGGTCTCGCAGCCGGCCGAGACGACGCCGGCGAGATCCGCCAGATCCTTTTCGACACCGAAGGTTATGTGCCCGGAGATGCCGTTGCGCACGAGCACCACCTTGTCCCTCGGGGTGCCGAGGCCGGTGAGGAAACGTTCGGCGTCCTCGGCGCCGCGAACCGCGAAACATCGTCCGGGAACGGGATGTTCGAACTCGATGTCGTGCAGGATCGCGGTGGTGAAGTGCAGTTCCTCGTCGAGGGGCACGTTGTCGAGCTTCGCCAGCGCCTTGCCGAAGTAGTAGACCCGGTAGGAATGTTCCAGCACCCACGGGGTCAATCTGCGGCGCGCCTCCGCTTCGGCTTCCTTGGCCAGCGCGGTGTCCGGAATTCGCATCTGGACCTCGTCGAGGCCGGCCGAACCCTGCACGCCCAGAAATGCCAACGTATGACTGCTGAACGCGCCGGGCACCAGGGTGGCCGCGGCGATGAGGAGTTTGCCCATCTGTCGCCGGTCGAGCTTGCCTCCGGTGCCGTTCGCCCAGTTCCAATCGAATCCGTCCTGTGCGCCCATCTGCCGAACCTCGCTTCGTCGTCGGTCGGCGCGCCGGTCGGACGGCCCGTCGACTCGTGAGACACACCCTATGTGATGTCTCAAGCGAGACACTACGCCTAACGTGTCTCATCGGCAATCGGGTAGCCGGAACTGTGCCGATCGGGTGGCCGGAGGGACGCCGCGGCGGCCGACGCTCGCGGTGGGATCAGTCCGTCGGCGGCAGCATCGGCCGGGTGAAGTAGTCCTCGACCGGCAGCGGCCCGGTGTAGCGGCGACACGGGCAGCGCACCCACTCCCAGGTGGCGGGGGCGATCGACCGCCGCTCCTCGGCATGGCACTCGCCGGCCTGCGCGTCGTGGATGGCGAGGTCGTGCCCGCATCCGCAGTGCGCCACGCTGCGGCTGGTCTTGCCGCCGAGGGCGCCGCGGTGGCCGTATCGCCCGGCGGCCCAGCCGACGCCGAGGATCGCGGCGCCGACCGTCAGGGTGAGGGGATCCAACATAGGTTAATTGTACGTATACGTATGCGCATTTGATCGCCGAAGGGCCCCGATCTGTCGGTGGTATCGGCGAAGATGGCAGGTATGACGGAACTATCGCTGCGTGAGCTGAATCGAACCCTGCTGGTGCGTCAGATGTTGGCGCAGCGGGTCGCGATGTCCCCGTTGGAATTGGTGCGCCATCTGGTGGCGGTGCAGGGGCAGGAACCCAACTGGCCCTACGTCGGGTTGTGGACCCGGCTGACCGACTTCGCGCACGACGACCTGGCCGCGCTGCTGCGCGAGCGAAAACTGGTGCGTTCGGCCATGATCCGGCGCACCGTGCACCTGGCCGACGCGGACGACTTCCGCTGGCTGCGCCCGACGGTGCGCCCGGTCGTGCACGCCGCGTTGCAGGCGCCCTACTACCGCGACGAGATCGAGGGCATCGATCTGGACGAGCTCGCCGTGGCGGGCCGAGAAGCGTTGTCCGGCCGCATCCTGTCCCGCGCCGACCTCGGTCAGCTGCTCGCCGAGCGCTTTCCGGACCGGCACCCGCGCAGGCTCGCCGAGTCGGCGGAGCTGTTGGTCCCCATGGTGCACAGCCCGGTCACCGGGGCGTGGGGCAAGTGGCGCAACCGCTCGGTGACCGTCGCCCTCGCCGATGAATGGATCGGCCGGCCGATGGCGACCGAGCCGCAGGCGCAGACCCTGATCTTGCGCTACCTGGCCGCGTTCGGCCCGGCCACGGTCGCCGACATGCAGGCCTGGGCCGGGGTCACCCGGCTCGCCGAGGTGGTCGACGAGATGCGTACTCGGCTGCGCGTTTTCACCGACGATCAGCATCGGGTGCTGTTCGACCTGCCGGACGCCCCGCTGGCCGATCCGAATCTGGCGGTGCCGGTGCGATTTCTGCCCGCCTTCGACAACGCGCTGCTCGGCCACAAGGATCGACGCCGGATCATCAGCGACGAGGATTACCAGCGGATCGCGCGGGAGGCGTCCGGGGGCGTGCCGATGTACCTGGTCGACGGCTTCGTGCACGGCCGGTGGTCTTTGGACGACAGCACTATTCGGGTTACCCCGTGGCATCCGTTGTCGGCGGCCGAGGCGGAGGAGTTGCGCATCGAGGCCGAGCGCATGCTGACCTTCGTCGTCCCCGGTCAGGACGGGAAGGTCGTCATCGAGGGGTGAGCGAATATCCAGGCCGGTAGACGCATTCGGTAAGAATTGGTAAAAGCCACTCCCACCTGGCGATTACGGCTATCGATCGGCAACATATCCAACTGCATGGTTTGAGTGCGCGCCGGTGAGGTACATCACTGGCGGCCCCCCCTGATCGCGCGCCCGATGATCAGGCCAACCAAGCCCTACGGACCGGCGGTGCGGCAACGCTTCACCTCCGCCGAGGCGGCCACAGCTCGGTGCCCCGCGTGCACTCGAAGCGCAGGGCGGGCGAATTGCTCACGGCTGTACCCAAGCAAACGGTTGTGTCCCTGCACGGTTGTGCCCTTTGGAAGGAGGGTCATGAGCGAGTTTCCCATGGCGGTTTCGCGTCAGGTCTCGACCTCGGACTTGCTGTCGATCGATCACAGCGGGTCCCGATTCCGCATCGCGATGGTTGTTCCGCCGTACTTCGACGTGCCACCCAAGGCGTACGGAGGTGTCGAGGCCGTCGTCGCCGATCTGGTCGACTCGCTGGTGGCGAGAGGACACGACGTGACCCTGCTCGGTGCGGGCGAGCCCGGCACCAAGGCCGCCAGGTTCATTCCGCTGTGGGACGCTATCTGCCCGGAGCGGCTCGGCGAGCCGTTCCCCGAGGTGCTGCACGCGCTGCGGGCCCGCCGGGCGATCGAGAAGCTGGCCGCCGCGGGCAGCATCGACCTCGTGCACGAGCACACCTTCGCGGGCCCGCTGAACGCGCCGGCGTATAGGGCCCTTGGCTTGCCGACCGTGGTCACCGTGCACGGCCCCGTCGAGGGCGAATGCCATGAGTACTACCGGGAAATGGGCGACGACATCTCGCTCGTGGCGATCAGCGACCGGCAGCGCGAGCTGGCTCCGGATTTGAATTGGGCTGGGCGAGTGCATAATGCTCTGCATCCTGAGGAGTGGCCGTTCCGTGCGGAGAAGGACGACTACGCGCTGTTCCTCGGCCGCTTCAACGAGTGCAAGGCGCCGCATCTGGCGCTGGAGGCCGCGCACGCCGCGGGCATGCCGCTCGTGCTGGCGGGTAAGTGCAGCGAGCCGCCCGAGATCAAATACTTCGAGGAGCAGGTACGCCCCTTGTTGACCGACCAGGATCACGTGTTCGGCCTCGCCGACGCCGCGGACAAGCGAAAGCTGCTGGCGGGAGCGAAATGCCTGTTGTTCCCGATCCGTTGGGAGGAACCCTTCGGCATGGTGATGATCGAGTCCATGGTGTGCGGCACCCCGGTGGTCGCGTTGCGCGGCGGCGCGGTGTCCGAGGTGATCGTCGACGGCGTGACCGGGCGCGTGTGCGACGACCCGGCTGAGCTCACCGCCGCCATCGCCGAGGTGCAGACCATGGACCCGGCCGCCTGCCGCGCGCACGTCGAGGCGAATTTCGGCGCCGACACGCTGGGCCGGGGCTACGAGCAGGTCTACCGCAAGCTGATGCGGGCCCGCAGGCGCACCGGCTACCGCTGGTACAAGGACCAGGCCGTCCCGGTGCCCGCCGCGGCGGGCGGTCTCGCGTGACGGCGGATCCCACCGCCCCGCTCAGCCCCGCCCCGCTGAATTCCGGTGAGCCGACGGGGTTCGGTGGGGCGGGCTCGGTGACGCTGGTGGAGGGCGGCACCTTCTGTCTGTCGAACCGGCTCGGCGATGTCGAGCCCGGCCGTCCGCACGGCCTGTTCTTCCGGGACGCGCGGGTCATCTCCCGGTGGGAGCTGCTGGTGGACGGCCATCTGCCCGAACCGCTTTCGGTGCTCAGCCCGGAGGCGTTCGCGGCCCGGTTCGTGCTGCGAAGACCGCCGACGGCCGGGCTGGCCGACAGCACGCTGCTGGTGGTGCGTGAGCGGGTGATCGCCGACGGCATGCACGAGGTGCTCACGCTGGAGAACATGGGCCGCGAGCCGACGGCGGTCACCCTCGAATTACACGTCGACGCGGACTTCGTCGACCTGTTCGCGGTCAAGGAGGGACGGGTCGGCAACGGCCGGTGCGAGGTGACGGTGGCCGAGGGCGAGCTGCTGTTCCAGGATCGGGCCGATCGGATGCGCGGGCTCTCGGTGTCGGCGACCGTCGAACCCTCGGTCTTGCCGGGCACGTTGATGTGGCGGGTGGTCGTGCCCGTCGGCGGGAGCTGGCAGACCGAGATCGCCGCGCAGCCCACGCTCGGTAATCAGCGCTTCCAGGCCCCGCTGGCGCCGGGCGAGCACTACGGGGTGAGCGCGCCCGGACGAAAGATCGCCGCCTGGCGCCATACCGCCACCGACATCGCGGCCTCGCTGCCGGAACTGAGTCAGGTGCTGCGGCGCACCGAAAGCGACCTGGGCGCCTTGCAGATTCACGACGACACCGGCCAGAACCGGCCGTTCGTCGCGGCCGGCGCGCCCTGGTTCATGACGCTGTTCGGCCGCGACAGCCTGCTCACCGCGTGGATGGCGTTGCCGCTCGAGGTCGACCTGGCGCTCGGCACGTTGCAGCAGCTGGCGGAACTCCAAGGGCAGACGGTGAATCCGCTGACCGAGGAGGAGCCGGGGCGGATCATGCACGAGATGCGCCGCGGGCCCGCGGGTGGACTGGTGCTCGGCGGCAACATTTACTACGGAACCGTAGACGCCACACCACTTTTCGTGATGCTGCTCGCGGAATGCCTGCGCTGGGGCGCGGATTCGGAGGCGATCAGGGAGTTGTTACCCGCGGCCGACGCGGCGCTCGACTGGATCAGCGACTATGGCGATCGCGATGGGGACGGGTTCGTCGAATACCGCCGCGCCACCGATCGTGGCCTGGTCAACCAGGGGTGGAAGGACAGTTGGGACGGCGTCAACGACCTGGAGGGGCACATCGCCGAGGCGCCGATCGCGCTGTGCGAGGTGCAGGGGTACGTGCATGCCGCGCTGCTGGCTCGCGCCGCACTCGCGGACGCCTTCGACGACCCGTCCCGGGCGGCCGAGCTGCGCGATCAGGCGGCCGAACTGCGCGGCAAGTTCGCCGAGCAGTTCTGGCTGCCCGAGCGCGGGTGGTACGCCATCGCGCTCGATCAGGGCAAGCGCCGGGTCGACGCGCTGACCAGCAATGTGGCGCACTGCCTGTGGTCCGGCATCGCCGGCGACGGGCACGCCGCCGAACTGGTGCAACGACTTTCGGGACCGGAGATGGACAGCGGCTTCGGCTTGCGCACCCTGTCCTCGGACATGGGCGCCTACAACCCGATGAGCTATCACTGTGGCTCGGTGTGGCCGCACGACACCGCCATCGCGGTGGCCGGCCTGCTGCGCTACCGGCACGTGCCGGGCGCGGTCGACCTCGCGACCCGCCTCGCCACCGGATTGCTCGACGCCGCAGCGGCTTTCGACGGCAGACTACCCGAGCTGTACTGCGGCTTCCCGCGGTCGAGATTCCCGGTCCCGGTGCCCTATCCGACCTCCTGCTCGCCGCAGGCGTGGGCGAGCGCGGCTCCGCTGCTGCTGGTGCGCGCGTTCCTCGGTCTCGACCCCGACGTGCCCAACCGCACCATCACCGTGCGCCCGCTGGTGCCGCCGGAGTGGGGCCGAATCACCCTGTCCTCCTTGCGACTCGGGCCGATCACCGTCGACCTGGAGGTGGAGGGCGCTCAGGTCACCGCCGCCCGCCTACCCGACGATTGGCAACTGGTCACCAGATGAGTACCTGATCTCGGTATGAACGGCCCGGCATCGGGTACTCCTCCGGCGTAAGCATTTCGGTCATGCTGTTCTGGTTGATAGACGACGCAGGCTGGAGGCGCACCATGCAGACATCGCTGGATATGCGGGACCTGTGGAGCACACAGCACCGCGACTGCACCATCGAACCCCTCGATCTGGACATGGACCTCGCCCAGTTCGTCCGCAGTACCCACGCCGGCCACGGCCCCGACTGCTGCCAATACCTGGCCGCCTCGGCGTACTACTTCGACCACGCCGAAGTCGGCTGATCCGCGCGAATCCCGCGCAGCGCGGAACCACGGTGGCCCCAGCCCGGGAGAGCGGTGCTGGGGCCACTCTGTGATCCGACCCATCCGGTCACGCATTGCCGACGAATACTGTCCAGCACCACAACCATTTGACGCCAGAACGGTGGTCGGCTGACCGAGACGGCATGATCGGAAGGATCGACATTTTGGCGCGTATTCGCTTCGTCTCGATGTTAGCTGCGGCCTGTGTGAGTGTGGCCGTCGCGGCTCCCGCTCTGGCCGGTCCGGCATCCGACCAGCCGTTGCCGGTGCTCGGTGGCCGGACGCTGGGCGAAATACGAGACGACTTGCAGAGCAATCCGTACATCAATGGGTGGTTGACGGTGATGGGGGCGGCGAACGCGGATGGGCTGTGCGAGAAGAAAGATTTCGACAGCCGGACACTCGCGGCCCTCGGCGAAATTCAGGATCGGTATCCGGTCACCGGGATCGATAGTCCGAGCAAATCCGCGAGGTACGTGGTCTCGCATGCGACGAAGTGGGGATTTTCCGAGGCCACCAGCGACTACACCAACGAGTTCCGACGCAAAGTGTGCGACAGTGCCCAGGTCGAGGCGGAATATCTGAATCAGCAGAAGACAGCCGCCGAGAACGGCGGAAAACTGATGTTCGAGACGGACAAAGACATCCTGAAGGTGTACTACGCGCAGGCGATCGATTACTACAAAGTGCTGGTCGGCGCCGGTGTGGACGTCGACAGATATTTCGAGCAGGCGAAGGAAAACGCCAAGGAACTGGTGAATGGAGATAAAGATCCGGGAGACCGGATCAAGTTGACCGAATGCTATCTGGCGACCTGGACGACCTCCCCCGCGACCATCGGCAAGAAAGACGAAGAAGAAAACAAGGCGAATCAGCCCTGCAAGCGCGGCGACCAGTAGCGAGGCGCCGTCGTGAATTCCGGCCCGCGCGATCCGTCGCGCGGGCCGTTGGGCGGTCGGCCGAGCCGGACCGGACGCGCCTACCGACCATGACGAAATTCTGACGGTCCGGCGTGGATGGCCTTTCGTCCGGTGTGGACCAGGCACGATCTGTGCATGACATCAGTTCTCGCATGGACATTCGTGCTCGACGCCAGTGCCGCGCGGCAGCCGGAAAGGCTGGGGTGATCAGCATGCGGGTGCTGCTGACCGGTGCTGCCGGATTCATCGGGTCGCATATTCGGCGGGAGTTGGCCGAGGCGGGGCACGAGGTGGTTTCGCTCGATCTGATGGTGTCCGCGGCGCACGGTCCGGCGGCGCCGACGCCCGAAGGCATCGACCGGGTGGACGTTCGCGACGGGGCCGCGCTCGACGCGGTGCTGCGGGGGATCGATGTGGTGTGTCACCAGGCCGCGGTGGTCGGCAACGGGGTGAGTGCGCAGGACGCGCCCGCCTATGCGAGTCATAACGACTTCGGGACCGCGGTCTTGCTGGCGGCGATGGATCGGGCGGGGTGCCGTCGGCTGGTGCTGGCGTCCTCGATGGTCGTGTACGGCGAAGGGCGCTATCGCGGCGAGCGTTGCGGCGCAGTCGAAGTCGGCGTTCGCCGGACCGACGACCTGGAGGCCGGGATGTTCGAGTACCGCTGCCCGGACAGCGGCGAGATACTCACCTGGGACGCCGTGCACGAGGACGCGCCGCTGCGTCCGCGCAGCCTGTACGCGGCCAGCAAACTCGCCCAGGAGAATTACGCCTCGGCCTGGGCGGCGGTGACCGGATCATCGGTGACCGCGCTGCGCTATCACAACGTCTACGGCGACGATATGCCAAGGGACACGCCCTATTCCGGGGTCGCGGCGATCTTCCGATCGGCGCTGGAGGCCGGGCAGCCGCCGCAGGTCTACGAGGATGGCGGGCAGACACGGGATTTCGTGCACGTCACCGATATCGCCGCGGCCAATCGCGCCGCGGTCGAGCAGCCGCTGCCCGGATTCGTTCCGCTCAATGTCTCCTCCGGGCGGCCCATCACCATCCGGGAGGTCGCGGTCACGCTGGCGGCGGCGCGGGGCGGGCCGGACCCGGTGGTGACCGGGCGCTATCGTCCCGGCGACGTGCGCCACGTGGTCGCGGATCCGGACCGGGCAAGGCGCGCGCTGGGTTTCGCGGCTCAGGTGGATCCGATCGCCGGTCTCACCGAGTTCGCGTACGCGCCGCTGCGCGACAGCGCGGGGGTGTGCGCACCGACCTGGTGATCAGTTGCCCGACAGCGGCAGGCGGACCTCGAAACGACTGCCCGTGGGCCGGTTCTCGGCGGTGATGTCGCCGCGATGCGCCTCGACCAGGCCTGCCGCGATCGCCAATCCCATTCCGCTGCCGGTGGGTACGCCGTCGGCGGCGACCGGCGAACGGGCCGCTGTCCCGCGGTAGGCCACCTCGAAGATGCGCGGCAGATCCGCCTCGGCGATGCCCGGCCCGGTGTCGTCCACCCTGGCCCACGCCTGACCGTCGTCGGCGCCCGCCGAGATGGCGACCTCGCCGCCGGGTGGCGTGTGCGCGATGGCATTGGACACCAGGTTGGTCAGCACCCGGCCGAGCGCCTGATCGTTGGCCGCCACCACGATTCGGGAATCCGGCTGCTCCGCGCGCAGTTCGACCTGCGCGCGTTCGGCGGTCGGCCGGTTCGCGGCGAGCACCTCGTCGATCAGTTCACGCAGATCCACCGGCTCCAGTTCGAGTCGCAGCGCACCCGCGTTGATCTTCGACATCTCGAACAGGTCGTCGACCATGCGGGAGAGCCGGTTGGTCTCGATGCCGATCTGCTCGGCATAGGACGCCACGTCGGCCTGCCCGCTGACCACGCCGTCCGACAGCGCCTCGGCCATCGCCCGAATGCCGGCCAACGGCGTCCGCAGATCGTGGCTCACCCAGGCGACCAGCTCGCGCCGCGACTTCTCCGCCGCCCGCTCCTGTTCGCGGATCTGTTTCTCCCAGACCATCTTCCGGGCCTGCTCCCGGCCGAGCAGGACCGCGGCGGGCACGGTGACGGCCGCGACGATGCCGAGCACCACCGCGGTGCGCTGGAACTGCTCGGTGAACATCAGGCCGCTGACCCCGATGATGCCCGCGAGGGTGGACAGCGTCGGAATCAGCACCAGCACGGCCATGCTCGTGGTCACCGAGCGGTTACCGGTGGCGCGCAGGATCACGGCGCCGACCAGCACCACCGGCAGCGAGCAGGCCAGCGAGTACAGGATCAGCTGGGTGGTGTCCTCAGGCATCGACGGCTCCGTTTCCCGGTTCGGTGCGCGCCCACGCGTACCCGCGGCCCCACACCGTTTCGATGCGATGGCGGGTGCCGAGCTTCGCGCGTAATCGCTTGATGTGCACGGTGACGGTGGACAGGTCGCCGAAGTCCCAGCCCCACACCTGGGCGAGCAACTGCTCGCGGCTGAACACCTGCTGCGGATGCCGGAGCAGGAAGACCAGCAGGTCGAATTCGCGGGGCGTGAGGTCCACCGGCACGCCGTCGACCAGCGCGAGCCGGAAGGCGGGCCGCACCTCGATCGCGCCGTCGCGCAACGTCGGCGACGCGTCCTCGCGCACCACCTGGGCGCGGCGCAGCACCGACGCGACCCGCAGCGCGAGCTCGCGCGGACTGAACGGCTTGGTGACGTAATCGTCGGCGCCCGCTTCCAGCCCGAGCACCCGGTCGTCCTCGTCGCCGAGCGCGGTGAGCAGGATGACCGGTGTCTGTGGGCGCGGACCCGAGCGGATCGCGCGGCAGATCGCGATGCCGTCCGGCGCGGGCATCATGACGTCGAGCACGGCCAGGTCGATCTGGTCGCCGGTGTCCGCCAGCGCCGCCAAAGTGGCTGGGCCGTCCGCGGTTTCGCGGACGGTCAGGCCGTCGCGTTCGAGGTAGCGCCGCACCACGTCCCGGACAACGGGATCGTCGTCGGCGATCAGGATGGTCATCGTTTCACCAATTCGTCAGGATCGTGTGGGTCAGCACCAGGGTGCCGAGGCCCTGCACCGCGAGCCAGCCGCGGGCGGTGGACCGGGGCAGGAACGCGGTGGCGGCGAGCAGCCACATATCGAACGGTAACCAGATGCGTTCGGTTTCCGCCTTACTCAGCCCGCTGATGTCCGCGGCCAGGATCGCGCCGAGCGCCGCGGCGACGAGCAGCGCCGCCGGATCGAGGGCGCGCAGTATCCGCGGGGACAGCGCGCGATGCAGCGCCGCCGCGGTCGCCAGGCCGACCGCGCACACGGTCGCGGCCAGATTGCCCCACCACCAATACGCGTACGGCCGATTCTTGGCGACCCCCTGGTAGTAGCGCTCGACCACCAGGTGATAGCCGTCGAGCCACCAGAATCCGGACAGCGTGAAGGCGGCGACCACCGCCAGCGCGCCGGCCAGCGCGGGCAGCAGCGGCCGGAGGGTCCGGCCCGCGATCAGGACCGCCACCGCGGGTAGCGCCATCAAGGTCAACCCATAACTGAGGTAGATGCCGAAGGCGAACAGAATCCCCGCCCCGACCGCCGCGAGCTGACTGCCCGCGGGCCGGGTAGCGAGCGCGAGCAACGCGACCGCCCACGCGGTGACACCGGCGAACATCGCGTCGGCGGAGACGGCGATCCAGACCGCGGCGGGCGCCAGGGCCAGAAACGGCAGCGCGGCCCGCGCGCGGTCCTCGGCCCCGAGCGCGCGCAACGCGACCGCGACCGCGACCACGGCGCTGGTGCCGATCAGCGTGCAGGCCAGGGCTGCCCAGGTACTGCCGCCGAGGCCGAGGCGATCGAGCAGCACGAAGAACAGCAGTGCGCCCGGCGGATGTCCGGACACGTGGGTGGTCCAGGAGTCCGGCTGGAAGTCGAGGATGCGGTCGGAGAAGCCGCGCAGCATGGCGGCGATGTCGGTGACCCCGCCGACCTCGTGCAGGTATTCGTTGGGGTCGTTGAACCGGTCGACGAAGCCGCGCTGCCAGCCGTCGACCATGACCAGCGCGAACGTCCAGGCGAGCGCGGTGCACCACGAAACCGCCAGTAGCCGCCGCCAGCTCAACCGCCGGGCCAGCGCCGGGCCCCGCACGGCGACCAGGGCCGCGATGAGGATCGCCGGGCCGGTGCCCCAGCCGAGGTGCGGCACCCAGGAACCGAAGATCGGCGCGGCGGCCGCGTAGAGTTTGCTAGTCCATTGCGGATCCGCGATTCTCGGGATGATGAACGCTGTCGCGACCAGTGCGGCAGCGATGCCCGCGCTGATCAGGTCGCCGCGGATACGGACACGCGGCTGGGCTGCGACCTCGGAGACGTCATGCACGGCTATCACGATAGGTTGCCCATCGGACGGTTATCGCTGTTCCGACCGCTTTTTTCGGCGACGTCACTGTTTCGTCACAGGTTTTTCGGCCGAATGGAGAGTCCGACGGCTTAGCGTCATTCCCGTGACTCGAACCCAGGGTGATCCGGACGGAGTGACCGTGGTGATTCCGTGCCGAGACGAAGCTGACGCGTTGCCGGATGTGCTCGCCGCCATCCCCGTTGGGTACCACGCGCTGGTGGTGGACAACGGCTCGACCGACCGGACGGCCGCCGTCGCCCGTGCGCGGGGCGCCACGGTGGTGCACGAAGGGAGACCGGGCTATGGCGCCGCGGTCCAGGCGGGCATCGCGGCGGCGCGCACCGAGATGGTCGCGGTGCTCGACGGCGACGGATCGATGGATCCGGCCGAACTGCCCGGTCTGGTCGAATTGGTCCGTGGCGGAGCCGATCTCGCGGTCGGGCGCAGGCGGCCGACCCGCGCCGGAGTCTGGCCGTGGCACGCGCGGCTGGGCAATCTGCTCATCGCGCGCAGGCTGCGGCGCAAATACGGGCTGCCGGTGCACGATATCGGCGCGATGCGGGTGGCGCGGCGCGGCCGGATGCTGTCGCTGGGGCCGTTGCACCTGCGTTCCGGGTATCCGCTCGAACTGCTCGTCGGTGCCGCGGGCGCCGGCTGGCAGGTGGTGGAGCGGGACATCGCCTACCGGCCGCGGGCCGGAGGAGTGTCCAAGGTGTCCGGGTCGTGGATCGGGACCGCGCGGGCCACCAAGGATTTCCTGGCGGTGCTGCGATGAGCCCCTGTCCGGCAACCCTGTTGGTGATCGCCAAGGCGCCGATCGCCGGATTCGCGAAGACCCGGTTGACGCCGCCGTTGACGCCGAGGGAGGCCGCGCGGGTGGCAGCCGCCGCACTGCTCGACACCCTCGACTCGGTGTTGCGCAGCGATGTCAGCCATCGGGTGGTCGCGTTCACCGGAGACCTGGGCGCCGCCGAGTGTGGTGATGAATTGTCCGCCGCGCTGACGCAATTCGAGGTCGTACCGCAACGCGGCGACGGCTTCGGCGCGCGGCTCGCCAATGCGCATGCCGACGCCGCGTCGTTCGGCGCCCCGGTTCTCCAGATCGGCATGGACACACCGCAGATCGGTCCGGACGTGCTGACGGCGGCCGCGATCGAGCTCGCGGAGGGCGACACCGCACTGCTGGGTCCGGCCGATGACGGCGGTTGGTGGGCGCTCGGCCTGCCGAGCGCGCAGCCCGCCCGGGTACTCGCCGATGTCCCGATGTCTACCGACCGGACCGGGGAGCTCACTCGGAAGGCCGTGCAGGACTGCGGATATCGGGTCGATCTACTGCCGCAGTTCAGCGACGTCGACACGTTCGACGACGCGCTCCGGGTGGCCGCGGTGTCGTGCGGCCGCTTCGCCCGGACTTTCGACGAGCTCCGTGAACGAGGGTTGGTGCTGCGATGAATTGCCCGGATCCAAGCGATTTCGCGGTTCGCGTTCAGCGTGGACCGGCACAGCGGTACCGCAGCCGACCGCTGCGCGCGCAACCTGATGCGATCGGGACCGCCTGCGCCGACGCTCCGCGGGACGTGCGGCGCGAGCACCGGCCGGTGGCGCGATGATCGGCGCGGATTTCGACATCTTCGATCATGCGCTGGCCGGCGAAAGGTGTTGGATGCGTGCGGCGGACGGCACCCGGCAGCGGATGCCGATCCGGCGGTGGCTCGGGCTGGCCGGCGCGGACCACAGGGCCGATCGGGCGCTCACTCGCTGCTGTGACGGGCCGACGTTGGACCTCGGTTGCGGTCCCGGACGGCTGGTCGCGGCGCTATTGCAACGCGGGGTGCTCGCGCTCGGCGTAGATATCTCGCCAACGGCCGTGGCCATCACCAGGTTCCGCGGCGCGCCCGCGTTGCGCCGGGACCTGTTCGGTCCGTTGCCAGGAGCGGGTCGCTGGTCGTACGCACTGCTCGCCGACGGCAATATCGGGATCGGCGGCGACCCGAAGCGGATCCTCGCGCGCACCGCCGAACTGCTCGCGCCGAACGGGCTGGCGGTCGTCGAATTCGGGCGTCCGGGCAGCGGCGCGGTGACCCGGCAGATTCGGCTGGAATCCCGCTCGCGCGTCGGGTCCTGGTTTCCATGGGCCGCGGTGGGGATCGATCACGCGGAACATCTCGCGCACGCCAGCGGGTTTCGGGTGCTCGACACCGCCGAGGTCGGCGGCAGGCACATCGCCTGGCTGCGCCGCCGGGGCGCGGCGGCGGTGATCGCATGAGGGGGCGTATCGCGTTCGGTCGAACGGCTGTCTTCGGCGGTGCCCGATGAGCGTGCCCGAAACCATCCGGCGCGGCCGGACATTCGCGGCCCGCTGGTTCCGCGTATCCGACGCCCGTGGCCCCGAGGTGGCCAGCCGGGTGGGCATCGCGCTCGGCTCGGCCATCCTGATCTGCTTCGTCACCGGCCTGCTGAGCCACTGGATCCAACATCCACCGACCTGGTTCTGGTGGCCCGCCCACCCGGTGTGGCTGTACCGCCTCACCCAGGGGCTGCACGTCATTTCTGGCGTGGCCGCGATTCCACTGCTGCTGGTGAAGCTGTGGGCGGTCTACCCGAAGCTGTTCCAGCGCCCCGTGATCGGCTCACCCCTGCGCATGCTGGAGCGCGGATCGATCGCCCTGCTGGTCGGCGCGATCGTCTTCGAACTATCGACCGGCCTGCTGAACATCGCCCAGTACTACCCGTGGAAGTTCTTCTTCCCCGCCGCCCACTACGCCATGGCCTTCGTCGCCATCGGTGCGCTGGCCGTGCACCTGGCGGTCAAACTCCCGATAATCCGTGACGCGCTGACCCGTCCCCTCGACTCGGACGGCGGAGCCGCGGTCGAAGGGAGCGCCGGCGACGGTGCGGGGCCGGCGGGCGATGTCGTTGGGCGGCGGCATGTTTCGCGACGTACGGTGCTGACCGCGGCGTGGGTCTCGGCGGGTGTGGCAGGGCTGGCGGTCGCCGGGCAGACCGTTCCCTTCCTGCGGTGGGCGGCGGTGCTCGCGCCGCGCAGTGGGGAAGGGCCGCAAGGGGTTCCGGTCAACCGGTCGGCCAGGGCGGCGGGTGTGGTCGAGCTGGCGCGCGCCTCCGATTACCGGCTGACCGTGGTGGTCGGGGATCGGCGGCACAGCTTCAGCAGGGACGAACTGCTGGCGATGCCGCAGGTGCGCGCGCGGCTGCCGATCGCTTGCGTCGAAGGGTGGAGCGCGGCGGCCGACTGGTCCGGCGTGCGGCTGCGGGATCTGCTCGCCGCGGTCGGGTCCTATCCCGGTGGCGACGTGCACTTCCGTTCCTTGGAGACCAGCGGCATCTATGCCGGTTCGGTGCTGCCGCAACGTCATGTCGAGGACTCGGACACGCTGGTGGCGCTGGCCTTGAACGGCGAAACGCTGGATGTCGACCACGGCTATCCCTGCCGGCTCATCGCGCCGAGCCGCCCCGGTGTGCTGCAAACGAAATGGCTTTCGACGATCGAGGCACGCGCATGAACGCGATCAGAATCCTGCTGCTCCTGGCCGGGCTGTGGCTCGGCTGGTACGGCATCACCCTGCTGCTCGACTTCCCGCGCGCCGACCTGTTGTCGGTCGCGCTCTGGTTCGCCGCCGGAATCCTGGTGCACGACGCGGTATTCGCGCCGCTCTGCGCTGTCCTGGGCGTAACCGCACGCCGCATGCTGCCCGGAACCTGGTGGGGCCCCACGGCCTGCGGGGCGGTCTGCACGGTGGCGCTGGTCGCGATCGCCGCACCCGTGATCGATCGCGGACACGCCATGCCGGACAACCCGACCGTCCTCGACCGGAACTATCCCCTCGGCCTCGCCGTGGCGCTCATCCTGATCTGGGCGCTGGTGGTCGCCGCCGCGGTGCTACGACTCGCCGGCGATCACCGATCCCGTGCCGAAACCCCAAGGAGCACACCATGACCAGCTACGACGACCTGCGCGCGGTATTCGTCAACTGCACCCTCAAGCGTTCGCCGGAGGTGAGCAACACCCAGGGCCTCATCGATATCAGCGCCCGCATCATGGAGAAGAACGGCGTGCAGGTCTCTCACATCCGCGCGGTCGATCACGACATCGCGTTCGGCGTGTGGCCGGACATGACCGAACACGGCTGGCCCACCGACGAATGGCCCGCACTGCAACGTCAGGTGATGGCCGCCGACATCCTGGTGATCGCCGGCCCGATCTGGTTGGGCGACAACAGTTCCGTCACCAAACAGGTGATCGAACGCCTCTACGCGAACTCGTCGATCCTCAACGACCGCGGCCAGTACGCCTACTACGGCCGGGTCGGCGGCTGCCTGATCACCGGCAACGAGGACGGCGTCAAGCACTGCGCCATGAATGTCCTCTACAGCCTTCAGCACCTCGGCTACACCATCCCGCCGCAGGCCGACGCGGGCTGGATCGGCGAGGTCGGCCCCGGCCCGTCCTATCTCGACCCCGGCTCCGGCGGCCCCGCCAACGACTTCACCAATCGCAACACCACCTTCATGACCTGGAACCTTCTGCACTTCGCCCGCATGCTCAAGGACGCCGGCGGCGTCCCCGCGCACGGCAACCAGCGCTCCGAATGGGACGCGGGCTGCCGTTTCGACTTCGAGAACCCCGAGTACCGCTGACCGCCGATGGGCCTGCCTGCCGCCCGGTCCGGTGAGCGGACCCGGCGGCGCCAATCTTGGCGCGCCCTGTTGTCGCGGCCGTACGATCGAGACGTGGCTATCGCTCAGTTGAGTCTGATCACGTTGAACTGTGCCGACAAGGAGGAGCTGGCGACGTTCTGGGCCGCTTTGCTCGGCGGGGAGATCGTTTATCGTGCCGATGATTTGGCCGTAGTGCAGACCGAGCGCGGTTCGCTGTGCGCGCTGACGGTGCCCGACTATCGACCGCCGACCTGGCCCGGGGGTGACACCCCGAACAATATCCATTTCGAACTCAAGGTCGACAATATCGAGGACGCGCAGGCCGCGGCGATCGAGTTGGGCGCCCGCGTCGCCGAGGTGCAACCGGACCCGAAAACCTGGCGAGTCATGCTCGACCCGGCCGGCCACCCGTTCTGCCTGGTACCGCACGCCCCGTTGCTCCCACTGGGCCCCCGCCCCGAGCAGGACGACGCCTGACCGCTTCGGCGGCGCAGCACGGCCGGTGGACCGGGTCCGCGGAGCACTGAAACCGACGAGGGCCGGTGACCTGACGTCACCGGCCCTCGTCGGACTTGCTCGGGTCACCCGCGGAACGGGTACTTCCGGTCGAGATCGAGGTTCAGCTCGACCACGTTGACCCGCGGTTCACCGAGGAAACCGAGGTCGCGACCGCTGGTGTGCGCGTCCACGAGGGCGCGCACCTGGTCCGCGGAGACGTTGCGGGCCATGGCGACTCGCGCGATCTGGATGTCCGCGTACCTGGGCGAGATGTGCGGGTCAAGCCCGCTGCCACTGGCGGTGACCGCGTCCGTGGGGACCGGGGTGTCGACGGACGCGTCGCCGAAGATCGGGACGATCCGGCCGGCCGAGTAGTCCTCGCCCGGCTTGGCGCACTCGACCTGGACACCCTGGTAGCTGGACAGGAACGGCGTCGCCGGGCACACCTCGTTGACGCTCACCACCCGGGTGGGGTGCGCGACCTGACCGTCGGTGTCGCGCGGCCCGATCACCGAAAGCACCGCGCCGACGCCGTCTTTCGTGCAGAACGGGCGGGCGCCGTCGACCCCCTCACGGTCGCCGACCTCCTTGCTGCGCGCGCACACGGTGGATAGCAGGCTCGGCTTGGCCTTGGCCGGGTCGGCGTCGAGGGTGTCCACGATGCTCTCCGGGCCGAGGTTGCTTGCCGCGGTGGCCAGCGGGTCGTAGCCGTTGCTGCCCGCCGCGGACGGCCGGCTCTGGAAGTACTGCACCAGCGCCTTGCCGTCGGGATCGGTGAAGGACTGCCCGATCAGGCTGGAGCCCACCGTCTTTCCGTCGACGGTGATCAGCGAGCCGTCCGCCTTGTCGTGCAGGCCGGGTATCTGAGCGACCGCGAAAACCGCGAGGGGGTAGACGATTCCGGTGATTACCGTGAGCACGAGCAGCGCCCGCAACGCGGCGAAGTGCTGCCGGATCCAAGTTGAGAACTGCATGTCAGGACATCCCAGGGAGGAGTTGGACGACGAGGTCGATGATCTTGATGCCGATGAACGGCGCGACGATGCCGCCGAGGCCGTAGATCAACAGGTTGCGGCTCAACAACTTCGACGCGTTGGACGGCGTGTAGTTCACGCCGCGCAGCGACAGCGGGATCAGCGCGACGATGATGATCGCGTTGAAGATGACCGCGGACAGGATCGCCGACTGCGGGCTGTGCAGCCGCATGATGTTCAGCGCGTCCAGGCCGGGGAACAGCGCGATGAACAGTGCGGGCAGGATGGCGAAGTACTTGGCGATGTCGTTGGCGATGGAGAACGTGGTCAGCGCTCCGCGGGTGATGAGCAGCTGCTTGCCGATCTCCACGATCTCGATCAGCTTGGTCGGATCGGAATCCAGATCGACCATGTTGCCTGCCTCTTTGGCCGCCGAGGTGCCGGTGTTCATCGCGACACCCACGTCCGCCTGGGCCAGCGCAGGCGCGTCGTTGGTGCCGTCGCCGGTCATCGCGACCAGCCTGCCGCCGGCCTGCTCCTGCTTGATCAGCGCCAGCTTGTCCTCCGGTGTGGCCTCGGCGAGGAAGTCGTCCACGCCCGCCTCGTCGGCGATCGCCTTGGCGGTCAACGGATTGTCGCCGGTGATCATGACGGTGCGGATGCCCATCCGGCGCATCTCGTCGAACCGCTCGCGCATGCCCTGCTTGACCACGTCCTTGAGGTGGATGACGCCGAGCAGCCGCGCGGTGCCGTCGCTGACCTCGCCGACCACCAGCGGCGTACCACCGGAGGCGGAGACGCCGTCGACGGTCACGCCGGCCTCGCCGGGCACGTTGCCGCCTTGCGCGCGCACCCATTCGATGACCGCGCTGGCCGCGCCCTTGCGCAGCTGGTGCCCGTCGTGCAGGTCGACCCCCGACATCCGGGTCTGCGCGGTGAATTCCACCCAGGTCGCGCCCTTCAGCTCGCCGGGCGTGCGCTCGCGCTTGCCGAACGCCTGCTTGGCGTAGACGACGATGGAGCGACCCTCCGGCGTCTCGTCGGCGAGGCTGGACAGCTGCGCCGCGTCGGCCAGCTCGTCGGCCGAAATGCCAGGCATCGGAACGAATTCCGAGGCCTGCCGGTTGCCGAGGGTGATGGTGCCGGTCTTGTCCAGCAGCAGCGTGTTCACGTCGCCGGCCGCCTCGACCGCACGGCCGGACATGGCCAGCACGTTGCGCTGCACGAGCCGGTCCATGCCCGCGATGCCGATGGCCGAGAGCAGCGCGCCGATGGTGGTGGGGATCAGGCACACCAGCAGCGAGACCATGACGATCCCGGTGATCCCGTTGACGTCCAGGGCCGACGTGTCCGGCACGCCGGGGTTGTTCGCCTTGGCGAAGATCGCCAGCGGCTGCAGGGTGACCACCGCGAAGACGAAGATGATGGTCAGCGAGGCGAGCAGGATGTTGAGCGCGATCTCGTTCGGCGTCTTCTGCCTGCTCGCGCCCTCGACCAGGGCGATCATCTTGTCGATGAAGCTCTTGCCCGGCTCCTGGGTGATCTTGACGACGATCCGGTCGGACAGCACCGTGGTGCCGCCGGTCACCGCGGAGCGGTCACCGCCGGATTCCCGGATCACCGGCGCGGATTCCCCGGTGATCGCCGATTCGTCCACGGAGGCAATGCCTTCCACGACGTCGCCGTCACCGGGAATGACCTGTCCGGCCTCGACCACGACGTGATCGCCGCGTTGCAGCTCCGGCGCGGCGACACCCTCCTCGACGGCCTGACCGCCGGGCGTCCAGTTCACCAGACGCCGTGCGACGGTGTCGGTTTTGGCCTTGCGCAACGTATCGGCCTGCGCCTTGCCGCGGCCCTCGGCCACCGCCTCGGCCAGATTGGCGAAGATCACGGTGAGCCACAACCACACCACGATCGCCCAGGCGAAGAAGGTGGGATCGCTGATCGCGAGCACGGTGGACCAGACGGCGCCGATCTCGACGATGAACATCACCGGGTTGCGCCACATGGTGCGCGGGTCCAGTTTGCGCACCGCGTCGGGCAGCGAGGTCAGCAGCATCTTCGGGTCGAGGGCACCGCGCGGCACCCGGCCCGCCTTCTGCGCCAGCTGCCTTTTCGACTCGTTGAACTCGTCCGGAACGGTGACTTCGGTAGTGGGAGTAGTCATTTCAGTGGATTCCTTCGGCGAGCGGCCCGAGCGCGAGTGCGGGCAGGAAGGTGAGCGCGACCAGGATCACGGTGGTGCCGACGACCATGCCGACGAACTGCGGCCGGTGCGTCGGCAGCGTGCCGATCGACTCGGGGGTGTTGCCCTGCTTGGCCAGCGAACCGGCGAGCGCGAGCACGAAGATGATCGGCAGGAACCGGCCGAAGACCATCGCGAGGCCGAGCGCGGTGTTGTACCACTCGGTGTTGCCGGACAGCCCGGCGAACGCCGAGCCGTTGTTGTTCGCCGCGGAAGTGAAGGCGTACAACACTTCCGAGAGCCCGTGCGGTCCCGTGTTGGCCATCGCGGCGCGCTGGCCGGGCATGGCCATCGCGATCGCGGTGCCGATCAGCACGATCAGCGGGCTGACCAGGAAATAGGAAGCGGCGAGCTTGATCTCGCGCGGGGTGATCTTCTTGCCGAGGTATTCCGGTGTGCGCCCGACCATCAGGCCCGCGACGAACACGGTGATCACCGCGAGGATGAGCATGCCGTAGAGCCCGGAACCCGTTCCGCCCGGCGCCACCTCGCCGAGCTGCATGTTGAACATCGTCATCATGCCGCCGAGGCTGGTGTAGGAATCGTGGAACGAGTCGACGGCGCCGGTCGAGGTCAGCGTGGTCGCGCCGGAGAAGGTCGCGGAATCGGCTACGCCGAAACGGGTTTCGACGCCCTCCAGGGACGCGCCGATCGCCGTGGGCACGGTGCCGTGGTGCGCGAGCTGGAAGACATTGCTCAACGCCACGCTGACGATCGCGATCGTGCCCATCACCGCGACGATGGCCACGCCCTGCTTCTTGCTGCCGACCATCCGGCCGAAGGTGCGGGGCAGGGAGAAGCTGATCACCAGGATCAGGAAGATCTCGATCCAGTTGGTCCAGGTGGTGGGGTTCTCGAACGGGTGCGAGGAGTTGGCGTTGTAGAAGCCGCCGCCGTTGGTGCCGAGCTCCTTGATCACCTCCTGGCTCGCCACCGGGCCGCCGGTGATGGTCTGCTCGGTGCCGTTGAGCGTCTGCGCGACCTGGTCGTGCAGGTGGAAGTTCTGGATCACGCCGCCCGCGACCAGCACGATCGCGAACACGAACGCGATCGGCAGCAGGATGCGAATGGTGCCGCGCACCAGGTCCACCCAGAAGTTACCGAGATCGCCGGTGTGCCTGCGGGCGAAGCCGCGCACCAGCGCGACCGCGACGGCCATGCCGACGGCGGCGGAGACGAAGTTCTGCACCGCGAGCCCGGCCATCTGCACCAGGTGACCCTGGGTGGACTCGCCGGAGTAGTTCTGCCAGTTCGTGTTCGTCACGAAGCTGACCGCGGTGTTCCAGGCCAGCGCCGGGGTCATCTCGGTGCCGGGGTCGGTCAGGTGCAGCGGCAGCTTGCCCTGGAGCAGCTGCAGGAAGAAGAGGAACAGGATGCTGACCGCCGAGAAGGCCAGCACACTGCGGGCATACACGCCCCAGGTCTGTTCCACTTCCGGCTGCACGCCGATGGCCCGGTACAGCACGCGCTCCGCGCGCGAGTGCTTGGTGTTGTTGTAGACCCGGTACATGTAGTCGCCGAGCGGCACATGCACCAGGGCGAGCGCGATGATCAGGGACGCGATGAACGCGATCCCCGCCGTAGTCGTGTTCACCTAGAACCTCTCGGGGAAAAGCAGCGCCGCGACCATGTACACCGCGACGGAGATGGCGAGAACCAGACCGATCAGGTTCGCGATCACAGCTTCTCCACCCCTCGCTGGATCAGCCCCAGCAGGGCGAAGATCGCCACGGTGAGCACCGTGAACACCACGACAGACATGATTAACCAACCTCCATCAAGCGCTCGTGTGGTGGAGCGCGCCTTGGCGAGTCAAGTCTTCGATCAGGCGCTAGCCGAGGTTGTTTACGACTCCTTTGCGCGGCGAATGGTTGCCTTTGCGTTTCGTTTACACCCCGGCTTCGGATAGCTGAAAGGATGCCGTCAAAGAGTGCGGCGGAACCGTCAACACACCGTAAAGATCGGCCCGATCTCCTGGCCGGGAGGTAGTAGTGGAGGGCCGGCCAGGCGGACCACTCCAGCGCAACCGGTTGTTCGCATCGGCTGTCGAGAGGATCGAAATGTCGGCTGTCACGGTCGCCGTCATCGTCGGATTCGTGTGCTGCGCGCTGGTCATCCGCGCGCTGGGGGCACGAGGCGAGGACCGGCGCGTGCAGAGCGTTGTCGTCGAGGACGACCGGGTGCGCGCCTGGCGCGTCGCCGAACGGGCGTCGTTCGATGCCTGAGGATCGGGTGCAGCGCGCCGATCCGTCCGAGGGGTGCTCGGATCAGGGCACGCGACGCGCAATGATGAACGAGTGAAACGCGGGCAACTCCGGATCTATCTCGGTGCCGCGCCGGGTGTCGGCAAGACCTACGCCATGCTCGGCGAGGCACACCGGCGGATCGAGCGCGGCCGGGACGTGGTGGCCGCGGTGGTGGAAACCCACGGGCGGGCCAAGACCGCCGCGCTGCTGGAGGGCATCGAGCGGATTCCGCCGAAACTGGTGGAGTACCGCGGGACCGAGCTGCCCGAGCTCGACGTCGAGGCGGTGCTGCGCCGCAATCCGACGGTGGCGCTGGTGGACGAGCTGGCGCACACCAACGCGCCGGGCGGCAAGCACGAAAAGCGTTGGCAGGACGTCGAAGAACTCCTCGACGCGGGCATCGACGTGATCTCCACGGTCAACGTGCAGCACCTGGAAAGCCTCAACGATGTGGTCGAGCAGATCACCGGCATCCAGCAGCGCGAGACCGTGCCGGATGCCATCGTGCGCGGCGCGGATCAGGTCGAACTGGTCGATCTGACGCCGGAAGCGTTGCGGCGCAGACTTTCCCACGGCAACGTGTACGCGGCGGACAAGGTGGACGCCGCGCTGCGCAACTACTTCCGGCCGGGAAACCTCACCGCGCTCAGGGAATTGGCGCTGCTGTGGCTCGCGGACCAGGTCGACGCCGCGCTCGCGAAGTACCGGGCCGACCACAAGATCACCGACCTGTGGGAGGCCCGCGAGCGGGTCGTCGTCGCGGTGACCGGAGGACCGGAATCGGAGACCGTGGTGCGCCGGGCCAGCCGCATCGCGAGCAAGGCCAGTGCCGAACTCGTGCTGGTGCACGTGGTGCGCGGCGACGGGCTGGCCGGTGTGTCGACCGAGCGATTGAACCGGTTGCGTGAACTGGCGGCCAGTCTGGACGCCTCGCTGCACACGATCACCGGCGACAATGTGCCGAGCGCGCTGCTGGAATTCGCCCGCGAGGTGAACGCGACCCAGCTGGTTCTCGGCACGTCGCGGCGGTCACGGTGGGCGCGGATGGTCGACGAGGGCATCGGCTCCACCGTGGTGCAGCAGTCCGGCAAGATCGACGTGCACATGGTCACGCACGAGGAGGCCCATCGTGGCCTGCGCAAGGGTTCGCTCATGCCGCGCCAGCCCATCCGGGCCTGGCTCGCGGCGGTGCTGGTGCCCTCCGCGGTGTGCGGGCTCGGCGTCGCGTTCCTGGACGGTTACCTCCAGCTCGGCGGGCTCAGCGCGGTGTTCTTCATCGGCGTCGTCGCGGTCGCGTTGCTCGGCGGCGTCATCCCCGCGGCCTTTTCGGCGCTGCTGTCCGGGCTGCTGCTGAACTGGTTCTTCGCCGATCCGCGCTACAGCCTGACCATCGCCGAGCCGGACAGCTTCGTCACGGTGGTGGTGCTGCTGTTCGTCGCGGTCGCGGTGGCGGCGTTGGTCGACGTGGCCGCCAAACTGACCCGGCAGGCGCGCCGGGCCTCGCAGCAGGCCGAGCTGCTGACCCTGTTCGCCGGCGCCGTGCTGCACGGCGCGGACCTGCCCAATCTGCTGGAACAGGTCAGGGAGACCTACGGCCTGCGCGCGGTCAGCATGCTGTGCGGCGAACAGGTGGTCGCCGCGGTGGGCCAGAACCCGCCGCAGCGCACCGCCGACGCCGAGACGGTGATCCAGGCCGGGGACGCGTCCAGCTTGCTGCTGCTGGCCGGGCGCCCGCTGGCCGCCGCCGACCGGCCGGTGCTCAACGCGGTCGCCAACCAGGCGGCCGGCCTGGTCCGGCAATCCCGGCTCGCCGAGGAGGCCAGCGCCGCCGCCGCGCTGCTCGAGGCGGACCGGTTGCGCCGGGCGCTGCTGTCCGCGGTGAGCCACGATCTGCGCACGCCGCTGGCCGGGGCCAAGGCCGCGGTGTCCAGCCTGCGCAGCGACGACATCGAGTTCTCCGCCGAGGACACCACCGAATTGCTGGAGACCATCGAGGAATCGGTGGATCAGCTGACCGCGCTGGTGGGCAACCTGCTGGACTCGTCCCGGCTGGCCGTCGGCGTGGTGAAACCGCAGCTGCAACGGGTGTATATGGACGAGGTGGTGCACCGGGCGCTGGTCAGCGTCGGCATGGGTGCGCGTGGATTGCGGCGCGCGGCGATGGACCGGGTGAAGGTCGAGGTCGGCGACGTCTCCGTGCGCGCGGACGCCGGACTGCTGGAACGCGTCGTAGCCAACCTCATCGATAACGCACTGCGGCACGCGACCCGCGACGCGGTGTCGACCCACTCCGCCGGCGCCGCGGACCCCCACCCCCTGGTCCGGGTCACCGCCGAACGCGAGGGCGACCGCATCTCCATCGCGGTGGTCGACGTCGGTCCCGGCGTGCCGCCGGGTACCGAGGAACAACTCTTCGAGCCGTTCCAGCGGCTCGGCGACCGCGACAACACCACCGGGGTCGGGCTCGGCCTGTCCGTGGTGCGCGGTTTCGTCGAGGCGATGGGTGGCACCGTGCACGCCGAACCGACCCCGGGCGGAGGATTGACCATGATCGTGGACCTGCCTGCCGACGAAACGGAAGCGAGCAGCTGATGATGGATACATCGACAGTGGGAGCGTTGCCGCCCCGGACCACACAGGAAGCCGTGATGACCGACAAGAAGCAGGATGCCCCGGCGATCAAGGTGCTGGTGGTCGACGACGAACCGCAGATCGTGCGCGCGCTGCGGATCAATCTGTCGGTCCGCGGCTACGAGGTGATCACCGCGGGAACCGGCGGCGCCGCGTTGCGTGCGGCCGCCGACAAGCACCCCGACGTGGTCATCCTCGATCTCGGCCTGCCCGACATCGACGGCATCGAGGTGCTGGCCGGGCTGCGCGGCTGGACCTCGGCGCCGGTGATCGTGCTCTCCGCGCGCACCGACTCCGCGGACAAGGTCGAGGCCCTGGACGCCGGCGCGGACGACTACGTCACCAAGCCGTTCGGCATGGACGAACTGCTCGCCCGGCTGCGCGCCGCGGTCCGGCGCGGCGCGGCCGACACCGATTCCTCCGATCCGGTGGTGGTGACCTCGTCGTTCACCGTCGACCTGGCCGCCAAGAAGGTGACCAAGAACGACGAGACGGTGCATCTCACGCCCACCGAGTGGGGCATGCTCGAGATGCTGGTGCGCAACAAGGGCAAGCTGGTCGGGCGCAAGGAGCTGCTGCGCGAGGTGTGGGGGCCGTCCTACGCGACCGAAACCCATTACCTGCGCGTCTATCTCGCCCAGTTGCGGCGCAAGCTCGAGGACGATCCGTCCCACCCCAAGCACCTGCTGACCGAGGCGGGGATGGGCTACCGGTTCCAGGAGTGAGTGGCCGGGATCGCCCCGCCCGCCGGAATGCCCGGCCGCCCGCGCCGCGTTGGCAGGCGTGAGTGGACTCCGACGAGAAATGGCAGGATCGACCCATGGCTGAACAGACACCCGCGACCGCGGCATCACAACCGACCGAACTCTGGGTCGAGCGCACCGGGACGCGGGCGTACACCGGACGCAGCTCGCGCGGCGCCGAGGTCCTGATCGCGTCGCAGGGCGTGCCGGGCGCCTTCACCCCCGGCGAGCTGCTGAAGATCGCGCTGGCCGGTTGCTCCGGGTTGAGCGCCGACTTCTCCCTCGCGCGCAAACTCGGCGACTCCTTCGACGCGACCATCCGGGTATCGGGGGACGCGGATCGGGAGAACGAGCTGTACCCGCAGCTGGACGAGACCTTCCAGCTCGATCTCAGTGAACTGGACCAGGAGGCGAGGGAGCGGTTGCTGGTTACCGTGCAGCGCGCCATCGACAAGGCGTGCACGGTCGGCCGGACGCTGGAGGCGGGGACGAAGGTGACCCTGTCCTTCGACATCGAGGCCTGATGGGCGAGGACGCTGAGCTGGTCCGGCTGAGCGCATGGGTGCACGGCCGCGTCCAAGGGGTGGGTTTCCGCTGGTGGACGCGGTCGCGCGCGTTGGAACTCGGGTTGACCGGGCACGCCACCAACGCGCGTGACGGGCGGGTGCACGTCGTCGCGGAGGGGATCCGCGACGACTGCGCGCGTTTGCTCGAACTGCTACGTTCCGGTGACACACCTGGTCGGGTGACCTTGGTTGTGGAAAGCTGGGAGCCCGCGCGGGGTGATATGACCGGATTCGAGGAGCGGTAGTGGTGAGCCGGGATAGGACGAGGACTCGACAGTGAGCACGAACGATCCCGGCGACGAGCGCCCCGAGAACGAGCCGGCCCCCGCGACGGAGCAACCGTCGAGCACATCCGGAGCGCACGAAACGACCACTCCCGCCGCGCAACCGGACCCGCCGCGGCGCGGCAGTGTGCAGCGGCAGGAGCCGGGCATCACCCAGCCGCGTCCGCCGACCGTCGCCGAGGCGCGGGCCAGGGACAAGGCACGCAAGCGCGCCGAGGAAGCGCAGCAGGCCGCCGCCGCGGCCGAGGTGGCGAAGAAACGCACACGCAAGCGGGTGATGATCGGCGGGGTCGCGATCGTCGGCGTCGCGGCGCTGGTCGGCGGCGGTTATCTCGCCTATCGGGCGATCAGCGCGCCGGACCGGGTCACCGCGTCGTGTGTGAAGACCGAGAACGGTCAGGACATCGTCGTCGACGACAGCTACTGCGGCGAAGGGCGGCGCGGCTTCGTCAGTGACGGCGGCATCAACCCCGGCCTGATCATCCTCGGCGGCGGACCGCAGTACCGCTACTACTACGGCGGCACCCCCACCATCGGCAAGCCGCCGACCGGCGGCACCACCGTGAAACCCAAGAGCGCGGAGATAAAGACGAAGAGCGGCACCACGATCCAGCGTGGCGGGCTCGGCAGCAAGAGCACCGGCGGAGGGTCCTAGTGCGGCGAGTGCGCAGTACGCCCCGGCCGGATTGGCAGCAGATCACCGAGAGCCAGGGCCTCGTCTACGGTGTGCCCGGCCGCGACGCCACGGGGCAGCCGCGTCCGTACTGGGACGAGTCGGTGTACTACGAGTTCGAGATGGACGAGATCCTCGCGCTCGAGGCCGATGTCGAGCTGCTGCATTCGATGTGCCTCAACGCCGTCGAGCATGTCGTGCTCACCGGTCGGTTCAAGGATTTCGGTCTGCCCGAATGGAGTTGGGGGCCGATCGCCGAATCCTGGCGGCGCAGTGACCCGCACGTCTACGGACGGTTCGACCTGCGCTACGACGCGCGTCGTCCGGCGAAACTCCTGGAGTACAACGCGGATACGCCGACCTCGCTGCTGGAGGCGGCAATCGTGCAGTGGCACTGGCTGACCGCGCTCTACCCGGGCGGCGACCAGTGGAATTCGTTGCACGAGAAGCTGGTCGAGCGCTGGACCGAGCTGCGTGACGTCCTGCCGACCGCGCAACTGCACTTCAGCTGGTCCGGCGCGGACGCCACCGGTGAGGACAACGTCACCACCGCCTACCTGCAGGAGACCGCGGCCGAGGCGGGGTTCGACACCATCGCGTTGCCGATCGAAGAGGTCGGATTCGACACGGAGCTGGAACGTTTCGTCGATCTGGCCGAGGCGCCGATCGAGGCCATCTTCAAGCTCTACCCGTGGGAGTGGGCGCTCGACGACGACTTCGGCAAGCGGGTCGTCGGCAGCCTGCCGCAGACCATGTGGATCGAACCGCTGTGGAAGACCTTGCTGAGCAACAAGGCGATCCTCGCCGTGCTGTGGGAGATGTACCCCGGACACCCGAATCTGTTGCCCGCGTACCTGGATCAGCCCAACGAGCTTACCGAATACATCCGCAAGCCGAAGCTCGGCCGCGAGGGCGCCAACATGACCATCGTCGGCGCAGGCCTGGAAACCGCCACCGGCGGCATCTACGGCGAAGAGGGCTACGTCTACCAATTGCTGGATCCGCTACCGGAATTCGACGACATGCGTCCCGTGCTCGGCGCCTGGATCGTCGGCGACACCGCCGCCGGACTCGGTATCCGGGAGACCGCCGGACTGATCACCGACGACGGCTCCGCCTTCGTCCCGCACCGCATCGCCCCCACCACCCCGGAAGGATCATGATGACCGCAGTCGCCCTCGAATCGGGGTACTGGAGCTCGCTCGGCGAGGGCGTGGGAGCGATCATCCTCTACG
The DNA here is from genome assembly GCF_042793755.1 of Nocardia sp. NPDC056564. NCBI lineage: Bacteria > Bacillati > Actinomycetota > Actinomycetes > Mycobacteriales > Nocardiaceae > Nocardia > Nocardia sp. NPDC056564. Next base: position 356,720 of record NZ_JBHTUR010000002.1, read on the forward strand.
CTCTCATCGGTCTCGTGCTCATGCTCGTCGGGTTCTACGCCATCGACCTGACCACGCCGGGCAAGCTGCGCGGGCTGGTCGTCGCGGGCAAGCCCAACGCGATCATCGTCACCGCCGCGGGCATGATCAGCATGGCCTTCATCGTCGTGCTCGCCATCCTCGCGGTCGGTACCGGCGGCAAGCTCTCCGAGGGCCTCATCGCCGCCCTCGTCTTCGGCCTCGTCGGCATCATCGCCCAGGTCATCTCGGTCCGGGTCATCGAGAAAGCCCTCGGCATCGACATCGGCGCCGCCCTGCACGCCGACACCTACACCACCGAGGTCCTGGTGGTAGCCGCCGCCCACTTCGCCCTCGGCCTGGTAGTCGCCTTCGCGATCCTCTAGGCGCAACTCCTCGGCGGCGCCCGCCGCTGCTGGTCAGAGCTACTTGTCGGACCCACACCCTAACCTTCGACCGCATTCGCTCGAGCAATCCTTGTTAAGGAAATCCTTGATACGCGGACGTTGGGGAGGTACCGTCGATGAACGAGTGGGAGATCTTCATAACCGACGAGGTCGAGCAGTTTCTCGACGGGCTATGGCAGACCGACCGCGCAACGCACACGTTGGTGAACCAAGCGATTCTGTTGCTGGAACGAGCGGGGCCTGCCCAAGGGCGGCCGCTCGTGGACAGCATCGCCGGATCGCGGATCGCGAACATGAAGGAGCTGCGACCAGGGTCTGCGGGAAACAGCGAGATCCGCATTCTGTTCGCCTTCGACCCATGGCGATCGGCCATCATGCTGGTGGCGGGCGACAAGTCCGGCGCGTGGCGGCGATGGTATCGAGAGGCCATACCACGAGCCGAAAAGCTGTACGACGCTTATCTTTCCGAGCGAGCTGAGGAGTTGCACCGATGACCAGCTACCGTCGCTGGCGCGACAGCGGACATCTCGAACGCGCGATCGAGGGTGCCGGTGGGCCGGAAGAATTCGCGGCGGGCGTCGACCGCCTCGAAGACCGTGCCCGCGGCTGGCGGTTGGCGGAACTGCGTAAGCACCGCGGACTCAATCAGAAACAGGTCGCGGAGCAGATGGGTGTATCCGTGGCGCGAGTCTCGCAGATCGAGCAGGGCGAGGTATCCACGCGAGACGTGTTGGATCGGTACGTATCCGCGCTCGGTGGGGTGCTGAAGCTCGTCGCCGACTTCGGCGACGAGCAACTGCGTGTGGGTTGACCCGTGAGTTGTCCCATGTGGCACTCACGGGCACGTGGTCACTGGGTGTTGATACGGGAGCCGGGTTCCTGATCCAGTGAGTGTTCGGGGGTCCAGTGGCGGCGGGTGAGGGTGGTGATTGCGAGAGCGGTCGCCACTAAGACCGCGCTGGTCCATAGGGCGGATGCCGGGGTTCCGGTGGTGCTGATGGCCAGGCCTGCGAGGGCTGGGCCGATGGCGGCGCCGATGTTGAGGGCGGCGGTGGCGAAGGCGCCGCTGAGGTGCGGGGCGGTGGGGGTTGCCGCGGTGACTATGCGGCCGATCCAGGTGGAGCCGGTCGCGAAGGAGGCGGCGCCGACGAGGGTGGTCATGATCAGCAGGCCGGGCAGGGAGTGGGCGATCAGTGCTGTGCCGGCCCACATGATCGGCAGCGCAACGGCTCCGGCGCCGACGATGACGTGTGCGTGCTCGTCGGCGTAGCGGCCGGCGAGGGTGACGCCGAGGAATGATCCGATTCCGAAGAGTGCCAGCACTATTGGGGTCCAGGCCGGTGTGGCGCCGCTGACGTCGGTGGTGATCACGGCCAGGTAGGTGAAGGCGGCGAAGGTGGCCGCGTTCACGAAACCGCCGAGGATCAGCGCGACCCGCACGCGCGGCAGACCGAGTGCCCGCCACTCGGGCCAGAGGGGGCCGCGGACCGATCGCTGCCTCCGCGGCACCGGTCGAACCAGCAGCCGAGTACCGACCAGCGCGGGCACACTCACCCCGACGACGGCCCAGAACGCCGAGCGCCAGCCGAGGGTTTGACCGAGCAACGCCCCGGCCGGGACGCCTGCGATGCAGGCCAGGGTTACGCCGGACAGGATGATCGAGGTGGCGCGGCCGACGCGGTGCGCGCCCGCGAGGGTGGGTAGGGCGGCGAGGGCGACCGCGAGGAATCCGGCGTTGGCGATCGCGGCGACCACCCTGGTGGCGAGGAGGACCTCGAACGTCGAGGTGAGCGCGCCGACGACGTGCGCGGCCACGAACAGCGACAGGCATCCGGTCAGGGCGTGCCGGGTCGGCCAGCGGCCGGCGGTCATCGCCATCAGCGGGGCGCCGACGATCATTCCGACGGCGAAGAGTGAGGTCAGCAATCCCGCTGAACCGAGGGAGACGCCGACGTCCGCGGCGATGGGCTCGATCAGCCCGGACAGCATGAATTCCGAGGTGCCCTGGGCGAATACCGCCAGACCCAAGACGAAAATGACCACAGGCATACAAAGACTCCAGACTCTGTTCGACACCGAGCCACCCATCCGGCACAGCGGAGGGCGGCGGAGCTGATATCGCCCCGACCCGGGGCGACGCGCAGAGTCGAACGACCTGGCGGGCAGGTCGTTTCGCGAATGGCGAGGGAACGCCACCTGGTCGTTCGACAGGTGGCTAGAGTCTGGACGCCTCTGGAGAAGTCACGAGCGACACCTTAACAACGGCACCGCGGGTGACCGCAAGGGATTTAGTGGCCGCGCGCGATCCAGTCGGCGAGCGAGGGCTTTTCGGCGCCGATGGTCGTGGTGTCGCCGTGGCCGGTGTGCACGGTGGTCTCGTCGGGCAGGGTGAGCAGGCGGTCGCGGATGGATTCGATGATGGTGCCGAAGTCGGAGAAGGAGCGGCCGGTGGCGCCGGGGCCGCCGGAGAACAGGGTGTCGCCGGTGAACAGCGCGGCGGCCTCGGGCAGGTGCAGCGAGACCGAGCCGGGGGAGTGGCCTGGGGTGTGCAGGATGTCGATGTCGGTGCCGCCCATGGTGATTCGAGGAGTGTCGGCGAGCGAGCGGTAGTCGACGTCGGGGTGGGTCATCCGCCAGAGCGGATCGTCGGCGGGGTGCAGCAGGATCGGCGCGTCGAGGCGGGCGCTCAAGTCCGGTGCGACGGTGACGTGGTCGTTGTGCCCGTGGGTGCACAGGATCGCGACGACATTGCGGGCGCCGACCGCCTCGGCGATCGCGTCCGCGTCGTGCGCGGCATCGATGACGAGGACGTCCTGGTCGTCGCCGAGCAGCCAGACGTTGTTGTCGACGTCCCAGGTGCCGCCGTCGAGGCTGAAGGTGCCGGAGGTGACTACGCGCTCGATCTTCACCGGACCACCACCGAGCGGAGCACCTCGCCGGCCTGCATCGCGGCGAACGACGCTTCCACCTGATCGAGCGCGATACGTTCGGTGACAAAGCGTTCCAGCGGCAGGCGGCCCTGCAGGTGCAGGTCGACCAGCATCGGGAAATCACGTTCGGGCAGGCAGTCCCCATACCAGGAGGACTTCAGCGCACCACCGCGGGAGAACAGGTCGATCAGCGGCATCTCGATGGTCATGTCCGGCGTCGGGACGCCGACCAGGACCACGGTGCCGGCCAGGTCGCGGGCGTAGAACGCCTGCTTCCAGGTCTCCGGGCGGCCGACCGCCTCGATGACGACGTCGGCGCCGAAGCCGTCGGTGTACTCCTGGATCCGCTCGACCACGTCCTCGGTGCTCGCGTCGACGGTGTGGGTCGCGCCGAAGTCCTTGGCCCAGTTCAGCTTCCGGGCGTCGCGATCGACCGCGATGATGGTCTTCGCGCCGGCCAGCCGCGCGCCGGCGATCGCGGCGTCGCCGACGCCGCCGCACCCGAGCACCGCGACGGTATCGCCGCGGGACACGTTGCCGGTGTTCAGCGCCGCGCCGATGCCCGCCATCACGCCGCAGCCGAGCAGCCCGGCCACCGCGGGATCGGCGGCGGGATCGACCTTGGTGCACTGTCCCTCGTGCACCAGCGTCTTGTCCACGAAGGCGCCGATGCCGAGCGCCGGGCTCAGTTCGGTGCCGTCGGTGAGCGTCATCTTCTTGCTCGCGTTGTGGCTCGCGAAGCAGTACCAGGGCCGGCCGCGCTTACACGCGCGGCATTCGCCGCACACGGCCCGCCAGTTCAGCACCACGAAGTCGCCCACCGCGACGTGCGTGACCGCGTCGCCGACGGTCTCCACGATGCCCGCGGCCTCGTGTCCGAGCAGGAACGGGAACTCGTCGTTGATGCCGCCCTCGCGGTAGTGCAGGTCGGTGTGGCAGACGCCGCAGGCCTGCACCCGCACGATCACGTCGTACGCGCCGGGATCGGGAATCACCACGTCGACGATCTCGACCGGCGCACCCTTGCTACGGGCGATGACACCGCGCACGGTTTCCGACACCTATGCCTCCTAGGAGATTTCGTCGACGCGGATCCGGAGCGCCCGCGAGCTGAGCACCGTCCATACTGCCGCGCCCGGGGTGCCGACACCAGCGCCGGGTCACCTCGGCCGGTCGAGGGATTGACATTCCACAATGGGAGGTGCATTCTTGGTTCATATTCCACTATGGAGGGTGGAACCGTCGACAAGGAACTTCGGATGGAAATCTCGACCGGTACCCGCGCCTCGAACGCCGAACGGGAGAAGGTGGTGCGCCTGCTCGCCCGGCACATGGAGGATGGGCGAATCGACCTCGCCGAATACGATCAGCGCACCGCTCAGGTGTACGCGACGACCACGACCGACGATCTGCAGCTGGTGCTCGCGGATCTGCCCAAGCTGCCGAAAGAGCCTGCCGGTAAGGCTGATTCGCGGTCGCGCATCCCGATCTGGCAGAAGATCGAGGGCACGAGCTGGCTCGGGGTGAGCGCGCTCGTCCTGCTCATCTGGGGTGCGATCTCGCTGAGCGTCGGCGAGTTCACCTATCCGTGGCCGATCTGGGTGATCGGGCCGTGGGGCGCGGTGCTGGTGTTCCGGATGCTGACCGGGTTCGAATCCGGTAGGTACTCACGCCACCTGGGCTGAGCGTGCCCTGGCCGGCGCCGGTTTACGGCCAGGGCGGCGTGGCGCTGTGCGACGACGCGTGCCGCCCCGAGCCGGTCGGATCCGGCGGCGGGCTCGATCGAGGGCGGCGGCGGGCGGGCGGGTTGTACTCGTCCGGCTCGTCGTCCCACGATCGGGTGTAGTCGTCGCGCTGCCTCGGCGGAGGAGGCGCCTGCCGCTGGCGCGGCATGGACCGCTCGGGCCAGGACGGCCCGGCGGTCGGTTCGGGTCGCTGCCGGGGCGGTGAAAGTCGTTCGAGCCGGCTCGCTTCCGGGTAATCGTGCGGCACGGCCGAACTGCCCCTGCGCTGGCGCGGCAGATCGGGATCGCCGAGGTACGAATTATTGTGCGGCGGTGTGGTTTCCCGGCGAGACGGCGGCGGCTCCGGCGAGCGCTGCTCCAGTTGCGCCTGGATGGCGTCGAGCCGCTGGCGGCGCGCCCACACCTCCGCCGGATCCTCCTGGGGCGCCGGTGCGAACTCGTCGTGGCCCGGTCGCTCGGCGGCCGCAGACCGTCGGCGCCGCTCGAGCGGGGGTCGTGCGTTGTCGTCCCGGACCGGCCAGTGCGGAGCGGGCTCCGCGTAGTGCGGTGCCGGATCGTGCTCCCACTGCGGCCGCGCCGGTTCCGGGTAGGCCGGTCGAGCGGCCCCGAAGTCTTCATACGATGACCGCGCCGGGGCGTAGTCCTGCGGTGCGCGTCCGGACTCCGGCACATCGCGGGGTGCCCAGGCGGGTGCGGGCTCGTCGTAGGGGGACCGGGTGGCCGCGACACTGTCCGCCGACGAACGCGCCGGTTCTGCGGAAGGCCACTGCACGCGTGCGGATTCCAGATCCACGATCGGTGTCCGCGAGAGTTCGGAGTCCGCGTATCCCGAGGGCGCGATCGGACCTCGTACCGGGCGTTGCTGTTCGGCATCCTCGTAGCCGGACCTGATCGGTTCGGCGTCGGTGCGGCGGAATCGGGAGGGCGCGACCGAATCTCGCTCTGCGGGTGCCGGTTCCGGCTCGTCGTAGCGGAATCGGCGCGAGAGCGGATCTCGCTGTGCGGGTGCCGGTTCCGCGTCGTCGTATCCGGACCGGCGCGACCGGGAATCCCGGCGCGAGCGCGCTGGTTCCGGCTCGTCGTAAGACGACTGCGCTGGTACGGGATCCGAGTGCCGGGACCGGCCCGAGGGTGCCGGATCCCGCCGCGAACGCGCGGGTACGGCCGGGATGGGTGACGACTCCTCGTCCCGGGTTTCGGCATCGCGCAGTTCGCGCCGGGAGCGCTTGGACGGCAGTTCGTTTCGGCGTGACCGGGCCGAAAGCGGTTCCGCGCGCCGGGGTGTCGGGCGGGGGAGGCCGGGGCGCAGGACCGGGATTTCGCGGGTCTGCTGGGTGGCGCTGACGCCCTTCTCCCGATAGGTCGCGGGGATGTCGTGGGCGCGCAGCCAGGCGCCCGGGTCGTGGCGTCCGTGCCGATCCAGCTGCGGGACAACCGCTTCGAGCAGGTCGAGAATCTCGCCCTCGTCGTCGCCGAGCGCTTCGCGGATCGCGGGGAAGGTATCGGGATGGAAGACCCACATCCATTCGTAGGCGGGGTAGGTGCCGCCGAGATCGTGGCCGTGGAAGATCAGGTCGCCGGAGCGGGCGATCTTCGCGCGCATCGACCAGCCCTCGGACTCGACCAGGAACTCCCGTACCGCACCGCGATCGGCCGCGGGTTCGTCGTCGGCGCCGAGCAGATTGGACATCCACCGGCTCTTGCGTACCAGGTCGAGGGCCTGCCCGGCGCGGTCCCGGCGAGCGACCGGGCGGACCTCTTCGGCCCGCCGCGAGCGAACCGGCGCGCGCTCCGGCTCGTCGTCCTCGTCGTGACCGGGATAGTCGATCAGTCTGACCTCGAACCAGGCCACCCCGAGCCCGGCGGCCAACAACCCGCCCGCGATCGCGACCTCGACCCACTTGTCCGCGAGCATCGCGCTCTTGCTGTTCTCACACGCGTAGAGAAACAACAGACTGCCGCCGACGAGCGCCGCGATTCGGGCAAGCCGGAACGCCGTGTAGGTCCCGGCTGGGGCTGGCATCCTGTGGCGCTCCAAACATTCCCGCTGGCGAATCAGCATGGATCGTATGCGGCGACGTCGCCGGGCGGCAGGGCGTGCGGCGAGTCCGTCGTTCTGTTGGTGTAACGGTTCCGTTGAGGTCGATGAAGATGCCCGCGTTCGTTACCTGCGAGCATCTGCCCGTCCTGTCCGGGCGCGCTGCCGTCCTGCATGTGGTGGGCGCGTCGGTCGCGGCACCGGGGCCGGTGCGGTAGACACTGAGTACGCGTCCGGCAAACGTCGGGCACATCGAAATACCCGGGATTGCGGGATGACTCGATAACCTACGTGTGTCGCCGAACCACCGCGTGGTCACGGGGGTCCGTCCCGCGTCGGGGGTATTCGACCCGCGACGGATACCATGGCTGGTCGCCCGCGTCTGCTGACCAGGCAGAACCTGAGCGGTGTGCGCGATGGGCAGCTTGCCGGACCGACGAAGGCCGCCAATCGGAAACGGAAAGGTCGTCGAACTTGCATCTCAAGAGCCTGACGTTGAAGGGCTTCAAGTCCTTCGCGTCCGCGACGACGCTGCGGTTGGAGCCGGGTATCACCTGTGTGGTCGGTCCGAACGGATCCGGCAAGTCCAACGTGGTGGACGCGCTGACCTGGGTCATGGGCGAGCAGGGCGCGAAGGCGTTGCGCGGCGGCAAGATGCAGGACGTGATCTTCGCGGGCACCGCGGGCCGGGCCCCGCTCGGCCGCGCCGAGGTCACCCTCACCATCGACAACTCCGACGGCGCGCTGCCGATCGACTACGCCGAGGTGTCCATCACCCGCCGGATGTTCCGCGACGGTGCGGGCGAGTACGAGATCAACGGCAGCACCTGCCGCCTGATGGACGTGCAGGAGCTGCTCAGCGACTCCGGCATCGGCCGCGAGATGCACGTCATCGTCGGGCAGGGGCAGCTCTCGGCCATTCTGGAATCGCGCCCGGAGGATCGGCGCGCGTTCATCGAAGAGGCCGCTGGCGTGCTCAAACACCGCAAGCGCAAAGAGAAGGCGGTGCGCAAGCTCGAGGCCATGCAGGCCAACCTGGCCCGCCTCACCGACCTCACCACCGAGCTGCGCCGCCAGCTCAAGCCGCTGGGCAGGCAGGCCGAGGTGGCTCGCCGCGCGCAGACCGTGCAGGCCGACCTGCGCGACGCGCGCATGCGCCTGGCCGCCGACGATCTGGTGACCCGGCGCGGCGAGCTGGAGAGCCAGCAGAGCAAGGAGGCCTACGCCCGCGAGCAGCACATCAACGTGCAGAGCGAACTCGACGCCGCCAATGCCGCACTGGCGCAGCAGGAATTCCAGCTGTCCCGGCTGACCCCCAGCGCCGAGGCCGCCGCGCAGATCTGGTTCCAGCTCTCCGCGCTGGCCGAGCGGGTCAACGCGACCATCCGCATCGCCCAGGACCGGGCCCGGCATCTGGACACCGAGACCCCGGTCGGCAGCGGGCGCGACCCGGAGCAGCTGGAGGCCGAGGCCGAGCGGGTGGAGGCCGAGGAGGCCGAGCTGCGCGAGGCGGTCGAGATCGCGACCGAGACGCTCGAGGCCGCGCGCGACGCGCTCGCTGAACGCGAGCACTCCGCCAAAGCCGCCGAGCAGGCGCACCTGGCTGCCGTGCGGGCGATCGCGGACCGCCGCGAAGGCGTGGCACGGCTGGTCGGCAAGGTCGACACGCTGCGCACCCGGGCCCAGTCCTACGACGGCGAGATCGCCAGGCTCACCACCTCGATCGCCGACGCGCGGCAGCGCGGCGACGCGGCACAGGCCGAATTCGACACGGTGCAGACCGAACTCAGCGAGCTGGACGCCGGCGAGGCGGGCCTGGACGCACAGCACGAGCACGCGGTGCAGGCGCTGGCGCTGGCCGACCAGCGCGTGACCGAGCTGCGCGAGCAGGACCGCGAGGCGAGCAAGCGGGTCGCGTCGCTGTCGGCGCGGATCGAGGCGCTCGGCATGGGCCTGGCCCGCCGCGACGGCGCCGCCTGGCTGGTCGAGCATCGGTCCCAGGGTCTGCTCGGCCCGCTGTCCGGACTGTTGCGCGTGCACGGCGGATTCGAGGCGGCCGTCGCCGCGGCGCTCGGCCCGCTCGCCGATGCCGTCGCGGCCGACACCGGCGAATCGGCACACGACGCCATCCGCGCGTTGAAGGACGCCGACGGCGGACGTGCCGCGCTGGTCTTCGGCGCCGACGGCGGCAGCCGTCCGCAACTCGGACCCCTGCCGGGCGCCGCGCGCTGGCTGACCGACGTGGTCGAGTGCCCGGACACCGTGCGCGCCGCGATCACGGCACTCACCGCGGGCATCGCCGTGGTCGACGACCTGGCCGCCGCCCGGGCCGTAGTGGCCGCCCGGCCGGACCTCCGGGTGGTCACCCGCGACGGCGACCTCACCGGATCCGGTTGGCTGCTCGGCGGATCCGACCGCGCGCCGAGTCAGCTGGAGATCCAGGCCGATATCGACAACGCCAAGTCCGAGCTGGTCGCGGCGCAGCGCCGGGCCGAGGAGCTGGAGGCGGCGCTGTCCGGCGCGCTGGCCGAACAGACCGATCGCAAGGACGCCGTCGACCAGGCGCTGCTCGCGCTGCACGAATCCGACCAGTCGCTGGTCGCCATCTACGACCGGCTCGGCCGGCTCGGCCACACCGCCCGCACCGCACAGGCCGACAGCGAGCGCCTGCTGGCCCAGCGCACGGAGGCCGAGGCGAGCCGCGAGGAAGCGCTCACCTCGCTGGCCGAGATCGAGGACCGGCTGCGCAACGCCGAACTCGAACAGTCCGAGATCGACTCCGACGGCACCTCCGCCGGTACCGAGACGGCGGGCCGCGAGCGCGAGGAGGCGGCCGCCGCGCTGGCCGAGGCGCGCTCGATGGAGGTGGAGGCGCGGCTGTCCGTGCGCACCGCCGAGGAGCGCGCGGAATCGGTTCGCGGCAAGGCGGATTCGCTGCGCCGGGCCGCCCGCGCCGAACGCGAGACCCGGGCCCGCGCGGAACGCGCGCAGGCGTCGCGCAAGAAGGCCGCCGAGGTCGCCGCGGCCGTGGCCGAATCCGGCGCGCGCGTCGCCGCCGAGCTGGAAAAGGTGGTCGCCGAGGCGGGTACCCGCCGCGACGACCTGGTCCGCAGGCGCGGCGAGGCCGCCGCTCAGGTCGAGCAGGTCAAGGAGCGGGTGCGCGCGCTGTCCACCCAGCTGGCCCAGCTCACCGACGCGGTGCACCGCGACGAGGTGGCGAAAGCCCAAGCGGCACTGCGCATCGAGCAGCTGGAGACGACCATCTCCGAGCAGTTCGGCATCGCGCTCAACGACCTGATCGCCGAGTACGGTCCCGACGTGCCGCTGCCGCCGACCGACCTGGAATGGCAGGAGTACGAGCAGGCGAAGGAGCGCGGCGAACAGGTCACCGCGCCCGCGCCGATGCCCTACGACCGGGCCACCCAGGAACGCCGCGCCAAACGCGCCGAGAAGGACCTGACCACCCTCGGCAAGGTGAATCCGCTTGCGCTGGAGGAGTTCGCGGCGCTCGAGGAGCGCTACAACTTCCTGGCCACCCAGCTCGAGGACGTCAAGAGCGCGCGCAAGGACCTGCTGGAGGTGGTCGCCGAGGTGGACGCCCGGATCCTGCAGGTGTTCACCGAGGCGTGGGAGGATGTGGAGCGCGAATTCGTCGGCGTCTTCGCGAAGCTGTTCCCCGGTGGCGAGGGCCGCCTGATCCTCACCGACCCGTCCGACATGCTCACCACCGGCATCGAGGTGGAGGCCAGGCCGCCGGGCAAGAAGGTCAAGCGGCTCTCGCTGCTGTCCGGTGGCGAGAAGTCGCTCACCGCGGTGGCCCTGCTGGTCGCCATCTTCCGGGCCCGCCCGTCCCCGTTCTACGTGATGGACGAGGTGGAGGCCGCGCTGGACGACACCAACCTGCGCCGCCTGATCGGCCTGTTCGAGCAGCTGCGGGAGAAGAGCCAGCTGATCGTCATCACCCACCAGAAGCCGACCATGGAGATCGCCGACGCCCTCTACGGCGTCAGCATGCGCGGCGACGGCATCACCCAGGTCATCTCCCAGCGCCTGCGCGGACAGAATGTCGCCCCGGTAGGCGCCGCCGCCAGCTGACCCGCATCGGTCAGCTCGCCGCCGCACGCCTGGTGACTTCCCGCACCGAGAACCGCATGCGAAATCCGGTGCGGGAGATCAAGAGTGGTGCGGGGTCGGAACCGGGGCACGGTCCAGCAGCGACTTGATCTGCGCGGCACCGGTTTCGGCCAGCCAGGTGTCGAAGGTGCGCAGGCCGGGGTGGATGTCGCGGACGGCCGCGATGTCGGCGCGCCAGCCTCCGGTTGCCCGCATCAGCCGCCAGGCCTGGGCGATCGCGTCGCCGAGTGCGGCGGCGGCCGCCTCGTCGAGTTCCTGATAGCGGATTGGATGGCCGGTGGCCCTGCTGATCGCCGCGGCGGCGGCCGGTGGCGTCGGCGCGTCGCCCGCGAGTTCGAGGGTCTTGCCGTGCCAGCGATCCGGGTCGGCGAAGGCGAGGGCCGCGATGTCGGCGATGTCGGCCAGCGCAATGACTTTCATCGGCCGATCGGCGGGGAACAGGTGCCGGTGCACCCCGTCCACGATGCCGTCGACCGGGAGGCCGCGCATCAGATAGTTCTCCATGAAGCGCACCGGGCGCAGCAGGGTGTAGCGGGCGCCGCTGGCCGCGACCGCCGCTTCGATGCGATGCTTGCCGCCCGCGCCCCAGGTGTGGTCGTCGCCGTGGAACGAGGCGATGCCGGTGAACACGATCTGCTCGACGCCGGCCGCGCGGGCCGCGTCGACGAGCGCGATGCCGCGCCGCGCTTCGAGGTCGACGTCCCAGCCCCGCGGGCCGTGTGCGGCCGGCGGCACCGCGAAAAGCGCTGTGGCACCGGCTAGTGCGGCGGGCAGGGTGGCGGGGGCGTCGAAGTCGCCGACCGCGAGTTCCGCGCCTGCCGCGGCCAAGGCCCTGGCGGCGGGTGCGTGCGGATCACGGACCAGCGCCCGCACCGCCCGGCCATCGGCCAGCAGTCTGCGCGCGGTCGCGCCGCCCTGCTGGCCGGTCGCGCCGGTGACGAGAACGAGGTTGTGCTGAGGGGACATGCGTGCCTTCTCTGTCGATAGAATCGGGTCGAGCGACCCGTATTTCGGACCATACGGGCGCGTCGACCCGGTTCACCAGGTCGGGAACCCGGGAGGCGTAACGAAATGACCGCAGCAGTCGGCGCCGCGCCGAACACCGCGGCCAGGGCCGATGCCCGGCGCAATCGCGCACTGGTGCTGGCCGCCGCCCAGCGGGCGTTCGCCGAGCACGGGCCGTCGGTGTCGCTGGCCGAGGTGGCGCGCCGGGCCGGGGTCGGCGCCGGCACCGTCTATCGGCACTTCCCCACCAAATTCGATCTGCTGGAAGCGGTGCTGCAGCAGCGCGTCGATCGGCTGGCCAGGCTGGCCGCCGACCATCTCGGCGCGCCGGATCCCGGTGCCGCGTTCTTCGACTTCTGCACCGAGGTGGTGGCGTCGACGCCGGGCAACGAGGCGCTGTGCGAGCTGATGCAGTCCGACGACGGCTGGCCGCGCGCCCTGCTGATGAGCGCGGGTGCGCGGTTCCACAAGGCCCTGGGTGGACTGCTGCTCGCCGCACAGCGGCAGGGAACGGTGCGCGCGGACATCGAAGTGGCCGATGTGCTGGCGATATTCACCGGATGCGTGGCGATCCAACGGCTTCAGCGGTCGACGGGGCGCATCGATCGCACGGCCGCGATCGTCCTCGACGCTATGCGCGCCACACCGGGCGTTACGAATCGCGCCGTCGACCCCGATGCGCGTAACGAATTATCGAACCGTAACGAAACCGGCGAACATCGATGCCCCGTGTGCGACGCGTCGGTTCAGCACACCGGAACCGGTCGCCGCGCGCGCTACTGCTCGTCGGCTTGCCGGCAGAAGGCGCACCGGCAGCGAGTAGCTGCCCGGCGATCGTGATCGACGGAGACCCGGCGGCGGAGTCGCATGCGGTTCGATGCCGTGGGTTTCGCCGCAGCGTTGCCTCGCCCTTCGCCCGGGTGATGCTTCCAGCGGGCGGGGAGTGATCTGAATCGCAGTGGGCGAGGGCGAGATCGAATGGCGCAAAAGCGCCGTGGAACGAAACCGGACGAGGCCGGGGACGGGTCCGGTCGGCAGCCGCGGCGGATGGCGCGGGCTGCCGCCGGCGATGGGCGGTTCTACAGCAGGTCACTCACGTCATTGGGCACGTCCACGGCGTATTTGCGCAGGATGTCCATCGAGATCACTTCCAGGGCGTTTTCGTGCGTTGCGGCCAGCACCACGGGTGCGGCGACACCGTCCTCATGCGCATGCAGCCAACGCACGGCCACCACGCACCACCGGTCTCCTGGTTGTAGGCCCGGAAAGTTGTTCTCCGGGCGCGGCGTACTCAGATCGTTGCCGATGGACGCCTGGTGTTCCAGGAATTCGGCCGTGACGACGGTGCACACGGTGTGGCTACCGAGATCCTCCGGCCCGGTGCTGCAGCAGCCGTCCCGGTAGAAGCCGGTGAGAGGATCGGTGCCGCACTCTTCCAGCGGCCCCCCAAGCACGTTTCGATCGGTCACGTCGCCGATACTATTGCCACCTCGCGAGAAGTTCCGCAGGACAAGAAATCTCGGGGGTTGTGTCTCGGCCCCGGGGCGGCGTGGTAAAGCAGGCCGCTCGGTTCTGCAAGGATGGGCGCGTGAGTTCCGCAGCCTGGATCCTGATCGCCGTCGCCGCCGCCTTACTGCTGGTGGTGCTTGTTGTCGGATTTGTCCGGTACAAGCGCTCCCGGGTGTCGCTGACGCCGCCACCCGCCGACAAAGAACTGACCGACAAGTCCGGTGGGTACTCGGCGTCGGGCGGATTCAGCTTCAGTCAGGGCGGGACCGCGACCAAGGAACCGCAGCCGATCGAGCGCACCGACACTGACGGGCAGCCGCACGTCGGCGACGACGCGGCCATCCCGCGGGACGCGCCGAAGCGGGGGATCACGAATGTCGCGCTCCCCGACGCCGATGTGGTCGAGACGCCGGAGACCGTAACCGCCGAGGACGTGGCCGCCGCCTCGACGTCGACACCGGATACCGCGGAGCCGGTAGCGCCGGATACGGCACCGGACGCTGACGATTCCAGCGCTGTGCCGGCCGAACCCGGCACCGCGCCCGCCGATCCGGCCGAGACGGACCCGGCTCCGCCCGCGGCGAGCACCGCCCCGGCCGGAACGTCTACGCCCCTGAGCGGAACTGATCTCACCCCGGCCGGGGCCCCCGACACCGCCGCGGGCGCCGAAGCCCCGATCCCGCTCGAGGACATCGATCCCACGGCGGGCCGCCTCGTCCGTCTGCGCGGCCGGCTGTCCCGTTCGCAGAACGCGGTCGGCAAGAGCCTGCTCGGCCTGCTCGGCGGCGGCGATCTGGACGACGAGTCCTGGGAGGAGGTCGAGGACACCCTGGTCCTCGCCGACCTCGGCACCGCGAGCACCGCCGCGGTGGTGGCGCGACTGCGCCAGGAGATGGCCTCGCGCAGCGTCCGCACCACCGACGACGCCCGCGCCGTCCTGCGCGACGTGCTGATCGAGGCGCTGCGCCCCGAACTCGACCGCTCGATCCGCGCCCTGCCGCACGCCGATCATCCGTCGATCCTGCTCGTCGTCGGCGTCAACGGCACCGGAAAGACCACCACCACCGGCAAACTCGCGCGCGTGCTGGTCGCCGACGGCCGCCGGGTGCTGCTCGGCGCGGCCGACACCTTCCGGGCCGCCGCCGCCGATCAGTTGCAGACCTGGGGCGAGCGGGTCGGCGCCGACACCGTCCGCGGCAAGGAGGCCGCCGACCCCGCGGCCGTCGCCTTCGACGCGGTGAGCGCGGGCATCGAGCGCGGCGTGGACGTGGTGATGATCGACACCGCGGGCCGCCTGCACACCAAGACCGGCCTGATGGACGAGCTGGGCAAGGTCAAGCGCGTGGTGGAGAAGAAGGCCGCGGTCGACGAGGTGCTGCTGGTGCTCGACGCCACGGTCGGCCAGAACGGCCTGACGCAGGCGCGCGTGTTCGCCGAGGTGGTCGACATCACCGGCGTGGTGCTCACCAAGCTCGACGGAACCGCCAAGGGCGGCATCGTCTTCCAGGTGCAGCACGAGCTGGGTGTCCCGGTGAAGCTGGTCGGCCTCGGCGAGGGTGCCGACGACCTCGCGCCGTTCGAGCCGGGCGCTTTCGTGGACGCCCTTCTCGGCTAGCCTTCGGCCGGTTCGATATCGGTATTCGATGGGATGAATTGCGGAGCCGAGTGCGCGTGTCACGGAATTCGATGCGGCCGCCGTTGTGTTTGCGGTGAAAGGGACCGCAAACGGAATGTTTGCTAGCTCTACCGGCCGGTAACCGCATATCCCTTTTGTCCGAAGCTAGCCTCCGATCCGCTCGGAAAGTCGCGGCGTAAACCGCGAAACGTGGCGGCAACACAACTGGGCTATCCGTTCACGCAGGTGAAACACGACAGCTCTGTGGATGAAACACCGAGTGAGGACCCTTCTGTGCAGGTCCATTTGCCGGAGTCGGCAGGGCCCGAGATGAGGAGGACTTCAAGGTGGCTTTTCCCCTTACCGGTGCACCGGACACTGGTGACACCGCATGGATGCTGGCGAGTTCAGCGCTTGTGTTGTTGATGACGCCCGGTCTGGCATTCTTCTACGGCGGCATGGTCCGTTCGAAGAACGTGCTGAACATGATCATGATGAGTGTCAGTGCCATGGGATTGATCGGCGTCCTATGGTCGCTGTACGGATACTCGACGGCATTCGGCGACAACAAGTTCGGCGTGATCGGTGACCCCGCGCAGTTCTTCGGACTGAAGGGTCTGATCGGTGGCAACTCGGTCGCCGAGGTCAAGGACGCCAGCGGCGCGGTCACCACGGCGGCGGTGAACATTCCGCTCGCGGGCACCATTCCGATGAGCGTGTTCGTCGCCTTCCAGCTGATGTTCGCCATCATCACGGTCGCCCTCATCTCGGGCGCGGTCGCCGACCGCCTCAAGTTCGGCTCCTGGCTGCTCTTCGCGGGCATCTGGGCCACGGTGGTCTACTTCCCGGTCGCGCACTGGGTCTTCGACTTCGATGTGAAGGACGCGGACGGCACGGTCGTGCACGAGGGCGGCTGGATCGCGAACAAGCTGCTCGCGGTCGACTTCGCCGGTGGCACCGCGGTGCACATCAACGCCGGCGCGGCCGGTCTCGCGCTGGTGCTGGTGCTCGGTAAGCGCAAGGGCTGGCCGACCACCGCGTTCCGCCCGCACAACCTGCCCTTCGTCATGCTCGGCGCCGGTCTGCTGTGGTTCGGCTGGTTCGGCTTCAACGCCGGTTCCGCGGTGACCTCGGGCGGCCTGGCCGGTTCGACCTTCCTCACCACCACCTTCGCGACCTGTGCCGGCATGCTCGGCTGGCTGCTGGTGGAGAAGTTCCGCGACGGCAAGCCGACCTCGCTCGGCGCGGCCTCGGGTGTGGTGGCCGGTCTGGTCGCGATCACCCCGTCCTGCTCCTCGGTCAACGTGCTCGGCGCGCTGGCCATCGGCGTGGTGGCCGGCGTGCTGTGCGCCCTCGCGGTGGGCCTGAAGTTCAAGTTCGGCTTCGACGACTCGCTCGACGTGGTCGGCGTGCACCTGGTCGGCGGCATCGTCGGCACCCTGATGGTCGGCCTGGTCGCCACGCCGGAGGCGGGCGCGGGCAAGACCGGCCTGTTCTACGGCGGCGGCATCGATCAGCTGTGGCGGCAGGCGGTGGGTGCCGGTGCGGTACTTGCCTTCTCCTTCATCGCCAGCCTGATCATTGCCTATATCGTGAAGTTCACCATTGGGCTGCGAGTCAGCGACGAGGCCGAGGCAGTGGGCTTGGACGAGTCCGAGCACGCGGAAACCGCCTACGATTTCGCCGCGCTGGGCAGCACGGCACGTTCGGCCGTCAAGGAGGCATGACGAACATGAAACTGATCACCGCAATCGTCAAACCGTTCACACTCGAGGATGTCAAGACCGGGCTCGAGCAGGCGGGCGTGCTCGGCATGACTGTCAGCGAGGTGCAGGGTTACGGCCGCCAGAAGGGCCACACCGAGGTCTACCGCGGTGCGGAGTACTCCGTGGATTTCGTGCCCAAGGTTCGGGTCGAGGTGGTCGTCGACGACGCGTCCGTGGACAAGGTCGTCGAGGTGATCGTCGAGGCCTCCCGCACCGGCAAGATCGGTGACGGCAAGGTCTGGGTGACTCCGGTCGACACGATCATCCGGGTGCGGACCGGCGAACGCGGTACCGACGCTCTGTAACGAATATCGATCGAGCGGCGGCCCCGCCTCCTACCGGAGCACCGGTCGGGGCGGGGCCGCAGCGTATGGATGGGTGGTGGGTTGTGGGCAGCAGCAGCGAGCACGGCGATGGCAATGGCGGCAAGGTATCCAACGGGGCGGCCGATCTGGTCCGCGCCCGAACGCAATTGCTCGACGGCGGCATGCCGCGTAACCCACGGCTCGATGCCGAATCCCTGCGACAGGCCCTGGTCGATCTCTATGAGCTGTGGCTCACCAGCAAGGGCACCGAACTGGGCATCACCAGGGACAGCGGCCTCGCCGTGGTCGCGGTCGGCGGACTCGGGCGCGGGGAAATGCTCCCGTACTCCGATCTGGACCTAGTGCTGCTGCACGACGACGTCGACCCGGCCAGGGTCGCCGAGGTCGCCGACCAGCTCTGGTACCCGCTGTGGGACGCCCACATCAAGCTCGATCACAGCGTGCGCACCGTCCCGCAGGCGCTGCGGGTGGCCGCCGACGACCTGATCGCCGCGCTCGGCATGCTCGAGGCCAGGCACATCGTCGGCGATCAGGATCTGAGCAACCTGCTGATCGGCGGGGTGCGCCGGGAGTGGCGGACCGGGATCCGGTCCCGGTTCGACGAGCTGATCGCCCAGGCCGAGGCGCGGTGGCAGCGCAGCGGCGAGATCGCTCACCGGGCCGAGCCCGATCTGAAGAACGGGCGCGGCGGCCTGCGCGACATCCAGTTGCTCGACGCGCTGGCCATCGCCCAATTGACCGATGCCATGCCGGGACTCGGTCCCGAGGTGCCCGGAGGTGGCCTGAAGCAAGCACATCGGCGTTTGCTGGATGTTCGCACCGAACTGCACCGGGTCGCGGGCCGGGCCCGGGACCAGCTGCGTGCCCAGGATGCCGACGAGATCGGCGCGGCGCTGCGGGTCGGCGATCGCTTCGATCTGGCCCGCACGCTGAGCGATTCCGCGCGGACGGTCAGCTACTCGGTGGATGTCGGATTGCGTACCGCGGCAAACGCTTTGCCGCGGCGCGGACTGGCCCGCCTGCGCCGCATGCCGGTGCGCCGACCACTCGATGAGGGGGTGGTCGAGCACGCGGGGGAGGTGGTGCTGGCCAGGGACGCGCGGCCGCAGCGCGACCCCGGCCTCATCCTCCGGGTGGCGGCCGCGTCGGCACAGACCGGGCTGCCGATGTCGGCCACCACGCTGAACCGGCTCTCCGAGGACGCACCCGAACTGCGCGAACCCTGGCCCAAGGACGCGCTCAATGACCTGCTGGTGCTGCTCGGCGCGGGCCGCGGCGCCATCGACGCGATCGAGGCGCTGGACCGAACGGGCCTGTGGGGCAGGCTGCTTCCGGAATGGGGCGCCGTGCGCGACCTCCCGCCGCGCGACGCACTGCACACCTGGACAGTCGACCGGCATCTTATGGAGACCGTGTCCTACGCGAGCGCGATGAGCACCCGGGTGGCCCGGCCGGACCTGCTCGCGCTCGGTGCGCTGCTGCACGACATCGGTAAGGGCCGGGCCGGCGACCACAGCGTGGTCGGGGCCGAGCTGGCCACCCACATCGGCCGCCGGCTCGGCCTCTGGCCGTCGGACGTTCGCACCCTCAGCGCCGTCGTCCGGCATCATCTGCTGCTCCCGGACACCGCGACCCGGCGCGACCTGGCCGATCCCGCCACGGTCCAGCACGTCGTCGACACCCTCGGCGGCGATCCGGAACTGTTGGAACTGCTGCACACCTTGGCCGAGGCGGATTCGCTCGCCACCGGCCCCGGCGTGTGGGGCGACTGGAAGGCCTCGCTGATCGGCGATCTGGTCCGGCGGTGCCGCCTGGTGATGGCCGGGGGCGAGCTGCCGACGCCGGAACCGATCGCGCCGGAACTCGTCGCCAAGGCCAAGGCGGGCGGCGTGCACGTGGAATTGAAGCCGGGGGAGGGCAAATACACCTACACCGTCACCGTGATCGCGCCCGACGCCGCGGGCCTGCTCTCCGACGCCGCCGGGGTGCTCGCGCTGCACTCGCTGCGGGTGCTCTCCGCCTCGCTCGGCGTCGAAGGCGATTCCGCCATCGACACTTTCGTGGTGTCGCCGAAGTTCGGTGACCCGCCGGATGCCGGGCTGTTGCGCCAGGAACTGATCCGCGCGATCGCCGGCGACCTGGACGTTCCCGCCGTGCTCGCCAAGCGCGAACGGGAAGCGGGCGGCATCGGGCCAAGCCAGTTCGCGCAGGCGCAGCCGCGGGTGCTCTGGTCCGGCACGTCGGTGCCGGGACAGGTGCTGCTCGAGCTGCGCGCCGAGGATCGGATCGGGGTGCTCAGCAGGCTCGCCGCCGCCCTGGAAAACTGCGGTGCCGACGTCCGGTGGGCCAAGGTGGTGACCATGGGCTCGGCCGTCGTCGACACCTTCTGTCTCGACCTCGGTTCCGCGGACGGCCCGGACCGCAGGGCCGACATCGAAAAGGCGATCCTGGCCGTCGTCCCGCGCCCGGCGCCGAAGAAGCCGGAGGCGGGCATGCCCGGCCCGGAGATCATCGGCTCCTGACCTTCGCTACCCAGTAACCAATCCGTTGCACATGATTTGCTGGAACCCATATCTCGAGGCTCCCTCACGTTCTAGTATCAGAGCGTCTGGCTATCGCTAGCATGAGGGGAGCACGTCGGTGGCAATTGAAGTTGTTTCGGCGTCGATGATGACGAGCGACGAGACCACGCACATGGCGCGGTGCGTCGGCGAGGATCGCTGGGTCGTCTCCTGGCTACCCGGTCGGACATTGACCGGACAACAGGCTGTGACCGCCATGACCATCGCCTCCACGGTCGCCAACTCGCGAATCCCCACCACCACGGAATGGGCCATCCTCGACGACCTGGCGCTCGAGCTGGGATTGACCGCACGCGAGGCGGTCTACATGGTGGCCAAGGAGAATCACGACTATCGCAAGACGGCGAAACCGCGGCGCCGTTCGCTCGAATAAGATCTGCGGTACAGCGTGGGAAATCCGGCGACCGGGCAGCGAAATGGCCCGGTCGCTTTCCTGCGCGTTCATCCCCATGCGCGGACAGGTCGGCTATCCCATTACCCTGGGAGGCAATTGACGTCCCCCGAGATCAGGAGCGCGATCGGTGTTCGAATCCCTGTCCGACCGGCTTACCGGTGCCCTCAAGGATCTGCGTGGTAAGGGGCGTCTGTCACCGGCCGACATCGACGCCACCTGCCGGGAGATCCGGCTAGCCCTGCTCGAGGCCGACGTCGCGCTGCCCGTGGTGCGCGGTTTCATCGCCAGGATCAAGGAGCGGGCCAAGGGCGCCGAGGTCTCCGCGGCGCTGAATCCGGCGCAGCAGGTCGTCAAGATCGTCAACGAGGAACTCATCGGCATCCTCGGCGGCGAGACCCGCAGGCTGACCCTGGCCAAGAACCCGCCGACCGTGATCATGCTCGCCGGCCTGCAGGGCGCCGGTAAGACGACGCTCGCGGGCAAGCTCGCCAAATGGCTGAAGGGACAGGGACATCAGCCGCTGCTGGTGGCCTGTGACCTGCAGCGCCCCGGCGCGGTCACGCAGCTTCAGGTGGTCGGCGAGCGCGCGGGCGTGCCCGTGTTCGCGCCGCACGGCGGCACCTCCATCGGCGGCGGCGAGAACGCGCTCGGCGTCTCCGCCGCCGACCCGGTCGAGGTCGCCCGCGGTGGCATCGAAGAGGCCCGCAGCAAGCAGTACGACGTGGTCATCGTCGACACCGCCGGCCGCCTCGGCATCGACGAGGAACTGATGCGCCAGGCCGCGGGCATCCGCGACGCGGTGCAGCCGGACGAGACGCTGTTCGTGCTCGACGCGATGATCGGTCAGGACGCGGTCGCCACCGCGCAGGCCTTCCGCGACGGCGTCGGCTTCACCGGCGTCGTGCTCACCAAGCTCGACGGCGACGCCCGCGGTGGCGCCGCGCTGTCGGTGCGCGAGGTGACCGGCGCGCCGATCATGTTCGCCTCCACCGGTGAGAAGCTCGAGGACTTCGACGTCTTCCACCCGGACCGGATGGCCAGCCGCATCCTCGGCATGGGCGACGTGCTCAGCCTGATCGAGCAGGCCGAGCAGATCTACGACCAGGAACAGGCCGAGGAAGCCGCGCGCAAGATCGGCAGCGGCGAGATGACGCTCGAGGACTTCCTCGATCAGATGCTCGCCATCCGCAAGATGGGCCCGATCGGCAACCTGCTCGGCATGCTGCCCGGCGCCGGTCAGATGAAGGACGCGCTCGCCGCCGTCGACGACAAGTCGCTGGATCGGGTGCAGGCCATCATCCGCGGCATGACCCCCGCCGAGCGGGACAATCCGAAGATCATCAACGCCTCTCGCCGGCTGCGCATCGCGAACGGCTCCGGGGTCCAGGTCTCCGAGGTCAACCAGCTCGTCGACCGGTTCTTCGAAGCCAAGAAGATGATGGCGATGATGGGCAGGCAGATGGGCATGCCCGGCTCCCGTCGAGGCAACAACAAGAAGGGCAAGAAGGGGAAGAAGGGTGGGCGCGGACCCACGCCGCCGAAGCTGCGCGGTGGTCTGCCCGGCATGCCCGCGGGGATGCCCGGTTTGCCCGCCGGAATGCCGGACATCTCGAACATGCCCGCTGGTCTGGACCAGTTGCCCCCTGGGCTCGAAGGTTTCGACCTGTCGAAACTGAAGTTCCCGAAGAAGTAAGGCTTTCAACCCGCCCGCACCGAGATCGCCGGTGCGGGGCGGTTTTTCGTTCGCGACCGACTGATCGTTCCGCGCGGATAGGGACTGTCTTGCCGGGGACTGGGCGCGGTGGTTGGCTTGCCTCGATGCGGGACGCAACGACGGCGCCCTGATCACCGCCGGATACGAATCCGCCGGCTGTCTCACGGTGGGTAGCCGTGCGCGGCGTGGTGGGGTGGCCGGGCGGGAGCGTGACGGTCGAGGGGATGGGCGTTAGGTTGGAGGCAGCCGACGACGTCCAGGAGGTTGCTGTGCATCTGCGAGGTGTGGTTCTCCCTGGGGAGGATGTCCGCGATCTGTGGGTGCGGGACGGGCTGGTGTCGTTCGAGCCGGTGCCGGGGGCCGAAACACTGTGTCGCACAGGGTGGATCGTGCCGGGACTGGTCGACGCGCACTGCCACGTCGGGATCCGGTACGGCGGGGGAGACGAGGATCGGGACGGGGCCATCGCGCAGGCCGAGACCGAGCGGGATGCGGGTGCGCTGCTGCTGCGCGACGCCGGTTCGCCGATCGACACCCGGTTCATCGACGAGCACGAGGAACTGCCCCGCATCATCCGCGCGGGCCGCCACATCGCCCGCCCCCGCCGCTACATCCGCGAGCTCGGCATCGAACTCGACGACGAACGCGACCTGCCGGAGATCGTCGCCGAACAGGCCCGCTTCGGCGACGGCTGGGTGAAGATCGTCGGCGACTGGATCGACCGCTCCGTCGGCGACCTGCGCCCGCTCTGGAGCGACGCCATCCTCAAGGAGGCCATCGACGCGGCGCACGCCAATGGCGCCAGGGTCACCGCGCACGTCTTCGGCGAGGACGCCCTGCCCGGGCTGATCGACGCGGGCATCGACTGCCTCGAACACGGCACCGGCCTCACCGACGACACCATCGAGATGATGGTCGAACACGGCACCGCCCTGGTGCCGACCCTGGTCAATATCGACACATTCCCCGAAATCGCCGACAGCGCGGGCAAATTCCCGACCTATGCCGCGCACATGCGCGACCTGCACCGCCGCGTCCGCACCACGGTCGCGAACGCGCACGACGCGGGCGTCCCGATCTTCGCGGGCACCGACGCGGGCGGTTCCATCCGCCACGGCCGCATCGCCGACGAGATCGCCGCCCTGGCCGGCGCGGGCCTGTCCCCGCACGACGCCCTCGGCGCCGCCTCCTGGAACGCCAGAGCCTGGCTCGGCCGCCCCGGCATCGAACCCGGCGCCCCCGCCGATTTCGTTGTCTACCAAGAAGACCCCCGCACCAACCCCGAAATCCTGACCACCCCCTATGCCGTCATCCTGCGCGGCCGCCGCTACGCCCACCACACCCCCGTCACCGGCCACCGCTGAAGACCCGCACCCACACTCGGTATTCGCACCGGGAAATGGGTCCCGGAGCCAGTGCGGATCCCGAGTGCGGGTGCGGATACCGCCTACGGGTGCGCGCGGGGCGGGGAGCGCGCGGGCCCGCGTATTGTCGGGCGGTATGAGCATTCGCCTCGGTTATCAGATGCCTAACTTCAGTTATGGACAGCCGGTTTCCGAGCTGTTCCCGACGGTGGTCGCGCAGGCCAGGGAGGCCGAGGCGGCGGGCTTCGACACCGTGTTCGTGATGGACCACTTCTATCAGCTGCCCGGGCTCGGTGAGCCGGGCGATCCGATGCTGGAGGCGTACACCGCGCTGTCCGGGATCGCCGCGTCGACCGAACGAATCCAGTTGTCCGCGTTGGTGACCGGCAATACCTACCGCAATCCGGCGCTGACCGCGAAGACGGTCACCACGCTCGATCTGGTCAGCGGGGGCCGCGCGGTGCTGGGGATCGGCGCGGGGTGGTTCGAGCTCGAGCACCGGTCCTACGGCTTCGAATTCGGCACCTTCACCGATCGTTTCGAGCGGCTCGACGAGGCGTTGCAGATCATCCGGCCGATGCTGCGCGGCGAGCCGGTCACCTTCGACGGCAAGTGGTATCACACCGACAACGCGATCAACGAGCCGCGGCTGCGCGACGATCTGCCGATCCTGCTCGGCGGGGCGGGGGAGAAGAAGACGTTCGCGCTGGCCGCCCGTTTCGCCGACCACCTCAACATCATCTGCAACGCCTCGGAACTGCCGAAGAAGATGGCGGCCCTGCATCAGCGCTGCGCCGAGGTCGGCCGCGATCCGTCGACGCTGGAGGTCAGCTACCTGTGCTTCCTCATGGTGGACGAGGACGGCGATCAGGCGCGCAAGCAACAGCGAGATCTGCTGCGCGGCATCGGTGTCGACGTGGACGCGCTGTCCGACGAGGAACGCGCGCAGAGCATCGCCGATCGTCAGTTCGTCGGCTCGCCCGATGAGGTAGCCGAGCAGTTGCAGGCCAGGGTCCTCGACCACGGTGTGCAGGGCATCATCGTCAACATGGTCACCAACGGACATCAGCCGGGCGCGGTCGATCTCGCCGGCCGCACCCTCGCTCCGCTGGTCCGATGATCAGCAAAGCCCTGAAAACTGTTGGGGCGCGAAAACTTCAGCGCTCGATACAATCGCCCTTGTGACGACGACCACATCGCGGCGCGCGTCCTACGGCTTCGACGCGCCACCCGTCATGCTCATGCTCGGCATCCTCGCGCTCGGCTTCCTGCTGGCCGCGGTGGCGAACGCGCTGGTCGGCAACATGATTCCGGCATGGCTGACCCTGCTGGTCGGCCTGATCATGGCCGCGCAGTTCGGACTGTTTCTGCACGCGACCCGGCGCGGCAAGTTCCGCGCGTGGGACGGCCTGCTCGACGATCTCGGCTTGCGCGGCGACGAGCGGTTGCTCGATCTGGGTTGCGGCCGCGGCGCGGTGCTGCTCGCCGCGGCGAAGCGCCTGCCCGAAGGGCGTGCGGTGGGCATCGACCTGTGGCGTTCGGTGGACCAGTCGGGCAACAGCCTGGCCACCACCGAGCGCAACGCCCTCGCCGAAAACGTCGCCGACCGAATCGAATTGCACACCGGCGACATGACCGCCCTGCCATTCCGCAACGACGAATTCGACGTGATCGTCTCCAGTCTCGCGATCCACAACATCAAGGCGCCCGCGGGCCGGGCCGCCGCGGTGCGGGAGGCGCTGCGCGTACTGCGCCCCGGTGGCCATCTCGTGCTGGTCGATATCGGCCGGACCGGCGAATACGAGACCACCCTCACCGCCAACGGCGCCCAGACCCTCTCGGCGCGCTCATTCGGCTGGCAACTGTGGTGGGGCGGGCCGTGGACGAAGACCCGGGCACTGACCGCCGCGGTCCCGGCCGACTAGGAGTACCGGCCGACTGGGAGTTCTGCTCGGCCGGGCCGTGGCTCAGGCGAAGGCGTGCAGGATGGCGTGGACCATCCCGCGCAGCACGCGGAACAGACCCGTGGCGACCACCTCGCCCGCGATTTCCGAGCCGACCTCGTTCGCGGTCGCTCGAGCCGTACTCTGCTTGCGCCGCCCCCGGCGGAAGATCCCCATGCCTCGTTTATAGCCGCCCGACGCCGGTTCGCAACGGGGCCGGGGATGCGATTTCAGCGGAACGCGGCCCGTCTGGCAGAATGAACAACCGTCCTTCCGGACAAGTGTCAGCCCGTCTCCGGTTACGTACCGCGCGGCGGTCACACACTCCATGCGCTAAACCGGGCTCGCAGACCATGCGGGTCGCTGAATTGCGCCGTGACCAGACTACGAAAGAGGCAGAACAAGCATGGCTGTTCGCATCAAGCTCACCCGCTTGGGCAAGATCCGCAACCCCCAGTACCGCATCGTCGTCGCCGACGCGCGGACCCGCCGGGACGGCCGGGCCATCGAGTCCATCGGCCTGTACCACCCGAAGGAAGAGCCGTCGCTCATCGAGATCGATTCCGAGCGCGCTCAGTACTGGCTGGGTGTCGGCGCGCAGCCGACCGAGCCGGTTCAGCGTCTGCTGGAGATCACCGGTGACTGGCAGAAGTTCAAGGGCCTGCCGGGCGCCGAGGGCACGCTGAAGGTCAAGGCCGAGAAGCCGTCCAAGCTGGACCTGTTCAACGCCGCGCTGGCCGCCGCGGACAACGCCCCCACCGGCGAAGCCGTCACCCCGAAGAAGAAGGCCGCCAAGAAGGAAGAGGCCGCCGAGGCGCCCGCCGCTGCTGAGGCCTCCGAGTAATGAGTGCCGTCGTCGCCGATGCCGTCGAACATCTTGTTCGCGGCATCGTCGCGAATCCCGATGACGTCCGCGTCGAGCTGATCACCGGCCGGCGCGGGCGCACCGTCGAGGTGCACGTGCACCCCGACGACCTGGGCAAGGTAATCGGTCGCGGCGGTCGTACCGCGACCGCACTGCGCACCCTCGTCGCCGGCATCGGCGGCCGGGGCATCCGGGTCGACGTGGTCGACACCGACCAGTAGATGGAACTTGTCGTAGGGCGGGTCGCCAAGTCGCACGGCGTGCGCGGTGAACTGGTCGTCGAGATACGCACCGATGAGCCGGAGGCCCGGTTCGCGCCGGGCAGCACGCTGCGCGGACGACTGGCGCGATCCAAGGAGGTCCGCGACTTCACCGTGGAGTCGGCCCGAGAGCACTCGGGCCGGCTTCTGGTGTTTCTCGCCGGCGTCGCCGACCGGGACGCCGCCGACGCCTTGCGCGGCACGCTGTTCGTGGTGGACAGCGACGACCTGCCGCCGGGCGACGACCCGGACGAGTTCTACGACCACGAACTCGAGGGCCTGACCGTCCGGCTGCTCGACGAAACCGTGGTCGGCACCGTGCGCGAGGTGCTGCATTCCGCTGCGGGAGAACTGCTTTCGGTGAAAGCCGCCGACGACGGCCGGGAAATCCTGATCCCGTTCGTCACCGCCATCGTGCCCACCGTCTCGCTCGCGGACCGGCTGATCGTCATCGATCCGCCCGAAGGACTCCTCGATCCGGAATGAGGTCGCCGTGAAACTCGACGTGGTCACGATCTTTCCGGAATATCTCGAGCCGCTGCGCACCGCGTTGCTCGGCAAGGCCATCGACAAGGGCCTGATCTCCGTCGACGTGCACGACCTGCGGGATTGGACGCACGACGTGCACAAGTCCGTCGACGACTCGCCGTACGGCGGTGGGCCCGGCATGGTCATGAAGCCGACCATCTGGGGCGATGCGCTCGACGCGGTCTGCCCCGACGACGCGCTGCTGGTCGTCCCCACCCCCGCAGGTGTCCCGTTCACCCAGGAAACCGCTCAGCGCTGGGCCACCGAAGACCACCTCGTGTTCGCCTGCGGGCGCTATGAGGGCATCGACCAGCGCGTCTTCGACGACGCGGCCCGGCGGGTTCGCGTCGAAGAGGTCAGCATCGGCGACTACGTCCTGATCGGCGGCGAGGCCGCCGTCCTCGTCATGACCGAGGCGGTCGTTCGCCTGCTGCCCGGAGTCCTGGGCAATCAGCAATCGCATCAAGAGGATTCGTTCTCCGACGGCCTGCTCGAGGGCCCCAGCTACACCCGCCCGGTCACCTGGCGCGACCTCGAGGTTCCCCCGGTGCTGCTGTCCGGCGACCACGCGAAGGTCGCCGCCTGGCGTCGCGAGCAATCCCTCCAGCGCACCCGCGACCGCCGCCCCGACCTCCTCCCCGAGTCGGACCGCTGACCACACGCACGCCTCGAGCGGCTTCAGTTATGGCAGCAGCCCGTGCCTGCGGGCGACGACGACCGCCTCGTGGCGCGAGTGCGCGTCCAGTTTGGTCATGGCGTTGCGCAGGTAACTCTTGACGGTTTCCGGACCCAGCGAAAGACGTTGGGCGGCTTCCTGATTGGAACACCCGAGCGCGATCTGGGAGAGTACGTCGAGCTCGCGTCGGGACAGCCGCGGCGCGTCGGGCAGCGGATCGCCGGCCATGACCCGGGTGAGCCGTTCGCAGACCGTGTGCAGGCGCGCGCGCAGCAGATCGTCGCCCGCGGAACGCGCCATGCCACGCAGTTCCGCGTGAATGTCGCGCAACTCCTCGGCTACCGCGGGCGCCGCCTCCGGCGTCGGGGCGGTCGCCTCGAGCAGCCGCAGGCGGCGATCCACCTCGTCGCGAATGCTGATCTCCCCGGCCAGCCGGCGGGCGGCCTGCACGACCAGATCGGCGGTGCGGTCACCGACCGGGCTCGCGCTGCGGGTGGCGGCGTAGAGGACCGCCCTGGAGCGCTTGTCCACGACCACCGGCACCGCGACGATCGACCGAAGCCCCTCACCGGAGACCGGTCCGTCGTAGTGGTGGGTGATGGAAGAGGTATTGACGTAATCGGTGACCGAGGCGGGCCGCCCGGAATCGATCACGCGCCCGCCCAGGCCGGAGGTGCGCAGCACGGACAGGCCGCGGAGCCCGTTGGTCAGCGTGCCGACGAATTCCGAGAGCAGCAGCGCATCGTTGTGCACTTCGCCGCCGAAGGTCACCGGCACCCCGGCCGCGCTCGCCACCCAGCGGATTTCGGCGCGTAACGCGTCGGCATCGCGCGGACGCAGCAGTGCGGTGTGGGTCATGGGACTCACCCCTTTTCGGGGGTAGTAGCGAACTCGGTGTGACCCACATCCTATTGGGTGAGCGGGATCACGATGAGGAGTGGCGAGATGGGTACCGACCTGAAACCCAGGGTGCGCGAACTGCTGGACATGTACGACCGGCCCGAGGCGTCCGCGGCGGAGCTACTGTGCGATCGGCACCCGGCGGGCGCCGTCGCGTTCACGATCGTCGAGCGGGACCTGTCCTCGATCGACCTCACCTACGGCGAGCTGCGGGAACGGTCGACGCGATTCGCCATCGGGCTGGCCGAGCTGGGAATCGAGCGGGGCGACCGGGTCGCGACCCTGATGGCGAAGTCCGCCGACCTGGTGGTGGCGCTGCTCGGGATCTGGCGACTCGGCGCGGTGCACGTTCCGCTGTTCACCGCGTTCGCGCCGCCGGCCATCGCGTTCCGCCTGGAAGCGAGCGGCACGTCGATCGTGATCGCCGACGCCGATCAGGCGTCGAAGCTGGCCGCGGGCCCCGACATGCCCGCCGACGCGCCGTGGCAGGTCATCGTCAGCGGCGATTCACCCGAGGGCACGCTGGGCATGGTGGACGTGCACGCCGACCACGCGCCGACCCCGCCCGCGGTGGCGGTCGGCGGCGACGGGCTGTTGGTCGAGCTGTTCACCAGCGGCACCACCGGAACCCCGAAGGGCGTGCCGATTCCGTTGCGCGCGGTCGCGGCGTTCCAGGCGTATCAGGAGTTCGCGCTGGACGTGCGCGCCGACGACGTCTTCTGGAACGCGGCCGATCCCGGCTGGGCCTACGGCCTGTACTGGGCGATCATCGCCCCGCTGGCCAGCGGCATGCGCAGCATCCTGCTGCACGCGCCGTTCTCGCCGACGCTCACCTGGCAGGTGCTGAAACGGTTCGGCGTCAGCAACTTCACCGCCGCCCCGACGGTCTACCGCGCGCTCCGTTCGGACCCGAACGCGCCCGCGCTGCACCACCCGCTGCGGCGCGCCTCCTCCGCCGGTGAACCGCTGACGCCCGAGGTCGTCGCCTGGTCGCAGGAGCACTTCGGCGTCGCGGTGCGCGATCACTACGGGCAGACCGAGCACGGCATGCTGATCTGCAATTCCTGGCACGAGGCGCTCGACGCCGAGGTCCCGGCCGGCTCGATGGGCCGGGCGCTGCCCGGCTGGAGCTGCGCGGTGCTGTCCGACAACGCGGACACCATCGCGCCGATCGGCGAACTCGGACGGGTCGCCATCGACACCGAGAACAGTCCGCTGCTGTGGTTCCTCGGTTACCTCGACGCTCCCGAGCGCACCGCCCAGCGCTACACCCCCGACGGCCGCTGGTACCTCACCGGCGACGCGGGCTCGCAGGACGAGAACGGCTGTTTCCGCTTCTCCGCCCGCGATGACGACGTGATCATCATGTCCGGCTACCGGATCGGCCCGTTCGAGGTGGAGAGCGTGCTGGTGCTGCACGACCTGGTCGCCGAGGCGGCCGTGGTCGGCATGCCGGACGAGCTGCGCGGGGAGGTGCTGGAGGCGTTCGTGGTGTTGCGCGACGGTTCCCGGATCGGCACCGCGCTGGAGGCCGAGTTGCAGGAGCTGGTGAAGAAGAAGTTCGCCGCGCACGCCTACCCGCGCACGGTGCACTTCGTGACCGAGCTGCCGAAGACGCCGAGCGGCAAGGTGCAGCGGTTCATGCTGCGGCAGAAGGGAAATCGGTGATGTCGGACCCGAGCTACGCGTCCGGCGTCTCGGACACCCCGCTGCTCGGTGACACCATCGGCGGCAATCTCGATCGCGCCGTGGCCGCCTTCCCGGATCGGGAAGCGTTGGTGGACAAGGCTTCCGATCGGCGCTGGACCTACCGCGAACTCGGCGCCGCGATCGACGCGCTGGCCACCGGTCTGGCCGCGCGCGGCATCGGCAAGGGCGACCGGGTCGGCATCTGGGCGCCGAACTGCGCCGAGTGGTTCTTCGTGCAGTACGCGACGGCGAAGATCGGCGCGATCCTGGTCAACATCAACCCGGCCTACCGGACCGGCGAGCTGGAGTACGTGCTGCGCCAGTCGGGCGTGCGGCTGCTCGTCGCGGCGCCGGAGTTCAAGACCTCGAACTATGTCGCGATGATCGAGGAGGTCCGGCCGAACTGCCCGACCCTGGACCAGGTGCTCGTGCTCGGCACGCCGGACTGGGATGGGCTGGCGGGCACGGCGATCGACGCGGACCGGTTGGCCGCGCTGGCGGCCGAGCTCTCCATCGACGATCCGATCAACATCCAATACACGTCCGGCACAACGGGTTTCCCGAAGGGTGCCACGCTGAGCCACCACAACATCCTGAACAACGGCTTCTTCGTCGGCGAGCTGTGCGGCTACTCCGAGCAGGACCGGATCTGCGTGCCGGTGCCGTTCTATCACTGTTTCGGCATGGTGATGGGCAACCTGGCGAGCACGAGTCACGGTGCGGCGGTGGTGATTCCGGCTCCTGCGTTCGATCCGGTCGCGACGCTGGCCGCCGTCGAGTCCGAGCGGTGTACTTCGCTCTACGGCGTGCCCACCATGTTCATCGCGTTGCTCACCGAACTGGACTCCGCCAGCACGGATCTGTCCAGCCTGCGCACCGGGATCATGGCCGGCTCGCCCTGCCCGGTGGAGGTGATGAAGCGGGTGATCGACCGGATGGGCATGCACGAGGTGTGCATCTGCTACGGCATGACCGAGACCTCGCCGGTCTCCACCCAGACCCGTCGCGACGACGGCATCGACCGGCGCACCGCGACCGTCGGCCGGGTCGGCCCGCACCTCGAGGTCAAGATCGTCGACCCCGCAACGGGTCTCACGGTGCCGCGCGGCGAGCCGGGTGAGCTGTGCACCCGCGGTTACTCGGTGATGCTCGGCTACTGGAACGACCAGGCCAAGACCACCGAGGCCATCGACACCGCCCGCTGGATGCACACCGGCGACATCGGCGTGATGGACAACGACGGCTACCTGGCGATCACCGGCCGGATCAAGGACATGGTGATCCGCGGCGGCGAGAACGTCTACCCGCGCGAGATCGAGGAGTTCCTCTACACCCATCCGGACATCCTGGACGCCCAGGTGATCGGCGTGCCGGATCCGAAATACGGCGAGGAGTTGATGGCTTGGGTAAGGATGCGTGACGGCGCGACCGCGTTGGACGCCACCGCTGTTCGCGAGTTCTGTGAGGGGAAGCTCGCGCACTTCAAGATCCCGCGGTACGTGCACGTGGTGGACGATTTTCCGATGACCGTCACCGGGAAGATTCGCAAGGCCGAAATGCGTGAGTTGTCCCGTGCGCTCCTCGGCCTGGTCGACGAGACCTGATATCGGGTGCCCCGATTACTGCGGTCATGTGACTCACCGGCGTAACACATAGGGTGAGACAAGTTCGTTCGTCGGGGATCTGATTTATCTGGTCGCGAAAGGGCTTACATGTCAATCGGTTCGATTTCACGTGTCGTATCCTGTGTTATCGCCAGTGCCGCACCACTTCTCGTCCTGGCACCGGCTGCGGTCGCGCAGCCGGGCAGCCCGTACAGCTGCTCGGGACTTTTTCTGACCAGCGACGGTTCCGCGGAAGTGGAATCGTGCATCTACGCGGAAAACGGGGTGCCGCGGGCATTCGGCGGTCTCAATATCAAGAATGGCACAATCGACAACAAGAATTGCGTGATGTCGGTACGGGTCATAGATAAAGATGCCTACAAGACCGGGCAGGACGAAGAGGTCGCGAACAGCGGCGACTTCCCGTGCTTCAACGGCAGGTATCCCTCACCGCCGTTGACGGTGGACAGCTCGAAGGCGACGCCGGGGCATCGCTACGTCAGCGTCACGACGGTAACCAAGCAGGGGCAGAGTCCGTTCAGTCCTATCTTCAGCCCGGAACTGGTCCTGTAGCAGGCGATTCGGCACATGCGTAAGAACCACCGAACCCGGTCGAGCGTGCTCGGCCGGGTTCGGCGCGTCCAGCGGCCCGGCCGGCCGGAGCCGCGGCGGATGCGGCACGGGCGACCCGGTTCCGCCGGGTGCGGGCCCCGTGTCGGGCGGTCCCGGTAGTGTCTTCGGACGTGACGACAGCGCCCGAGACCGTAAGTGCAGAGTCCGACCCCGCCGTGCTCCCACCCGTGACGTCCTCAGGCGTCGCGAGTCAAGCCAGCGTGAACCGTCGCATCGCCGACGAGCTCGCGGTGCGGGAGAGCCAGGTGCGTGCGGCCGTCGAGCTGATCGACGGCGGCTCGACCGTGCCGTTCATCGCGCGATACCGCAAGGAGGTCACCGGCGGTCTCGACGACGCGCAGCTGCGCCTGCTGGACGAGCGCCTGCACTACCTCCGCGAACTCGACGAGCGCCGGGGCGCGATCCTCGAATCCATCCGTGGCCAGGGCAAACTCGACGACGCGCTGCACCAGCAGATCATGCTCGCCGAGACCAAGGCCCGGCTCGAGGACATCTACCTGCCGTACAAGCCGAAGCGGCGGACCAAGGCGCAGATCGCGCGCGAGGCGGGGCACGAGCCGGTCGCCGACGCCCTGATCAACGACCCGACCACCGATCCCGCGCAGTACAGCGCCGAGCAGCTCGACGGCGCGCGGTCGATCCTGGTCGAGCGGTTCGCCGAGGACGCCGACCTGGTCGGTGAGCTGCGTGAGCTGATGTGGAATCGGGGGCAGGTCAGGTCGACCGTGCGTCCGGGCAAGGAGGAGGCGGGCGCCAAGTTCGCCGACTACTTCGAGTTCGACGAGCCGTTCACCAAGCTGCCCTCGCACCGGATCCTGGCGCTGCTGCGCGGGGAGAAGGAAGACGTGCTCTCGCTGCACCTGGAGCCGGACACCGAGGAACTCGAGCCGGGCGAGCGGTCCATCTACGAGGGCCGGATCGCGATCAAGTTCAATATCGCCGACCGGGGCCGCGCCGCCGACACCTGGCTGCTGGACACCGTGCGCTGGGCCTGGCGGACCAAACTGCAAGTGAGCCTTGGCATCGACACCCGGATGCGGCTGCGGCAGGCGGCGGAGAAGGACGCGGTCGACGTGTTCGCGGCGAACCTGCGCGACCTGCTGCTCGCCGCGCCTGCGGGCACCCGCACCACCATGGGCCTCGACCCCGGCTACCGGACCGGCGTGAAGGTGGCCGTCGTGGACGCCACCGGCAAGGCGGTCGCCACCGAGGTGATCTACCCGCACAAGCCGCAGGGCCAGACCGAGAAGTCCCTGGCCGTGCTCGGCGCGCTGGTCGCCCGGTTCGGCGTGGAGCTCATCGCTATCGGCAACGGCACCGCCTCGCGCGAGACCGATGCCCTTGCCGCCGAGCTGATCTCGCGCATTCCGGAGAACAAGCCGACCAAGATCGTGGTGTCCGAGGCGGGCGCCTCGGTGTACTCCGCGTCGGCCTACGCCACCCAGGAACTGCCGGACATGGACGTGTCGCTGCGCGGCGCGGTCTCCATCGCGCGCCGGCTCCAGGATCCGCTCGCCGAGTTGGTGAAGATCGATCCGAAGTCGATCGGCGTCGGCCAGTATCAGCACGACGTGTCCGAGACGCTGCTCGCCCGTTCGCTGGGCGCGGTGGTCGAGGACGCGGTGAACGCGGTCGGCGTCGACGTGAACACGGCCTCGGTGCCGCTGCTCTCGCGGGTGTCCGGCATCGCCGGCTCGGTCGCGGAAAGCATTGTGGCGCATCGGGATCAGAACGGCCCGTTCCGCAGCCGGACCGCGTTGCTCGAGGTGCCCCGGCTTGGCCCGAAGGCGTTCGAGCAGTGCGCGGGCTTCCTGCGCATCCGCGGCGGCGACGACCCGCTGGACACCTCCGCGGTGCACCCCGAGGCGTACCCGGTGGTCCGCCGGATCATGGAATCGACCGGCCGCGACATCACCGAGGTCATCGGCAACACGACGGTGCTGCGCGCGCTGCGGGCCGACGAGTTCACCGACGAACGTTTCGGCCTGCCGACCGTCACCGACATCATCACCGAGCTGGAGAAGCCGGGCCGCGACCCGCGACCGGAGTTCAAGACCGCGGAATTCGCCGCAGGCGTGGAGAAGGTCGCCGACCTGGAGCCGGGCATGGTGCTCGAGGGCGTCGTCACGAACGTCGCGGCGTTCGGCGCGTTCGTCGACGTCGGCGTGCACCAGGACGGGCTCGTGCACGTCTCGGCGATGTCGCACAACTTCGTCAAGGATCCGCGCGAGGTGGTGAACACCGGCGACGTGGTGAAGGTGAAGGTGCTCGAGGTCGACGTCGCGCGCCAGCGCATCGGTCTGTCGCTGCGCCTGGACGACGAGCCGGGGTCCGCGGCGAAGGGCGAGCGGGGCGACAATCGCCAGCGTGGTCACGGTGACCGCAAGGGTGGTGCGCCGGACCGGCAGAATGGTCAGGGTAAGAACCAGCAGGGCCGCAACCAAGGACAGCGCAATCAGAGTCAAGGTCAGACCCGCGGCGGCGGTAACCAGCGCCGCAACGCGCCCGCACCGAGCGGTTCGATGGCGGACGCACTGCGCCGGGCAGGTTTCGGACAGTAGCTCAGACGGAGGTTTCAGGCGGCCATGCGACGATGGCTCAGTGAGGATGTGATCGCGCAGGGCCGGCTGCCGCTGCTGTGCTTCCTCCTAGGGTTCATCGTCGGCTTCCTGTTGATCCGGCTCAGCGTCCGGCTGATCCGCAAGCAGGTGCGCTGGTGGCCGGGGAATCTGCGGTCCGGTGGCGTGCACATCCACCACATGGTGTTCGGGGTGATCCTCGTGCTGGTGTCCGGCGTCGGCATGGTCACCCTGTACCAGACCGCGGACGTCACCACGGCCGCCGTGCTCGCCGCGTTCTTCGGCGTCGGCGCGGCGCTGACCCTGGACGAATTCGCGCTGATCTTCTACCTGCGCGACGTGTACTGGGAAGAGCAGGGGCGGACCTCGGTGGACGCGGTGTTCGTCGCGCTCGCGGTCACCGGGTTGCTGCTCTTGGGTTTTCATCCGCTGTGGTTGCTCGACATCAACGACTTCCGCAGTGATCCGAGCATCGAGGTCCGGGTGTTCGTGGTCTTCTTCGCGGTGGTGAACCTCGCGCTGGCCGCGATCGTCATCGCCAAGGGGAAGATCTGGACCGGGTTGTTCGGGATGTTCTTCCTGCCGCTGCTGTTCGTCGGCGCGCTGCGGTTGAGCAGGCCCGGCGCACCCTGGGCGCGCTGGCGGTATGCGGATCGGCGCAGGCTGATGTACCGCGCCGTCGTCCGGGAACGGCGCTACCGCCGCCCGGTGATCCGCGCCAAGATCTTCGTGCAAGACCTCGTCGCGGGTAAACCGGATGTCGAACACGTCCGCACCGCCGCCGAGGCCGAGCTGACCCGCACGGTCGTCCCGGCCCCGCCGGCGCCGCACCGCCACCACCTCTCCCTGTTCCCCTCGGACCACGACCCCGAACCGGTGGCCAACACCCCGGACCGCGACTGAGCGACCCGATGGGTGGGTGTCGACACTGTCGTGTGCGGGTCAGGGGGTCGGCAGGGGGAGCGCGGCCAATCTCGTGGTGTCGGCGAGCAAGTCGATCGCGGTGATCTTGTCGTCGGCGACGCTGAACGCGATGACCGACATCGGCCTGCCGTCGGCCGTACTCAGCAGGCCCGCAACACCATTGACCACGGCGTGCGTGACGTCGTACTGGTTGGCGAAGCGGTGGAAGGTGTCCAGCAGTCCGGCGACGGCGGACGCGCCCCGGATGATCTGGATGCCACCGGTACCGGCGTCGGCGCGCAGCACCACGTCGGGATCGAGCAGGGACAGCAGATCGTCGAAGCTGCCGTCCCTGGCGGCGGCGAGGAACGCGGTCACGGCGCGGCGCTGGCGGGGGAGGTCCGGGTCCAGCCGCGGGGCGCCACCCTGGACGCGGCGGCGGGCGCGGCTCGCGATCATCTTGGCCGCGCCGGGCGTCTTGCCGAGGATCGGCGCGATCTGGTCGTACGGCAGGGCGAACATGTCGTGCAGCACGAACGCGAGCCGCTCGGCCGGATTCAGCGACTCGAGCACCACCAGCAGCGCGATGCCGACCGAATCCGCCAGCAGTGCTTGCTGTTCCGGATCGGTGCCGTCGTCGAGGCGCACCACCGGGTCGGGCAGCTGCTGGTCGAGCGAGTCTTCCCGCCGTGCCCGGCGCGAGCGCAGCACGTCCAGGCATACCCGGCTCACGGCGGTGGTCAGCCAGCCGCCGAGATTGTCGATGCCGTCGGCATCGGTGCGGGCCAGCCGCAGCCACGCCTCCTGCACGGCGTCCTCGGCCTCGGCCGGCGACCCGAGCATCCGGTAGGCCACCGCGACCAGATGCGCGCGATGCGCCTCGAACCGGTCGGCCAGGTATTCGTCCACGTGCTCTCCTCCGCGTTGTCGTCCCACCGTGATGACGAATCGCGGGCGACCGATGTGACAACGCGGCCTGTTACCTCTGCTCCTTCCGGTCCGTCAGAGAGGCAACAGCGACGGAAGGAACGACATCATGAACACCGGTACCAAGGACCTCGCCCGCAGCGTTGCCTATCTGGGTGCCACCGGGGTCGTGCTCACCGAATCGGTGATCGGCTCCTATTGGGACGTTGCCCGGATCCCCTATGTCCGTGAGGTTTTCGATCGGCTCGAGTATCCGATGTATTTCGCGACCATGCTCGGCGTCGCCAAGGCGGCGGCGGTGGCGGCGATCGTGCTGCCCGGCCGGCCGCGGGCCGAGGAATGGGCCTATGCCGGACTGACCTTCGTCTACGGCGGTGCGGCGGTGTCGCACCTCGCGGCCGGCGACGAGCCGAAGGCGGCGATCGGGCCGCTGGTGTTCGCCGGGCTCAGCCTGGCGTCCTGGGGGCTGCGGCCGCCCAGCGGCCGGCGCAATCCACTGGCGTTGCTGCGGCGTTCCGCGGCGTGAGCACCAGACAGGGAGGACGATCATGAACGACGTACAGGGCACTGTCGCACCGGGATTCGAATCGGTGCGGGACGAGTTCGCCGCGGTCGTCGCCGCGGAGAACGGCGAATCCGGTGCACAGCTGGCCGCATTCGTGCACGGCAGGCCGGTGGTCGATCTCTGGGCCGGCCCGCAGGTGACCGGCGAGACCTTGACCGGCGTGCTCTCCTCGACCAAGGGGGCCGCGACCCTGGTGGCGGCGCTGCTGGTCCAGGACGGACTGCTCGATCTGGACCGGCCCGTCGCGGCCTACTGGCCGGAGTTCGCCGACGCGGGCAAGGTCACCATCACTGTGCGGCAGGTACTCACCAATAAGTCCGGCGTGATCGGGGTGGACGGCGGTTTCACCCTGGCCGAACTCGCCGACGACCGGCTCATCGCCCACCGCGTCGCCGGTCAGCGTCCGTTCTTCCGGCCGGGGGCCGTGCAGGGCTACGGCGGCTTCGTCACCTTCGCCGTCATCGGCGAGGCGGTGCGCCGCCTTACCGGCGGTTCCATCCAGGAGCTGTTCGAGGAACGCATCAGGGCCCCGTACGAGCTGGACCTCTATCTCGGATTGCCTGCGGCACTGGAGGATCGGTACCTGCCGATCCTGCCGTGGTCGGCGACACCGGAGGCGCAGGCCGCGTTCGAGGCGAATTCACCCGGTCCGCACAGCATTCCGGGCATCGCCTACAACCTCAATGCCCCTGGATTCACCCCCGCCGACGTGCTCTCGCTGCCCAACGACGCCGATCTGCGAGCGAACGGTCCCGCCTCGATGGGCGGCGTGGGCAGCGCACGGGGACTTGCCGCCATGTATGCCGCGGCGACCGGTGAAATCAACGGTCGTGCAGCGCTGTTGAAGCCGGACACGCTCGCCGTGTTCATCACCGTCCAGACTGCCGGTCACGACTTGGTCCGGGGTGACAGCGCCCCGTATCTGGTCGGCTTCGAAGCCAAAGGGCTCGGCTATCCGTTCCTCGGCGCGGCGGCCTTCGGCCACTCCGGCGCCGCCGGTTCCGACGGCTTCGCCGACCCGCACAGCGGCCTGTCCTACGGCTACACCCGCCGCCGCGCCGCCTTCGCGTTCACCGCGGCGGAGAACGCGCGACTGGCCGCGGCGCTGCACCGCGCCGCCCGAAACGCTCAGGGCTGAACGGTAATTCGCCGCATGCGCGCTGGCGCCGCCGCCTCGTCCGGTGCCAGCGCGACGTGCATGCACGCGGCGATCAACGCGGTCTCGGCCACCGCGCAGAGCACCGCCTGCGCCATCGGCGCCCCGGGGTCGGAGGTCACCAGGTCGAACCAGAGGTCGATCACTGCCGCTCCGGCGACCGCCGACGCGACCAGTCGTGCTCGAGAGTCGTTGCGGCGCAACAACCTTATGGTCAGTCCGCAGCCGGCGGCGAGAAACAGATCCAGGCCGACCCACGCCGCGGACCAGTTCCGCACGTGCGCGGTGCTGGGCAACGTATTCCAGAGGACGGCCGCCCATGGCACGAGCGCCAGCGCGCTGGCCGTGAGGAACCAGCGCGCCTGGTCGCGGGCCGATCGGGTTCGGGAGGGAAGCAGGGCGGTCATTCGCATGACGGCCACGCTACGTCCGCAAAGAAGTCTTTGCAAACATTTCTTTGCAAAGGATGTTTTGCTATCCTTCGGCCCATGGCACCGCGCAGCAGCGACGACATGACCAGCGCCGAGCGCACCGCGCTCTATCGCACGCTCGCCCATCCCCTGCGCGGACGAATCCTCGATTACCTGGGCAAACACGGCGAGGCGAACTCGGCGACGCTGGCCGAGGTGCTCGACGAGAGCACCGGCAGCACCAGCTATCACCTGCGCAAGCTGGCCGAACTCGGCCTGATCACCGAGATCGCGGAGAAGTCCACGGGCCGCGAGCGCTGGTGGAAGTCGCTGCCGTTCGAACACACCACGCCCGATCCGGCGACCATGGCCCCGGCCGAATACGCGGCGGCCGAGCATCTCGGCAGGTTGAAGGCGGGCCGTGATATCGACCTCTACCTGCGGGCGGTGCGCGAATGGGCAGGCCCGGACGGGTGGGCGCAGGTGCAGCGCACCGGAACCTATATGACGAAAGACCAGGTGATAGCGTTCGTCGCGGAATACAAGGCGTTGCTCGCCCGCCACGGCGCCGCCCGCGAGGACGCCCCCGAGGACGCGCGACCGATGAGCGTCCGCCTGTTCGCGGTGCCCGAGGCGCCGGCCTGATCCGGGGGCCGATTTTTCCGGCGACCCGCTGATCTGGCACAATACTCAGGTTGCCCTGGGCGAGTTGTGCACCAGGTGCATCCCCTTGAATCGGAGCATGAACCGGTCGAGCACGTGACGTGCCGCCAGGGTCCTCTGTTCGCGCGAACCCATAAGGATGGAAATGAACACCCTTGACTTCGTCGACGAGAAGTCGCTGCGCAGCGACGTCCCCGACTTCCGGCCGGGCGACACCCTCAATGTGCACGTAAAGGTCATCGAAGGCTCGAAGGAGCGCATCCAGGTCTTCAAGGGCGTCGTCATCCGACGCCAGGGCGGTGGCATCCGCGAGACCTTCACGGTCCGCAAGGTGTCGTTCGGTGTCGGCGTGGAGCGCACCTTCCCGGTGCACACCCCGAACATCGACCACATCGAGGTCGTCACCCGTGGTGACGTCCGCCGCGCCAAGCTGTACTACCTGCGCGATCTGCGCGGCAAGGCCGCCAAGATCAAGGAAAAGCGCTGATCTAGCTTTTCGCACCACAGAGCGTCCGGTAGCCCGGCAGCGGAACTCAGTTCCGCTGCCGGGCTACTGTTTTCGGTGTGACAGACGACAGCGCGTCCTCGACGGAGCCAGCCGATCACGGGAGAGGGCGTCGCGGCAGACGGCGGCGGGCGAAGAAGCAGCGGCCGTTCTGGCAGGAGCTGCCGATCCTGATCGTGATCGCGGCGGTGATCGCCGCGCTGATGGTCAACTTCGTGGGGCGTCCCTACGTGATTCCCTCGGAGTCGATGGAGACCACGCTGCACGGCTGCGCGGGCTGCACGGGTGACCGCATCTATGTCCAGAAACTCAGCTACTACTGGGGCGATCCCAAGCCGGGTGACGTCGTCGTGTTCGTCGGCCCGCCGTCCTGGAACGACACCTTCCAGTCGACGCGATCGAGCAACACCGTTGTTCGTGGTGTGCAGGACTTCTTCTCGTTCTTCGGGATCGTGCCGCCGGACGAGAACGACTTGGTCAAGCGAGTGGTCGCGGTCGGCGGTCAGACTGTGCAGTGCTGCGACGCGCAGGGCCGGGTGCTGGTCGACGGCAAGCCACTGGACGAGCCGTATGCCCGCTACACCCTCCCGTACAAGCCGGGCCAGCCCTTCGGCGCCGGTGGTGGCCGCGAGTTCGCGCCGGTCAAGGTGCCCGACGGCGCCCTGTGGGTGATGGGCGACAACCGCAACAACTCACGCGACTCGCGCGCGCACGTCACCGACGAGCTGCACGGCACCGTCCCGGTCGACAATGTTCGGGGCAAAGCCGTGTTCAAGATCTGGCCGCCGAGCCGGATCGGGCCGGTGCGCTCGGAGGATCCGCAATCGAAATAGTGTGACGCCGATCGCCCGGCGTCAGCCGAGTCTCAGGGTGCCGGGCTAATCTGTTCGGCGTGGCAGACGAAAGTGGGTCGGTGTCGGTGTCCGATTCGGACGACGAGCGGGTGCAGCCGCGGCGCGGCAGGCGGCGGCGGGAGAAGAAGCAGCGGCCGTTCTGGCAGGAGCTGCCGATCCTCGTCGTCATCGCGGCGGTGATCGCCGCGCTGATGGTCACCTTCGTCGGACGCCCCTACGTGATTCCGTCGCAATCGATGGAGACCACGCTGCACGGCTGTGCCGGCTGCACGGGTGACCGCATCTATGTCCAGAAACTCAGCTACTACTGGGGCGATCCCAAGCCGGGCGATGTCGTCGTGTTCGTCGGCCCGCCGTCGTGGAACACCCACTACCAGTCCATCCGTTCGGACAACGCCGTCGCACGCGGCGTGCAGAACTTCTTCTCCTTCTTCGGCCTGGTGCCACCGGACGAGAACGATCTGGTGAAGCGGGTGATCGCGGTCGGCGGTCAGACCGTGCAGTGCTGCGACGCGCAGGGCCGGGTGCTGGTCGACGGCAAGCCGCTCGACGAGCCGTACGCGCGCTACCTGCTCCCGTACGTCCCCGGTCAGCCCTACGGTCCCGGCGGCGGACGCGAGTTCAAGCCGGTCAAGGTGCCCGAGGGACACCTGTGGGTGATGGGCGACAACCGCAACGAGTCGGCCGATTCGCGCGCCCACATCACCGACGAGCTGCAGGGCACCGTCCCGGTGGACAACGTCCGCGGCAAGGCCGTGTTCAAGATCTGGCCGCCGAGCCGGATCGGTCCGGTCCGCTCGGAGAATGCCCAAGCGAACTGATCATCAGCGGCCGCAGCATAATTGGACGGTGGGGCAGAGCCGAGTGGGACAGAGCAATGGGTGGCCGCCGCGCGTGGTGATGCGGAAGGCGGGTGGGTTACGCACGCTCGAGGCGGCGTTGATCCGCAGCGGGCTCGGCCCGGTCGCCGGCGTCGACGAGGCGGGCCGCGGGCCGTGCGCGGGACCGTTGGTCGTCGCGGCCTGCCTGCTCGCGCCCAAGGCCTACGACAAGCTGGCCGGGCTCGACGACTCCAAGAAGCTCACCGAGGCGGTCCGGGAAGAGCTGTACCCCGTCATCGTCCGGTTGTCGCTGGCCTGGAACGTCGTGGTCATCCCGGCCTGGGAGATCGACTCGATCGGCATCCACGTCGCCAATATCGAGGGCATGCGGCGCGCGGTCGCCGGGCTCGGCGCGACACCGGGATACGTTTTGACCGACGGGTTCCGGGTGCCCGGCATCCCCGCGCCGTCGCTGCCGGTGATCGGTGGTGACGCGGCCGCCGCCTGCATCGCCGCCGCCAGCATCCTGGCGAAGGTCACCAGGGATCGGATGATGGTCGAGCTCGACGAGCGGTATCCCGGTTATGGTTTCGCCGGTCACAAGGGCTACAACACGCCCGACCACCTCGCCGCCTTGCGGCGGCTCGGGCCCAGCGACGAGCATCGGCGTTCCTGGCGCAATGTGCGCGAGGTCGAGGGCCTGCGACCGGTGTCGGCGGTGGCCGAAGCGGCGGATGCGGTGCTCTCCGGCGAGCAGGCCCCGATGATGTCCGATGAGTTCCAAGACGGGCGTCCGGATAGCCGAGTGGCTACCGGCGCTACCCATGCGCGATGATGTCAGCACACGACGCAGCGCGGCGAGAAGGAGGACGTCCCACCCGATGAGTGCCGAGGACCTCGAGAAGTACGAAACCGAGATGGAGCTCTCGCTGTACCGAGAGTACAAAGACATCGTCGGTCAGTTCTCGTACGTGGTGGAGACCGAGCGCCGCTTCTACCTGGCCAACTCCGTGGAGTTGCGCCCGCAGAACGCCGACGGTGAGGTGTATTTCGAGGTGCGGATGAGCGACGCCTGGGTGTGGGACATGTACCGCCCGGCCCGCTTCGTCAAGCACGTCCGCGTGATCACCTTCAAGGACGTCAACATCGAAGAGCTGGAGAAGCCGGACCTGCGCCTGCCGGAGTAGGAGCACGGCCCACCGACGCCTCGGTGGGTCCCGGGGCGCCGCGGGTTGTCCACAGCGGCCCGGCTATCCCCAAGGCCGGTATTTCCCCAGGTCGGCGGCCGAAGCCGAGGTGAGCCGCCGGGCACATTGGCCGAGTGACGGATAACAGGGCGCTCGGCGCGCGTGGAGAAGAACTGGCGGCGCGGTTCCTCGAGGCAGCGGGGATCGAGATCGTCAGCAGGAACTGGCGATGCAAATACGGTGAACTGGACCTGATCGTCCGCGACCTCGGGGTCACCGCGTTCGTCGAGGTCAAGACCCGCTCGGGGCTCGGGTTCGGGATACCGGCCGAGTCGGTCACCTTCACCAAACAACAGCGGATCCGGCGGCTCGCGCTGCTGTGGCTGGCCGAACAAACGGGTCCGTGGCGGCAGATCCGGTTCGACGTCGTCTCCGTGCTGCTGGCCCGCGGGCACGAACCGGTCATCGATCACCTCAAGGCGGTGTTCTGATGGCCCTCGGCCGGGCCCACTCGGTCGCGGTCACCGGGGTGGACGGGCAGCTGGTCGAGATCGAGGCCGACATCGGGCAGGGGTTGCCCTCGGTGCACCTGGTGGGTTTGCCGGACACGGCGTTGCAGGAGTCGCGGAACCGGGTTCGTTCGGCGGTGGCGAACTCGGGGGAGAAGTGGCCGGACGGGCGGGTGATCCTGGCGCTCTCGCCGGCGACGTTGCCCAAGATCGGCAGCGTTTACGATCTGGCCCTGGCGATTTCGGTACTCGACGCGTCGGGGGCGGTTCCGGCCGAGCGACTCGCGAAGACGGTGTTGCTCGGAGAACTCGCGCTGGACGGGCGGATTCGGCGGGTGCGCGGCATCCTGCCCGCGGTGATCGCCGCCCGCAACGCCGGATGGCCCGCGGTCGTGGTGCCGGAGTCGGCGCTGGCCGAGGCCGGATTGGTGGACGGGATAGCGGTTTTCGGGGCGCCGAGCCTGCGCACGGTGGTGGCTTGGCTACGCGGGGAAGGCTCGTTGCCCGAGCCGGCGGGGCGCATGCCGGAGCCGGTGCGGTCCGGCGGCGATCTGAGTGAGGTGGTCGGGCAGGACGAGGCCCGCTGGGCATTGGAGGTGGCCGCGGCGGGCGGGCATCATCTGCTGCTCACCGGTCCGCCGGGGATCGGGAAAACGATGCTGGCGCAACGTCTTCCAGGACTGCTGCCGCCGCTGACGGAGTCCGAGTCGCTGGAGGTGACCGCCATCCACTCGATGGCGGGCGTGTTGTCCGGCGATCATCCGCTCATCACGATGCCGCCGTTCGTCGCGCCGCATCATTCGACGTCGGTGACCGCCATGGTCGGCGGCGGTTCGGGCACCGCGCGACCGGGCGCGGTCAGCCGGGCGCATCGTGGCGTGTTGTTTCTCGACGAGTGCGCGGAGATCGGCACCAAGGTGCTGGAGGCCATGCGAACTCCGTTGGAGGAGGGGGAGGTTCGCATCGCGCGCCGCGACGGCGTCGCCCG
Source organism: Nocardia sp. NPDC056564 (assembly GCF_042793755.1). Taxonomy (NCBI): domain Bacteria; kingdom Bacillati; phylum Actinomycetota; class Actinomycetes; order Mycobacteriales; family Nocardiaceae; genus Nocardia; species Nocardia sp. NPDC056564. The sequence goes on from NZ_JBHTUR010000002.1 coordinate 401,411, forward strand.
GTATCCGGCGCGCTTCCAGCTCGTCCTCGCGGCCAATCCGTGCCCGTGCGCGCCGGCCAGGGACGTGGACTGCATCTGCGCGCCGCTGGCCCGGCGGCGCTATCTCGGGAAACTGTCCGGGCCGCTGATGGATCGCATCGATATCTGGGTGCAGATGCACGGTCAATCGGGCGCCGCGTTCAGCACCGACCAGGCCGAGAGCAGCGCGGTGGTGCGGGAGCGGGTCGCCGCGGCGCGGCAGGCGGCGGTGCGGCGCTGGCAGGAGTACGGCTGGCTGACCAATGCCGAAGTGCCCGGCCATATTCTGCGTCAGCGATTCCGGTTGCCACACGAGACGGTCGCGCCGGTCGAGACGGCGCTGCGGCTGGGACGGATGTCGGCGCGCGGTGCGGACCGGGCGATCCGCGTCGCCTGGACGGTCGGTGACCTGCGCGGGGCGGAGTTGCCGACCGCGCAGGATGTGCTGGCGGCGTTGAACTTTCGTCAGCGGGGTGTGCAATGAGGACGGGCATCGACGCCGAGTCCGGACCGTCCCCGGCGGATAGCGGAGGCATCGAGCTGCCGGTGTCATCGACGGACAGCTGCTCTGCGGCGTTCGATATCGATGCCTACGAGCGACGGCTGGCGTGGGTGTATCTGTCCCGGGTGGTGACGGGTCCGTGCGCGGCGCTCTCGGCATTGATCGAGTCGGTAGGCGTGCTCGAGGCGGCCCGCGCGGTGCGCGAGTGTGCGTTGCCGCGGTCGCTGCGCGGCCCGACCGAGCAGCGGCGCGGAACAGACTCGGCCGCACGGGATCTGGAGTCGATCGAGCGGATCGGTGGGCGGGTGGTGACGCCGGACGATCCGGAGTGGCCCGCTTGGCGGCTGCTGGGTCTGGCCCAACTGGACGCGGCCCGCGACCGGGACGGTGCCGTGCCGCTGGTGCTGTGGGTGCGCGGTCCGCGCTCGCTGCTGGAAGCGAGCGACCGTGCCCTCGCGGTCGTTGGCGCGCGGTGCAGCACCGGCTACGGAAACCAGGTCACCGCTGAGATCGTGGGCGATCTCGTGGCCGAGGGCTGGACGATCGTCTCCGGCGCGGCCTTCGGGATCGACGGGATGGCTCATCGCGCGGCCCTGGCCGTGGGTGGTTCCACCATCGCGGTGCTGGCCTGCGGAATCGACCGGCCCTATCCGGCACAGCACGACCGGCTGCTGGCCGAGATCGCCGAGACCGGGCTGGTGGTCAGCGAATATCCGCCGGGCACCACCGCGCACAAACACCAGTTCCTGGCGCGGAACCGGCTCGTTGCCGCGTTGGCCGACGGCGTGCTGGTCGTCGAGGCGGGATTGCGCAGCGGGGCGCGCAACACGGTGAAATGGGCACGGCGCCTGGGGCGTCCGGCGCTGGCCATCCCCGGTCCGGTCACCTCGGCCGCCTCCGTCGGCTGTCACCGGATGATCCGCGAGGGCGAAGCCCTGCTCGTCACGCGCGCGGCGGAGGTCATCGACGAGGCGGGGCCGCTGCGTCTGCCACTGTCCAGTGCGATCTGCGGCCCCGAGGATGCGCTGTCCGGCGACCAAGCCCTCGTCTTCGCCGCTCTCCCGCAGATCGGTTCGCGCACGCCCCGCGAGCTGGCCGAGCAGTCCGGCCTGGCACTACCCGCGGTCCGCGCGGCCCTGCCCGCCCTCGAACTCGCCGGGTTCGCCGGCCCGAACGACGGCGGCTGGCATCGGAAAACCACCGCCCGCCGCCGCGAGGACACCTGACCGATGCCACCAACCCCCCAAAAGAAAGCAGACACAAATGTATGGCACAGGTACCATAACCACCATGCTGAAAAAGACGACAGTGATGGTCGACGAAGAGGACCTGGCCCTCATCAAGGCGGCTGCCGCGCGGGAGGGCAGGCCCGAGTCCGAGATTTTCCGCGAGGCATTCCACATCGCCGCACTACGCACGAAACGCTGGAGCGACGACTGGGACATCCCGGCAATCAGTTCCGGGCGGACGCGGACCGCCGAGGAGATGAGTCAGGTGGTGCACGAAGAGATCGTGCGGCGGAACAGTTGATCGTCATCGGCGACACCTCCGCCCTGGTCGCCGCCTTCGACACCGATCATTCGGAACACGAAGGCGCCCGCGCCTCGTTGGCCGCGGCGGCCCTGACGGTGGTCTGCCCGCTGGTGCTGCTCGAGCTCGAACACATCGTGACCCGGGACTTCGACCGGCAGACGGCGGGCGTCCTGCACGACTGGCTGCTTGCCCAGGAACCGCTCGGCCGCGTCGCCCTGCCGGCGCTGCCGAGCGACCATCTGCGCAAGGCACGCAGGGTGCAGGACCGATACGCCGATCTGCGACTCGACTTCACCGACGCGGTAAACGTCGTGCTGGCGGCCGAATACGAGACCGACGTGATCCTGACCCTCGATCGCAAGGATTTTCGCGCGATCCGGCCGCTGACCGGTGCCGAGGCCTTCCGGGTGCTGCCCGACGACCTATGAGCGGCGCGGTGGCTTGCCAACCGAGACGACTGTCGGGACGGTGGTGAGATGGACGAACTGCCCGAGGACCTGGAAGCACTGCTGACCGAGTACAGCAGGCATCTGCGGCTCGGCCGTAACCGGTCGGCGCACACGGTGCGCGCCTACCTCGGCGACGCGCGTTCGCTGCTGGCCCACCTGTACGCCAGGTCGGCGGATTCCGCGGTGCGCGAACTGGATCTGCTGCTGCTGCGCTCCTGGCTCGCCCAACAGTCCCAGGCCGGCGTGGCGCGCACCACGATGGCGCGGCGGGCCTCCTCGGCCCGGACCTTCACCGCATGGCTCACCCAGACCGGACGTCTGACCGTCGACCCGGGACTGCGGCTCGGTTCGCCCAAGGCACACCGGGTGCTACCCGCGGTGCTCGGCCGCCAGCAGGCGCTCGGCGCCATGGACGCCGCGGAATCCGGTGCCGCACAGCATGACCCGATGGCGCTACGCGACCGGTTGATCGTGGAACTGTTGTACTCCACCGGAATCCGAGTCAGCGAGCTGTGCGGCCTCGACATCGACGACGTCGACCGCGAACGTCGAGTGGTCCGCGTCCTCGGCAAGGGAAACAAGGAACGCTCGGCCCCCTTCGGTATCCCCGCCGACGAGGCGATCGGCAACTGGCTCCAGCACGGCCGCGCCGCCTTCGCCACGGCAGACTCCGGCCGCGCCCTCCTGCTCGGGCGCCGCGGCAAACGCCTCGACCAACGTCAAGCCAGAACCGTTGTGCACGAGGTGGTCTCATCCATCCCCGGCGCCCCCGACATGGGCCCGCACGGCCTGCGCCACACCGCCGCCACCCACCTCCTGGAAGGTGGCGCCGACCTCCGCGTCGTCCAAGAGCTCCTCGGCCATTCCAGCATGGCCACCACCCAGCTCTATACCCACGTCTCGATCGAACGGCTCAAGAAGGTCCACGACCAGGCCCATCCGCGCGCCTGAGGCGAGGAGGTTCCGCGCACCAAGTGCTCCGGCCTCGACCGTTCATGCCCGTGTCTCGTCGGCAGGAGGTGTCCAGTCCGCAGCGGGTCTCGACGGCAATCCGTCTGTACCGCAGCGAGTTCGGCAGGCGGCGTCTGGTGGCTGCCGTCAGCATGTCCGAGCTGTCGACAAGCAACCGCGGGCAGCATTCCGGGCTTCATCCCTGACGAATCGTCGGCGCGATCAGGTTGACCGAGCTCGGGGCAATCGGCCTGGCGCAATGAGGGACGAAGGGCAACGCCGCCTCCCCGTATGCGCAGGAGAGACGACGTCGCCGTTCCCTAACCGACCTCGACCACCGGCTCCTGTGGCTCACCAGCCGGTGTGCGCCGCGCGCGAAGCAGCGTCACACCGAGCAACGCGGCCGCGACGCAGAACCCGGCGCTGATCCACGACCCCGTGGACATGGCGGCGGTGAAGGCCACCTTGGCCGGCTCGGCGAACCCGAGTTGGAATGCGGCGCCGATGGATTCGCGCGCCGCCTCGGGTACGTCCGCCGGCATCTTCTCGGTGAACACGCCGGCGAGCACGCTGCCGAGGATGGCGATGCTGATCGCCATGCCGACCTGCTGCAACGTGTCGTTCATCGCCGAACCGACGCCTGCGTGTTCCAGCGGAATGGCACTCATGATCGCGGCATACGCGGCGGGGCCGGCCAAACCGCCGCCGACGCCCATGACCAGCATGCTGACCAGGATCCACAGGTAGCTCTCGCTCACGGCGAGGATTGCGAACGCCCCGCCCATGATCAGCAGACCCGACACGATGAGCGTCTTGTTGGTGAGCTTCTTGCCCAGGGTCGCGCCGAGCCCGTTGCACACCGCGGCCGCGACGGCATAGGGGAGCAGCGCCAACCCGGCCTTCATCGGTCCATAACCGAGCACGAATTGCAGGTACTGGGTGAGCATCAGCATGACCGCGCCCATCCCGAACACCATCAGCAGCAGCGTGAGCGCGGTGCCGGTGAAGTCCCGATTGCGGAACACCGCCAGCGGCAGCATCGGATGCTCGGACCGGCTCTCCCACACCACGAACCCGATCGCGGTCAGCACGGCCAGCCCGATCATGCCGATGTTCCACTCGCGCTCGATGATCACGTAGACCGTCGAGACGAGCGCGATGATGGACAACAGCACGCCGACCAGGTCGACCGGCCGCTGCTCGCCGGTGGTCTCCGGCATCAGCACCAGCGCCGCGACGATGGCGAGCGCCGCGACCGGAATGTTCAGCAGGAACACCGAACCCCACCAATAGTGCTGGAGCAGCACGCCACCCAGCGTCGGACCGGCGACGATGCCCACCATCGAGACGGTGGACCAGGCGGCCATCGCCGTGCGCCGTTCGTCCTCGGCGAAGGTGGTCATCAGGATGGAGATGGTCGACGGCATCAGCAGCGAACCGCCGATACCCATCAGTACCCGCGCGGCGACGACATGCCACGGCTCGGTGGCCAGCACCGCGGCCAGCGACGCCACGCCGAACACGGCCAGGCCGTAGATCAGCATCCGCCGTCTGCCGAATCGGTCGGACAGGCTGCCCGCGGTGAGCAGCAGTCCGGCGAAAACCAGCACGTAGGCGTCCAGGATCCACTGCACGTCCGACGGCGTGGCCCCGAGCTCGCGAATCAGCGACGGGATAGCGAGATTGAGCACAGTGCTGTCGAGCATCAGCACCAGCAAGGACAGGCAAAGGACCCCCAGAGTCCACCAGCGGCGAGGGTCTCGTACAACGTTCGATTCCACTCGAACAGCGTACGATGAACTCGCACAGCGTGCGAGTCAATATAAGATTGGCCGGTGACCAAGCAGTTCGATTCGGTATGGCTCCGCGAGCCTCGGCAACCGAAGGCGTCGGGGTTGCGCCTGGACCACATCGTCGGCGCGGCCGTCGAACTCCTCGACGCCGAGGGGCTCGATTCGCTGAGCATGCGCAAGATCGGGGCCAAGCTCGACGCGGGCGCCACCAGCCTCTACTGGCATGTCGCGAACAAGGACGAGCTACTGGAACTGGTGCTCGACGAGTTCTGGGGCATGGTCGAGGTCCCGGACTCGGAGGACGCGCCGTGGCGGGAGGTGCTGTCGACCTTCGCCTACAACTTCCGCGACACGTTGCGCGCGCACGGGTGGAGCGCCTCGCTGATCGGTCAGTTGCCCAGCATGGGGCCGAATGCGTTGCGGCTCACCGATCGGCTGCGTCGCGCGTACATCCGCGCGGGCTTCCGCGGCATCGATATCTATCTCGCCAGCGGCACGGTGATGTCCTACGTGCTCGGCATCGTGACGCCGGAAATCGCCTGGGCCAAGACGTACGGCGACGTCGATATCAATCGACAGTCCATCGTGCAGATGATGGAAGCGGTGGCCGGGGACTATCCGGACATGCTGTCGGAATATCGGGCGCTCGCGCCGGTCAGCCCCGAGGCGGCGCGCGCGATGGCGTTCGATTTCGGCTTGCTGTGCCTGCTGGACGGACTGGAGCACCGACTGCCCGAAAGTTCCGGCGAACCATCGGGCGATCGGAGCGCCGACGCCGGGCTGTCTTGATAAACTGAAACGAGTTCTAGTTTGTCGGCGGCGCACACAGGTGTCGGAGACGCGGTGTATTCCAACGGTTTCGGCGTGGGTGCACAGGAAGGCATGCGCATGAGCACCCACACCGTCCTCGGTCAGGAAGTTCGCCTGCCGGTCCGCATCCGGCTCGCGCGCGCGTTCATGGCGAACTATCTGGTTCCGGCCGGCGCCGCGCAGCAGTTGATCGACTATTCCGGACTGCGGGTGCTGCGCCTTCCTGGCGCACGCGCCATGTGTTCGCTGGTCTTCGTCGAGTACGTCGACGGTGATCTCGGCCCGTACAACGAATTCGGCGTTTCGTTCATGGTCCGGCATCACACCGCCGATCCGGCCGTTCGATTCGGCGACCTGCGCGCCTTGGCCACCAATCGGGCCGGGGTCTTCATCCATCGACTGCCGGTCGACGGCGACTTCACCCTCGCCGCCGGTCGCGGAATCTGGGGATTTCCCAAGGAACTCGCCGACTTCACCGTGCGGCACGACGCTGGAGAACGTCACGGCGCGCTGCGCCAGAACGGCGAACTCGTCGTCGATCTGACAGTTCGACAGGGCATTTCGACCCCGCGGCGCCGAGACACCGCGTCCTCGTTCGACGCCTACTCCCACCTCGGCGGTGTCACCCGCTGCACGCCATGGCGAATGGAACCCGCGGGGCTGCACGCCCGTCCGGGCGGAGCGACCCTCGCCCTCGGCGAGCACCCCATCGCCGACGAACTGCGATCGCTGCGCCTGCCGCGACGCGCCGTCATGACCTCGACGATTTCCCGCCTGGCGATGACCTTCGAGGACGCGGTCCCCGTCTAGTCCCTTACGGCGATACGGGCTGCCACCAGCGAGAACCGGTCGGCGGCAGGTCGAGTAACCGCATGATCACGGCCTGCGCGGTTCGTGGACGCCCTGCGCAGGGCCGGTTAGTGTGACGTAGCGGACTGTTTGCTCGCAACGCGAAGCCGACCGGTAGGGGAGAGGTGCCCGTGAATTCCGACCACCAGCGCCGGCAGCTGGATCCAGGCGACGGCCTGGCGGAATCCCGCGGTGTGGTCGGCGAGCTGTGGGGGAAGTTCCGCGCGATGCACGGCCCGCAGCACCTGCTCGACGGGGCCGCCCCCGCGATCGGGTTTCTGATCGCCTACTCCGCGGCCGGCGCCGAGGTCGGTGTCTTCGTCGCGATCTTGATCGCCATCGTGCTGGGCGCGGTCCGGCTGATGCGCGGCGATTCGGTGCGCGTGGTGGCGGGCGCCGTGCTGGCGATCCTGGTGTTCTCGCTGTTCGTCGAGATCACCGGCGAGGGGCGCGGTTTCTACCTGCCGGAAGTAGCGTTGAGCGTCGTGATGACCGTGCTGTTCGGCGCGACGCTGCTCACCGGGAAGCCGCTGAGCCACACCGTGACCCGCAAGATCCGGCTCGAACCGGCCGAGCCCGCCGACCCCGCGGCCCGGCTGCGGCTGCATCGGCGAATCACCCTCGCCTGGTTCGTGTTCTGGGCGGCGCACGTGGCGGTGATGGTTCCGCTGTATGTCGCCGACAAGGTCGTTCTCCTCGGCACCTTCGCCCTGGTCTTCGGCAAACCGGCGCTGATCGTCATGCTCGCGTTGACCTGGCTGTGGGTACGGGACAGGTCCACTGCCTGGGCCGGGGCGGCATGACGCTGCCTAGCCCCGGCGCCGAGTCGGGGGACGGGGAAGAGGAGGTCGACTACCGGTTCACCTTGGCCAACGAGCGCACGTTCCTCGCGTGGATGCGCACGTCGCTCGGCCTGCTCGCCGGCGGTGTCGCGGTGCACACGCTGGTGCAGCCGTTCCGGATGGGCGGCGTGCGGCGAGTGCTCGCGTTGAGTTGTCTCGTGCTCGCGGTGGTCGTTGCCGTTGGCGCGTACGCGCATTGGCGGCGGGTGGGGGTGGCCATGCGGCAGGGCCGTCCGCTGCCGGAGACCGTGCTGGTGCCGATTCTGTCCGCGGGCATCGCCGTCGTATCGGTGCTCGCCGGCGTCGCGGTGTTGCTGCGATGAGCCGCGCCGGGCTCGCCGCGGAGCGCACCGCCCTGGCCTGGCGGCGCACGGCGGTGGCCTCGATGGTCACCGGCGCGCTGTTCCTGAACCATGCCGTCACCAACGGCTGGCGTCCCGCGATGATCGCGCCGATCGGTGCGGCCATCGCCATGGCCGCGCTGGCCGGCCTGTGCTACCTGCGCAACCGCAGCCTGCGCGAGGGCCGATTCGGTCACGGCGGATTCGTGGTCGCCGCGGCTGCCACGGTGGTGGTGGCCGTCGCGGGCCTCGCGGCAGTTGTCGAGCTCACCGATCCGTGGCCCTAGATCCCCACCGGCACAGCAACTTGGCACCGACTCCCAGGAGGTTGACATGAGCCAGCGAAGCGAGCGAAGCGGGTATCGGTGTGCGGCGCGCATGCCGGAGCGCGGCAACGAGGTGCGGGCATGAGCACCGCGACCGAGCCGAGCGATTTCATCGTCGCGGAGCAGCAGCGTTCCGCCGCCGCGATGCCGTTCGCCGACACCGCCGATCTCGCGGATGCCGAGCGCGGGTTCATCGCCGCGCTGGAGCCCGGGGTAGTCACCGCGGACGATGGAACCGTGGTGTGGGACAACGACTCCTACGACTTTCTGCGCGAATCCTGTCCCGCCTCGGTCAATCCCAGTCTGTGGCGGCAGGCCGGACTGGTCGTCAAGCAGGGGTTGTTCGAGGTCACCGCGGGGATCTATCAGATTCGCGGGCTCGACCTGTCCAACATGACCCTCGTCGAGGGCAAAACCGGTGTGCTGGTGATCGATCCGCTGATCTCCGCGGAGACCGCCGCCGCGGGACTCGCGCTGTATCGGGCGCACCGCGGGGATCGCCCGGTGACCGGGCTCATCTATACCCATTCCCACGTCGACCATTTCGGTGGCGCGATGGGGGTGACCACCACCGAAGACGTTGCGGCGGGGCGCTGTCCGGTGATCGCGCCGGCCGGGTTCCTGGAGCACGCGGTGGCCGAGAATGTGTACGCGGGCACCGCGATGGCGCGCCGGGCCGGGTACATGTACGGCGCCGTGCTGCCGCGCGGGCCGCTGGGCGCGGTGGGCGCGGGGCTCGGCCAGACCACCTCGGTCGGCACGGTGACCCTGATCCCGCCGACCGTCGACATCACCGCGACCGGGCAGGAGGAGACGGTCGACGGAATCCGGATCGTCTTCCAGGTCACCCCCGGCACCGAAGCGCCGGCCGAGATGAACTTCTACTTTCCGGACCACCGCGCCCTGTGCATGGCCGAGAACGCCACGCACACCCTGCACAACCTGCTCACCCTGCGCGGCGCGCTGGTGCGCGACCCACACGTCTGGGCGAAGTACCTGACCGAGGCGATCAACCTGTACGCGCGCCGCTCCGATGTGGTCTTCGCCTCCCACCACTGGCCCACCTGGGGCACCGATCGGCTGGTGGAATTCCTTGCGCTGCAACGAGATCTATACGGTTACCTGAACGATCAGACGTTGCGCCTGCTGAACCAGGGCTACGTCGGCGCCGAGATCGCCGAGATGATCACCCTGCCGTCGGCCGTGGAGGGCAGCTGGCACACGCACGGGTACTACGGGTCGGTCAGCCACAACGTCAAGGCCATCTACCAGCGGTATATGGGCTGGTTCGACGGCAACCCGGCGCACCTGTGGGAGCATCCACCGGTCGAATCCGCCGTCCGCCATGTGGAATTCATGGGCGGCGCCGAGGAGGTGCTGCGCAAGGCGCGCAAGTCCTACGACGCGGGCGACTATCGCTGGGTGGCCCAGGTGCTCAACTATGTGATCTACGCCGATCCCACCAACGATGCCGCGAAAGCGTTGCAGGCCAGCACCTTCGAGCAGCTCGGCTACGGCGCGGAGAACGCCACCTGGCGCAATTTCTATCTCAGCGGCGCCTACGAACTGCGGTACGGTTCGTTCGGCACGCCGACCAAGGCCAACGCGCCGACCCTGCTGGCCGCGCTGAGCGTGGAGCAGGTCTTCGACGCCATGGCGCTGCGCGTCGACGGCCCGAAGGCGTGGAACCAGCGGGTCGTCGCGGACTGGCAGATCAGCGACGAGGATCGCGTGCACCGTCTCGAACTGCGCAACGGACGGTTGACCCACTACGACCGACCGGACGGGGTGCCGCTGCCGGAGCCCGACGCGGTCTTCACGCTGAGCAAGGCGACGCTCATCCGGGTGCTGCTGGCGGGCGAGGATTTCGGGGTCGCGGCCGCCGCGGGCGACATCCTGATCGATGGCGATGTCACCAAGTTGGCCGAGTTGGTCGGCGTGTTCGATTCGCCGGACCCGGATTTCAGCATCGTCACACCGCGCGGAACGATCGGTTAGCCACCCGCGAAAACAGTTCGACTCCGGAATCGACCCTCCCTACGGTGGTGCACATGTCAACCGAACCGTCGACCGATCGGCCGCCCCTGCGCGAGCGCATGCGCGCCGCGCTGACCGTGGCGATGAAGGCCCGTGACCGCCAGGCGATCACCGCCCTGCGGTCCACCCTGGGCGCCGTCGACAACGCGGAGGCGGTCGACGTCGGCGAGCACCGAGCGGGTTCGGTGGAGAGCAGCGCGACCGGCCTCGGGGTCGCCGAGGTCGCGCGCCGCGAACTGACCGAAGCCGACATCGAACAGATCGTGCGCGCCGAGATCGCCGAACGCCACACCGTCGCCGAGGAATACGACGGGCACGGACGCGCGGAACCCGCCGCGGACTTGCGCGCTCAGGCCAAGGCGCTGGCCGACCTGCTCTAGACCGGGGCAACTGGTTAGCCGAAGGTGTCCGTCGAGTGTGCAAACCGCTTGACGGACACCGTCATTCGCGACTGCCACGCACGTCGGATTCAGGCGGAGGTCGGTAGGGCGCTGATGTAGCGCCCGGCGATGAAACGCTGGATGACGCGCACCACCGGCCCGCCGAGCTTGGTGTACCAGGTGCCCGGCCGGGAGAACGCGGTCACCAGGCCGTACACCGACTCGTCGGCCGGGTCGTACTCCACCGCGAACAGCTCCTCGCCGATTTCCGGATGCCCCGGCAGCGTCCCGTAGGCGAATCCGCGCTGATTCGGTGCGGCCAGCACATACACCACCCGGCACGGCGCGACGATCGCCACCGGCCCGACGCCGAGCCGGACCGTCAAACGCGTACCTGGCTCGGCCGTCACGGTCGACGCATCGTGAAAGATCCCGGTGCCCTTCTGCATCCGGTACTCCAGAATCGCCGCGCCCGCGTGTTCGAACAGCGCGCGCCCGTGCCCGATCCGTCGCCGCAATCGAAACCGGTGGTACCCCTGCGGCAATTCACCGGTCGTCGCCCCGACTTCCGAATACGTGAAGGGCGGATCGCCTGGCGCTTGCTCCATCTCCTGATCTTCACCCGCACCCGACGACATTGGGAAGCAATCCGCAGCGTCTGTTTCGACACGCCGCGCGCCCCGCGCGGACCCGTCACCCGTGGCGTGGTGCCGGGGCGCGCACCGCCGGTGAACAGCGAAGAGCAGAAGGGAGCTCAGGGCGGCGCGACCGGCTTCAGCCGCAGGGGAGCGAGGTGCAGCAACCGCAGCGGATCCAGATACTCCCGTCGCCGCCGGCCACCGCCCTCGCTCCGCAGTCCCCAGTGCAGGCACGATCCGCAACCTTCGTGCCCGGCTTCCAGCACGCCGATCCGGGTGCCCCGCCCGACCCGCCGCCCGACCGGAATCTCGGCGCGCACCGGTTCGTACGTCGTCCGCAGCCCGCCCGGATGATCGATCGAGACCACCGGCTTGTCCGCCACCGTCCCCGCGAACACCACGATCCCGTCCCCGGCCGCCAGCACCGCCTGCCCCGGCGCACCGGCGAGATCGACCCCGCGATGTCCCGGCAGCCAATCGTGCGCAGGCTTGTCGAACCGCCGCACCACGGTCGGCCGAGGCTGCAACGGCCAGCCGAAGTCGCCGGCGGGCGCGGCCACCGCCGCCGGCTCCGAACCGGTCAGCACCGACGCGAGTCCGATCAGGACGGCACAGAGATGCAGGCGCGCATCGCCGCGGAGCATCATCCGGCATCACTCGACCGCCGGTGACGGCAACGCCAGCGGCGCCGGCGCGGCGAGCCCGCAGAACTCGGAATCGCTCGGCGACATGAAAAACGGTGCGGGACCGACATATTCACAGAACTCGGGATCGAGCGGAGACGCTCCGTCGCCCACCCGCAACGGCGCCGGACGCGTCCACCCGCAGAACGAACCCGTGCACGCCCCGGGCACGGGTTCGTTCCGCAGCCGCCCGCCGATCGAACTCGCGGGCTCCGGCCCCACCGCCGCCTGCGCGTCCGCCGTACCCGGCGGCGCCGTCATGACGGCGAGCACGAAGAAAAGCGGTATGACCAGCGTGGTCATCGAAGAAATCGGATTGGAAGGCATGTCATGAAGCCTCATCCGCCCGGCCCGCTCACGGAACCCCCACCACCGCGATTGTGGACAACTTTCTCGACTGTGGACATCCCTCGTTCCACCTGCCGCAACCACCCGCGCGTAGCCCCTGACAGGGCGATTTAGAAGCTGAGCCCCCTACCCCGTAGACTGTTCGAGCGGTCTGTGCGTGCATGGACCGACTTCGCGCGCCACCCCGTGCTTGTTCGCAGCGGCGCTGTTTCGAATCGAGTTTCAGCAGTTTCGGTTCGCGGCAGAGTCTGTGCGGAGCAGGGAGTCGTCGGCTGGTCCCCACCCTCGCGGTCGGGTCCGACGATTCGGAGGCGCCAGGGCAACGAGTCACCGATTCGTTGCGTCAACCGGCAAAGGAAAGAGAGATACGGGAGCTATGGCTGTCGTAACAATGAAGCAGCTGCTCGACAGCGGCGCGCACTTCGGGCACCAGACACGGCGCTGGAACCCGAAGATGAAGCGGTTCATCTTCACCGACCGCAACGGCATCTACATCATCGACCTGCAGCAGACGCTGACCTACATCGACAAGGCCTACGAGTTCGTCAAGGAGACCGTCGCCCACGGTGGCACCGTTCTCTTCGTCGGCACCAAGAAGCAGGCCCAGGAGTCGATCGCGGCCGAGGCGACTCGCGTCGGGATGCCCTACGTCAACCAGCGCTGGCTGGGTGGCATGCTCACCAACTTCTCCACCGTGCACAAGCGCCTGCAGCGCCTCAAGGAGCTCGAGGCCATGGAGCAGACCGGTGGCTTCGAGGGTCGCACCAAGAAGGAAATCCTCATGCTCACGCGTGAGATGAACAAGCTGGACCGCACCCTCGGCGGTATCCGCGACATGGCCAAGGTGCCCTCGGCCATCTGGGTCGTCGACACCAACAAGGAGCACATCGCCGTCGGCGAGGCGCGCAAGCTGAATATCCCGGTCATCGCGATCCTGGATACCAACTGCGACCCCGACCTGGTCGACTACCCGATCCCGGGTAACGACGACGCGATCCGTTCCGCCGCTCTGCTGACCAAGGTCGTCGCCTCCGCGGTGGCCGAGGGCGTGCAGGCGCGGGCCGGTCTGTCCTCCGGCGACGACAAGCCGGAAGCGGGCGCGGGCGAGCCGCTGGCCGAGTGGGAGCAGGAGCTGCTCGCTTCGGCCGCACCCGCCGCCGACGCACCGGCCGAGACCCCGGCTGAAGCCCCCGCCGAAGCCGCCGCCGAGGCCGCCCCGGTGGAGACCCCGGCCGAGGCCTGAGTCTCGTAACTCGCTGTTCCAGCGGTGATCACCAACGCGTGCGATGGTGATCACCGCTGCCCAGTACTCAAGCACTTTCTCCGAAGGAGGCTCGCCACCGATGGCGAACTACACCGCCGCCGACGTGAAGCGGCTCCGGGAGCTCACCGGCTCCGGGATGATGGACTGTAAGAACGCGCTGGCCGAGACCGACGGCGACTTCGACAAGGCAGTCGAGATCCTGCGCATCAAGGGCGCCAAGGATGTCGGCAAGCGTGCCGAGCGCACCACCGCCGAGGGCCTGGTCACCGCCAAGGGCGGCGTCATGGTCGAGATCAACTCCGAGACCGACTTCGTCGCGAAGAACGCGGAGTTCCAGGCGCTCGCCGACCAGATCGTGGCCGCGGCCGCGGCGGCCAAGCCCGCCGACCTGGACGCGCTCAAGGCCATCGACCTCGGCGGCCAGACCGCCGACGAGGCCGTGCAGGCGCTCGCCGCGAAGATCGGCGAGAAGCTGGAGCTGCGTCGCGTGATCTCGCTCGACGGCCCGGTCGCCACCTACCTGCACAAGCGTGCCTCGGATCTGCCGCCGGCCGTCGGCGTGCTGATCGAGTACCAGGGCGAGGGTGACGCCGCGGCCGAGGCCGCGCGTGCCGCCGCCATGCAGGTTGCCGCGCTCAAGGCGAAGTACGTGACCCGCGACGAGGTTCCGGCCGACATCGTGGAGAACGAGCGCCGCATCGCCGAGCAGACCGCGCGCGAAGAGGGCAAGCCCGAAGCCGCGCTGCCGAAGATCACCGAGGGCCGGGTCAACGGCTTCTTCAAGGACGTCGTGCTGCTCGAGCAGTCGTCGGTCACCGATTCGAAGAAGACCGTCAAGGCCCTGCTGGACGAGGCCGGGGTCACCGTGACCCGCTTCGCCCGCTTCGAGGTCGGCGCCAACTGATCACGCCCCGCGCGCTCATCCCGGCGAACGCCGGGATCGAGCCGCGCGGGACCGGGTCTAGCCGCACTCACAGCACCATAGCGAGCAGACCCCCTGTCGACCGATTTGCCGGTTGACGGGGGGTCTTCTTATGCCGCAGAACACTCATAGGGCAGGATAGGGGCCGCTCCGTGTTGAGGAGCCTTTCCGAGCTGCCGAATTCTGTGACGCACTTGCCTGCCGAGAACAACGTTGACCGCCGAAGGAGAAGAACACCCATGACGGACCCGGGGATCGATCGCCCAGGATATCGCCGGGTGCTCCTCAAGCTAGGCGGCGAGATGTTCGGCGGCGGCCGCGTCGGGCTCGACCCCGACGTGGTGGAGACGGTCGCCGAGCAGATCGCCGAGGTCGTCGCGACCGGCGTGCAGGTGGCCGTGGTGATCGGCGGCGGCAACTTCTTCCGCGGCGCCGAGCTCGAGGAGCGCGGCATGGAACGTGCCCGCTCGGACTACATGGGCATGCTCGGCACCGTGATGAACAGCCTTGCGCTGCAAGACTTTTTGCAGAAGCAGGGGATCGAGACCCGGGTGCAGACCGCGATCACCATGGGTCAGGTCGCCGAGCCGTACCTGCCGCTGCGCGCCAAGCGCCACCTGGAGAAGGGCCGCGTGGTCATCTTCGGTGCCGGCATGGGCATGCCCTACTTCTCCACCGACACCACGGCCGCCCAGCGCGCCCTGGAGATCGGTGCCGAGGTGGTGCTGATGGCCAAGGCGGTCGACGGCGTGTTCACCGCCGATCCCAAGGTCGACGAAGACGCCACCATGTACTCCGAGATCACCCACAAAGAGGTCATCGAGAAGGGGCTCAAGGTCGCCGACGCGACCGCCTTCAGCCTCTGTATGGACAACCAGATGCCGATGCTGGTGTTCAATTTGTTGACCAAGGGCAATATCGCCCGAGCGGTCGCCGGTGAGAAGATCGGCACATTGGTTCGGTCCTGACCCCGCGACCCGCGGATCATGACGATGACGACGCTGTGGAGGAAACGGTCGTGATTGAAGAAGCGCTCTTCGACGCCGAGGAGAAGATGGAAAAGGCTGTCACGGTAGCGAAAGACGATCTCGCAGCCATCCGCACCGGACGCGCCAACCCGGGGATGTTCACTCGGATCGTGGTGGACTACTACGGCTCGCTGACCCCCATCACCCAGATGTCCAGCATCACGGTGCCGGAGCCGCGCATGGTCGTGATCAAGCCCTACGAGCAGGCGCAGCTCGGCGCGATCGAAACCGCGATCCGCAACTCCGATCTCGGCGTCAACCCCACCAACAACGGTGACATCATTCGCATTTCGGTGCCGCAGCTGACCGAGGAGCGTCGCCGCGAGCTGGCCAAACAGGCCAAGGGCAAGGGGGAGGACGCCAAGGTGTCGATCCGCAATGTCCGCCGCAAAGCCATGGACGAACTGTCGCGCATCCAGAAGGATGGCGAGGCGGGTGAGGACGAGGTCGGGCGCGCCGAGAAGGACCTCGACAAGACCACCGCCAAGTACGTCGGCCAGATCGACGAACTGGTCAAACACAAAGAAGCTGAACTGCTCGAGGTCTGACGCTGACGGCGGCGCGCCGCCGATCGACGCAGCAGGCCCACCCGGGCGGGGGACGAACGGAACGACGAGTTGAGCGACGGGACAATCGTGGCCGAGAACGCCGCCGCGACCGGTGCGGCTGAGGAGCCGAGGCCGGTGAACGGCACAGCTGATACGAGGCACGAGCACGTGCGCGATGCGGGAGCATCGGGTCACGAGCCGTTAGCCTCGGCTGCGGCGTCCGTGCCCGGCGCTCCGGCTGCCGACGGTGCCGCGTGGGCGTCGCCCGCGGCCGAGCAGGTGGCTCCGGCCGTCTCGGCGGCCGAACACGACCCGGAGGCGCACGGACCGAACGCGGTGCTCGCCGCGACCCCGCCGGCCGGTTCGCGGGCGGGGCGAAACCTGCCCGCGGCGCTCGCCGTCGGGTTCGGGCTCGGGTTGTCGCTGATCGCGATCCTGCTGTTCGTGCCGAAGGTGTTCATCGGCGTGGTCGGTGTGGCGGTGGGCGTCGCCACCTGGGAGGTCGCCAAGCGTCTTCGTGAAGCCGATGTGCTGGTGCCGCGGATTCCGCTCATCGTCGGCGGGCAGGCCGTGTTCTGGCTCGGCTGGCCCTACGGCGCGAGCGGAGTCGCGGGCGCCTTCGCCGCCACCGCGCTGACCTGCATGGTGTGGCGACTGTTCGACCACGGACTGCAAACCGCGCCGCGAAACTTCCTGCGCGACACCGCCATCGCCATCTTCACCCTGGCCTGGATCCCGCTGCTCGCCTCGTTCGCAACCCTGCTGCTGCTCGAACCCGACGGCAATCTGCGGGTGCTGACCTTCATGATCCTGGTCGTCTGCTCCGACGTCGGCGGGTACGTGGCCGGCGTGCTGTTCGGCAGGCATCCGATGGTGCCGTCGATCAGCCCGAAGAAATCCTGGGAGGGTTTCGGCGGCTCGCTCGTGTTCAGCGTCATCGGCGGCCTGCTCACCGTCACCCTGCTGCTCGACGCCAACTCGATGATCGGCGTCGTCCTCGGCGTCGGCCTCGTCCTGGTCGCCACCTGCGGCGACCTGATCGAGTCCCAGATCAAGCGCGAACTCGGCATCAAGGACATGGGCACCCTGCTCCCCGGCCACGGCGGCATCATGGACCGCCTCGACTCCATGCTCCCCTCCGCCTTCGTCTCCTGGCTGATCCTCTCCACCCTCCTCTGACCAGGCACTATAAATATTTGCCCGACCATAGGCAAAAATTTATACTCGCTGCATGGCCGAGCTCCGACTGTCGCACGCCGAGGTAGCGGTGCTGTCCTACCTGCTCGGCACTCCGATGCCGCAGCGCCAGGTCCACATCGCGGCGGCCACGGGCGTCACCCAGGCTCGGGTCTCGCAGATCATGGCGATCGCCGACGAACGCGGCTGGACCGAGCGCTGCGCGAAGGGCTGGCGGGTACTGCGTCCACGCGAGGTTTTCGACCACCTCGTGACCGCCCGGCCGCCCAGGGTGACCACGGTAGAGGCCTGGTACAGCCTGGACAACGGCCCGCGGCAGATCGAGCTCGCGCTGGAACGGGCCGCCGCACAGCGGGTTTCCCTGCACGTATGCGGCGACTGGGCGGCCGACCGACTCGCCCCCTGGCGGATTCCGGAGATCGTCGTGCTGCACGCCGACGCGCATCTGGAGTTGGATGAGGCCGGTTTCGTCCCGGTCGATACGGATCCGTCCGACGCGAGTTTGGTGGTGACCATCGGCGAAACCCCGCCGGGTTGGCGCCTCGACTCGGCGCTGGCCGCCGCGATGGGCGGACTGCAGGCCCAGGTGTGGCCGCTGGCACCGGTCATCGAGGTGGCCAGGCACATGCTCATCGGCAACAAACCCGACGCCGCCGACGCCGTCGCCGAACTCGAAGAACGATTCCTCACCGCGCGCGCCGAGCTCGAGCGCGCCGCGTGAAAGATATTGCGGTCTACAGCGGTTCGCGGGCCGAGGATGGCGCGTATCGAGCACTGGCCGATGCCGCCTCCGTCTCGCGGGCCCTGGAGTCGTGGGCGGTGGTCGGCGGGCACATGGTCAACCTGCACGTCCTGCGCAGCGGGGTGTCGATCCCGCTGCGTGCCACCAGGGACGCCGACCTCGCGGTCGAACGGGTCGCCATTCGCGACGGTGTCCTGCTGGACAGCCTGCGCGAGCTGGGCTACGACAACCCGCGATCCGGAAACCGATTCGAGCGCTCGGTCGCCGGAACCGCCGCGACGATCGACCTACTGGCTCCCTCGTGCACCAATCGGCACGTGCCCGACCTCGACGCCGGGCCGATCGCCGTCGACGGAATTCCCGCGTTGCACGTCGCGCTGGCCAGGGATCCGGTCTGGATCGCCCTCGACGCCACGCTGACCGACGGCACCCGGATTGCCGCTCGGATCGCGATCCCGGACGTACCGACCGCCCTCTGTATCAAGGTGTTCGCCTATGGGCAGCGACCGGCGCCACGCGATGCGGAGGATATCGCCCGGCTGTTGGAGTGCGGGTATGCCGATCAGGTGGTATGGCCGAGTGGCACTACTTTCACCGAAGCACTCGGGTTGCTGCGCATGCACTTCGATCAGCCGGGACGCGCACTGCGCAATGGGCACGGAAACCCGGCCCGGATCCGTGCGCTCGTCCGGGCGCTGCAAGCCTGACCCGCAGGCGCTCGACCTACTTCTTCGCGGCTCGGCGCAGTTGCAGGATGCGGACGCCGCCGACCAGGGCCATTACCAGCGCGCCGCCGATCACCGACAGCAGGACCGCGACGCCGAGGGGCAGGGAGAAGTGCCAGAAGAACAGGCCTACCTGGACCTGGTCGAGGTTCTGCAGGATGAAGACCAGCAGCACGATCAGGATCAGCGCGCCGGCGATCAGCGCGACCCAGGTGTTGCCGGTCCGGGAGGACAGCGACTGGCGACGTTTGGTGGCGGGGACGGCCGGCGGTGCGGTGGTCGCCGGCGGAGCCTGGGTGGTCGGCTCGTTCGGGAACGCCGGATCGGGATCCGACAGGTGATCAGCATTGGTGGACATATCCCGATCATTGCCCACTGCTATGACGGTTACACGTATTTCCTCGCAACGAACTGGTCATGTCGAGGCTCCGGCCGACGGGCGGGTGTGCGGCACATTCGCCCAGATGGGAGAATGGGGGAACTATGACCGTCTCCCTGCCCCTCGTTTTCGATGCTCCGCGCCGTGGCATGCCGCCCCGGCACCTCGCCGACCTCGACGCCGAGGGCAGGCGCGCGGCCATCGAGGAGCTGGGACTGCCCAAGTTCCGCGCCGACCAGATCGCCCGCCAGTACTACGGCAGGTTGCAGGCCGACCCGGAGCAGATGACGGACCTGCCCGCGCCGGTGCGCGAGAAGATCGGCGAGGCACTGTTCCCGCCGCTCATGTCGGTGGTCAAGCACGTCGCCTGCGATGCGGGCGAGACGCGAAAGACATTGTGGCGTGCGGGCGACGGCACCCTGCTGGAGAGCGTCCTGATGCGCTACCCCGACCGCGCCACCCTCTGCATCTCCAGCCAGGCGGGCTGTGGCATGGCGTGCCCGTTCTGCGCGACCGGCCAGGGCGGGTTGAACCGCAACCTGTCCACCGCCGAGATCGTCGACCAGGTGCGCGCCGCGGCCGCCGCGATGCGCGACGGTGAGGTCGCCGGCGGCCCCGGCCGACTCTCCAACATCGTCTTCATGGGCATGGGCGAGCCGCTGGCCAACTACAAGCGTGTGGTCGCCGCGGTCCGCCGCATCACCTCCCCGCCGCCGGACGGGTTCGGCATCTCCCAGCGCAACGTCGTCGTCTCCACCGTCGGCCTGGCCCCGGCCATCCGCAAACTGGCCGACGAAGACCTCTCCGTCACTCTCGCAGTCTCCCTGCACACCCCCGACGATGAACTCCGCGACACCCTGGTCCCGGTCAACAACCGCTGGCCGGTCGCCGAGGTCCTCGACGCCGCCCGCTACTACGCCGACAAGTCCGGCCGCCGTGTCTCCATCGAATACGCGTTGATCCGCGACATCAACGACCAGCCCTGGCGCGCCGACATGCTCGGCCAGAAACTCCACAAGGCCCTCGGCTCCCGCGTCCACGTCAACGTCATCCCCCTGAACCCCACCCCGGGCAGCAAATGGGATGCTTCGCCGAAACCCGTTGAAGCCGAATTCGTTCGCCGCGTCAACGCCCAAGGCGTCCCCTGCACCGTCCGCGACACCCGCGGCCAAGAAATCGCCGCCGCCTGCGGACAACTCGCCGCCGAAGGCTAGCCGAAGCGGGCTCGCTTTCCGTGAAACCCTTTAGGAACGTGGCAATTAGGTGTTTCCAGATCGGTCCAGACCGTATTGGAAATCGCCAGTTGGAATCTAGTTGAGTTCTGGCAGTCCATTTCTCGTGGTTGAGCGGCGAAATTCGTAGTGTCGCCGCCACGCAAGTCCCCGACTGCTTAGAACAGGTTCATTCGCAGGTAGATCGAGCGGGCTTACCCTTAATCTTGCCCCATGGGGTCACGAGCCGAGATCGTTGTCATCGACGCAGGGGCACAACGGAAGTTCTATACCCACTGGGGTGCTCGATCGCTACATCTGGACCTATTGCCGGGAGTGCGGAGCGCGCTGCGGTTCGCTACCGCGCAAGAAGAGGTTGAAAACTGGATTTATGACCTCGAAGCCGCTGCGGTCATCGATGTGAATAACCGAATGTTGTTGTGGCACTCCAGCGTGTGCAAGCATCCTGCGATGCGAGGCGCTGTCTTCGGGACAATGCACGAAACCTGGCCGGATTGGACTGTCCATTGGGCGGAATTCCGCGAACGTGACTTGATGGACTATTGCGCCGGTCGTTGGCCGCAATGCGTCGTCACGGTTATCGGTCCCGACAAACCCCGGTTATACACGCCCGCCCTCGATTTGGCGCATCTACTGGAGCATGGACCTGCACTGGTCGACGTCATTGCCGGCTGGCAGCATGCCGACCGCTTGCCCACCATGCCCCCGTCCGGCCTCCATATCGTCCCCGCGCAGAAGGCCGCCGCCTGGTGGGCGTTCGAAACAATTGTGGTGTCCCAGAGGCGATCGCCGAGCAGTGGCGCGATTGGCGCTGGGAGAACTGGGACGACCAGATGCTCAAAGTGCTGACCGAGGCCGACCCCGGTCCGCCCGCTGGCTTGACGAAGGCGTTCCAGTCCCTCGCCGAAAGTTTCGAGCAGCACCAGTTGCTCGACGCAGGCACCGAAGCATCCGCGGCCCTCCTCAACATGACGGGCTGGCTCCAAGATCTCACCCGCACGACAAACCAACCCCTGACCACCATCGAAGACAACACCTTCACCCACCGCCCGATCGACCTCACCTCAACCGAGCTGGACAACACCCGCGCGGCGATCGCCACCGCGGCCATGCGGGCGCAGGCCTGAGGCCAGCATCACTGACGGGGGCGCTGAAAAGTACAATAAGCAATCCATAGCTACGTTTTTGGTATATAAACTAAGCTATGATTGTGCTAAGTAGCCTTTTCGTCCACGAAAGCGTCTTATGAGCTGGCCATCGCACCGCATCGAGGAACGCCCGTGGATCCCTCGCCACCGGCAGGGATCGCGGGCCGACCGCACCCTTGACCGCATTGCGGTCGCGGTTCCGCCGCACATCGGCGACCTCGACTACGATCCAGCCGGACCCGTGGCCCGCGCCCACGAAGCGGCGGTGATCGCGATCGCGCGCCTGGAAGCCGGGTTTGGTGAGCACCTGGCCCCACTGGCGGATTTTCTGCTACGCAGCGAGTCGGTCGCCTCGTCGAAGATCGAACATATCGACGCGGGTTGGCGTGCCTTCGGCAAAGCGGTCGCCGGCGGGAAAGCCAGCGTCGAGGCGCAGTCGCAGCTGGCGGCGGTCAAGGCATTGATCGCCATGGTCGATGCGGCGGGGACCGGGCCCATCACGATCGACGATCTCCTGGCCGCACACAGTCTGTTGATGGCTCCCGATTTCTATGCCGCCCGCGAGTCGGGTCAGCTGCGTGATGTCCAGAACTGGATTGGCGGCAGCGACTACACGCCCGTCGGCGCGGCCTATATTCCGCCGCCTCCCGAGCTGGTTGCCGAATTGATGGACGACCTGCTCGTCTTCGTGAATCGCACCGATCTACCGATCCTGGCCCAGGCCGCGATTGCCCATGCACAGTTCGAGTCCATCCATCCGTTCACTGACGGTAACGGCCGTGTGGGGCGTGCACTGATCAGCGCTGTCCTGCGGCGCCGCGACCTCACCCGGCGGGTGACTATTCCGTTGGCTTCGGCCATGCTGGCCGACACCGGCAGGTATTTCGCCCACCTCGGTGCCTATCGAGATGGGCAAGTGGACACGTTCGTCGAATACGTGGGAGTGGGTGCGCTGCATGCCAGCGAGGCAGCGCAGGAATCCGCCCGTGCGCTGGCGGCGCTACCCGCGCGCTGGCGCGAACTTGCTCGCCCTCGCGCGAATTCCACGGACGAGACCCTGCTCGCCGCGCTGCTCGATACGCCGATCTTCAACGCGGACACCGCGCAACGCATCGCTGGAACCACCGATGCCAGTACGTATCGTGCCCTGGGGAGGCTCACCGAGGCCGGGGTCCTCGAGGTCTTGTCGGAGAGCAAACGCAACCGTATCTGGGCCGCCGTGGACGTTCTGGCCGAACTCGACGCGCTCAGCACGGCCATCGGTAAGCGTACGACCGAACATCTGTAGCCGACGCCGCCGCTGGTGATGGACTTCCTCCGCGGCCCGAATCTCCGGCGCGCGTTGCGCATCGGCGTCACCCAAAACTGGAACCTGTTGCTGTTCGTGTTGCATGATCGTCTGCAGCGGGGGTGAACCCCGGCGGCAGAAGGGGGCACCACTGTGCGTCTGCGCCGATCTACACAAGGGGACAGGGGTTCAGATGACCACCTCGCTCAATCCGCCGCCGCGGGTGCAGTTGCCGGATGATTTCTTTCGGCGGGCGTACGAGATCTACCCGGGTCTGCGCGAGGCAGGCGGCGTGCATGAGGTGACCTTTCCCGGTGGGGGCACCGCGATTCTGGTCACCGACTACAAGTTGGCCCGGCAGGCGCTGGGCGAGCCGAGTTTGCGGAAGAATCCCGCCGCGACCACCAGCCCGCAGGTCAAGGAGTTCGCCGACCTAACGCTGCCCGCGTTGGCGATGGCGGAGCGGCTGCCCTGGTCGGATCCGCCGGAGCACACCCGCTTGCGGGCGCTGGTGGCCGACGCGTTCACGCCGCGGACCGTGGCTGCGCTCGAGCCGCGCGTGCACGAGATCGCCGAGCGGCTACTCGCCGATCTCGCCGCGTCCGCCGACGATCCGGTCGATCTGCTACCGACCTACGCCACACCCCTGCCGGTGCAGGTGATCTGCGAAATCCTCGGCGTCCCGGCCGATGATCACCAGCAGTTCGGCGATTGGGTGCACACGATGTTGTTGTCCCAGAACCCAGGTCGAGAACGGGCGCAGGCGAGCAAGAAGTTCGCCTACTACCTCATGGGGCAGGTGCGGCACCGCAGGCAGCAAGCCGACCTGGTGTCCCGGACCCCGGCGGACCCGTTGCCGGCCGACCTGCTCGGCACGTTGATCATTCGCTGCGATGCCGCGGTCGCGGAGGATCCCGCGCTTGCCGAGCTGCCGGAGGCCGAGCGGATCACCGCGGCCGACCGGGCGATCGCGACCAACACCACCGTGCTCCTGGCCGCCGGATACGAAACCACCCGCGGCCTGATCGCCAACAGCATCATGCTGCTGACCCCGGAAATCCGTGACGAGCTCGCCGCCGATCCGGATCGCGTCGACACCTATGTCGAGGAGGTGTTGCGCATCCTGAGCCCAGGACCGTTCGCCACCCTGCGGTACACCACGGCGCCATTGACGTTGGGGCAGGTGGAGATTCCGGCCGGCCGGGTGGTCATCGTGGGACTCGGCGCGGCCAACACCGATCCCGCGGTCTTCGACGACCCCATGCGCGTGCACCTGACCGAACGCAGCGGCCCGAGCCATCTCGCGTTCGGTCTCGGCATGCACTATTGCATCGGCGCCCGGCTGGCTCGGCTCGAAGGACAGGTGGCGTTGCGGGCGCTGCTGGCGCGCTACCCCGACCTGTGCCTCGCCGCCGCCCCGGCCGAACTTCCGATGACCGAGTCGATACTCACCGCGGCCCCGCAGTACCTGCCGGTCCGGCTCACTCCCGCTCGGGTGTGAATCGCTATGGCTCAGCAGACCTCTGGAGCGAACGAAGATCACCCGGCACCCGCTCGCCGAAATTCGGCGCCGACAGGCAATCGGCCGACGTTGACGGCCGGCCAAGCCGCGGTCCGGGATCGGCTGGCGAAGGCCAGGCTCGACGCCGATCCCCGGCTCAGCCAGCAGGACCTGGCCGATCTCACCGGCCTGTCGGTCGCGACGATCAAGGCGTACGAGTCGGGCGCACGGAAGGTGACCCATCGCACCTTGGCGACGGTCGCCGCCGCGCTGGAGCTGCCCGACCTGCACAGTCTGGAAGAGATTCTCGTGCAAGGCATTCAGCTCCAGCACGCCATGCCGGGCGCACGGACCGTGCCGGAACCGCGGGACAAGGCGTGGGTGCACAGCATGCCCTTTCCCGCCGCGCTGCTGATCCCTGGGTTGCTGTGGGTGCTGGAGGCGAACGCCGCCTACGAACGGCTCCATCCCGGCGTGCACGCGGGCGGCTCGTTTCTGGAGTGGCTGGTGCTCGACCGTCGTGCCAAACATGTGCTGAGCGAAGATTGGTGGCCCGAAACGCATCTCGGTGTCTGGACCGCCACTCAGCTACGGTCCCATTTCACCGATCCGGCCGATCGGCAGGCATTCGATCGGATGTCCGCGGCGCCGGAATTCCAGATCATGTCTACCCGGCCCACCTCACGGTTCTACGCCGGCCGCGTGCGACTGCATTTGCGGGATCACACCGGTCAGCGGTTCTACTACGTCAACGTCCACCGGGATGCCAACCCGCTGCCGCGCACCAGCACGCCCGCTCTGCCGCCGGTGCTCTTCCATTCGCTGATCCCGGTCGAGACGCCGTGACCCGGGGTGGTGTCCGGGACCGCGGGAAGTGCTACAAGTTGTAGACGTTCTTTCCTTCGGTCCCCGAAAGCCGCTGGACGCGTTGGTGATCGCGAGTGATGAGCCCTCGGGACGGTTGACAAGCGACGTGTGTGGTCAAAGACTTCATCACGACGATTGGAAAGCCCTAGGGCGCATACCGTTAACGATCCGATCACCTGATCGAATCCGGCATCGAGGAGACGAATAACCGACGACCGAAGTTGTTGCGGCGCTTAGCCGTCTATTGGAGTTGGGGTTGTCGACGCCCAAACGTTTTCGGCCCCCGCATGATCCGGATTCCGTTCACGGAACCACAGGATCGACAACAACATTCATCACACCGATTGTTCTTCGGTCGCAGTAAACGGAATCGCCGCGTCATGCCAGGCCATGCACGCGCAAATCGCGGCACAGCCGACGGCCCGAATCGCCCTCCTCGGGACTGCCCCGCGTTCCGAACATTCGTGGTGCCCAATCGTCCCGCCTGCTGACCTGTCGGCGGCCACCTACCAGGTCGACGCGCCGAATCGGCGTGGCTCTCGCCGCTGAAGGTGCACTGCCCGGAGCCGAGCAAGTACGGTCCCCCTTTTGGAGGGGAGGGGACCGCACCGAGTGCTGACCAGGCAGTGCACCTTCAGCGGCGAGAGCGGTCGTTTGGTTGGTGGACGGAGGGAAAGGTCCGTGGCATGCTTTCGCGATCCGATCGCGGGGGATGCGACGGGAACCGAAGGGGGACTCGAAGTGGAAGGCTTTGCCGCGCCGTCGTCGGCGCTCAGTACCGAATCATCAGCGGAGCACCGTCGGCGATGTGCGGAGACGGCAGCCCCGGCGGCGAGTTGGCAGCCATGCCGCCGCCAAGCGACCGCACGCGCCGGCCGCTCTCGTCGGACCGACCCGCACCGCGCGCCGCACGCCGAACCGGTCGTATCCCGCTCGATCGATCGCGCGGAGAGCGATGCGCAGCAATTCTCCGACCAAGCCCTGCGTATCGCACTCGAGGTGCTCGATCGCCGCCGACCGATCGCTCACCTCGCGAGTATGGCCGAGCCAACAGTGGTAGCCGCGGTACGAACGCTGGTCAAAGGTGACTTCGTGCCCGGCCGCGGGTTAGGCACAGCAGTGCTGAAGCGAGTCGACATCGCGATGATCGACGACTCCGCCGCAGAGCTGTTCGCCGCTTACGCCCGAGGCCACCGTCGTTTCGCGCTCGCCGCCCGCATCGCCCGCACCCGCGCCGAGGGCTGGCGTATCACCGCCCTTCGAGTGCGTTGACCGCACATTCGGTCCTTCATGCCGAGGCAGGCCGGGCCGCTGGAGAACTGCCTCGTCGCACGGCGGGCTGAGCTCAGGTTGCTAGGATCGGCGCGCTACCGAGGAGGTGGAGTGTCGGATTCCAGGCAAGTGCCTATGGGAGTTGATCCGTACAAACCTAATTCGGCGCGGATCTACAACTACATGCTCGGGGGTAAGGACTACTACGAGGCGGATCGGGAGTACGCCGAGCGGGTATTGCGGGTTGCCCCGGATTCGAAAGCATTGGCGCAGATGAGTCGCCGGTTTCTGTTGCGGGGTGTCACCCGAGCGGCGGAAGCGGGGATTCGTCAGTTCATCGATGTCGGCGCGGGCATTCCGATTTCGCCGTCGGTCTACGATGCGGCCCGCGAGGTCGATCCGTCGGTGCGGGTGATCTCGGTCGATTCCGATCCGGTCGTGCACGCGCATGCGACGGCGATGCTGTCGGGTTCGTCCGGGAATACGCCGATGTGGGCGGACCTCCGCGATCCTGACGACCTTATCGAGCGGTTGCGTTCGGAAGCGTTGATCGACTTCGCGCGGCCGGTCGCGGTGCTGATCGTCGGTGTCTTGCATTTCATCATGGACGACGAGTGCCCGGCCGAGATCATCGCTCGATTACGTGCCGTGATGGCACCGGGCAGTCATCTGATTCTCACCCACGCCACCAGCGATTCCGACTCGAACTTCATTCGGCAGGCGATGTCGGCGACCAAGGGGAGCTCGGCCGTCCCCGCGTTGCGTTCGAGCACCGAAATCGCCACCTATCTGGATGGTTTCGAGGTTCTCGATCCTGGCCTGGCACCCATCCAGGATTGGCTCGACGACGATTTGCCTGCCACCCGCGTAGAGATCCTGGGCTGCGTCTGTACGAAGTCGTGAGTACGTCGAACGCTCAACCCGCCAGCGCCCCGCCGAGGAAGATCCCGCCGATGATGATCGCGGGCACGCCGAAGACGATGGTGCCGACGATGGCGCCCAGGGCAGCGCCGGGGATGGCGGTGACGATGCAGCCGCCGAGGAAGCCGGGGATGGTGAGGGCGCCGAAGGTGGGGATGGTGGCGGCGCCGCCGACCAGCAGGCCTCCGAGCAGGCAGCCGAGGGAAGCGCCGACCAGGGTGCCGATGATCGTGCCCAGTGCGGTGCCGATGCCGACGATGGTGGAGAAGGTGGACAGGGCGGCGCCGAAGGCGGGGGACATCGGGTCCAGGGCGATGTCGTTGAGTTGGTCGGTGGTGCCCGGCGCCGGGGTCGCGCTCGCGGGGTCCACGCTCGGCGTCAGCGTCGCGGTGTTGCCGTCGATGCGGGCGGCGATCGGCCAACGCTGGTTGTCCCGGTAGTAGCCGAGCGGGAACGCCGCCATCAGGTTGCCGCTGTCGTCGCGGATCTCGAGCTTGTCGTCGGCGGTGTCGAGGGAGCCCGAATCGGTGGACAAGACCATCGACCCGCCGAGCGCCTGTGCGGTGTAGTGCAGCCCGGCCGGTTCGGGGTCGGCCTGCGCCGTGCTCAGCGAACCGGCCACGATCGCCGCCGTCAACACCGACACGGCAACGAATTTCGTCGATACATTCATGCGCACACTGCCTTCGGTTCGGCCTGCTGGCACGGCAGCACCGCGCATCAGAACGGGTTTCGGACAAGTCGCGGGACATCGTGGACGCCTCGCCGTCCCGCCGACGATAGCTATCCCGCATGAAGATATGCGTCAAAGGTAGGTCGGCGAGTCGCGCGAAACAAGGCTAGCTGAGTGTTAGCTGTGGCACATTACCACTGCTGAGCGGGTAAAGTGTCGCGCCCCCTTCAGCGCGCCTCCGAGCTCGAATGGCGCTCGTAGCGCGAACGAGCTCGCTCGTAGGCGGTGTGGAGCAGCTCACGTGTCGTGGTCTCGGTCCTGGCGCCGGGATCGACCACTGCGAGCCATCCCGCTGAGCTGTAGGTCGGATGAGGGAGGACGGTGTCGGTGACGTGGTAGTCCACGTCGGTGGCCTGCTCGCGCGGCGGGCGGCCGGTCCATTCGATGAAGGCTTCTTTCCCGGCTGCGATGTTGACGCGGAAGCTGTTGGGGCGGTGCAGATCCGAGCTGGGTTCGCCGGGATAGTCCTTCGTGACGATCGTCGCGAAGGGCTGGGTTCTGGTGGGGATCTCACCGTCGGGGGAGTAGTAGAAGAAGGTGTCGCCCCAGCTGATCTCCGGCCATTCGGTTTCCGCGGTCGGTCGGAGGGTGAGAACTCCGTCGAGGCCGGCCACGAAGTCGATGATCTCGTCTATGGTCATGGGTTCCAGCGTGTCATTCAAGTGCTTCTGTGGACTTGGCGTGCGACAACGAGGAGATTTACTTGGCAAACCTCAAACCCCAGGTGAAGCGCACGGTCGATATCGCTCGCCGCGCGGGCTACTCGGTTCAGCAGGTGCGCAATCTCGAACGAGACGGCGTGCTGCCACCCGCGACCCGCACCGACACCGGTCACCGGATCTACGGGAATATCCACCTGCATTCGGCGCTCGCCTACCGGGCACTCGCGGCCGGCGTGGGCCCGACCGAGGCGAAGCGGATTGTCCGAGCCTTCCACCACGGCCCGCTCCCGGAAGCCCTCGCTCTGCTCGACGCGGCACACGCTCGACTGCATGCCGAGCGCATCGAACTCGGACACGCCAAACGGGCGGCGGCGTCGATCTCCCTCGAACCGATCGACGACGTGCGCGGCTCCGACTCGATGAGCATCGCCGAACTCGCCGACGCGCTCGGCATCCGCACCTCGACGTTGCGCCATTGGGACGCAGAAGGTTTGGTCATTCCAGCACGCGACCGCGGTGCCCGGCACTATCCGCCGAATCAGGTGCGAGATGCCCGCATCGTTCATCAACTCCGAAAAGCCGGCTACCCGATCGCGCATCTACGCGCCGTGCTGCCGGACTTGCGGACCGCGCACCGATCCGAAGACCTGCACGCCGCGCTCGCCGCCCGCGACGCCGGCCTCGCCGCCCGCGCCACCGCGCTTCTCGACGCCGCCGCGGAACTGCGCACCGTGATTTCACTCGGTACGAAAACCTAATCGACGCAATAGGATTCACTGCTCAAACCGCACCGGCAGCGGAGTGTCGACCGATGGCGCCCACCCGGTGGCAACTTCGGACAAGACTGAAAACAGTGACTGAAAACGATTGAAAGCAAGCGGAATTCGATCGAGACCGGCGGCGTCGAGCATCGCCGACTTGCGGTCACCCAACGGCAATGGCACGATTCCCACGTTCGGGGGGCCGTTCGGCATCGTCGAACTCTGTGTTGGACAAACTTTCGACGGGGGAAATCCGTGAATCTCGACTTCAGTGCCGACCCGCAGTTCTCGTGGTACGTGGTCCTACTGCTGGTGAGCGGCTTGGCGATGCTCGCCCTGTCCTTCGCCAAATCCCAGGGCAATGCGGGCCAGATCCTCAACGCCGTCTTCGGCACCCTGTTCGTGGGTTACGGCATCTATCTCGCCTTCCTCTTCGAAGGCGGCTCGTACTGGATGTTCTTCCAGGCGTTCATCCTGCCGGTGCTGCTGGTGTTCCAGTGGGTCAAGTCGCGGGGTAGCTCCGGTAATCGTTCCGCGTAACGGCACGTATCGGTTCCCGACCGCTAGCTGAGCGGCTGCGGTAGGAGTCACAATCCGCCGCCGACCAGGGGTAACGGGTGCCGCGCCGAGAAAAGGAGTTTCACGGAGCGGCATGTGGCTACCCCTTGGAGAACGCCGATACGGGCCGTCGGCGCGGACAACGCGCAGGCGGCTGGTCGGCGGGACCGCGGTTCGCCGGAACTCGGCGGACCGCCACGACAGCGGGAAGGAAACGAATACATGCTGATGCTGACCCCCACCGCCATCGAGGTCGTTCGTAACATCACCACCGCGGAAGGCACGCCGGACGAGGCCGGCCTACGCATCTCCACCGTGGACGGCGCCGAGACCTTACAGCTCGAAGTGGCCGCGATCCCGGCCGAGCAAGATCAGGTCCTGACCGCGGAAGGCTCGCGGATCTTCCTGGACCGGGAGGCCGCGGCGTTCCTGGACGACAAGGTCCTCGACACCGGAACGGATGCCAACGGCGCCGGCGGTTTCGTTATCGCGTTGCAGGGCAAGTACTCCTGACCGAACGTCGCATGGACGCGTGGCCGCAGCAGTGGCCACGCGTCCGTCCGTTCTAAGCGACCAACGCGAGGTGCGCGCCCCGGCGCTGACCGTTACCACCCGCTCGCGTCAGCAGACGAGCGACGGCCTCGGCCACCCGCTCCGGCTGCTCGAGGATCACCGAATGCCCCGCGCCCTCGACCATGACGAAGTCCGAGTACTCGACCGCGGCGGCCATCGCGACGGAGTGTGCCGCCGGCGTCATCAGATCGGCGGAACCGCACAGCACCAGCGTCGGGATGGTCGAGAGCAGCGCGAGCGCGTCGGTCCGGTCGTAGTCCATGAAGTCGCTCAAGAAGCTCGCCATGGTCACGATCGGTGTCTCGTTGTGCATCGCGTTCGCCAGCGCGAGCACCCGCGGACTGACCTTGCGATCGCCGAACTCCGCCATCCGGATGACCGGCGCGAAAACCTTGCAGGCCACCAGCTTCGCGTGCTGCATCAGCACCGGAGCCCGCCGGACCGCCGCCTGGAACACCGACACCATCGGATTACGCAGCAGCCGCCCGAACCCCGCATCGGCCAGTCCGCTCGCCGCGGTCGCGATGAGCCCGACTCCGACTATGCGCGAACCGATTTCGTGCGGACGCTGGCTGACGTAGGTGAGTATGGCCATGCCGCCCATCGAATGACCGACGAGAATGACCGGGCCGGTGGGAGCGACGGCGTCGAGGACATCGCCCAGATCGCGGCCGAGCTGCTCGAGGTTGTAGGTCTGCCGGGACGCCGCGCCCGAATCGCCGTGACCCCGATGGTCGTAACTGACCACCCTGGCCCCGCGGTACCGGCGCAGCAGCGCGTCGCGAACGTAGGTCCAGGACTCGGTGTGCAGGCAATGTCCATGCAGCAGAACGACGGTGAGCTCCGCGCTGGGGGATCCGTATTCACGAACCGCGAGCGCCACACCGTCTCCGGTCGAAACCGTGGCACGACGTTCGGCCGGGATGACGATGGTGCTGGAGTTCGGCATCGGAGGCTCCGGATTCGCTGGCGGTGACACGTCCAACTCTCCGGCATTCCGGCCGCCGATATCAGGACCCCGAGTGCTGGGCCGCGGCCACCGAGGTGGAGCAGATCACCACCCAGGGTGGGTCACCGGCGGTCCACCTGCGGCCGCAGGAGTCGTTCGTTGAGGTGCTTGCGTATTCCGTCGACGTCGATCGGCTCGCCCGAGGCCATGATCTCATCCAGGTCCGCGCAGGCTTGGGCGGCGGCCTTGGCGCGGGGCAGCATGCGGGCTTCGTATCCGCGGACCGCCTCCTCGAGGGTGGGGTGGGTGGTGATGGCGGCGGCCAGGTCGCTGCCGTCGAGCATGGCGAGGTTGGCGCCGATGCCGAACGGGGGCATGAGGTGGGCGGCGTCGCCGAGCAGGGTGCAGCCGGGAACGGGATCCCAGGTGTGTCCGACGGGCAGGACGAACAGCGGCCGGTTGACGAATCCACCGTCGCTGCAACGGAATAGGTCGAGCAAGCTGTCGTGCCAGCCGTCGAACATGGTCAGCAGGTACTCGCGTACGGCCGGGGTGTCGTCGAGGTCCAGGCCTGCCGCGAGGTACCAGTCGTGCGGAATCTCCAGCCCGGCATAGACGCGGATGTGGCCGCCGCTGTTGCGCTGCGCGGACAGCATCGTGCGACCGGACTTGGCGACGACGGTGCCGTTGCCGACCAGCTGCGCCAGCGCGGGGTGCCGGGTATCGGCGTCGTCGAGGAAGGTTTCGATGAGGGTGCTGCCGGTGTGTGCCGGGGTGGCGGCGGACAGGGCGGGCCGGACCCGTGACCAGGCGCCGTCCGCGCCGACGACGAGATCGAACGTCGCGGTCGCGCCGTCGCGAAACCGCAGGGTCGAGCCGTCGATGACCGACTCGACCGCCTGTCCCCAGCGGATCGTCCCGGGAGTGAGCGATGCGAGGAACAGACCGCGCAGTTGACCTCGGTCGATCTCCGGAGCGTAATCCTCGCCGGCGGAAGGCTGTTCGTGACGCAGGAGTCGCGCGGTGGCGGGATCGAGCGCCCGCATCTCCTGGCCTTCGAAACGCGCCGAGTCGCGGAACGCGTCGAACAGCCCGGCCGCGCGCAGCGCGACCTGACCGGTGTCGGCGTGCAGGTCGAGTGTCCCGCCCTGGCTGCGGGCGTTGGGGGAGGGCTCTTGTTCGAACACGGTGACCGCGCGCCCGCGCAATTGGAGTCCGCGGGCGCACGCGAGTCCGCCGAGGCCGGCGCCGACGACCGCGATGCGGGGTTCTGGGGAGAAACTCATGCCTTCATGAAACCTAACTCACTGCAAAAGTGCAATGACTAAACTTTCATAGTGACTAGACCTTCATTGGTAGGGTGGCGGCGTGGACGAACCGATCGGGCGCCGCGAGCGCAAGAAGGCCCAGACCCGCAAGTCGCTGGCCGATGCGGCGCTGCGCCTGTTCCTCGAGCACGGCTACGACAGTGTCGGCGTCAAGGACGTCGCCGATGCCGCCGACGTCTCGGTGACCACCCTGTTCAAGCATTTCCCCAGCAAGGAAGCCCTGGTCTTCGACTTGGACGACGACCTGGAGGCGGCCCTTGTCGCGGCGATCCGCGACCGCGCCCCCGGCCGGTCCATCCCGCAGGCCCTGCGCGACCACATCCTGTCGCGGGTAGCGCGAGTGCAGGCAGCGTCGGGGCAAACCGCCGCGTTCGTCCGCATGATCGCCGACACGCCCGTCCTGCGCGAGTACGCCCGCCGCATGTGGCTTCGCCACGAAACCGCCCTGGCCGTCGCTATCGCCGAAGCTGTCGGCGCCCCCGCCGACGACCTCGCCTGCGCCGCCCTGGCCCGCTTCGCCCTGGACGCCAGCGATCTCATCGAGCGCCATCCCGACCCGGAACGTGCCGCGGAAGACATCTTCGAGCTTCTCGAAAATGGCTGGAATACAACGCATCCCGAATAGCCCCTGATCGGATCGGCCGGCCCGAATCGGACACGGGTTATGCTGCCTCGATCCGAATGCTCGAGCGGAAGGGGGCGTGGTGCCTGGGGTGGGGGACTCGTTCGCCGGTTATCTCGTCGAGGGCGTGCTCGGGCAGGGTGGGATGGGCACGGTCTACCGGGCCCGGCATCCGCGGTTGCCGCGGCTGGTCGCGCTCAAGCTGCTGCATCGTGCGGTGTCCGAAGACGAGGAATTGCGGCGGCGTTTCGAGTTGGAGGCGAACGTTGTCGCGCGCTTGGATCATCCGGGAATCGTCGGGGTCTACGACCGCGGTACTCAGGACGGGCATCTCTGGATCTCCATGCAGTACATCGCGGGCACCGATGCCGCGCGACTGGATCCCCGTGCGGCGCCCGCGGCACATGTCGTGCGGATTGTCGCCGACACTGCGGACGCGCTCGACTATGCCCACAGCCGCGGCGTGCTGCATCGCGACATCAAGCCCGCGAACATCCTGCTGGCCGAGTCGAATTCCGGTCATGGGCCGCGCGCGATCCTCACCGATTTCGGTATCGCCCGCCTGCTCGACGCCGACACCAAGCTGACCGCCACCGGAACATTCACCGCCACACTCGCTTACGCGTCGCCGGAACAACTGTCCGGCGAGCAGGTGGATCATCGCGCCGACCAGTACTCCCTGGCCTGCACGCTCTACACGCTGCTGGCCGGCCAGACCCCTTACCCCGCAACGAATCCAGGCCAGATCGTCGCCGGGCACATCACCAAACCGGTCCCACGACTCACCGAGCGGCGACCCGACCTGCCGGCATCGCTCGACGAGGTGATCGGTCGCGCCATGGCCAAGCAGCGACACGAAAGGTTCGTCAGCTGTAGCGAATTCGCGGAAGCGGCGCAGGCTGCGCTGTCCGGCCGAGCCGTCGTCGCGGGGTACCGGACGGCACCGACCGTGTTCAACACCCGGCCCGAACCGTCCCCCGCGGTCGACATAGATCCGCGCCGCCGCACCGCTGCGACGATGCTGAACCAGCACTCGGATCCGGTGGGGGCGCAGCCGTGGCAGCCGTCGCCTGCGGCCGATCCGCCCCCGCCGTCCGGCCGCACCGCCCGGACCGCGGCCGGCCTCGCCCTGCTCTTCGGCCTGATCGCCGAGGTACCCGCGGTCGGCGCGGTGATCGAGCTGGCCAGGGGGCACGGCACCGACGCGGCGGCCGGAATGATCGCCATCGCGGCCGTCGTCACCGCCCTGTCGGCGCTGCTGATCGGCGGGGCAGTGGCACTGCTGTTGCGAAAACGCGGCGGAAGGCTAGCGGTCGCGATCGGTTCGGCGATCGTCATGCTTGCCGGCTTGGCCGCCGTAGGTGCGGTGCTCATCGATCGGGACTACACCGGTCTGGGCATTTTCGGTGCGGTGCCGGTGTTTTCGCTCGCCGCCCTCTGGTGCGCGACCTCGCATTCGACCACGCGCTGGCTCGGGTACCGGCCGCTGGACGACAGCGAAATCTGACACGGAAAAGGTGGGCCTCGTAAAACGAAGCCCACCTTCACATTCCAGCCTTCTATTTCAGCGTGATGTCATCCACGCTGTACGATCCCTGGCCGTACCAGCCGTGCACCCAGACGGTGACCTTCGTGGTCGAGGCACCGGTGCTGAACTTGGTCGAAAGTTGCTGGTAGGCACCGCCGGTACCCGGAGTCCAGGTGGACGTGTCACTGGTGCCCGAACCGGTGACGCCGAGGTAGACGTAGTTGCCGTTCACCCACGCCGACAGCGTGTACGCGTGATTCGGCTCGACGGTGATCTCCTGCGCGCACTGGGCGGTATCGCTGCTGCTCGCCGCGGCGGTGAGGGCGCTCTTGCCGCCGTGTACCGGGCTGGTGACGAGGGTGCCGAGGTTGCCGGCGCAGGACCACGGGGACAGCGAGCCGGCCTCGAAATCACCGTTGACCACACCGTTTCCGGTGGGTGGGGTGGTGGTTGTCGTGGTCGGCGGCACGGTCGTGGTGGTGGTTGTCGTGGTCGTAGTCGTGGAGGTGGGCGGAGTCGTCGGTGTGGTGGTCGGCGGCGTGCAGGTGGACGCGCTGCCGTTGACGGTCTTGATCACCTGGTTGAACAGGGTCGACGCTGCATCCAAATTCTCCAGCGAGTACATCATCGCGCCGCCGAGTCCCTTGCAGTGCAGGTAATCCGACTTGGCCTGAATGGATTGCAGCGAGTCGCCGCCCCAGAAGTTGGTGCCGTCGTAGAAGTAGGCGGCCTGCGCTACCGGGTCGTAGAACGTGCGGGACGGATTGTCGACGACACCGGCCAGCTCCTTGTACATCCGGATGCCGGGGACGTTGCCGGAGGACGGTCCACCCGGCGCCGGGCCGGTCGCGGGTTGGAACAGCCCGTTCTTGTTGCCGGGCTGCACGCCCGTCCAGCCGCGGTAGTAGAACGGATAACCGATGGTCAGTTTGGTCGGCGGGAAGCCGCCCGGGATGCCGTAGGAACTGTCGCCCGTGGTCCACGCGGTGATCGCCTCGTCGATGTTGTACTTGGCGTTGCCCGGCGGCACCGGGTTCATCGGATCGTCCGGCCGGCTGTAGATCGGGTCCTGGAAGTTGGTCGGGCCCTTGGCGTCCCACGCTCCGTGCATGTCATAGGTCATGACGTTGACCAGGTCGAGGTAGTTGCCGAGCTTGTCGGTCTCGTAGTTGCGGATCTTGTCCTGCCCCGCCGCCACGGCCGCGGTCAGCGAGTAGCGCTTGTTGTCCAGTTGGCCCTGCGCGTCCAGCTGCTTGCGCAACTCGGCGGTCAGCAGGGTGAAGTTCGCCCGGTCGGCGGGCGAGGCGTGGTTGCCGAGATGGCCGCCGCCACCGGGATACTCCCAGTCCAGGTCGAGGCCGTCGAACACGCCCTTACCGGTGCCGGGGCCGCCGTAACCGTCGGCCTTGGGCAGGTTGCCCTTGATGAACATGTCGATGCAGGAGGCCGCGAACTTCTTGCGCGAGGCATCGGTCGCGGAGATATCGGAGAAGAACTTCGAGTAGGTCCAGCCGCCGATCGACAAGAGCACCTTCAGGTTCGGGTGCTTCGCCTTCAGCTGCTTGATCTGCTTGAAGTTGCCGACGATCGGGTCGTTCCAGGCGTCCGCGGTGCCGTCGACGCTGATCGACGCGCCGAACGATTTGCCGTAGTCGGCGAACGAATCACCCGCGCCGTCACCGGCATTCGGGTTGTTCTCGTCCTGGCTGGCCGCCTTGTTCGCCTCGAAGCAGGTCAGGTCGGTGGGGTGGATGTTCGCGAACGCGTACATCATGTAGTCGAGCTTGCCCGCCATACCCGAGGTGTCGACGTTCTTGAGGTAGAAGGCGTTTTCGTAGACCGACCATTGGTTGTAGTAGCCGATTTTGACACCGCCGGACGTCGGGGGAGCCGCGGCCGCGGTCTGGGCCGGCGCGTTGGTGAATCCCACCAACACCGCGGCTATGCCGATCAATAGACTCGCGACCATTGCGACGAGCCCGGTAGATTTCGCCGTTCGCATGGGGTCCTCCCTATGGGGACGTTGGATCGGTCCCCGATGAACGGAAGTCGCATAAAGGTCAGCGAATCGTTCACCGCGACATTTCTGTGCGCGCGGCGATGGCCCGAAGATCGTAGGCGAACGAGAACCGAAATATATTGTGCTGGTGGTTGTCCCGGCCGATGGGGGTGCCGCCGATTCCGGCCAACCGTTTGAATCATGACATGAACGGCGACCCTCGGATCCCCAGTGAGAGTGGGGATCTTGGCTGGTCAGCGTCGGTTTTCCCCAGTTCTGAAGGGTAGACGCCGAGCAGATTGCAGGAGGTGCAATCGGTGGAAACGCCCGGTTCCTGCCGGCGGTGCCGCCGACAGGAATCAGGACTTCGAACTACTCATGATGTGATCGATCATCCGGTGACAAGTCGTCCCATCGAGTGAATTTCATCGACGTCGCCGCCGGTGATGAAGGACCACGGTGCGGTGAAGAATCCGTTGTCTCCCCAACTCGCGCCCCAGGAATTCTGGATGGTGACGCCATTCTGGTCGTATCCGACGATCGTCACCTCGTGGCCGCCCACCGTGCGCTCGTTGCGGGACGGGTTGTAGCGGGAGTGGCCCGGGCCCAGATCCATGAAGCTCTGCCTGACCTCGAAGCCGATCGGGACCGGCAGGCCGGCCGCGATCGCGTTCTTGATGTTGGTCACGCGGTCGCCGGAATCCAGATCCTGTGCGCCGGACAGCTTGTAGTGCGCGGCATTCGCGCGCTCCGACGCGTCGGGCTGGGTGGTGTAGTCGAAATCGCCCTGCCAGTAGTGGGATTTGGTGTCGATGCCCTGGTTACGTTCCATCGGCAGCGCGACGCCCGCCCAGGTGCCCTGGTCGTTGCCCTTCGCGATCTGCGCGTAGATGTACATCGGGGCCATCGGGCCGCCGGCGATCTTCTGCTCGTTCATCAGCACGGCGTAGCCGGTGTACCCGGTCGCCCAGGCCACGCAGGACCCCACCGGACCCTGGTCACCCGCCGGCGCCGCGAACTGCTTGAGCGAATAGGACGGCGGCGCGACGGCGGAGCCGACCCGCACCGGCAGCGCGAAACCGGTGCTGGTGTCCTTGTCCTGATTGGCTTTTGCCGCTTGTACATCGAAGCCGAAGGAATGGTGCTTGAGTTCGGGGCCCGAAGTGGGCGGATCCGCCTGTGCGATTCCCACCGACACCAGTCCGATGCCGACCGCGAATGCCATCGCGGCAGGCAGTTTCGAATAACGCATGACAACTCCTGGTTGATTTGTCCGTTTTGTCGATTTAGGGCAGTTGCCCGATGCGCACCGGACGCCGAAATTGTTGAACTGTGGAACAGTTCGGGCTCTCCGTTGCTACGTTGCGAATGCTCCTCGCAAAACATCAGTGCGGCAACAGCATTGGGTGTTGTTATCGTGTTTCGTATTGGGGACGTTCCCCACTTGCCGCCGTCGGAAGTCGCGGCGTAGTTTTTCCTGAAATTCAGCAACCCGAAAGAGGGGTGCCCTCGTGCTGCCGCGAAGAAAATTTCATGCCTGGATAATCGCCGCGACCGTGGTGATCCTTTCGTGCGGCCATGGTGCGTCCATTGCCGAACCGCTTTCGCCTGGAAAGGATTTCACCGCGCGCCCGGCGGGGCTGAAGGTCACCACCGGACTGCCCGGCGTCATCGAACCCCGGGTGACCGCGGTCGGCTCGAAAACGCTGTCCTACGCGCAGCAGGTGCAAGAGTGGAATCAATGGTGCTGGGCGGCCGACGGTGCCGCGATATCCACCTACCTCGGTCGCCGAATCGCGCAGGCCGACTACTGCAAACTCGTGCACGACACCGCGCAGGGCAAACAGTGCCCCAACGAGAGCGCCTCACTCGAAGAGATCGCCGCCGCGTTCCAGAAGATCGGCTTCGACGCGTCGGTCGGCTCCCCGTTCTCCATGACCAGAATCGCCGCCGAGATCTCGGCGAACCGCCCGATCCTCACCGGCATCGCCTGGACCGCGGGCGGCGGGCACGCGCAAGTCGTGTATGGCTACGACGCAGGCAACGGCACCGTCACCTACGGAGATCCCTGGCCGACCGCCCAGCGAATCGTCACGCGGACGCTCGCGTCCTATACCCAGAACCCAGAATGGGCTTGGTTCGGCGAAGATTACGGAATATCGAAAAAGAAATGAACCGGCCCGCCGCAGTTTTCTTGATCGCCGCCGCGCTGACAATCCCCGGCTGCGCCGCGCCACCCCACAGCCCGGCCGACCTCAGCTGGGCACCCACCCCCGAGACCGAAACGATCGATCGCGTCCTCGAATCCCCCGCGGCAACTCGACTGGCCGCCTCATTCCTCCGATCCCAGCACCCACCCGTCGCCACCGAAGACCCACACCCCTGCCACCGCACGGGCACCCAAATACTGATCTACGCGACCAATCCGAATTTCGCGACCGATCCCCAATCCTCCCTACCCAACGCAGGCACCCCCTCCTATATAGCGGTACCCGCCGCCATCACCCCCCGAACAACCTCCGACACAATCCAACTCACCCCAACCCCGCCCCACACCCCCCAAGCAATAGCCACCGGCACCGAAGAATCCCAAGCCGCCCGATCCCTCCCCGAATCCGCCCGCCTCCTCCTCGACTACCCCTCCCACACCTGGTTCGCCTGGACCCCAACCCAAGTAACCACAATCTCCTCCAGCACCCACCCCGACCTCAATGGAAAACAATTCACCACAAACCAGTTCAAGGAATGGCTGAAATCGCGGTAAGGCAGCCGATCGACCCGAATGCGTCTCGAGTGCCGAACAAGTGATCGGAACCCCAGGTTAAGGCCTCAGGAACGCCCCGAGCCGCTACGCTCGACGGACAACACTCTGCGGGGAGGGCGCGTTGCGGGACGTCGGATCACTGTGGAAGGCACTGGACGAGCAGCTGCTGCCGTTGCTTCGCCGATACCGCCGCAACCTCGCGTCGCTACAGGTCGATACGAAGCCCGACGACACACTACTGTCCGAGGCCGACCTCGCCACGCAGAAGGCCATCATCGGAACCATCGGACGGCACTTCCCCGGGTCCCGATTCGTCGCGGAAGAAGACGAGACGGAGCTGCCCAGCTCGGGTGAGCCGACCTGGATCATCGATCCGATCGACGGCACGAGCGAGTTCGTCGCACTCACCGGACGCGAATTCTGTAGTGTCGTCTGCCTTCTCGAAGATGGCGTACCGACCGCGGCCTACGTCCTTGCCCCTGAATTGGGCGCCAACCGGTCGCCGATAACGATTCACTGGTCGGGCGAAGTCACCGTGAACGGGCGGCCCGCCGATCCGCTGAGCCCGACAACGTACCCCAGACGCGCATCGGTTACGCGCAGCAAGAACTCCGCTGCCCGCAAGTT
This sequence comes from Nocardia sp. NPDC056564, assembly GCF_042793755.1. Classification (NCBI taxonomy): domain Bacteria; kingdom Bacillati; phylum Actinomycetota; class Actinomycetes; order Mycobacteriales; family Nocardiaceae; genus Nocardia; species Nocardia sp. NPDC056564. The sequence goes on from NZ_JBHTUR010000002.1 coordinate 442,049, forward strand.
CGAAATCGGTCTCGCCGACGCCGGTTGCCTCATGAAGACCCGTACCACCTCGCAAACTCTCGATATGGTCAGAACCTGCATAGACCTGTCCGCTTGGACGCAGACCCCAGAGTCCCAGTTCGACCTGTTCTACCGCCCCGACCAGAAGGTTTGGGACGGCGCCGCGGGCATCGCTCTGACAACCGCAATGGGCCGCACCGCCTCCGATGGCCACGGATCAACCCCACTGCCGCTCACCCGGCAATTCCTGAACCAACGCGAGCCCATTTTCCCCGAAACGATTACCGGCGACCCGAATTGCGTGCGCTGGTTCGTTGAGTTGCTCGCCGAGTCCCGGAGTGGTTGATGTCGAATCGAGTCATGGTGGACATCACGACGTTCATCAGTGCCGAGGAATTCATCCTCTCCCAGAACCACACCTCCCCGTCCCGCCCCCGCGATCCGTTCGCGCAGCAGTGCTACGCGGAACTTGTCCAGTCGCTGATCTATTTCGATGAGGTGCTCGTCCCGCATCCGACGAAGCTGAACCCGATTCCCGCCGACTATGGCGACCTTCCGCGAATCCTTCGCCATCTCTTCGATCTGCGCATCGCCGTGCCGTTGTCGATCGGCCCCGATATCGAGGCAGCTTTGGTCACGGCCGAGCACACCGCCGTGGAGACGCTGAAGACAACCGGCGTCGAGACCATGCTGCGGTTCATCGACAAGACCCGCCGCGCCGATCGCGAGGTACAGGAGCGCGGTGGCGGTCAGCGGATGCTGGCGAATATCGCGGCGTGGGCGGACTACCAGTGGGAGAACGTGCGGATCGAAGGTCACCACCGCTCACGCATCAGCGGTGCGGATGGGGTGGAACTCGACCCGTTCGGCCAATGGGCGCGTGCGTCATCGTTCGCGATGGAGGGACAATTTCGCAGTTTGATCGAGGACAGCGAACAGCAGCTGTGGCTGATCGCGACATTGGTGCGGTCCTTGCGTTATTCGGCGCGGGCGAAGGTGAAAAACATTGCTTACACACCACATCCGCTGCGCCGCGACTTCTCGGTGATGTTCGACCTCTTCGACGACGGTGTCGCTGAGAGTGCGATCGAGGAAGTGATTTCGGCGGTTCGGGGGATACCCAGCGAGATTCGGAAGGTCGCCGGGGCGCGGCAGGGGCGTCGGTTGCAGATGCTCGAGTATCAATTGCCGCTGCTGGGCGGCCGCTTGTGGTCACTGCGCGACCGCGGACGCTACTCCGATGAGCGTTGGCTGGCGATGATCTGTGGGCGCATCGATGAATACCGCTCGCGGGCCGTCGATTTCCGGCGCGCGTTGTCTCGCTGTGACACCGAAGAGGAAGCGCGTCGGCTGGAACTCGACGTGGAAGGCGTCCGCGATCAACTACTCAGACGATTGGGTCTCGAATCGGCCGAACCGAACGAGACGGAGAACACCCTGATCGAGGCGGCGGCATCGGTCGCGGAGCTGGTGGGGCCGGGTATACCGATCACCCGGCCACTTCGGCTCGCCCTGGTTCCCTTTCGCCGGTATTCGGGGACCTTGGAGAGCCTGCACCAAAAGTTTCTCTACCGCGAGTTCGTCAGCGGGATGTGAAAGTGTCCGGCGAGCGCTAGGTGCGGTTCTTTGCGGGGCGGTTGGTGGCGGCGCGGCGCTCGGCTTCCTTGGCGGCGATTCGCTCGTTTTCCTTGAGGACCTCGGCGTAGTTCTCGCGTTCGCGGATCAACCATTCGGGTGGGTCGGCGAGGAGGGTGGCGATTTCGTCGGCGGTCAGGGCGTCGGAGACTTCGGCGCGGGAGAGGCCGGAGTTGGAGACGCCGAGTTTGCGGGCGGTGACGTCGCGGGGGAACGGGCCGGTGCGGCGGAGTTCGGTGAGCCACTCCGGGGGGTTGGTGCGGAGGGCGTCGAGGTCGGCGCGGGAGAGCGGGGTGTTGCGGAAGGATTCGGGGGCCGCGGGCAGGTAGATGCCGAGCTTGTTGGCTGCGGTCAGGGGCTTCATCAGCTGGGGGTTCGGGTCCGGGCTCACTGAAAGAGCGTATCCGGTGCCGATATGGTTCCTGGCATGAGCCGGTTCGAGTCGATTGATGTCACGCGCCTGCGGTGGTTTGTCGCGGTGGCCGAGGAGTTGCATTTCGCGCGGGCGGCGAAGGGGTTGAAGATTTCGCGGCAGCGGTTGAGTCAGACGGTGATCGATCTGGAGGGGGAACTGGGGACGAGGCTGTTCGTGCCGGGGGCGCAGCCGACCCAGTTGACCGCGGACGGCGAGGCGTTGCTGGGCGAGGCGCGGGAGTTGATCGCGCGGGCGGCGGAGGCGGCGGCGGAGGAACGTCCGACAGGCCCTGCGGCGTTGCGGGTGGGGTTCGTGCCGGGGGTGACGGTGTCGAAGTGGACGCGAATCTGGAGTGAACGCTTTCCGGATACGCCGCTCGAGGTGGTGGCGGTGCCGATGGGGGAGCAGGAAGCGGCGCTGCGCGAGGGGCGGGTCGCGCTGTGCTTCGTCCGGTTGCCCATCGATCGGGACGGAATGAGCGCGATTCCGCTGTACCGGGAACTGCCGGTGGTTGTGGTGCCGAAGGACCATCCGATCTCGGTGTTCGAGCAGGTGAGCATGGCCGACCTGGCGGAAGAGCGGATGCAGGACGCGTCCGATATCGACGCGGTCGAGGGCGCCATCGAGCTGGTCGCGGCCGGCGTCGGTGTCGCGGTGGTCCCGCATTCGATCGCCCGGCTGCACGCCCGGCGTGACCTGGTGTACCGGACGGTGACCGATGTCGCCGACACCGAGATCGCCCTGGCCTGGCCGACCGAGCGGACCAGCGATCTGGTCGAGGATTTCGTCGGCGTGGTCCGCGGGCGGTCCGAACGCAGTTCTCGCTCGCCGTCCGCGCGCGCCAAAAGTACTGAGCCGCAGAAGAAGTCACCGGCGAAGCGAACCGGCCGGCCGAACCAGGCAAGGAACGCGTCGGCCAAGAAGAAGCCGGCGAAGCGCCGAGGACGCTAGCCCAGGGTGAATCCTTTTGCGGTGTCACCCCCTCTCATATCCGGGCCGGCGACGATGTCGGCCGGAGATCGGGAGGTTGTCGTGATCATTGCCGCGATTGTTGTGGCCGTACTGCTGATTTGTGCGTGCAGTATTGCCGTGCTGCGGCGTCGGAGTTCGAAATGAGCTGGCCCGACGAGCAATTGGTGGCGGCGGCGCGGGCGGGTGATGTGGAGTCGCTCACCGCGCTGGTGTCGGGGACGCGTCCGCACATAAGACGGTTCGCCTTTTCGCTGTGCGCTTCGGCCGAAGACGCCGAGGACGCGGTGCAGGAGGCGCTGATCATTCTGTATCGCAAGATCGGCACGTTGCGGGCATCAGGGGCGTTGGCGTCGTGGATGTTTCGGATCGTCCGCAACGAATGTTTGCGCCAGGTAAGGCAATTGGCGCGCCGGAGTGAGCCGATACCGGACGATGTTCCGATGAGCTCGGCGGAGGACGAGGCGCTGCGCCGCTGGGAGTCCGCGCGGGTGGCGTCGGCCATCGCGGCCTTGCCGCCGGACCAGCGGCAGGTGCTGATCATGCGGGATATCCAGGGCCTCGGCGGCCGAATGGTGGCCGAGCGGCTCGGTCTCAGCACGGCGGCGATGAAATCGCGGCTGCACCGTGCGCGCTCTGCCGTGCAGTGCTCGTTGCGTGACGGTTGTGTGCCGTCCGAGGACGGCCGCGCATGAACGAGCGGACCTTCGCGAGCAGTTCGGTGCCGCGCCATCTGCTCCGCGGCGTGGCGGGATTCGGCGCGTTGATCGGAGCGTTCGCGCTGTTGCCTTGGTTAGGGGTGGCGAGTCTGCTGCTCGCCCCGGTCGGCTTCGTCGCGCTCCGCGGCTGCCCGACCTGCTGGGCGATCGGGCTACTGCAAACGATCTCGCGGGGCAGGCTGCAACGCTCCTGCACCGCCGGTCAATGCCAACTGATCCGGCCCGGCGAGCGGGACACAGCTGCGGCAAAACGCGAGTAAGTCCGCAGTGATGTCCCGCTCGAGGGGAGCGAAACTCAGCTGTTGGCGCCGCACACGCGGTTGAGTTCGTTGGTTACCGGGTCCAGGTCGGTGATGTTGTCATCGGCCAGCGCATTGGCGTAGGCGATGATGACGTCCTTTTCGGCCTGCTCGCCGCCGCTCGCGGCGATGGACAGCAGGGTGACGTGCAATGCCTTCGCGACCGGGTCCTCCAGGATGCCGTTGGGGGATCCGGCGACGGCTTTGTTGATCGCGTCCACGGCGCGGCCGCAGGTCTCGGACTGAGCGTGCGCGGTGGCGACGGGCAGCAGGAACAGCGAACCGACGGTGCTGGCGGTCAGCAGCGCGGCGGCGAAAATCTTGGGCATAGCGTCCTCACGGTCTGGTCAGCGGCGAAGGTCCGCGACCCGAATCGAGTCGCGGACCTCGCTGCACACCGTACTTGGCCGGACTCGCCCGGCGAAAGCCGATATCTACCAGGCCTTTCGGCCAAGGTCGGCTAGCGCGGCTTGCGGCGCAGGAACGAGTCCCGGACCAGGATGCCGACGATGGCGGCGGCGAAACCGATGAGGTAGATGTCCTCGACACGCCCCTTGTGGTTACCGATCACCATGGCGACCAGGATGAACGCGACGATCCAGCCGGCGATGCGGAAGGTGCGCAGCGACTCGCCGCTCCACCCCCATGCGGCGGAGGGAACCTCGGCGGTGTCCACGTGAGTGACGATGCCGCGCTCGGTGCTGGCGGGTTCGAGTTCCGTGGCGGCCACGATTCGCTCCTTAGCTGGTTCGGGATGGACTGCTGCTCGATATCGTGACATACGACGGTGCGTCGTTGTAAGTCGGGCCACGCCGGTTCTTCGTACTTTCTTGTGCGCCACAATGAACCTGTGTCCGACATCGTGAGAGTCCTGCTCCTCGGCAGTACCGGATCCATCGGTACCCAAGCGCTCGAGGTGATCGCCGCCAACCCCGACCGGTTCGAGGTGGTCGGCCTGGCCGCGCGCGGCGGCAACACCGAGCTGCTCGCCGCGCAGATCGCGGCCACCGGGACGCGCAATGTCGCGGTCGCCGATCCGAAAGCCGCCCAGCAACTCGACATTCAGCTGGCCGGCCCGGACGCGGCGACCGAACTCGTGCGCCGCACCGAGGCCGACGTCGTGCTGAACGCGCTGGTCGGTTCGCTCGGCCTGGAACCCACCCTGGCCACCTTGCAATCGGGTACCCGGCTCGCGCTGGCGAACAAGGAATCGCTGGTCGCGGGCGGTTCCCTGGTGACAAGCGCCGCCGCGCCCGGCCAGATCGTCCCGGTCGATTCCGAGCATTCCGCGCTGGCCCAGTGCCTGCGCGGCGGTCGCGCCGAGGAGGTGGACCGGCTGGTGCTCACCGCGTCCGGCGGTCCGTTCCGCGGCTGGACCGCGGAAATGCTGGAATCGGTGAATCCCGCTGAGGCCAAGACTCACCCGACCTGGTCCATGGGCCCGATGAACACGCTGAACTCGGCCTCGCTGGTGAACAAGGGCCTGGAGCTGATCGAGACGCACCTGCTGTTCGGTATTCCCTACGACCGCATCGACGTCACCGTGCACCCGCAGTCGATCGTGCACTCGATGGTCACCTTCACCGACGGCTCCACCCTCGCCCAGGCCAGCCCGCCGGACATGAAACTGCCCATCGCGCTGGCCCTCGGCTGGCCAGACCGGGTCCCCGGCGCCGCCCTGGCCTGCGACTTCGGCACCGCCGCCACCTGGACCTTCGAGCCGGTCGACACCGAGGTCTTCCCGGCCATCGACCTGGCCCGCCGGGCCGGCGGGGCGGGCGGCAGCGTCACCGCCGTCTACAACGCCGCCAATGAGGTTGCGGTGCAAGCCTTCCTGGACGGCGCCATCCGCTTCCCGGACATCGTTCGCACGGTGGCCGCCGCGGTCGAGGCCGCCGACCAGTGGCGCACCGAACCGAACTCACTGGAAGAAGTATTGGCCGCCGACTCCTGGGCCCGCGAATTCGCCCGCACCCGCGTGCACGCCTGAGCCACCCCGTCGAGCGGTATCGCGCGAGGCGCCCGCCACCACATGCCGCCCGAGGGTGGTGAGCCGGGCATCCGGTTCGCTCGCGGCAGTGGGGAAGGACCGGACTCGCCTGGTGACGCCCACCTGGCACACTGAACACGTAGTGCCGCGCGGTGTCCGGTTACTGTGGTCGGGGTGCTCGCGGCCGTGACGGGATGTGCGGGCCAGGTTTGTGGGCGGCCGATCCGGCGGTCGCACTTCATCGAGGCGAGCTGCGCTATGCAGGAGGGCTGCTAAACACATGGTCTACGCGTTGGGGTTCGTGCTGTTCGCGCTAGGCATCACGATTTCGATCGCGCTGCACGAATGCGGGCACATGTGGACCGCCCAGGCCACCGGCATGAAGGTGCGTCGCTACTTCATCGGCTTCGGGCCGAAGGTGTTCTCGTTCCGGCGCGGTGAGACCGAATACGGCCTCAAGGCGCTCCCGCTCGGCGGGTTCTGCGACATCGCGGGCATGACCGCGCTGGACGAGCTGGCACCGGAAGAGATCGACCGCGCGATGTACCGCCAGGAAACCTGGAAGCGGATGGTCGTGATGTCCGGCGGCATCGCGATGAACTTCCTGCTCGGTTTCATCCTGGTGATGATTCTGGCGGTCGGCTGGGGCTTGCCAAGGCTTGATCTGCCGCCCGCGACTTCGCTCGGCGCCATGAGTTGCGTGCCGCAACAGAACCCGGACGGTACGACGCAGCCATGCACGGGCACCGGCCCAGCCCAGCGAGCCGGACTGCAACGCGGCGACGTGGTCCACGCGGTAAACGGCGTTCCAGTGAAGACGTGGAAAGAGTTTCAGACCGAAACCCAGAAGCAGTCTGGTCCCTTCGACTACACGGTGGAGCGCGACGGACAGACCTTGACCATTCGGGTCACCCCGGAACGTGTGATCCGTTACCCGGAGGGCGGCGGCGCGGGCCGCGAGGTCGGTGCGGTGGGCGTCGGATTGAACGCCGCCTACGATCCGGTCAAATACAACGTGCTGAGCGCCATCCCGGCCTCAGCCACGTTCACCGGCGACATGTTCGTGCGCACCTTCCAATCGCTGGCCCAGCTGCCGCAGAAGGTGACCGCGCTGTGGTCCGCGGTGACCGGCGGCGAGCGCGACCCGGAAACCCCGGTCAGCGTCTACGGCGCGAGCAAGATCGGCGGCGAGACCGCCGAACGCGGGCTGTGGGGCGTATTCATCCTGGTCCTGGCCAGCTTGAACTTCTTCCTCGGCGCGTTCAACATCCTGCCGCTGCTGCCGCTGGACGGCGGGCACATGGCGGTGGTGCTCTACGAGAAGGTCCGCAACACCATCCGCGGCTGGAAGGGCCTGGCCCCCGGCGGCCCGGTCGATTATCTGAAGCTGTTGCCCCTGACCTATGTCGCGGTGGTGATCGGCGGCGCGTACATGGTGCTCACCTTGGTCGCCGACATCGTCAATCCGATCAAGTTGTTCTGACTTCGCGCGGACGCGGTACCCTGTCGCCGGCACTTGGGGGACAGCACGTTGTCGTGGGCGTCACAGGGTGGTCGTTCGGCGTGCGCGACTAAGCTCGGAAGGCGAACGGCCCACAATGTACGTACGAAAGTAGGCAGCCGAAAGTGACCAGCACAATCGGATTGGGGATGCCCGCCGCTCCTGCGGCCGTTCTCGCTCCTCGACGCAAGACCCGCCAGTTGCGGGTGGGCAATGTCGGGGTCGGAAGTGATCACCCGATCTCCGTGCAGTCGATGACCACCACCAAGACCCACGACATCAACGCCACGCTGCAGCAGATCGCGGAACTCACCGCGTCCGGCTGCGACATCGTCCGGGTGGCCTGCCCGCGGCAGGAAGACGCGGACGCGCTGGCGACGATCGCGCGCAAGAGCCAGATCCCGGTCATCGCCGACATCCACTTCCAGCCCCGCTACATCTTCGCGGCCATCGACGCAGGCTGCGCCGCGGTGCGGGTGAACCCGGGCAACATCAAGGAATTCGACGGCCGGGTCGGCGAGGTCGCCAAGGCCGCGGCCGCCGCGGGCATCCCGATCCGCATCGGCGTCAACGCCGGTTCGCTGGACAAGCGGATGCTGGAGAAGTACGGCAAGGCCACCCCGGAGGCGCTGGTCGAATCCGCGCTCTGGGAGGCGAGCCTGTTCGAGGACCACGGGTTCGGCGACATCAAGATCTCGGTCAAGCACAACGACCCGGTGGTCATGGTGGAGGCCTACCGGCAGCTGGCCGCGCGCAGCGACTACCCGCTGCACCTCGGCGTGACCGAGGCGGGCCCGGCGTTCCAGGGCACGATCAAGTCCGCGGTGGCGTTCGGTGCGCTGCTGTCCGAGGGCATCGGCGACACCATCCGGGTTTCGCTGTCCGCGCCGCCGGCCGACGAGATCAAGGTCGGCGACCAGATCCTGCAATCGCTGAACCTGCGCCCGCGCAAGCTCGAGATCGTGTCCTGCCCGTCGTGCGGTCGCGCCCAGGTGGACGTGTACAGCCTCGCGAACGCGGTCAGCGCCGGTTTGGAGGGCATGGAGGTGCCGCTGCGGGTCGCCGTGATGGGCTGCGTGGTGAACGGGCCGGGCGAGGCGCGCGAGGCGGATCTGGGCGTCGCTTCGGGTAACGGTAAGGGCCAGATTTTCGTCAAGGGCGAGGTCATCAAGACCGTGCCGGAGGCGATGATCGTGGAGACCCTGATCGAGGAGGCGCTGCGCATCGCCGAGCAAATGGGCGTGGACGCGGGTGCGGGCGAGCCGGTCGTCACGGTCGGCTGAGGCCGCCGCCCGTGGGTAGCCGGGCCTGGTCCGGTTCGGCGGAACAGATCACGAACTGTTGCGTTCGGCATAGCCGTACCACATCGTCGATTTTCGTGGCAGGCTAGCACCGTGCGGAGTCTGCTGGAGCCGACGCGTAGGGCGAAGTACGTTCCCGCGCGTCAGCTCGCGAATCGGGACCTGGGACAGGTCCTCCGAGTGCTGGACGCCGATCCGGTGGCCTCGTGCATGGTCGCCGCCCGGCTGCAGGAATTCGGCCTGGACAGTTCGCGCTGCGGGCAGGGCGAACTGTGGAGCCGGGGCGGACCCGCGGAGTCGCTGTGTTTCTCCGGCGCGAACCTGGTGCCGCTGCGCGGCGATCACGACGCGCTGCGCGCCTTCGCGGACCGGGCACTTCGCTGGCCACGCATCGCCTCGTCGGTGGTGGGACGCCGCGAGCTGGCGTTACCCCTGTGGGAGATGCTGTCCGGGCACTGGGGTCCGGAGCGGGAACTGCGCGGTGAACAGCCGCTGCTCGCGCTCGCGCAACCGCCGCTGGCCACGCCGGACCCGAAGGTCCGCCGCGTACGCCCGGACGAACTCGACCGCTACCTGTGCGCCGCGATCGCCATGTTCATCGAGGAAGTCGGCGTGGATCCGCGCGCGGGTGACGGCGGCCGCGGCTACCGTCGCCGCATTCAGAGCCTGATCGAATCCGGCCGCGCCTGGGCACGTTTCGAGGACGGCGAGGTCGTGTTCAAGGCGGAGGTCGGATCGCTGTCCCGGCGTACCGGCCAGATCCAAGGCGTCTGGGTGCATCCCGAACACCGAGGTACCGGGCTCGGCACCGCGGGCACGGCCACCATCGCGAACGCGGTGGTGGCCTCCGGGCGCACCGCGAGTCTGTACGTGAACGACTACAACGAGGTCGCCCGCCGCGCCTACAGCCGAGTCGGCTTCCGGCAGATCGCCACCTTCGCCACCATCCTGCTCGACTGACCGGGTTGACGCTGAAAGCTGTTTCAGTGGAAAGCAACACGGAGCGGCGCGACGGTTTGCCCAACATTGGCTATTACCATCGGTGCCGATGTCGACCAGGATTGAGACGCTGCGGAAACCGCTCATCGTCACGCTGGCTGTCGCGCTCCTCGCGGTGCCCGCGGCCGGTTGCGCACGCGGTCCGCAGGGGCCGGTTCCCGCCGCCGACGACTTCGTCGAGGCGTTCGCCGAGCACGATCTCGCCGCCGCGGCGAGCCTCACCAACCAACCCGAAAAAGCCAGTGCCGCACTGAATTCCGCGTGGGACCACCTGCAGGCGGAGAAGCTGAAGGCGACCACCGGCTCGGCCAGGGTCGCCGGCGACACCGCGACCGTTGACTACACCTACGAATGGCAGCTGCCCAAGGACCGGACCTGGCGCTATACGGGGCAGTTGCAGATGGGTCGCAGCGGCGGTCGCTGGAAGGTGCGCTGGACCTCGTCGAACATCCATCCCAAGCTCGGCGACACCCAGACGATGTCGCTGCGCGCCAACCCGGCGCCGCGCGCGCGGGTGAACGAGCAGGCGGGCAGCGACGTGCTGGTGCCGGGCAAGGTGTCCCGGGTCGCGTTCACCGCGGCCGACGCCGCCGACCCCGGCGCGGTCGCCACCGCGCTGTCGGCGGCGCTGAGCCCGTTCGACCCGGAGCTGACTCCCGAATCCGTCCGGGACGCGGCGCTGGCGGTCAAAGGCGCGTACACCGTCGCATTGCTCACCGAGAGCGAATTCGACCAGGTGAGTACCGACGTCATCGGCCTGCCCGGGGTCGTGGTCACCTCGGAGTGGGACCTGGTGCCCACCGATCGCGGATTCGCGCCGGACCTGCTCGCGCAGATCCGCAAGACGGTGATCGCCGAGGTGGACGGCAAGGCGGGCTGGAGCGTGGTCACCATGAACGCGAACGGCGCCGACACCGATGTGCTCACCGAGGTGCCGGCCCAGCCGGCGCCGTCGTTCTCGCTCAGCGTGGATCGCAACGTGCAGAACGCCGCGCAACGCGCCGTCGATCTGCGCGAAGAGCAGACCATGATGGTGGTGCTGCGCCCGTCGACCGGCGCGATCCTGGCGATCGCGCAGAACAAGGCGGCGGATCGGGACGGGCCGGTCGCGACCATCGGCCAGTACCCGCCGGGTTCGGTGTTCAAGACGGTGACCGCGGCAGCGGCGATGTCCACCGGTCTCGCCACCCCGGACACGGTGCTGCCCTGCCCGAGCCGAATCACCATCGGGGACCGCACGATTCCCAACTACAACCTGTTCACCATCGGGGACGCGCCGATGATCACCGCCTACGAACGGTCCTGCAACACCGCGTTCGCCAACGTGGCCAGCCGGCTGCCCGGCGACGCGCTGCACACCGCGGCCGCCAAACTCGGTGTGGGACCGGGGTATACGGTGGCGGGGCTGCCCACGTTCTCCGGTTCGGTGCCACCGTCGGACGAGTTGATCCAGCGCACCGAGGACGGCATCGGCCAGGGCAAGGTGGTGGTCAGCCCGCTCGGCATGGCGCTGATGGCGGGCACCGTCGCGCGCGGCTCGGTGCCGGTTCCGTACCTGATCGCCGGGCGCGCGACGACGGTCGACGACGCCGCGCCCGCCCTCGCGCCGCAGGTCGTTTCCGGGCTGCGGGCGATGATGCGCAGGGTGGTCACCGGCGGCACCGCGGAGCGGATCGCCGATCAGGGTGAGGTGTACGGGAAAACCGGTGAGGCCGAGGTCGACGGTGGGTCGCACTCATGGTTCGTCGGTTATCGCGGGGACATCGCGTTCGCGACGTTATTGGTCAAGGGTGGCAGCTCCGACAACGCGGTAGCGGTCACGCGCGATATGTTCGCCGCGCTGCCACCGGGTTACTGAGCCGCGCCGTCCTGTGCGGACGGATTGCTGGTCGAGGCGGTGTGGTCCATGATCACCGCGCCGGCGTCGCCGCCGTCGAGGATCTGGACGGTCGCGGCGCCGCCGAGAACGATGGCCACGCTGGCCAGAATTGTGGTGGAACGCTTCATTGTTCGGCTCCCTCAGGTCAGGGGTGTCGACGGGGGAAGGGTTCTGGCTGGTTCGCGCGGGGATTACCTGCGCATTGTTTTCTGAAAGTTTGCTGACTTCGGAACCGTAAACCGGGATCGATTCACCGAACAAGCTCTAGTGGTTGACTACACAGTGCAGCAAGAAAGTGCCTCGGATCACATTTCCGGCGAATCTCGGAGAGACTACCTCCGCGCGGGTGGGTGATTTCGCGGAATTCGCCGAATTCGAAAACAAATCCATGCGGTACGCCGTTTGGTCAGGCAATGTTCCGGATCTTGCCCCGCGCGGGCGGAGGGTTGTCCGAGATCGCCGGAGTGCGATCTTATGTGCGCTCTTCGTAGCGGATGTCGTAGGCGGCGGCGATCGGGTTGATCTTCGCGGGGTCCAGGTGCCCGTCGGTGAGCACCGCGGGGCCGGCTTCGAAGAGGTCTTCGAGATAGTGCTCCCAGCCGCCGGGGGAGGAGATTTGCAGGACGCGGGGCGGAGGAGTCGAGACGGGGTGCAGCGCGTGCGGCACGCCGCGGGGGAGCAGGGTGAAGCAGCCCGTTCCGGCGGTGTAGCTGTGATCGTCGAATTCGATACCCAATTCGCCGTCGAGCACGTAGATGCACTCGTCGGCCGCGTCGTGGACGTGCCGCGGGATCGGCCGGGCGAGCACCACTTCGAGCAGGGAGAACCGTCCTTCGGTGTCGGCGGTCATCGCCTTGACCGCGAACGCGGGCGGCAGCGGTACCCGGCCGGGGCGGACCTCGGCGGGATCGAGGAGGAGGAATCTGTCCTTGGACATGGCGAGCTACCTTCCTGAGTGCAATAATGGAACCGGAATCCGCTTCCGTTTCAATTAGCGCCGAGGAGTGCCACATTGTCAACCCCGTTGCCGCCCAACCGAACCGGTCGCACCGACGCGCGACGCAACCGAGAGCGAGTGCTGGAGACCGCGCGCGCATTGTTCGCCGAGCGGGGCGATGAGGTGCAGATGCCGGAACTCGCGAAGGCGGCCGGGGTCGGCGTCGGCACCGTGTATCGGCACTTTCCCACTCGTCAGGCGCTGGTCGAGGCGGCGGCCGAGCATCGGTTCGCCGAGCTGGCCGAATACGCGCGCACCGAATGTCGCCGGGTACCCGAGCGTGGGGTGGAGGTCTATCTCGCCAGGGTCGGCGAGGTGCTGGCGAGTGACCGTGGATTGTCCGCGGCGATCGAGGCCGCACGGGGGACTTCGGAGACGGAGCCGCGGGGCGTGGCCAGGGCGGAACTCGAAGCGGCCGTGCGTGATCTGCTCGACGATGGTCGCGCTGCCGGGACCATCCGAGCCGACGCAACGGTCGGCGATGTCTACATGCTGGTCGGCGCCCTGTCCGCGACTATCCGTACCGGTAGCGGTGATTGGCGGCGATTCATCGAGCTGGCTATGAACGGCCTTGGCGCATAGTGTTTTTCAGTCGGCCCGGCGCAGGGTGGCGGCGAGGTGGTGTTGCAACGGCTCGCCGACCGCCGCCATGCGCAGCGTGTAATCGATCGTGTCGCCCTTGAGCTGAAAGGTGCGGCCAAGGGCGGTAACGAGTTTTGCGGTGCTGCTGCGGCCGATGCTGGTCGAGTCGAATTCCATGTGCAGGGCGCCGTCGGCGACGTTCAACGCGCCCTCGCATATTTCGGTGATTCCGGTGGGATGCGCCAAGATCAATTCCACCCGGTCCGGGCTCGGGCAGCGCAGATATCCGGTTTCGGCGTGCATCGGGCGGCTGCCGTCGGCGGCCCGGGTGCGCTGCCGGTAGGTGAGGAACGGGCGGCCCAGGTGGCCGAACCGGATCTCCTCCAGGTAGTCGAACGACTGGATGGTCGGATACTCGCCGTGCCCGCCGCCACGCCAGGTGCCGAGCAATGGGGCCAACGGGGCGATATCGGGATGGGGCGCGACGGAGGGTTGGGGTTCGACCACGGCGCACAGCCTAAACCTTGTTGGTTCCGCGGGTGTTCGTATACTGCCGAAATCTGTTGGCGCTACGTTTAGCGTCACTTAAAAATGCCCGCTATGCGCGGTTCGCCGAACACGTCCGGGCGATTGATCGAGTGGCGCGCTGAACGCATTTCCCTTGCGGAGTCAACTGATCCGACGATCCGGAAATAGCTGGTCCAGTAGTTATCGCCGATCTTCCGCACGCTACTTCCCGTCCAGCATCGGCACGTTCGCTGGCAAGTTGTCCAACCGTGCCCCGCCCGTCCGATCGGCTCGAGAAACGCGATCAGCCGGGTCGACACGAACGGCGTGTCGCGCCCGCCCACCGCCGCGGCGAGGTCCGGAGCGATTCCCCTTGAAGCTGGGGACCAGCCCATCGCCACCGTTCAGGCGTGCTGACGTTCTCCGGTGAAGCGTGCTGGCGTTCTCCGGTAGGAGGCGTGCTGGCGTTCTTCGGCCGAGGCGTGCTGACGTTCTTCGGTAGGAGGCGTGCTGACGTTCTCCGGCCGAGGCGTGCTCACGTTCTCCGGTGACGCGTGCTGACGATCTCCGGCAGAGGCATGCTGACGCTCTCCGGTAGGAGGCGTGTCGACACCCTCCGGTGAAATACCCCTCCGCCGTTGCCGACGTTGCGCCGATTCCCAGGAGTCGGGCCTACGCGAGCCGTCTCGATCGATAACGAACCAGTCCTCGGCCTACCTGACCACCCACCACCCGGACCCGATGACAGCTGCCGCCGCACACCCCCAGTCGGCTGCCCTCGAGTACTCGCCCACGCCCGCGGGCCACAAAGTGGGCGTTTCTCGCACGTCTCCGCAGTGATGTCCCCATCAGCGAAGAGGTGTTCACCGATGGGACGTGGCAGCGGGCGCTCCCGTACTTCCGCGCACCGATGTCCCATTCGACGAAGTGTCTGATCGCTAGAGCCGCCGAATGGGGCGTGAGCGGGTCGCTACCGAGGATAGAGTCGGCATCCGTCGGCGAGATGTATTCCGGCGCAAGGGTTTGCCGGTCAGGTAGCCGCCTATCGCCCACCGAGCCCCCGGCGAGGGCACCGCACCTTTCCCGCGCGGCGATATCCCACCCGGCGAACTAGCGGATGCCAAGTGGGACGCACCGGAGAGCCCTCCCGCACTTACACCCCACCGAGTCCCGTTGGTTGAGGCGATAGCCACCAAGCGGGACACATCAGAGGGTCCTCTCGCACATCCGCACACCGACGTCCCGCTCGGCAAGTTTCTGATCGCTGGAGCCACCGACCGGGACATCAACAGACCGCCGCCCGTGGCCGGACTCGGCTCCCTCCGTGAGACGTGTTCCGCCGCAGGGCGTACCGGTCGGCGATGGTCAACTGCCGACGGGTCCCTGCTGAGGGCCATCTCGTGCTTCTCCGCCACGATGTCCCACTCGATGGTCCGGTGGTCGCCGAGTGGGACGCGGTAGAGGGCGCTCTCGTACTTCTGCCCCACTGAGTCCCGTTGGTTGAGGCGGTAGCCACCGAGTGGGACATCAGCAAGCCGCCCCCGGTGGCCGGACTCGGCTTCCTCAGTGAGAGGTTTCCGCTGCAGGGTGTACCGGTCGGCAATGGTCAATCGCCGGCGGGTCTCTGTTGAGGGCCATCTCGTGCTTCTCCGCCACGATGTCCCACTCGATGGGGCGGTGGTTGCCGAGTGGGACGCGGCAGAGGGTGCTCTCGTACTTCTGCGCAATGATGCCCCGTTCGGCGAAATGGTGGCCGTCGAGTGGGATGTGGCGGAGGGTGCTCTCGTACTTCAGCGCGGCGATGCCCCGTTGGGTGAAGGGGGGTGCCGAGTGGGACGTGGCGGAGGGTCTTCTCGCACTTATGCCCGACTGGGTCCCGTTGGTTGAGGCGGTAGCCACCGAGCGGGACACGCTAGAGGGTCTTCTCGTGCATCCGCGCACCGATGTCCCGCTCGGCGAGTTTTCTGATCGCGAGAGCCACCGAGCGGGAGATCAACAAACCGCCGCCTGAGGCCGTATTCGGCTTCTCGGTGAGACGTTTTCCGCTGCAGGGGTACTGGTCAGCAATAGCCAACCGCCGACAGGTCCCTGCTGAAGGCCTCTCGTGCTCCTGCGCAGTGATGTCCCGCTCGGCGAAGTGGTGGTCGCCGGGTGGGATGTGGCGGAGGGTGCTTTCGTACTTTTGCGCGGTGATGCCCCGTTGGGTGAAGTGGGGTGCCGAGTGGGGCATCGGCGGGGAGTTTGGTTGCGGGTCGGGGTCGGGGTCGGGGTCGGCGTTGGGTGGCGGGGCGGGTTGCGGCCGTGCGCTTTCGGGAGCTGTCAGTGTTGCTGGGGAATGAGGTAGTCGGGGCCGCCGATGTAGACGGTGTGGCCGGATTCGGTGGGGGTGGTGGTGGCTTCGGCTACCGCGGTGGCGAATTCGGGGATGGTGGGGAGGGGGGCGGTGGCGCGGCGGGCGGAAACGGCGGCGGGGTTTCGGCGTTCGAGGAGTTGGACGATGATGGTGCCGTCGATCATGTCGCCGGAGACGATGTGCAGGGTGATGCCGCGCGGGGTGAGGGTGGGGATCATGGCGCGGAGGGCGTCTTCACCTGCCCGTTTGCTGGCGGCGATGGGTTCGTAGTCGGCGGGGACGGGTTTGCGGCCGTGGAAGTGGGCCTGATGGCTGGTCACGAAGACGATGCGGGAGCCGGACGGCATGTGCGGGACGGCCAGTTCGACCAGGCGGGTCTGGGCGTCGCGGTTGATCGACATGGCGTAGTCGGGGGCGGCGTTGCGTTCGAGGCCGCCGGAGGCGTTGAGCACGAGCACGTCCAGGCGACCGAACTGCTCGACGACGGTATTGACGAGGGTGCGGGCAGACGCCTCGTCGGAGATGTCGGCGCCCGCGGTCGAGGCGCTGCCGCCGGCGGCGACGATCTCGTCCGCGATTGTCTTGGCGCGCTTGAGCTTTTCCCGATAGTTGATGATCACGTGGTCGCCGCGGGCGGCGAGAATGCGTGCGGTCTCGGCGCCGATGCCGCGGGAGGCACCCGTGATCAGAACGACTCGCTGTCCGGCTGGATGACCCACGTTTCCCTCTCGATGGCGGACCGTCGGCCCGGCGGATTGCTTCTAAATCAGAATCACTATGGTAGTTCTGAATGAGAAGCGCAAGCGGGGCGAAGCCGCCCAACGATCCGGCGAACGCGCCGGTGCTGGCCGCGATGGAACTGCTGGGACAGCGGTGGATTCTGCGCGTGCTGTGGGAGTTGGCGCCCGGTCGGCTTGGGTTCCTCGAACTGCGCAGGCGGATGGACAACTGCTCCTCCAGCATGCTGTCGGTGCGCTTGCAGCACCTGCAGAGCACGGGCCTGATCGTGAAGAACGCGGACAAGTCCTACGAACTCACTAGTGCGGGAACAGAACTCGGCGCCGCGCTGGAAGACGTATGGGCGTGGTCTAGACGATGGGAAGCGTCAATCACCGGGTCGACCGACCGAACGGGTTGACCTTCGGCCTACCTGAGACTTCATGATGGCCGGGTGGCTGATGAGTTGATCACGATAGGCGTGCTGGCGCGAGCGAGTGGGCTCACGGCGAGTGCGCTGCGGTTCTATGACGACTGCGGATTGCTGCCGCCGGCCCGGGTCGACCCGCTCACCGGGTATCGGTACTACACCGAGGACCAGCGGGAACGCGCGATGCTGATTCGCCGGCTGCGGGCGATCGAGGTGCCGCTCGAGTCGATCTCGGAGATCTTGTCCGGGGATGTCGGGCGGGCCGAGCGGGTGCTGGACGCGCACGTCGGTGAGCTGAAGCGGCGGGCGGTGGCGGCCGCGGTCGTGGCCGAGTCGATCAAGCGGACGCTGTCGGTGGACGGCCGGGTTGTGTTGCCTGCGGCCATGCTGGCGGAGGCGTTCGATCAAGTGCGGGCCGCGGCGGCGAGTAATCGCGAAATACCGGTTCTCGCAGGCATTCTGCTGGAGGCGAGCGGGAATTCGTTGACCCTCACCGCCACGGACAGATACCGGCTGTCGACCCGGACTCTGGTGTCTCGGGACCGGCAAGGTGACGATTGGTCCCTGGTCGTCGACGGTCGCGACCTAGCGCCGATCGCCGATTGGCTTCGCGGTCCGAACGAAATCGCCGCTGCCCCAACGGATCATGCGCTGTTGCTCGCCGACGCCGACGCCGACGCTTCCGGCGGAAGTCTGCGCTGCCGAGTGATCGACGAACCATTCCCCGACTATCGAGCGGTACTCTCCGGCTCGGCACCGGTCCGAACCCGCGTGCTGACACCCCGCACACCGTTGCTCGAACTCCTCGAAAACGAATCCCCCACAGTGCAATTGGAGGTCGGCCCGACCGGAATCACGGTATCCGGCAAGCACCTCTCGGCCACCGTCACCGGCTCCACCATTGATCTCTTCTTCGAAGTCACCACTCTGCTCCCTGCGATAAACACCGCGCTGGGCCCGGATCTCATGCTCGACATCGCCGCCGCCGACCACCCCGTCGTCATCCGCTCCGCCACCGACGGCGACCTCACCACCCTGGCCATGCCGACCTGGCGACCGACCACCGGATAGGACCCGAGCCCATGACAGACGACACCATGACCGCCATCACCCGCGCCGTCGCCCTCGGCCACGAAGGCCAACCCGACGCCGCTCGCGAATCCCTGCTCGCCCTCTGGAATTCCGTTGGCCCACAGGGCGATCCACTGCACCGCTGCACTCTCGCCCACTACCTCGCCGACCTCCACGACGACGCCGCCGAAGCCCTCGCCTGGGACGTCCGCGCCTTGGACGCCGCCGACGCCCTGACCAACGCCCGAGCCCGGGAATTCGACCCCGCCCTCGACGTCCAAGGCTTCTACCCGTCCCTGCACCTCAACCTCGCCGACAACTACCGCAGACTCAGCTCCTTCCCCGCCGCCCGACGCGAGCTCGCGGCCGCCCGAGCCGTACTCCACACCCTCCCCGAATCCCCCTACGGCACAATGATTCGCACCGCGGTAGACGACATCGATGCCGCTATCCAAGCCCGAGACACCACCCGGCGTCCCTCCGCCCCAACCGGCCGGGAGTAGCACGGACCCGGTACCCCACGCGAAGGCGCCGCAGCAATCTCCCCTCGACAGCTCGCACCTAGCGGAGCGGGACACAAACCGCGCAGAAGCCCGAGAGCGCCCCACCATGCTCCGGTCAATGCCCGGCGACCGTCGTCATCACATCCACTGCACGCCGGGCGGGATTTGCCCGACTCGTCCGAGATTGGTGTGGGCGACGGGCGCGATAGGCATAGCCGCAGGTGATTACTTCCGAGTGGCAGATTAAGGTGTGGTCACTCCAGGTTTGCCGTGGCGGATTTCCGGGGCGGCGTCTTGGTGGGGAGGTGGCTGACCAGCGCGTGTCGGACGAACGGAAGTGGGTGAAATCGGAGTGAAGGGGGGAAGTCTCGTTCACGCTATCGATGTGTGCCAGGTGCGGGTTGTACTGCGGCAACGGCGGGGGGTTCGGCACCACCCGCGGGGCGGGGCGGATCGGCGCACGGCCGGGTGGGAGCGCCGCGATGGGTTATGACCGGCGGCTGCCCGGGAAGGACCTGCTGCTCGCCGCTTTCCGCGGCTTCCCGCACGCCGACCATCCGATGCTGGAGGCGGCGGGCGAACTGGCCCAGCTGCACCTCGCGCGCGAACGCACGCCGGCGGTCGAGGCGGTGAAGATCGATCGCCGCCGCACGCAGCTGGTGCGGGCCATCGATCGCTGGGTCGCGCTGGCGACTCCGATCCCGGAGATCGCTGCGCCCGAACACACCGAAACCGTCGGCCGGCTGGTGGACCGGCTGGCGGGCATGACCGCGCAGGCGTTCGCCGGCCTGGCCTTCGCTCCGGAGGCGGTCTTCTACGACGCCTGGGTGCAGATCGAGGAACAGGCCGACGGCTACCAGGACCTCATCGACGATCTGCGCAACGGCATCCGCCGATTACCCGACGACCCGTACGACCACTGGTGACCTACCTGCGCCCGAACAGCCGGAACGAGCGGCTCCGGCGCCGCGGCAACGTGGCATAGACCATGGTCATGTCGGCGAACACCTCCGCCTCCCGCTCCCGGTCGACCCCGAATTCGCTGCGCCCCAGCACGTGCTCGACCGACTGCGGCGAAATCGACGGCAGCATCAGCGTCAACGCGGGCGGCACCGGCGCGCGGCGATCCGACTCCTCGGTGCCGTGCCCGAGCAGCATGTGTCCCACCTCGTGCAGGATGATGTGATCGGCATTGCGACCGGTCGCCTCCGCGTCATAGATGACGAGGTCGTCGTGTCTGCGCGCGACCCACAAACCGCCTCCGCCACAACCGATCTCGTTCAGCAACGGCTTGGGCGCGGTGTGCAGGCTGATGGAGCGGCCACGGTGCGCGGCGACGGCGGCGAGATAGGCGGTGATGTTCCACGGGTTGGGGAGGGGCACGGTTCGGGTCGCGTCACCGAAACGAGCTTCCATGCTGGTCATCTCGGCCCACATTACTCACAGGGTCGGCACTAGTCACCTAGGGATCCGGACGAACCCGGCGTGAGTTGGTGCACTGTCCGGGAACGGCATCCGCTATTCGGCGGGCGGTTCCGCGGCGGCGGGCTCGGCGTGCAGGTATCGGATCAGCAGCTGATTCACGCCCCACAGCACGACGCCGATCGCGAGCAGGATGCCCGCGATCGTGTACTGCTGCGGATTGCGATCGGTCCACGGCGTCACCAGGAATCCACAGGTCAGCGCGCCGATCACCGGCAGCGCGGTGGGCGTGCGAAAGTGCTCGTGCGCCACCCGATCTCGGCGCAGCACCAGCACGGTGACGTTCACGATGGTGAACACCGCGAGCAGCAACAGCGCCGTGGTGCCGCCGAGTTCCGGTACCTCGCTGACGAACGCGATCAGGGCCAGCGCCAGCATCGTGGTGAACACGATCGCGATGTAGGGCGTGCGCCGACCGGAATGGACCCGCCCGAGCGCCCGCGGCAGCACCCCCTGCTTGGCCATGCCGTAGAGCAGGCGACTGGCCATCAGCATGTTGATCAGCGCGGTGTTGGCGACGGCGATCATGCTGATGTACGCGAAGACGTGCGTCGGGAACGCGGGCCAGCCCACCCGCACCACCTGCAGCAACGGCGTGTCGCCCTGGCTGAGTTCGGACACCGGCACCAGCGCGACCGCGGTGATCGACACCAGCACATAGATGACCGCGGTGACGGTGAGCCCGGCCAGCAGCACCTTCGGGAAGATCCGGCTCGGCTGCTTGCACTCCTCGGCCATATTCACCGAGTCCTCGAAGCCGACCATCGCGTAGAACGCCAGCGTGGTCGCGGCGATGACGCCGCCGACGGCCGTCCGGTCACCGGTGTCGAATTCGGTGACCCGGCTGAAATCGCCGTCGCCCGCGCCGAGCGCCCAGCAGCCGATCCCGATGACGATCAGCAGGCCGGTCAGCTCGACACAGGTGAGCACCACGTTCAGCTTGACGCCCTCGCTCACGCCGCGCAGATTGATCACCGCGATCACCGCCATGAAGGCCAGCGCGATCACCGTGACCACGGCGCCGGTGCCGATATCCAGGTCGAACGCCTCGGCGAAATTGGCCGCGAAGGCACGGGAGGCCGTCGAGGCGGAGGTGATCCCGGAGCACATCACCGCGAACGCGACCATGAACGTGAGGAACTGGATGCCGAACGCCTTGTGCGTATAGAGCGCGGCCCCTGCGGCATTCGGGTATTTGGTGACCAGCTCCAGGTAGCTCATCGCGGTGACCAGCGCGACCAGGAAGGAGACGACGAACGGCACCCACACCGCGCCGCCCACCTCGTGCGCCACCTTTCCGGTGAGCGCGTAGACCGAGGAGCCGAGGATGTCGCCGATGATGAACAGCAACAACAGCCACGGCCCCATCACCCGCTTCAGCTCCGGTTCCGCTTCTCGCTGTGTGGTGACGTCGGCCATGCGGTCCCTCCCAGATGTTTCGCGACAGATGGATGAAGTACCCGAATCGTCTGAAATCAGTCGCCCGATGAACCGAATCGCCCGCTATCTCGGTATCTCCTAGGACAGCCGCCCACGACATGCGGGCAACCGCCGGTTCCCGGCAAACCGGCGGGGATATCCGCAGGATGAGAGCGTGCAGATGAGCCTGCTGACGGTGCCGTCACGGCCGCGAATCGGCGCGGTCGTCCAGTGGTGGGTGCTGACCTGCCGCCTGATCCGGCCGTCGTGGCGCAACGGCGAACTGGTGACCGCGGTGGTCGCGCCGACCGTGTTCACCCTCGGGTTCTATGTGCCGTTGAACCTGGTCATGAGCGTTTACGGGCACGGGCTGAGCAGCTACGCGCAGTTCCTCATGCCGATGATCGTCATGCAGGCGGTGGCGTTCTGCGCGACCTCGGCCGCGTTCCGGGCGGCCAGCGACGCCAAGGACGGGCTCACCGTGCGATTCGGCTCCATGCCGATGCCCGCGGCGGCACCGCTGGCGGCCCGGATCACCGCGGGTATGTATCGCGCGGTGATCTCGCTGGCGGTCGCGGTGATCTGCGGCCGGGTGATCGGCGTCAGATTCTACGGAAGCCTCTGGGAGACAGCGGGATTCCTGGGCTTCGCGGTGCTGGTGGCGCTGGCGTTGTGCGTGGGCGCGGACCTGATCGGCAGCCTGGCGAAGAGCCCGGAGGCGATCACGCAGGTGCTCATCTTTCCGCAGTTGATCCTCGGGCTGGTGTCCACCGGTCTCGCGCCAGCGCGTCAATTTCCCTCGTGGCTGCAAGGTTTCGCGCGTAATCAACCGGTGTCGCAGTTCGTGTACGGAATGCGCGCGCTGATCGGTGACTCGACCGGTCACGCGGGTGTCGTCGGCTGGCCGGTGCTGGGACCCGGCGTGGCGTGGGCGGTAGGGCTGCTCGTGGTGTTCGGCGCGCTGGGTGTGGTGGTGGCCGTGCGGAGGTCGGAATGACCACGACCGGTCGCGCCGCCGACCTTCCCTCGGTGCACGGGCAGACCGAGACCTGGCGGCTGCTGGTGCCGCAGACCGTCATTCAGACACGTCGACTGTTGTTACGTTGGTGGCGTGACCCGTTGACGATGGTGCAGTCGCTGGTCTTTCCGGCGTTGCTGCTGATCGTGTTGAATACCGTGCTCGGCAAGCAGATTTCGACGTTCTCCGGGGCGAGCGCGCTGTACGGGTCGGTGCCGATGGTGGCGCTGGTCGGGGTGATGTCGGGGTCGCTGGCCGGCGCGATCACGCTCGGCCGGGAACGCGATCAGGGTCTGCTGGCCCGGTTGTGGGTGCTGCCGGTGCATCGCGCGTCCGGACTGGCCTCGCGGATCGTCGCGGAGGGGGTGCGGATCCTGCTGTGCACCATGGTGTTGTTCGCGGTGGGCGTGGTGCTCGGGTTCCGGTTCGAACAGGGGGTGCTCGCCGGGATCGCGTTGTTCGGCGTGCCGCTGCTGTACGGGCTCGGGTTCGCGACACTGGTCACCGCGGTTGCCGTCTTCAGCGCGAAAACGGCTCTGGTGGAGGCGGTTTCGCTCGGTTCATCGATCATGATGTTCTTCAGCACCGGCTTCGTGCCGCTGACCGCGTATCCGGCCTGGGCCAAACCGATCGTCGCGCATCAACCCATGACCTACGCGATCGATGCCATGCGCGGACTCTCGCTCGGCGGGGCGGTTCGGTCGCCCCTGCTGGCGACCGTGACCTGGTCGGTCGGCGCGATCGTGGTGTTCGCCGGGCCGGCCGCCGTCGGATACCGCAGGGCCAGCCGGACTTAGCGGCCCATCCGGGCGGCGGCGTCCATGATCATTTCGGCAGAGTCGCGCGGGCTCAACGCCATCGCGCGCAGCTGGTCGAAAATGACGCCGAAGCGCCGTATTTCGGGATGCCCCTCGATCAGCTCGTCACCCGCGATGCCCTCCACATACACCAGCTCCGGATCGGCCGGATCGTGGAAGTCCAGCAGCGTGAACGACCCCGCCATGCCGGGATGCGCGCCCGCGTCGAACGGCAGGATCTGCAGGATCACGTTCTTGCGCTTGGTTTCCTGGAGCAGTCGATCCAGCTGGCCGTGCATGACCGCCGGCCCGCCGACGGTGCGCCGAATGGCCGCCTCGTCCATCACCACCCACAGTTCGAGCGGCTCGTCCTTGGTCAGGTTCGCGGCGCGGTCCATCCGGGCGCGCGCCCGATCCTCCATGATCGCCGCCTCGACCTTCGGCATCGAGGTGTCGATCACCGCCGTCGCGTACTCCATCGTCTGCAGCAGCCCCGGGATGGTGGAGGTTTGATAGTGCCGCGCGGACAACGCCTCGGACTCGAAGTTGATGTAGGCCGCGTACACCTCCGACACGCTGCCCTCGTACGCCCGCGACATGCCCGGCTTCAGCGCGTCCGACAGCAGTTCCATCGCGTCCTCGCGCTGCTCCTCGGTGACGCCGTACAGGTCGAGCATCGCCTGCAGGGTGCGCCGCTGCGGCCGCGCCTGCGCCGTCTCGATCCGGTACAACGTGGTCACGTTGATCCCGGTCTGCGCGCTGACCTCTTCTTTGCTGAGTTCGGCGTGCTCACGCATTTCGTGCAGCATCGCGGCCAACCGGCGCAAGCGCACGGTCAGGACGGTGCGCTTGCCTGCCATGACCACATCCCTTCGGTCCCGCCTGCGCCGACAGCGCGCGTTCGTAGGACGAAAGAGTACCGCTTCCTATCCTGGTGAGGTCCAAGGTTTCCGGTTCCCAACCGGCAGATTCCCGAACCAGCCGAGCATCCGCGGCGCACCCGGCGACGAATAGGTTGTGGCCGGCAACGCGAATTCTCGAGGTGCCGATCGACCAGTTCGGAGCTATGCCAACCGAAGGAGTCACTGTGTCCCTCAGCATCCGCACGACGAGCGTCGCCGTTCTCACCGGCGCGCTGCTCGCGACTACCTTGTGCGTCGCGCAAGGTTCCGCGGCGCCTGATCGCGATGCGCTCGTCACGTGCAAGGAGACCGGCGAGGTCACCTGGCTCAATGTCGGCATCGGCAAGCTCGCCGCCCCGGTCCCGTGGCAGGTCGCGACCACGTTCGAAGGCTGCGCCGGGCCCAGCATTTCCGGGAGCGATCCCACGCCGGTCAGCATGGCCATCGCCGGAACCGAGAAGGTGGCCTGCGATGGGCCGGTGACGAGCCACAAGGGCACCGGGACGATTCTCTGGTCGGACCAGACGACCAGCGAGATCAGCCAAAGTGCCACGAAGCAGAGCAAATCCGAAGGCTCGGGACCGGGCGTCTTTCCGATCACCATCAAGTCGGGCCACTTCGCGGGTCATGCCGCGGAGGAAACCAGCACGGTGAAACTGAACGGCACCTGCCCCGGTGCGTCCGTCGGGACGCTCACCGGGACCTTCCGCATCTTCTGACCGAGGCCGGTCGGCGGTGTCAGCCGCGATTCACGAGTCCAGTTGCCTTCCGGCTGAGCAGTTCCCACGCCGCGGTGACGTGCTCGTCCCGGGTCGCGGTGCCGCCGATCGCCAGCCGGAGCGTGTAGGCATCACGAACCGCGGTGTGGGACAGACAGATTCGACCGGAGGCGTTGACCTCTCGCAACAGCTGCCGATTGGGCTCGTCGGCGCCGCGCAACCGGAAACAGACGAGCGAAAGCGGATGCGGGGCCATCAGTTCGAAGCGATCGTCGGCGACCACCCAGGACGCGAACCGCTGAGCCAGTGCGACGCTGTGCCGGATGTGTGCGCGTAATCCCTCGGCGCCGTACCAGCGGATCACGGCCCACAGTTTGAGCGCGCGAAACCGCCGGCCCAGCGGTACCTGCCAGTCGCGGTAGTCCACTACCGCGCCCGACTCGCTCGCGCTGGAGCGCAGGTACTCCCGCACCACCGACAGCGCCCCGGTCAGCGCCGTGCGGTCGCTGACATAGCAGGCGTCGCAATCGAAGGCGGTGAGTAGCCATTTGTGCGGATTGGTCGCGAAGGAGTCGGCGTATTCGGCCACGCCCTGGTGAATCCACCGCAGCTCGGGGCAGATCGCGGCGACCCCCGCGTAGGCGGCGTCCACGTGCAGCCAGGCACCGAATTCGGCGCAGATCGGGCCGATCCGGTCTACCGGGTCGACCGCACCGGTGGACGTCGTTCCGACGGTAGCCATCACCAGGACCGGGATGAGGCCCGCGTGCACATCGCTCGTGATCGCGGTCCGCAACGCTTCGGGATCTATCGACAGGTCCGCGCGGGTGTCGATGAACCGCACCGACGACGTGCCCAAACCCGTGATGCGGGCGGCCTTTTCCAAGGCGGAGTGCGCCTCGGTCGAGGCGTATACGCGGTAACGGCCCCGGTCGACGCCGTCGGTTCGCACGCGCCCTGCCGATACCCGATGCAGCGCGGCCAGCAGTGCCACGAGGATCGCGCTGGACGCCGAATCCTGGATGACGCCGCCACCCGTGCCCGCGAAGGTGAACCGCTGCGGCAGTCCGAGCAGCGCCGCGAGCCAGTCGAGCACCTGCTGCTCGAGCTCGGTACAGGCGGGACCGGTCTGCCAGAGCATCCCCTGCACACCGAGCCCCGCGGACAACAGCTCCGCGAGCACCGCCGGACCCGATGTGCTGGACGGGTAGTAGGCGAAGAACCCGGGGTGCTGCCAATGCGTCAGCCCGGGAACCAGAATCGAGTCGAGGTCGGCCAGCAGCGCGGTGAAGGGCTCGCCCAGTTCCGGTGGCGCAGCGGGTAATTGGGAGCGCACGTGCCCGGGGGCCACCTCCGCCGACACCGGCAACGACTCCACTCGGTCCCAGTAGTCGGCGACCCAGTCCACGACAGCGCGTCCATGCTCGCGAAACTCTGCCGCGGTCATATGGCGCGGCGGGGGCGTATCGGTCATAGCTGAGTCGGGAGCGTCCGCCTGCGGTCTGGCTCCCATATCCTTTCGCTGCGTAGCGCCGACGGAGGTGTCGGCCGGTCCGAATCAGGGGGCATCCCTTGGTATTCGTACCGGTGTGCAGCGGGGATCGTGCCGGGTTGCATCCGGCGACAGGTCAGCCGCGCTTGTGGCGGAAGGCGTCGAGGCCGTTGCGGCCGAGCATGGAGACGGTGGTTTTCCACCAGGGGCGGTGGGGGTCGGGGTCCGCGCCCGCGCCGAGGCGGTGCAGTTGGTCGGTGTGCCATTGCAGGTCGAGGGCGCCGTCCAGGGAGCGGAGGCTGGTGACGGCGGACAGCGGGCCGCGCAGGCCCATGGCGATGCCCGCGCTGGGCAGGCGTTCGTCGCGTCCGGTGAGCACCGCGTCGGCGGCATCGGGGGTGAGACAGGTCGGGCGGCCGATGCCGACCACGTCGCAGTCGCCGGAGCCGACGGCCTCGGCCATGGCGGAGCGGGACCGGAAGCCGCCGGTGACGGCGAGCGGCAGGCCGCCTGCCGCGGCGCGGACGGTGCGCGCGTAGTCGAGGAAGTAGGCCTCGCGGGCGAGGGTGCTGGCCGCCGGTGCGTCCTTGCGGCCCATCATGGCGGGGGATTCGTAACTGCCGCCGCTGATCTCGATCAGGTCGAGACCCTCGGTGGCGAGTCGTTCGACCACCGCGCGGGACTCGTCCTCGGTGAATCCGCCGCGCTGGAAGTCGGCGGAATTGAGCTTGATCGCGACGGCGAAGCTCGGGGCGACCGCGGCGCGAATCCGCCGGACCACCTCCACCGCGAAGCGCATGCGCCGCTCGGGGGTGCCGCCCCAGCGATCGGTGCGCTGATTGGCCAGCGGCGAAAGAAATTGCGACACAAGGTATCCGTGCGCGCCGTGCACCTGCACGCCGTCGAATCCGGCGATCTCGGCGATCCGCGCGGTGGCCGCGTAGCGGTCGATGACGGACTCGATCTCGGTGTCGGTGAGCGCCCGCGGCGTCGGCATGCCCGGGATTTTCGGCGCGATCGCCGACGGCGCGACCGGCCGGGTCCTGGTGGCCAGCGGATTCGCCTGCCGGCCGGGATGGTTGATCTGCATCCAGATCGGCGCACCGCCGTCATGGGTGGCCTTGGCCCAGGCGGTCAGCGCGTCGAGGTCGCGCTCGTCGTCGACCACGACATTGCCCGGCTCGCCCAGGTGACCGCGATCGACCATTACGTTGCCGGTGACCACGAGGCCGTAGCCGCCCGCGCCCCAGCGCGTGTAGAGGCGGGTCAGCCGCTGGTCGGGTGCGTTGACCGGGGTGCCGAGTCCTTCGCTCAGGGCCGACTTCATCAGCCGGTTCGACAGGACCTGGCCACACGGCAGCGGAAGTGCGTCGGCGAGCGTTGTCATCGGTGAGTCCTTTTGTCGCGCAGAGTGTTCGGGGTCGGCGAAGGCCACGTCGACGGCCGGCGTCCGGCTGGACGCGGGCGATCGGCGGCGCATTCCTATTACGGCGGGTAACGTGTGTCCTGACGGTAGTAGCATGATTGGTCTACCGCAAGCGGGAGATGGGTAAGCTACGACAATGACGATGCGCCCCCGGGAACGGCTCATCATGGGTGCGATCGACCTGATCCGGCGCCATGGTGTCGCGGGCACCGGCATGACCGAGCTGCTCGCGCACAGCAATACGGCCCGCCGGTCGATCTATCAGAACTTCCCGCGCGGTAAACAGCAGCTGATCGAGGAGGCGACCCGGACGGCGGGCGAGGTACTGGCCACGGCCATCACCGCTACCGAGGCGGGCGGCCGGTCGGTGACGCGGCTCGCGAGCTTCGTCCGGATGTGGAAGGACACGCTGCGCGCCGCCGACTTCACCGCGGGGTGCCCGGTGGTCGCGGCCGCGCTCGCCGGTTCGGAGGTCCCCGCGGCGCCGGCCATCGCCGCCGAGGCGTTCGCCGGATGGGAAGCGCTGATCGCCGAGCAGCTGACCGGCGAGGGGCTCGCGGCCGAGGTGGCGGAATCGCTGGCGACCACGGCGGTGGCCGCGATCGAAGGCGCCGTCGTCATGGCCATCGCCGCTCGCTCGGTCACACCGCTCGACCGGGCCGCGGAGCAGCTCGACTATCTGTTGCGCTGCCGGATGTCCGAACTCGGGTAGTCGTCAACGTTTTCCGGATCGGAAACCCGCCGAAACCTGGAGTTCGACTCGGATGGGTAGGTTCACGACATGACTGGGGCGGGATCGACCTCGAAGCGGTTCGTGCACATCCTCGCCGTGCTGGTGGCGGCCTTGGCGCTGGTCTTCGGCTGGTCGACGGGGGAGCAGTCGCCGCGCTCGGCGCACGCGGACTCGGTCACGCTGGTCAGCGCCGCGATCCCGCAGCGCGCCTGGGATACCCTCGCCCGGATCGATGCGGGCACCTGGCCGCCGAACGACGGGTCCGGCACCAAAGGCGGTGGCACCTGGTCGAATCGCGAGGGGACGCTGCCGAGCACGGATTCGGCGGGACGCCGGATCGCCTATCAAGAGTGGGACGTCAATATCAAGAGGCCGGGCCAGAGCCGCGATGCCGAACGCATCGTCACCGGGAATGACAAGTCCGCCTGGTACACCGGCGATCACTACGCCACGTTCACCCGCATGCGCTGACCGGGAGTGACCGGGCTCGGGCGTTGTTCGCAACCGGCCTTGACACGTTTCGTGGCAGAAATCGCGGTCTATGGGGTCGATGGGCAACCGTCCGGCATCCTTGTGTGCGCGGCCTGATCCGCCATCGAGACACGCTGTCCCCAAGTCTGATTCCGGCAGCGCTGCTCGACTTGCGCATCGCCCGAGGTCATCGGCGACGCCCCTGCTCGTGCGGTGTCGAAGCGGTTGTCCGGCGGGGAAACCGAGTGCCCGGAGCGCGGGCGAACAGGCGAGTTGCAGCAATGCAGACGCACTCTTGCGTTCTTGCATCAGTAAGTGCATGATCCAGCTAGCCTAGTTGTGAACAACCGATCCGATGACCGGGATAACCGAATCGAGAGCCAATTATGTTGGTACAAAGCGTGTTGGTGTCGGGCGAACTCGGGGTGCAATCATGAGTGCGCCGACAGTGGGGGTACTGCCGACAGCTCCGCAATTATTGTGTGCATTCCAGGGCCGCCGTTTCCAAGATCGAGAAATGCTGCGCTCCGCCCATGCGCTCGCCGAACTGCATGCGCGCAGGCAGCAGGTGCGTGACACCGAGCTGATCATCGAAATCGACTGCCGCCGAAGCGAACTCGTCGACGACATCAACGATTGGATCGGCAAGGAGATTCCGCAGCACCGCAACGGCGCCTCGCTGCACACGGAAAGCCTTGGGGCGGTGGTGGACCGGATGGCACGCAGTTGGGTGGACGCGAATCAGGTCATCGATGTCGAGGGCGCGCGCAGTGACAATACCCATAAACATTGGTACCACCTGGCAGAACTTGTCGATGGGTACACTGATTTGGTAACCGACGTGGCCGGTGGCCGCCGCCGTCTGCCAGAGCAGTGATCATTTCCGATCTACCGATTACACCGCGATAGTGACACTGCCCCGACAGCGTCGCTTGCTCGAGGGCGATGTCCCAGGGTGGTCATCCGACCAGTGACCTTCCACGGACGATAAGTCGCCTGCCCAGTGACGGCGGGCGCAACGGGGCGCCCCGCCCGGCGTGCCGCGTGGTCGACTGGCGCGGCACGCCCGCTGAGAAATTCGCCGCACCGCATCGGTGCCACCCCTCATTCGGCAACGGTGAAGATCTCGTGTGCCGCCACCCTGACGTTGCTCTGCCCATGCGTACGCATTTTGGCGAGCAGCTCCACCCAGGTCGGCGTCCAGCCGAAGTGATTGCCGCACTGCGCGATCAAGGCCAGCGCGGCCAACGCGGTCGCACTGTCCACATCCGTGGACAGGTCCCGCGCGACCGTCGTCATGGTGTCCGCGTCGACCAGCTGCCCGGACCGCGCCAGCCGCGTCCGCAACTGCTCGGCGGGATACACCACCATCGCACCGCGGGCCAGACCGCACGCCTGCTGGATCGCCCGCACGCTCGACGCCGTATCGGCCCAACGGATCTGGGCGAGCAGCAGATCGATGGCAAATCGGCGCCACTGCGTCTCGCCGGAGAGGCGCTCGGCCACCGCGACCGCTGTCGCCCGCGCCGACTCCGACCGCCCGGCCGCCTGCTCGAGACTTTCGAGCAGCGTCGAAAGCCGTTGCCTGGCCGGCAGATCACGGCCGGGAATGACGATGTCCTCGGCGGCCAGCAGCCGATCCACCGCGGCAGGCACCTCCGCCAGGAAGGCGCCGCCGACCAGCACCCGCGCGGCCTGCCGCCACAACCCCGCCTCGCCGAGATCGGCCAGCCTGCGCACCAGCATGTCCCCGGTGTCCGCGGGCGCCCAGCGCTGCCAGGCGCTGAGCACCCGCATCGCCTCGGTGGCCAGCTGGACGTCGGCCCCGCCCGCCATCTCCCGCACCAGCTCGGCCATCCGGCGGCGCTGCGGAATCGGCAGCAGCGCGGGCGCGAGGTTCAGCGCCTCGCCGGCCACCGCCGGGTCCTGGGACGCGTCGGTGAGGATCTGCCAGGCCTCGTCGTGGTCGAGCAGCCAGCGACAGGCGAAGACGACCGCGCGTCTGACGTCGCGATGCTGATTCGGCCGGTCCCAGATCGCCCGGATCGTCGCCAACGCCTGCGGTACCTGCAGCGTGGCGAGCAGCCGCACCCCCTCCTTCAGCGAGGTGATCTTCGGCGAATCCAGTAGCGGGGTGAGCGCGGCCGCGAGCCGATCCGGCGGGATGCTCCTGGCCCGGGAGGCGATGCCGCTCACCGCGACTCGCGCGCGATCGGAATCCACGTAGCGCCCGAGCACCCCGATCGCGGCCTCGGCCTCGGCGCTGCGGCCGAGCGCGGTGAGCGCGGCCTCGGCGATGGTGAGCTCGGGATGATCGGTGTAGCCGACCAGGCGGGCGAAGCTGCCGGGCAGGCGGCCCAAACGCCGCACCGCCCAGGACTTCTCCCACAGCGAGGCGTCCTTCGACCGGATCAGGCCGGTGAGCGCCCGCGCGTACAGCTCGATCTGGCGCGGTGTCCATCCGTCGAAGCCGGCCGAGAACTCCGGCACCAGGCGCACTTTCGGCGCGATGAACCGGCCCGGGGTCGCGCCGCTGAGCACCTGGTCGAGCAGATCCGTTCGGCGCGTGGCGATCACGTGCTGCACCCGGGGTAGCGAGATCATCGAGCGGTCCCGGTTCAACAGGACGGCCAGGTGCTCGTCGCGGGTGATCGGATTGGCCAGTACCAGGTCCACCGCGTTGTGGATCACCGAATCGTTGCGGGCGCCGCAGGCCCGCAGCAGCAACTGCTGCAAGGCGCCGACCTTCCACGCGCGCCGGTTCAGGCCGTTGGCCAGGCCGAGCGTCAGGGTCCACTCGTCGCGCATCGCGTCGCCGTCCAGTCGCCGGTGCAGCGCCGCGAACAGCCGATGCTCCGCGCCGCGGGGCAGGTTGCGGTCCAGGTCGCGCAGCGGAACCGAACTGGCATGCGCCGCAAGACTTTCGATCAGCCGCAGCGCCGACTCCGTGCAGGCCGGATCGTCGACGCGGGCGCCGTGCACCAGCAGGGTGCGCGCCAGTGTGCCGACCGCGCCGGTGGTCGTGCTCGATCGATCGCGGGCCTGGAGCGCGTCGGTGGCCAGGATTTCCAGCGCGGGCAGGTGGGCGGGGCGCAGCAGGGTCGGCGGGATCTCGGCGACCGCCTGTAATGCTGTGCGCCGCACCGGATCCTGCTCATTGCGCAGGCGCCGCAGGGATTCGAGCAGCGCGCCGACCACCTCGGGATCGCGGCTGCCGATCGCCGCGACCACCAGCAGCGGATACGCCTCCATGCGCTCCTCGGCCGTCGGCCTGCGGATGCTTTCGTGCAGGACCGGCTCGGCCTCCGCCCAGGAGAGCCGGGCGATCAGTCGCTCCCGCGTCCGCCGATCATCGGATCCGCCTTGGCGCGAGAGCAATTCGCGCGCGAGCGTCGCTCGATCGTGCCGGGGCAGGCGATCGAGCGCGTCCAGATCGACCAGCGCTGCGTCGACGCCGGGGCGGATGAACACCTGCCGCACGAGCTCGGTGCGCCGGCTCGGCGGCAGCGAGTGCAGGAATTGCCGCCGGTGATAGCTGGAATACGCGGCGCACACGGCGATCAACCGATCGTCGGCGAGCCCGCGCAGTGCGGTGAACACCGCGCGTCCGGCGAGGCAGTTGCCGCGGCCGCTGGGATGCAGGATCAGCTCGACGACCGCCTCGGCATCGTGCCGAGTCAGCTTGCCCGCGATCGCGTCCAGGCCGTAGATCTGCTGGTGCGCCACCGCCTGCGCGGCGAGGGCGAGCAGGCGATCCGGGGCGTGGATCGCGAACGTGCCCGATCCGGTGGCGATCCGCGACCAGAGCTCGGGCCAGTCCGATTCGCCCGCCCGGCCCGCGAGGTCGGTCAGATAGTCGAGCACCGCTTCGGGGTGCCTGCGGGCCAGCGTCTGCCAGTTCGGTGCCGCGTACGCGAACTCGGGGAGGTACTCGGTGACCAGACGCGTCGAGCAATACGGCAGGATGCGCGCCGCCTCGGCATCGCCGTACAGTCGTCGGACCTCGGGGAGCAGGGCGTCGGCCAGCCCCGGGTCGTGCGCGCGGCGGCCGACCGCGCGATAGAGCACGCGTCGCGTCCGGTGCGCCATCCGCGGCAGCCGCTCGACCAGCAGTCGGGGTTCGACACCGAGCCGGACCAGCGCGACGACCGACCGCGAGACGAATTCCTGCCCGGTCGAATCCAGTTGGCCGACAAGGTGATCGCGGTCGGCGGCGATCGCGGCCAGATGAATCGAGAGGACCCGCTCGTAGTGCCCACGCCCGGCCAGATCGGTCAGCAGCGCGGCGAGCTCGCCCGTGCCGGCCAACCGCAACGCGACCGTCGCGATCGCCCGGCGCCGCTGCGGCGCGGACAACGGCTCGATGTCCTTCACTAGCTTCGTCGCCGGTGATGCCATTGTTCGACCGCCAACCTTCCCTCTGAAGCGGAGGAATCCCCCGTGGTCGTTGTGAGGATATGTCGCGCACACCGGGTTTCGCCGGACCGAGATCGAATCGGCGGCCCGTGCGTGACCCGTCGCGCTCAGATCGCGGCGGCGCTGCGGGCCTCCCGGCGTGCTCGGCGTCGGCGCAGATAACGGCGGATGCGGGTGGCGAGGAAGGTCACCAGGATCAGCCCGGCCACCAGCAGCGCGCCCGCGACGATGGCCGCGAGCAGCGGATGGAAGATGGCCAGGGTGACGATGCCCGCGACCGAGACGTCCTCGGCGGTGCTGGTCACGATGTTGGTCACCGGTTCCGGCGAGGTGTTGATCGCCATCCGGGTGCCCGCCTTGACCAGGTGGCTGGCCAGCGCGGCCGTGCCGCCGACCGCGCCCGCCGCCAGCTCGGGCAGCGAACCGTCTTGTCCCGCAAGCAATGCCGCGACGACCGCGCCCGCGGCGGGGCGGACCACGGTGTGCAGCGCGTCCCAGAACGAATCGAGGTACGGAACCTTGTCCGCGACCGCCTCGATCAGGAACAGCACCGCGGCGGCGATCAGCACGTCGGTGCGTTGCAGGGCCTCGGGCACCGAATCGGACAGGCCGGTGCGGCCGAACAGGCCGAGCAGCAGCACCACGGCGTAGGCGTTGACGCCGCTCGCCCAGCCCGCGGTGAAGATGAGGGGAAGTGCTGACACGAAGTCATCCTAGGTCGAGACGGGACCGCCCGCCTCGACCGTCGAGAACACGCGGGTTCAGCGCAGGGCGGCGCGGCTGCGCAGGCGGCCGAGCAGGATCAGCGCGATCAGGGTGACCAGTACCAGCAGGGTGGTGCTGGCGGCGGCGTCGAAGACCTCGCCGCGATCGGTCTGGGCGAAGATGCCGACCGGCAGGGTCTTCCAGGTGGCCGGGTAGACCATGATGGTGGCGCCGAGTTCACCCATGGACAGGGCGACGGCGAGACCGGCGGCCGCGCCGAGCGCAGGCAGCAGCAGCGGCAGCGTGACCTGGCACAGGACGCGGGCCGGGCTCGCGCCGAGCGATTCGGCGGCCTCGCGGTATCCGGGATCGAGGCGGTCGAGCGCGGCGGCCACCGCGCTGAACGCGTAGGCCAGCACGAGCACTGAATGCGCAAGGATGACAATCCATTTGGTGCCGCCGAGCAGCACCGGCCGCTCGTTGAACGCGATCAGCACGCCGAGGCCGATGGCCACCGAGGGGACCGCCACCGGCAGGTGGAACACCGCGTCGGTGCAGCGTCGCCACCAGCCCGGCGCCGCGCGGGCGGCCAGTGCCGCCCAGGTGCCGAGGATCAGCGAGCCGGCGCCGGCCAGCAACGCGGTCTGCAGGCTCACCGACAGGCTGGCCGCCTGCTCGCCGGACAACGCGCGGTCGAAGTTGGCGAAGCCCAGGTCGGAGGGCAGCGGGCCGGTCCAGCGCCCGGCGAACGCGGCCGCGACGACGGTGGCGATCGGCGCGACGAACACCACGAACACGACGAGCGCGAAGGCGGCGAGCACCAGGCCCCGGCCGCGCTTGGTCCACATCAGCATCGCGTCAGTTGTCCTTCCTGGCCGTGAACCGGGCGAAGATCAGCCGGTACCCGATGTACAGCGTGAGCGAGAGCAGCACCTGCACCGAGGCGAGCACCGCGGCGCCGGGCAGGTCGAAGGTGACGATGCCGCGGGTGTAGATCAGCGCGGGCAGCGTGATCACGCCCTTGGCCCCGGTGAACAGAACGATGCCGAACTCGTTGAGCGTCAACAGCAATACCAGGCTGCCGCCGGCCGCGAGGGCGGGCCACGCCTCCGGGAGCACCACCTGGCGGAGCACCCGCCACGGCGAGGCGCCGAGGCTGGCCGCCACGTCGAGCTGTTCGCGCGGGAGCTGGGCGAACGCGGCGAGCAGCGGGCGCACGACGAACGGCGTGAAAAAGGTGATCTCGGCGAGGATTACGCCCAGCGGGGTGCTCAGGAAGTTCAGTACCGGTTCGCTGTTCCCGGTGAGGCGGGAGATCAGCGCGTTCACCGCACCGGCCGTTCCGTAGAGGAACGTGAAGGCCAGCGTGATCAGGAACGACGGCAGCGTCAGGACAGTATCGATGAGCCGTCCGACCACCTGCGATCCGGGAAACGGCACGAACGCCAGCACGATCGCCAGGAAGGTGCCGAGCACCAGGCAACCGGCGACCGAACTGACCGCGATGAACACGGTGCGCCACAACGCATCCCGGAATGACTCGGAACCGAGCACCTGCGCCCAGACCGAGGTGCCGCGGCCGGTCGGGGTCACCGTGGACTCGGCGAGCACCCGGATGATCGGATACCCGGCGATGAACAAGACCACCAGCATCGGCGGCAGGCTCCACCCCACCGGCCTCCAGTTACGCCGCCGCCCAGACCGGCTCGACGGCTCGGCCACCGCGATCGGCGCACGTAGCGTCATTGCGGGACCTCGGTGGGGGTGGTGCGGCCGACCGCGCGGGGGATCAGGACGCCGGCCGGGTCCGGGAAGTGGACGCCGACGATGGTGCCGGGGGTGGTCTCGGTCTGGCCGGGGACGTCGGCGGTGACCTCGTCGGTCAATCCGTCGACGGACAGGGTCAAGCGGGTGGACGCGCCGCGCCAGACGGCGGAGAGCACGGTGCCGCGCAACGCGTCTCGCTCGGAGGTGGCGCCGATCCGGACGGTGTGCGGACGCACGCACAGCAGGGCGGGGGCGTCGAGAATCCAATTTGCCTGACCGACTCCGGGTGTGGGTGCTACGGCGCGCAGCGTCTGGGTGCCGACGGTGACGAGTGCCGACCCGCCGGACAGGCGGTTCACCGTGCAGGGCAGCAGGTTCGCCCCGCCCAGGAAGGCGGCGGTGAAGTCGCTGGGCGGTCGCCGCCACAGGTTCGCCGCGGTGTCGATATCGACCAGGCGCGCGTCACACATGACCGCGATCCGGTCGGCCAGCGCGAGCGCCTCGGACTGATCGTGCGTCACGTACAGCATCGCCGTGTCCGGCAACGCCTTTCGCAACTCCTGCAACTCGCCGAGCATGGACTGGCGCAGTTGCGCGTCCAGCGCGGCGAGCGGTTCGTCGAGCAGCAGCACCTTGGGCCGGATGGCCAGCGCTCGGGCGATCGCCACCCGCTGCTGCTGGCCGCCGGACAGCTCGCGCGGCAGCCGCTTGGCGTACGCGCCCATGCCGACCATGGCCAGTGCCTCGGTCACGCGGGCGCCGATCTCGTTGCGCGGCACCCGATGTGACTTGAGCCCGAAGGCGACGTTGCCGTGCACACTCATGTGCGGGAAGAGCGCGTAGGACTGCACGACCACGCCGATGCCGCGTTTGGCGGGGGACAGGTCGGTGACGTCGCGTCCGGCCAGCCGGACCGCGCCCGAGGTCGGCCGGACGAACCCGGCCAGAGCCTTGAGCGCGGTCGACTTGCCGGAGCCGCTCGGCCCGAGCAGGGCGACGGTCTCGCCCGCGGCGACGCGCAGCGTGAAATCGGCCAGCGCGACAGTGGTTTTGCGGCCGCTGCGGTAGCTGACGCCGACCCGGTCGAACACGATCGCCGGTTCGGTGGCGGGGGTTCGGGGCGGGGCAGTGGTGGATGACTTCGTGGGCGCGTCACCGGTGGACATGTCGACTCCTCTGTGCGGGAACGCGGTTCAGCTACCGGTGGCCTTCTGGTAGGCGGCCAGATCGCCGTCCAGGTCGGTGAGCACCTTGTTCCAATCGACCGGCAGCAACTCCACGCCCTTCAGCGCCGCACTCGGGGACGGGCCCGATCCGGTGGCCGGGGCGTCGCGCAGGTCCGCGCGGGCGGGCACCGCGAAAGCGTCCGGGCTCAGGGTCTTCTGCGCCTCGGCCGAGAGCAGGAAGGTCATCAGCTTGGTCGCGTCGGACTTGTGCGGCGCGCCCTTGGCCAGGCCCATCACGTAGGGGACCGCGACCGTCGACCTCTTGCCGTCGGCGGCGGCCGGGAAGAAGACGGTGAACTTCGAGCCCTTGTCCTTGATGGTGGTCAGGTTCATCTGCACGTCGCCGTTGGCGACGGTCAGCTCGCCCTTGTCGACCTTGGCCTGCAACTTCCCGGTGGAGGAAGACGGTCCGACGTTGTTGGCCTGCAACTTGTTCAGGTAGTCCAGCGCGCCCTGCTTGCCGAGCAGCTTCTGCAGCAGGATCAGCACGGCGGTGCCGTCGCCGGCCTGGCCTGGCGTCGAATACTGCAGCTTGCCTTTGAATTCCGGCTTCAACAGATCGTCCCACCTGAGCGTGGACCCGTCGACCGACGGGTTGGCGATGAAGCAGAGGTAGTTGTTGGCCAGGGTGACGAACTTGCCCTCGGGGTCCTTGTCGGCGGCCGGGACGGCGCTGGTGTCGACGCCGCTGTCCTGGAGCAGCCCACTGGCTTTCGCCTTCTGGATGAACGGCGGCAGCGTGACGACCAGGTCGGCCTGCGGGTTGGCCTGCTCCTTGTCGACCCGGTTGACGACCTCGCCGGAACCCGCCTCGACCAGATTGACCGCGATCCCGGTCTGCTGCTGGAACGCGGCGAACTGGGTCTGATACCACGGGCCGACGCCGTCGGCGGAGTAGACCGTGACGGTCTTGCCGCCTGCGCTCTCGGTTCCGGTGCCGCCGCAGGCCGCGGTGGCCGCGACGGCGGTCGCGGTGGCGACGAGCAGGGTGGTGCGGGCGAGGGTGCGTGCCAGCAGGACCGGCTTGTACGAAGTACGCACGATGACTACAACTTTCGGTTCGTGAGGAGTGTCGGAGTCGAAGGGGCGGAGGGACCGTCGGCGCCGTGGCGGCCGGTCGACGGGGTCAGAGGTGCTCGGCCAGAACCAATTCGGCGAACTCGACCACCGACGGCACGACGTGGGTGGCGCCCGCCGCACGCAGCTGCGCCTCGTCGTGCGCGCCGGTGAGCGTGCCCGCGACGATCCGGGCGCCCGCGGCCAGTCCGGTGGCCACGTCGCTGGTCGTATCGCCGAGCACCGCAACGCGATCCACGGCGTCGGCGTGCAGGCGCAGCAGCGCGGTGAGGACCAGGTCGGGGAAGGGGCGGCCGCGGCCTGCGTCGGACGGGGCCAGGGTGAGGTCGGCGATGTCCCGCCAGTCCAGCGCGTTCAGCAGGCGATCCTGCGTGCTCCGGCTGAATCCGGTGGTGAGCGCGACCTGGACGCCCGCGCCGCGCAGCGTGCCGATGGCCTCGGCCGCACCGGGAATCGGGGTGATCTCCACCTCGTCGATCAGCGCTTCGTAGGCACGTTCGAACGCCGCGTTGGCCGCCTGGGCGCGGTCTTCGTCATCGAGCAGCGCGCGGAAGACGGCGATCTTGGACTGACCCATCGTGTCGAGGACGTACTGGCGGGCCTGTTCGCGTCGCGGCCCCTCGGCTTCGATGCCTGCCGCGGTCGCGGCGGCGTCGAACGCGCGCAGCACCAGACCGCCGTCGGCCACGGTGGTGCCCGCCATGTCGAGCACGGCGAGTTGAATGGTGTTGTTCGTCAACGTGATTCCTTAGAGGTTCAGCAGGTCGGCGGTTTCCTCGCCGAGCGCGGGGCCGAGGGTCATGCCACGGCCGCCGGGCCCGGTGATCACCCAGGTGTGCGCGCCCGCCTGCGCGCGGGTGACGATCGCGGCCGGGTCCAGGCTCTGGCTGTAGACGCCGGCCCAGCGCCGGACCACCTGCGGCAGTTTGCGTCCGAGCAGTTCCTCGGTCACCGCGGTGAGGTGTTCGTAGGGGGCCTCGTCCACGTCGAACGCGAACGGCTCGTCGTATTCGTGGGTGTCGCCGATGGTGAGCCCGCCGTGCAGGCGCTGCACGCAGAGCAGCTGCATCTTGTGTTCGGCGGCGGTAGCCGATTGGGACTGTTCGCGATTGAGCGTGTCCACCTGCTCGCCGGCGAATCCGGGGTAGTAGCGGAAGCTGTCGCCGTCGGCGATGGCGGTGGTGAGCGGCTCGCCGAGCGGGGCGGTCTGCATCATCTGCAACCGGACCCGGCGCACCGGGAGGTGGTCGGCCAGCTCGCGGGTCAGGCCGCCGTGCGCCGCGCCGGGGCAGGCCAGCACCAGGTCGGCGTCGAAACGGCGGCCCTGGTCGTCGAGCACGGTCGCGCTCGCGGCGGTGTCGGTGACCGATCGGGCCTCGGTGCCGGCGTGGAAGGTGTAGCGGCCGGTGGCCGCCAGGTAGGCGCGCAACGCGGGCAGCGCCTGCCGCGACTCGACCGCGGCGTCCGTCGAACAGTGCAGTCCGGCAAAGAATTTCCCGCGCAGCGCGGGGTTGAGCGCGCGCACCTGTTCCGGGTCGAGCAACTCGAACCCGCGCGCCTCGGCGGACGGTCCGGCCGCGGCCGCCTCGGCGACGGCCAGCTCGACGGGGGTGCGGACCAGCGTGATCGACCCGGCCGGGCGGAACCCGACGCCGGGGACCCGGCCGCCGATCTCCTCCCACAGCTGCCGCGAGCGCAGCGTCAACTCCAGTTCGGCGGCCGAGCGCCCGGACACCCACACCAGGCCGAAGTTGCGTACCGTGGCGCCGCGGGCCTCGGTCTCCCGCTCCAACTGCACGACCTCGTGACCGCGGCGGATCGCGGCCAGGGCGTGGGCGGTGCCGAGGATCCCACCTCCGATGATGACCAATCGCATGGGAGTCATGGTGCACATTGGTCTAGACCAACGGGTGTTTCCCTTGCGAACGCCAGGTTAACAATTGGTATAGACCAATTGTGGGTATGCTGTGCCACATGGAAGCAACGGAGGTGGACGGGGTCGGCGCCGCGGTGGCGCCCGACGAGATGCCCGGCGGGCGAGCCGAATTGGCGCTGCCCGACCGGCTGCCGAAGTCCTATCGCGTGCGCACCGAGTTGGAGAGGATCCTCGACGACCTGGCCGAGGGCGATCCGGTGCCGTCGGAGCGAGATCTGGCGGTCCGCTTCGAGGTGGCGCGCGAGACCGTCCGTCAGGCGCTGCGAGACCTGTTGGTGGAGGGCCGGATTCGCCGGCAGGGGCGTGGCACCGTGGTCTCGCGCCCGAAAATGGTTCAGCCGCTGTCGCTTCGCTCCTATACCGAAGGCGCCATCAGCTACGGTCGCGTTCCCGGACGCCTGCTGGTCAGCTGGGACGACGTCCCGGCCGACGCCGACACCGCCCGCGATCTGGCTGTCCCCGTGGGCACTTCGGTCATGCACCTCGAACGGGTCCTGCTCGCCGACGGCGAGCGCATCGGCCTGGAAAGCACCTACCTACCGCTGCACCGCTTCGCCGGCCTGCGCGCCGACTACGATCCCACCACCTCGCTGTATGCCGCGGTCCGCGATTCCGGTGTCAGCTTCGGCCGGGCCACCGAGCGCATCGAGACCGTCCTCGCCTCCCCGCGCGAGGCCGCCCTCCTCGAATGCACCACGGCCCTACCGCTTCTGCTCCTGCACCGCCGCAGCCTCGATGCCGACGGCGACCCGATCGAACGCGTCCGCGGCCTCTACCGCGGCGACCGGATCGCCTTCGAGGCCCACCTCACCAAATAGCTCAGGCGGGCAGTAGTCGGCCCATCGAGTGGATTTCGTTCACGTCGGCGCCGGTGATGAAGGACCAGGGGGCGGTGAAGAAACCGTTCTTGCCCCAGTTCGGGCCCCAGGAATTCTCGACCGTCACGCCTTTCGCGTCGTACCCGACGATGGTCACCTCGTGGCCGCCGAGGATTTTCTCACGGGGCGACGGGTTGTAGTTGTCGTTGGTGCTGTCCAAGTTTTCGAAGCTTTCCCTGGCGTCGAAGCCGAAGGGGACGGGCAGGCCGGCGGCTATCGCCTTCTTGATGTTGGTGACGATATCGCCCTTGGTGAGATCCTGTGCGCCGGATAGTTTGTAATGGATGGCGTTGGCGCGTTCCTTCGCGTCGGGCTGGGTGGTGTAGTCGAAATCGCCCTGCCAGTAGTCGGCTTTGGTGTCGATGCCCTGTTGCTGTTCCAGCGGCAGGGCCACTCCGGCGTAGGTGCCCTGGTCGTTGCCCTGGGCGATCTGCGCGTAGATGAACATGGGCGCCATCGGATCGCCGGCGATCTGCTGCTCGTTCATCAGCACCCCGTACCCGGTGTATCCGGTCGCCCAGGTGACGCAGGAGCCGACCGGACCCTGATCGCCTGCGGGTAATGCGTACTGGCGCAACGAATATGCGGCCGGTGGTGCGCCGACGGCGCCCAACTGCACCGGCAGCGTGGTGCCGACGGTGGTATCCCGGCCGAGGCTGTCCTTCGCGGCCGCGCGGTCGAGGCCGAACGCGTGGTGCTTGATCTGCGGAGCGGGTTCGTCCGGGGCGGCATGCGCGGTGGCGGACACCGCGAGGCCGATTCCCAGGGCGGTTACGAAAGCGGTGGACAAGCGCGAATAGTGCAAGGTTCCTCCTGCTGAGCCCCCATGATCCATCATTTCCGGATGGAATGATCGGTGAACTGAACAGGGAGTGTTCCACGGCATTCGGGCGACGACAATATAAAAGTCACCATGATTCATTTAAGTCATGGTTAACGGCGGTGTCCCGCAAGTAAATTCGCCCAAGTCGCCCATTCTTCCGGTGCATCCGCGCGAACATATTGCGACCGAGTGCGCGGATATGTAGCGTGCCATCGTATTTCCGCTCGGAAGGATGCGGCATGACGCGTAAATGGAAGCTGTGCGGCGGCCCGGTCGCGATGTTCCTCGCCTTGGCGCTGCACGGCTCCGCCGTCGCCGACCCGGGTCCGGTCGATGGGCCCGCGGCCGGGCATTCGCACGGGTTGACGGTGACGCCGAATCTGCCGCGGGTGCCGGAGCCGCGCGTCGCGGTCTTCGGCGCGCAGACCTTGCCGTATCTCCAGCAGGCCCAGACCGCGGATCAATGGTGCTGGGCGGCCGACGGCTCATCGATAGCCACCTATCTGCACCGGCCCATCAGTCAGAACCAGTACTGCGCGCTGGTACACGGCGTCAGCGCCGCGGGTGCCTGCCCCAACGAGGAAGCGTCGCTCGAGCAGATCGCCTCGGCGTTCCGGGGGATCGGCTTCACCGCGGCCGTCGGCGCACCCTTGTCGATGACCAAGGTCGTCGAGGAGATCTCGGCCGATCGGCCGATCCTCACCGGCATCGCGTGGGCCGCCGGTGGCGGGCACGCACAGGTGATCTACGGCTTCGACGTGGACGCGGGCACCATCACCTACGGGGATCCCTGGCCGTCCTCGCGGCGCACCGTCACTCAGTCGATCGACTCCTACACCCGGAACTCGGACTGGACGTGGTTCGGCGAGGATTACGGCATCGCGCCCCGATGACCGGGCCTGCACTGCGGGTCGCGGCCGGATTGCTGGCCGCCGGTCTGGCCCTGGCCGGGTGCGCGGATCGCGGCGCGCCCGCGCCGGCGTGGGAGCGCGAGCCGGACGACGGCGTCATCGACCGCGCGATCGACACTCCGGCCGCGCAGCGCCTCGTGGCATCGTTCGCTCGATCGTCGGGTGCGTCGAATGATGTTGGGGCCGTGGCGCTTCGGCGAGACGGCGCACCGGTCACGGTGTACGCGACCGATCCGAGGTCGGCCGCCGATCCGACGCTCGAGCACGCCGGAATCGAGTCCTACATCGCGGTGCCGGTGCGGATCGCCGGACGCGAGACCGCCGATACGGTGCAATTGGAACCGGCCTCGCCGTATCTACCCCGAGCCATGGCCACGGGATCGGACGAGACGAGTCAACCCCGGGCCGCCGACGCGCGACTGCTGCTCGACTATCCGACCCACACCTGGTTCGCGTGGACGCGAACCAGGGTCACCGTGATTTCCTCGGGCACGGCCCCGGCGTTGGCGGGCACGGCATTCGACAGCGCGCAGTTCCACGCCTGGCTGCGAAACCGTTGACCCGCACCGGGTTCCGGCTCAACCGACCTGCGGGGCGACCTTCGCGCCGAGCAATTCGATGTTGTGCAGGACCTTGTCGTGCGGCAGCGTGCCGACGCTGGTGTGCAGCATGAACCGGTCCAGGCCCAGGGTGTCGCGGATGTCGGCGATCTTCTCCGCGACGTAGTCGGGGTTGCCGACGAACAGTGAACCTTCCTTCGAACGGAGTCCGTCGAATTGGGCGCGGGTCATCGGGCCCCAGCCGCGTTCCCGGCCGATGACGCTCATGGCGCGGGCGTAGGGCTCGTAGAAGTCGGCGATGGCCGCTTCCTCGGTATCGGCGATGTAGCCGTGCGCGTGCACCGCCACCGGCTGCTTCTCGTGGCCGCCCTCGGCGAGCGCGCGGTGGTACAGGTCGACCAGCGGCTTGAACCGGGCGGGCTGTCCGCCGATGATCGCGATGGCCAGCGGGAGGCCGAGAAGTCCGGCGCGCACGACGGATTCGGGGGAGCCGCCGACCGCGATCCACACCGGCAGCGGGCGGTTGTCGGTGCGCGGGTAGACGGTGGCGTTGTGCAGCGGCGCCCGGAACTTGCCGTTCCAGGTGACCGGCTCGTCCTCGCGCAGGTGCAGCAGCAGCGCCAGCTTCTCTTCGAAGAGCTCGTCGTAGTCGGACAGGTCGTACCCGAACA
The DNA here is from genome assembly GCF_042793755.1 of Nocardia sp. NPDC056564. Classification (NCBI taxonomy): domain Bacteria; kingdom Bacillati; phylum Actinomycetota; class Actinomycetes; order Mycobacteriales; family Nocardiaceae; genus Nocardia; species Nocardia sp. NPDC056564. Next base: position 486,345 of record NZ_JBHTUR010000002.1, read on the forward strand.
ACGGGAAGCTCTCCGTGAACGACCCGCGGCCGGCCATCAGCTCCGCGCGGCCGTTGGACAGTCCGTCCAACGTCGAGAAATCCTGGTACACCCGTACCGGATCATCCGAGCTGAGCACGGTGACCGCACTGGTCAGCTGGATCTTCTCGGTCCGCGCCGCGATCGCGGCCAGCACAACGGCCGGCGAGGAGGCGGCGAAATCCTTGCGATGATGTTCCCCGACGCCATAGACGGCAAGTCCGGCCTGCTCGGTGGCCACCGCCTCCTCGACCACCTCGCGCAACCGCTCGGCCGCGGTCGGCGCGGGCCGGTCCCCGGCCGGATACAGCTCGGCGAACGTCGTGAGTCCCAATTCCACGGTCGAGCCTCTTCCTTCAGTAGTGTCTATGTCAACCAGTAGCTTAAACGGACCACGGTCCGCAGGTATTCCGCGCGGGTCGGGGAGCCGACCGGCATCGGGTCACGAGGCCGGCAGGTCCCGCTCCAGCGTGGCGAGGTACGCGGCCGCCGGTCCCGCCTCGGGAACCCCGAGTCGCCGGTAGATCTCGACCGCTTCGCGTAAGGGGGCCAGCGCGGCGCTGCTCTCGCCGAGGCCGGTCCGGCACCGGGCGAGCCCCTCCAGCGCGCGGGCCTGTTCGAACGCGTTGCGGGTGCTGCGGGCGAATTCCAGTGCGTCGGTGAACACCTCGACCCCCTTGCCCAGCTCGCGGGTATCGAGCAACAACTGCCCGATCTCGTTGTACGCGATGGCTTCCCAGAAGCCGCCACCCAGCTCGCGCAGGATCGTGACCGCCCGCTGGAACAGAGTGGAGGCCTGCGCGTAATCCCCGGTCAACCGGTGTGCGATGCCGAGATTGCCGAGCGCGTTGGCCTCGCCGACGCGATTGCCGATCTCGTGCAGGATGACCTGCGCCTGCTGGAGCACGGCGATGGCCTCGGCGTAGTCGCCCGTGCGGTGGTGCACGATGCCGAGATTGGTCAACGCAGTGCCCTCGCCGAAACGGTTGCCGAGGTCGCGATAGATCGTCAGCGCCTGTCGGCACAGGTCGGCCGCCTCCGGGTGGTCTCCGGCACGCTGGTGGCTGAAGCCGAGATTCATCAGCGTGGTCGCTTCGCCGAAGCGATAGCCGACGTCGCGATAGAGCGCCAGGGCCTGCCGCAGTTCCACGACTCCGCTGTCGCCGCCGATCCACTGCCGTAAGGCACCGAGGTAGACCAGGGCGTTGGCCGCGCCGAGTCGATCACCGATCGCGCGGCAGATGGTCAGTGCCTGGCGCAGTTCGCCGGCGCCTGCGTCGTCCCCGGCCCATTGCCGTAGCGCGCCAAGATAGGTGAGGACGTTGGCCTCGCCGAGGCGGTTGCCGAGATCGCGATAGCGGGCCAGCGCCTGCTCGTACAGGTCGATCGCCACGGCGTGGTCCTCGGTCAGCGAGTGCACGCGGGCCAGGTCGGTCAGCGCGTTCGCCGCACCGACCCGGTCGCCGATCCGGTCGGCCGCGCATTGCGCCTGCCGGTGTAGTCGCCTGGCCTGCGGCCACGGTCCGTCGTGTTCCAGCAGTGCCGCGAGCACCCCGGTCAGGTCGGCGACCCGCGAAAGCTGATGGGCGACCGCGTAATCGATACAGTTCAGCAGATTGACCCGCTCGCCGCGCAGCCAGGCCAACGCCTGCGCCTCGTCATCGAAATCCCGGATCGCCCCGTCCGGAGTGACCGCCGCGGTGATCGACCCGGTGGGGCGCGTGACATGGGCCACCCGCCGGTCCGCGTGGACGGCGGTGTGCTGGTAGTAGTCCAGCAGACGATCCAGCGCCCGGTCGTCGAGTGGGTCTTCGGTGGCGAGCGTCCGGGCGTACTCGCGCAGCAGATCGTGCAGCCGGTACCGACCGGGCAGGGTCTCGTCGATGAGATGGTCCACGTAGAGCGCATCGAGTTCGCGCCGCACCACAACTACCGGGAGACCGGCGAGCGCTGCGGCGGCGGCGCTGTCGATATCGATGCCCGGATGCAGGCCGAGGTACCGGAACAACCGCTGCCGCCCGGGTGGCAGGTGCTGATAGGACATCGTGAAGGCCGCGTACACCGCGCGGTCGCCGGCGTCGAGCTCGGTGAGCCGATCGCTGGTCGCCGCGAACCCGGCGGCCAGGTCCGGGATGGTCCAGGCGGGGTGGTGGGCGAGCCGTCCGGCCAGCAACGCGATCGCCAAGGGCAAACAGCCGCACGCCCGGGTGATCCTGGCGACCGCTTGACGATCGTTGTCGGTCATGGCGGGACGGTGCGCGAGCACGCAGAACAGCTCGACGGCGAGCTCGGGGTCGAGCACCTCCAACGCCAATGGCTTCGCCGCGTCGAGCGCGATCAGGCGCCGACGGCTCGTCACCAACGTCAGACAGCCCGGACCGGCGGGCAGCAGCGGCTCGATCTGGGCATGATCGCGGGCGTCGTCCAGCACCAGCAACACGCGTTTACCGGCGAGCCGATCACGCCACTGATCGCGGCGACCATCGAGGCCGTCCGGAATATTGCGTGGCTCGATCCCCAGGCCGATCAGCAACCTGCCCAGCACGTCCGCGGGGTCGGCGGGGCTGTGCCCGGGCGTGTGGGTGTGCAGATCGATGAAGTAACGGCCATCCGGAAACTGCGGCGCCAGGACGTGGGCGGCCCGGGTGACCAGCGCCGTCTTACCCACCCCAGGCATGCCGTCGACGGTGTGCACCGATATCGCCCCCGGTCCCGCCGCGTCCAGGATGCGTTGCAGTTCGAGCTCTCGATCGATGAACACCCCGACATCGCGACGCAGGGCGGTGGTCACCACCGGACGCGGCGGCAGCGGCGCCTCGTGCACGGAGGCGTCGATCGTGCCGGAGTTGTCGCCGGCCACGTTGATCTGCCGAGCCTGCTCGCGAGCGTCGAACTCGGGCACGGATCCCTACCCGAGATTGATGGTGCCGGTGTTGTCGCCGTGAATGTTGACCTGCCTGGCGTCGTCGAACGCCTGCGCCACGAACACCTCCGCCGTCCGATCCCGCCGCGCCGCGCTCACCAGGCGCTGTACGTCATCGGCGAAGCCGGGATCACGTCCGGCCACCGCGGCGACCCGGTCGGCGACCATCGCTCGCGCCTGCGGCGTATCGGCCGAAGTCGTCAGCGCGGTAAGGGTTTCGGGCTCGTCGCGGAACCGGGCGGCCACCAGTTCGCGCAGCCGTCCGATCGCTCGTGACGTGCTTGCGCCGGCATCCTTGGCCAGCTCTTCGCCGAACTTCGAAGCCAGCAGTGCCGCGGCCGCAATCCCGAGCGAAACCGGATCCATACCCCACCTCAGTTCTAGGACCGACGTCATCCAGCCTAAGACCGCCGACCGGCGCGACGCAGCCGAACCAAGAGCACCGGCGCCGCAACACCGGAACGACACGCCGCTGGGTCGTCCGAGCCACGTCGGCGCGCGGTCTGTCGGCCTTACCGGTCCGGCGCTCGAGCGCAGGGGATCGGGGCCGATTAGGCTGTTCGTTATGTCTGTCCGCACTCGCAAGCCGCTCGTACCCGGCACCCAGTCACCCACCCGCGAGGTTCCGCGCACGATCGAGCGCCCGGAGTACGCGTGGAAGAAGACCGTCAACGAGGGTCGCGAGCCCTGGGTGCAGACGGCGGAGACGATCGACAAGATGCGGATCGCGAGCAAGATCGCGGCGCAGGCGCTGGAAGAGGCGGGCAAGGCGGTCGCGCCGGGCGTGACCACCGACGAGCTGGACCGGATCGCGCACGAGTACATGTGCGACCACGGCGCGTACCCGTCGACGCTGGGCTACAAGGGTTTTCCGAAGTCCTGCTGCACCTCGCTGAACGAGGTCATCTGCCACGGCATTCCGGACTCGACGGTGATCGAGGACGGTGACATCGTCAATATCGACGTCACCGCCTACATCCACGGGGTGCACGGCGACACGAACAAGACGTACCTGGCCGGCGACGTCGACGAGGAGGTCCGGCTGCTGGTCGAACGGACCGAAGAGGCCACGCTGCGCGCGATCAAGGCGGTCCGGCCGGGCCGGGCGCTGAACGTCATCGGGCGGGTCATCGAGTCCTATGCGAACCGGTTCGGCTACGGCGTGGTCCGCGACTTCACCGGGCACGGGGTCGGTCCGACGTTCCACAGCGGCCTGGTGATCCTGCATTACGACCAGCCGGCCATCGAGTCGATCATCGAGCCGGGCATGACCTTCACCATCGAGCCGATGATCAACCTCGGCGGCATCGACTACGAGATCTGGGACGACGGCTGGACCGTGGTCACCAAGGACCGCAAGTGGACCGCGCAGTTCGAGCACACCCTGGTGGTCACCGACACCGGCGCGGAAATCCTCACCCTCCCGTGAACCGAACCGCGCGGTGAAGGGCGCGCTGCTCGTCGCGGGAACCACGTCGGACGCGGGCAAAAGCGTTGTGGTGGCGGGCATCTGCCGGATGCTGGCCCGGCGCGGGGTGCGGGTGGCGCCGTTCAAGGCGCAGAACATGTCGAACAACTCCGTGGTCACCCTGGACGGTGGGGAGATCGGCCGCGCGCAGGCGTTGCAGGCGCAGGCCTGCGGGCTGGAGCCGAGCGTGCGGTTCAACCCGGTGTTGCTGAAGCCGGGCAGCGATCGGCGCTCGCAGCTGGTGGTGCGCGGCAAGGCGATCGGCACGGTCGGCGCGCGGGACTACTTCCAGCACCGGCAGCGGCTGCGCGAGGTGGTCGCCGACGAACTCGCCTCGCTGCGCGCCGAATTCGACGTGGTGATCTGCGAGGGCGCCGGATCACCCGCCGAAATCAATCTGCGCGCAACGGATCTGGCGAACATGGGCCTCGCGCGGCCCGCCCGGCTTCCGGTGCTGCTGGTCGGTGACATCGATCGCGGCGGCGTGCTGGCGCACCTGTTCGGCACCGTCGCCATCCTGGAACCTGAGGACCAGCGACTGATTTCCGGATTCGTGATCAACAAGTTCCGCGGCGACGTCGAACTGCTCCGTCCCGGCCTGGACCGGCTGACCGAACTGACCGGCAGGCCCACCCTCGGCGTGCTCCCGTACCGCGACGATCTCTGGATCGACGCCGAGGACTCGCTGAGCACCCTCGCCGACACGCCGGTCGGCCGCCCGCGGCCGCCGGTCGGCACCGAATGGCTCACCGTCGCCGCCGTCCGGCTGCCCCGCATCTCCAACTCCACCGACATCGAGGCGCTGGCCTGTGAGCCCGGCGTCGCGGTGCGCTGGGCGAGCGAACCGTCCCGCCTGACCGAGGCCGACCTGGTCGTGCTGCCCGGCAGCAAGGCGACGGTGTCGGACCTGGAGTGGTTGCGCCGCACCGGAATCGCCGACGCACTGCGCGTACGGGCCGCGGCAGGCCGCCCGATCCTCGGCATCTGCGGTGGCTATCAGATGCTGGGCACCCGAATCGTCGACCCGATCGAATCGGGCGCGGGCCCGGTGGACGGACTCGGCCTGCTCGACCTGGAGATCGAGTTCGCCGACCCGAAGGTGTTGCGCCGCAGCACTGGTCATGACACCACGGGAATCCCGGTGCACGGCTACGAGATCCACCACGGCCGGGTGACCGGCAACGGAGACCGTCCGTGGCTCGACCTCGACGGCGAACCGGAAGGCAGTGTGCGTCAAGCCCTCTGGGGCACTCACCTGCACGGCCTGCTCGAATCCGACGAATTCCGCCGAACCTGGCTGCGTTCGGTGGCCGTCGCGGCCGGCCGCACGGGTTTCGTTGCCGCCGAAGACACTTCCGTCGCCACCGTGCGCGCGACTCAGCTCGATCTGCTCGCCGACCTCGTCGAGCAGCACCTCGATCTGGACCGGCTGGAACGCCTGCTCACCGACGGCGCGCCGCTCGAGCTGCCCATCCTGGCGACCCAGGCGCTCCCCAGTTCGGCAACCTCGCGCGGCTGAACTGTTGACGCGGCGTACCTCGCCCCTTACCTTTCAGTAAGGAATTCGGCTCCGGGTAAGGCGCGCGGGGCGATGGGCGTGGGAGTAGCACGGGTCGGTGACTGAAGTGGCAGACAAGAAGTCCAACAGCAGGGCGGGAAACGTGGTGTCCGCGACCGTGACGAGCAAGGGCCAGATCACCATCCCGATCGATGTCCGGGTCGCCATGGGGCTGCGCGCCGGGGTCCGGGTCGCCTTCGTGCCCACCGTCAACGGCACCTACGAACTGGTGCCCGAGACCCGAACCATCAAGTCGCTCAAGGGGATAGTCGGCTGGTCCGGCTCGCCGATCGGCCTCGCGCAGATGAACGAGGCGATCACCGGAAACGTCGTGGAAGGCAAGCAGAAATGATCGGTCTGGACGCCAATGTACTGATCCGCTACCTCACCCAGGACGATCCGGAGCAGTCCGCGCGCGCCAACCAGGTGATCGATGGTCTCAGCGAAAGCCGTCCCGGCTACGTGACGATGATCGTGCTCGCGGAGATCCACTGGGTGCTGCGCCGCGGCTACAAGCAGGACCCCGAGGCGGTCACCGACGTGCTGCTCGGCCTGCTCGACTCCACCGAGATCGTGGTCGAACGCGCCGACACCGTGCGCCAGGCGCTGCGCCGGGCCGCCGACGGCGCGGACTTCGCCGACGCGCTCATCCAGCAGCTCGGTCAGGAGGCCGGCTGCGACCTCACCGTCACCTTCGACCACAACGCCGGTGAACGAGCCGGTATGCGGCTGTTGGCCTGACGAAGACCGGGCCTCGTTCAGCAGACCCGTGTAGCGTCATTCGGCATGAAATCTCGGCAGATCACGGTGGGCGATCGGGCGTGGACCGTGCGGGTAGACGGCCCGGAATCCCGGCACAGCGTGCTGTTGCTGCCCGACGCGAACGACCCGGCGGACGTCTACGACCAGGTATGTGCTCGATTGCACAATTCGGATCTGCGCACGGTGGTGCTGGAGTCGATCGAGGGGCTCGACGCCGCGGGCGTCACCGCGATCCTGGATCAGATCGGCGTGCCCTGGGCCAACGTGGCCGCGCGCGGCACCGGCGCGGAACTGGCGTGGCGAGCCTGCGCGGCCGGATTCGGGCGCTTCATCAGCCTCGTGGTGGCCGATCACGGCCATCCGGCGGCTCCGGGGCCGGACGGGACCGTCGCCGACGCCACGGTCCGTCCCGTCGAATTGCCGACCACGGTGCTGGTGACCAAGAACCTGCCGCGCTCGGTGGCCGACGCCTCCGGCCGCTTCGTCTACGGCGAGTTCCGCGTGGTCGACGTCGACGTCACCAATGTGGCGACCGAGGCCGACCAGGAGCTGGCCACGGAGATCGTGCTACGCACCAGCACCTGGTGAGCCGGACGCGGCTCGGTAACCGGCGAGCCACTTCAGCCAATTGTCGAGTTCGGCGAACGCGTGCGCGAGCGGCTCGGCCGAGGACAGGAACACGTCGTGCTTCGCGCCGTCGATCGGCACGATGTTGGTGCGGTCGCCGAGGCAGCCGGACCAGCGCTGGATCTGCTTGACGTCCAGCACCGCGTCGGCCACGTCGACGGCGGGACCGTAGCGGCGGGCGAACTTCGTCATCCGGGAACGCAGGATCAGCGACGGCACCCCGATGTCGAGCCCGCCGTGCAGTTTCGCGTGCCCGTTGCGGATCGCGCGCAGCCAGCCGAACCGAACCGGGAAGCCGTGCAACGGTTTCCAGTCCAGGTTGTAGTCCCACTCACCGGCCACGCTCTGATGCAGGCTGTCGCCGTAGGTGCTGACCTTCGCGCTGGGCAGTTGGAACATCTTCCGAAACCGGCCGAGCCCCTTGATGATCGGCGTTCCGACGGTCCGGTAGTAGGACGGGCCCTGCAGATCGAACCAGGGACTGTTGAGGACCAAGCCGGCCACACCCGAGGCGGCGGTGCCGCGGTCGCGGTTGAGCCGGTCCAGCCACAGCGGCAGGATCAGCCCGCCGGTGGAATGCGCGGTCAGCACGACCGGTGCGCCGGTCTCTTCCCGCACGATTCGCAATGCCTCGTTCAGCTCGTCGTCATACAGTGCGAGATCGGTCACATAATGCGGCGTCTGCCCGTCGCGTAGCGACCGTCCGCATTTACGCAGATCGAGCGCGTAGAACTGGTAGCCCTGTGCCGCGAAATGCTCCGCGAGATGTTCTTGGAAGAAGTAGTCGGTGAACCCGTGCACGTACAGCACGGCGCCCGCGCCCGCCTCGACTTTTCCGCCGGGCAGATAGCGCACCAGGGTGGCAACGGCCTCGCCTTCGCCGTCCGGATCTGCCCCGAAAGACAGCGTGCGTTGCTGGTACTTCTCGCCGAGGACATCGGCTTTCCACTGGCCATCGCCCTGGGTGTCGGATATCGGAGCGGCGAGTGAAGTTTCCTTTGTCACACACACAATCTAGGTCACATTCGGCGGGTTCGGCGCGGGGGATCGACGTGGTGAGGTGCACAATTGGGGCTAGGTGAACGGCGGGTAACCTAACTCCCGCCATGGTTTAGGAACCCGGACCGAGGCAATAACTCGCAAGCACCGTGCCCAGGCAGGTCCACCCGCCCGGTGGGCCCGCGTAGAAGGACAAGGAAGTCGATCTAGCCGTGCCGAACGCTGCCATGACTGAAAAGACCGATGTTGTACTCATCGGCGCCGGCATCATGAGTGCCACTCTCGGTGCACTGCTGCGCCAGCTGCAGCCCGATTGGTCGATCTCCCTGTTCGAGCGGCTCGACGCCGCGTCGGCGGAGAGCAGCGACCCGTGGAACAACGCGGGCACCGGCCACTCCGCGCTGTGCGAGCTGAACTACAGCCCGCAGAACGCCGACGGTTCGGTGGACATCAGCAAGGCCGTCGACATCAACGAGCGGTTCCAGGTGTCGCGCCAGTTCTGGTCCTACGCCGTGGAGCACAACATCCTCGGTGACCCGTCCCGGTTCATCAATCCGATCCCGCACGTGAGTTTCGTGCACGGTGCGGACAACGTCGAGTACCTGCGCAAGCGCTACGAGGCGCTGGCGCCGCATCCGTTGTTCGAGGGCATGGAGTACATCGACAGCCCCGACGAATTCGCCCGCCGCCTGCCGCTGATGGCCCGCGGCCGTGACTTCTCCGATCCGGTCGCGCTGAACTGGACCGACGGCGGCACCGACATCGACTTCGGTTCGCTCACCAAGGAACTGCTCGCCTACCTCGGCGCGAGCGGCGCGGACCTGGCCTTCGGCCACGAGGTGCGCGACCTGTCCAAGCAGTCCGACGGCTCCTGGCTGGTCAAGGTGCGCAACCTGCGTACCCGCGAAACCCGCACGCTCATCAGCAAATTCGTCTTCGTCGGCGCGGGCGGCGGCGCGCTGCCGCTGCTGCAGAAGTCCGGCATCAAGGAGATCGACGGGTTCGGCGGCTTCCCGGTCAGCGGCCAGTTCTTCCGCTGCACCAATCCGGAGCTGATCCACCAGCACGAGGCCAAGGTGTACGGCAAGGCCGCGGTCGGCGCGCCGCCGATGTCGGTGCCGCACTTGGACACTCGCGTGATCAAGGGCGTGCCCGGCCTGCTGTTCGGCCCGTACGCGGGCTGGACGCCGAAGTTCCTCAAGGAGGGCAAGCTCACCGACCTGTTCAAGTCGGTGAAGCCGAACAATCTGTTCTCCCTGCTCGGCGTCGGCGTCACCGAGCTCGGCCTGACCAAGTACCTGGTCAGTGAGCTGCTCAAGTCCGAGGCAGGCAAGGTGGACACGCTCAAGGAGTTCATCCCGCGCGCCGACGGCCGGGACTGGGAGCTGATCACCGCGGGCCAGCGCGTCCAGGTGATCCGGCGCAAGGGTGCGGGCGGCGTGCTCGAGTTCGGCACCGCCGTGGTCGCCGCCGCCGACGGCTCCATCGCCGGTCTGCTCGGCGCCTCCCCGGGCGCGTCGACGGGCGTCACCGCCATGCTCGACGTGATGCAGCGCTGCTTCCCGACCGAGTACGCCGGGTGGACGCCGAAGCTGCAGGAGATGATTCCCTCACTCGGCGTGAAGCTGTCCGAGAATCCGGCGTTGTTCCACGAAGTATGGGATTGGACCTCCAAGACGCTGAACCTCACGGGTGGCACAGATAACACGCCCGAGCACGCGGGGGTCGCGGCAAACCGCTAGGTGTGATAGCAACAGGCGATGATGTCAACGGTTGCTCTCAAACGGTCATGGGCGTTGGATCTCGACAACGCCACCCTCTATCAGCTGTTGAAACTTCGCGTCGAAGTCTTTGTCGTCGAGCAGAAGTGCGCGTATCCGGAGCTGGACGGCCTGGATCTGCTGCCGGAGACCCGGCACTTCTGGCTCGATGACGAGGGCGAGGTGATCGCCACGCTGCGGCTGCTGGAGGAACACGAGGACGGGGTGAAGTCCTTCCGCATCGGCCGGCTCTGCACCGTCGCGCCGGCCCGCGGGCACGGCTACACCACGCGCCTGTTGCAGGCCGCGCTCGCCGAGGTCGGCTCGGCCACCGTGCGGTTGAACGCGCAGTCCTACCTGGTCGACATGTACGCCAAGCACGGGTTCAAGCCCGATGGCGACGAATTCGACGAAGACGGGATCCTGCACATTCCGATGCGCAAGGGGTGATCGTCGAGCCGTTGATCGGCTGCCGCCCTCGTCGCAGACCCGCGACGGGGGCGGTGGTGTATCCGAGGGGCGACTCGATCCGCAGGGCAGCGTCGGGGGACCGGGCCCCCGGCGCATAGAGTTGGGGCGTGTCGTTGTCCCATGCCGAAACCGCGCCGTCGCCTCACTCGTTGACCGGATCACGTACGCGTCCGGGCAGTGACCTCGAGGTGGGCTTTCCGTTCTCCGCCGTGGTCGGTCAGGAGCGGCTGCAACTGGCGTTGATTCTGTGCGCGGTGCACCCCGGCATCGGCGGCGTGCTGGTGCGCGGCGAGAAGGGCACCGCGAAGTCGACCGTGGTGCGCGCGCTGGCGCAGCTGCTGCCGCCGGTCGTCGACGAGACCGGCGCCCGCCCCGCGCGACTGGTGGAACTGCCGGTCGGCGCGACCGAGGACCGCGTGGTCGGCTCGCTGGATCTGGAGCGGGTGCTGCGCGACGGGGAACAAGCGTTCCGGCCCGGCCTGCTGGCGGCCGCGCATCACGGCGTGCTCTACGTCGACGAGGTCAATCTGCTGCACGACCACCTGGTCGACGTGTTGCTCGATGCCGCGGCGATGGGGCGGGTGCACATCGAACGCGACGGTGTTTCGCATTCGCATCCCGCGCGATTCGTGCTGGTCGGCACCATGAACCCGGAGGAGGGCGAGCTGCGTCCGCAGCTGCTGGACCGGTTCGGGCTCACCGTCGACGTGGCCGCCTCGCGGAACGTGGACGTGCGGATGTCGGTGGTGCGGCGGCGGCTGGACTACGAGGCCGATCCGGCCGGGTTCGCCGAGAGCTATGCCGCCGCGGACCGAGCGATCGCCGAGCGCATCCTGGCCGCGCGCGATCGGGTCGCGGAGGTCGGGCTCGACGACGGGGAGCTGCGCCGAATTGCCGCGCTGTGCGCCGCGTTCGACGTCGACGGCATGCGCGCGGACCTGGTGGTCGCGCGGACCGCGACGGCGCACGCCGCGTGGCGTGGCGCGGACGCGGTCACCGAGGAGGACGTGCGGGTCGCCGCGGAACTCGCGCTGCCGCATCGGCGTCGGCGCGATCCGTTCGACGAGCCGGGGATCAGCGAGGACCAGCTCGACGACGCGATGCGCGATGCGGCCGAGGAAGTGCAGCGCGAGGCGCAGTCGCCCAGCGAGACAAACGAATCCGGATCGAGCGAGGAAACGGGCGAGGGCGATCCCTCGACGCCGGACGCGTCCGGGCCTGCCGGTGACACCGATCCGGACGACGACCCGGACTCGCCGCCCGACGGCCCCGGCGACGGGCAGCGGCCCAGCGCGCGCGAAGGCCGCAGCGGCACACCGAATTCCGCCGCAGCGCCGCCGCCGCGCTGGGAGGTGCCCGGCATCGGCGAAGGAGCACCCGGCCGGCGGTCCCGGGCGGAGTCGCGGCACGGGCGGGTCGTCCGGCCGAGCACCGATACCTCGACCGGCCTGCATCTGCTCGGCACCGTCTTCGCCGCCGCGCCGCATCAGTGGTCACGAGGGCGGGGCGACGGGCCGCTGAAGCTGGCCGCCGAGGATCTGCGTGGCGCGTATCGCGAAGGGCGCGAAGGCAATCTGGTCGTCTTCGTGGTGGACGCGTCCGGCTCGATGGCGTCCAGGGATCGGCTCTCCGCCGTCACCGGCGCGGTCGTCACCCTGCTGCGTGACTCGTACCAGCGGCGGGACAAGGTCGCGGTGATCACGGTGCGCGGGCAGGACGCCGAACTCGTGCTGCCGCCTACGTCTTCGGTCGATATCGCCGTGCGCCGTCTGTCTTCGATGCGGACCGGCGGCAAGACGCCGCTGGCCGCCGGCCTGGTGAAGGCCCGCGAAATCGTGCTGCGGGAACGGGTCCGGGACCCGCGCCGCCGCCCGATGCTGGTGCTGCTCACCGACGGCCGCGCCACCGGCGGTGTCGATCCGCTGCCGCGCGCCCGCGCGGCCGCCGCTCGCCTGGCCAACGAGGGGGTCACCTCGATCGTGGTCGACTGCGAGCGCGGGATGATCCGGCTCGGTCTCGCGGCCGAGCTGGCCCGCGAACTGCGCGGGGGGTATTTGAGATTGGCTGAGCTGACCGGTGATTCGGTCGCCGACGTGGTGCGCGCCGGATCCGGGCGGCCTGGTTCGGCCTCGGTGCGCGCGGCTTGATGCGTGTCGGCTCGGAGATGGGCGGCGGTCGGCGATTCGCAGGAGTTCGGTGGCTGCGCGACCGGCGTGGTGGCCACGGCCGTCCGGTGGATCGGCGCGATGTGGGCGGCTCACTGACGAGTCGTGGACTGACAAGGAGTTTCGATGCCTAAGGGTGTTCCGGAGACCGTGCCCGACGACGGTCTCACCACGCGACAGCGGCGCAATCAGCCGGTGCTCGCGGTGCATACGGGGCCGGGCAAGGGGAAGTCGACCGCGGCGTTCGGCATGGCGCTGCGGGCCTGGAACCAGGGTTTCGACGTCGCGGTGTTCCAGTTCGTGAAGAGCGCCAAGTGGAAGGTGGGGGAGGAGGCGGCCTTTCGCACCCTCGGCACGCTGCACGAGGAGACCGGGGCGGGCGGCGCGGTCGAATGGCACAAGATGGGCGAGGGCTGGTCCTGGACCCGCAAGCAGGGCAGCGACGAGGACCACGCCGCCGCCGCGCTGGCCGGGTGGCAGGAGATCGTCCGTCGGCTGCAGGATCAACAGCACCGCTTCTATGTCTTGGACGAGTTCACCTACCCGCTGAAGTGGGGCTGGGTCGACCTCGACGAGGTCGTCGAAACCCTCAGCACCCGCCCCGGCAACCAGCACGTGGTCATCACCGGCCGCGACGCACCGCAAGCGCTTATCGACGCCGCCGACCTGGTCACCGAGATGACCAAGCTCAAGCACCCCATGGACGCGGGCCGCAAGGGCCAGCGCGGCATCGAATGGTGAACTCCCGCAACCTGGTGCCCGCGGTGGTGATTGCCGCGCCTGCTTCCGGGAGTGGGAAGACTACGGTGGCGACGGGGTTGATCGGGGCGCTGCGGCGGGCCGGTCATCGGGTGGCTCCGTTCAAGGTGGGGCCGGATTACATCGATCCGGGGTATCACGGGTTGGCGGCGGGGCGGCCGGGGCGCAATCTCGATCCGGTGCTAGTGGGGGCGGAGCGGGTGGTGCCGCTGTATCGGCACGGTGCGCTGGAATGCGATCTCGCGGTGGTCGAAGGCGTGATGGGGCTGTTCGACGGGCGCATCGATGAGAACCAGGCCGGGGCGGTCGCCGAGGGATCTACCGCGCAGGTCGCGGGTCTGCTCGGCGCGCCGGTGGTGTTGGTGGTCGATGCGCGCGGGCACAGTCAGAGTTTGGCGGCGTTGCTGCATGGTTTCGCTACCTTCGACAGCGGAATTCGGCTCGGCGGGGTCATTTTGAATCGGGTCGGCAGCGAACGGCACGATCAGGTTCTGCGTGCGGCCTGCGATCGGGTCGGGCTGCCGGTGCTCGGCTCGCTGCCGCGGATGACCGAATTGGAGGTGCCGTCACGGCATCTCGGGTTGATCCCCGCGGTGGAGCACGGCGCCGCCGCCACCGCCGCGGTATCGGCGATGACGGATCTGGTTGCCGCCCATGTCGATCTGCCTGCGATCGCGGCCCTGGCCCGGTCGACCGCGGACGGTCCTGCTTGGGATCCCGCGGAAGCGGTTCGGGGTGAGTCTGTCTCGTCCGAAGCTCCGGCGGGTGCCGGGCCGCTGATCGCGATGGCGGGTGGGCCCGCGTTCACCTTCGGCTACGCCGAGCATCGTGAGTTGCTGCTGGCCGCGGGCGCGCAGGTGGTGGTGTTCGATCCCCTGCGGGACGAATTGCCGAGTGGGACGGGGGGTTTGGTGCTGCCCGGCGGATTCCCGGAGGAGCACGCGGCAGAACTGGCGGCGAATACCGCGCTGCTCACCGCGGTGGCGGAGCAGGCTCGACGCGGCATGCCCGTGCACGCGGAATGTGCGGGATTGCTGTATCTGACCCGCTCACTCGACGGGCACCCCATGGCAGGCGTGATCGACGCCGATGCCGAGTTCGGCCCCCGCCTCACCCTCGGCTACCGAGACGCGGTGGCCCTGGCGGATTCTCCGCTGTGGCGCGCCGGCGAACGCGTCCGCGGACACGAATTCCATCGAACCCGCCTGACCGGAGCCGCCTCGGCGCCCCCGGCCTGGGCGTGGCGCGGCAGCGACGGCGCACCGGCCCGCGAGGGCGCGCTCGTCCACCGGGTCCATGCCTCGTACCTGCACACCCACCCGGCCGGAAACCCGGAAGCCACAACCCGTTTCGTAGCGTCTGCTACCGAGTACGCGGGCACTCTTGCCGACCACTGAGCGAGCGGACCCGAGCCGCGACCACATTGTGGCGCAACCGAGTTGGTGGGTGCTGTCGCACACCGCCGAAGGGATGGGTGCCTCGAGTCGCGATCCGCTTCGTGGCGGCGGCCGGTGCTCGGGAGGTTATCGGGTGGCGGAAAACCGAGACCCAAGCGGGTACTCGGGGATGCGTCGGCGTGATCTCGATGCGCCGAGCTACTGCTGCCGCAATGCCATTCCGCGCACGCCGTGTGCGACTCTCCGCTCTGCTACGCATGAAGGTGACCAGTGTCTGAATTGATCGTCGGCCTCGGGTTGCGGCCGGGTACCCCTGCTGATCGCATCGTGGTGGTGGTGCGGAAAGTGCTGGCGTTCAATCAGGTCAGCTGTTTGGCGACCATCGATCGACGGGCAGCGGAGCCGGGGTTGATCGATGCGGCGGCTGTGCTCGGCGTGCCGATCCGCACCTTCACCGCCGCCGAGTTGGCGGAAGTGGCGGTACCGAACCCGGATTCGCGGACGGTGGCCGCCGTGGGTACGGCGAGTGTCGCGGAGGCCGCCGCCATCCTCGCGGCGGGCGGTGGCGACCTGGTCGTCCCCAAACGCACCGTGCACGGTGTTGTCATCGCTGCCGCTCGGCGTAACGCGGACTGAACGGCGACGCTTCCTCGACTCGGACCGGCGCTACCTGCACCCGGAACCAGGTGAATCGGCGACCACCGAGTGGTTTGATGACGGAGTGGATATCCGCGGGATCGACAACGTGCTGGTGCCGGTCGGGGATCTCACTGCGGCAGTGGACTTCTACGCGAACCGGCTGGGTCTCTCGGTGCGATTCACGGTGCCGGAGCGCGGGATCGCGCTGTTCGGCGTCGCCGCGGAGACCCCGGGCATCATGGCGATGACCGATCCGGCCGCGGGTCAGGGCGGGCCACCCGCGATGCGGGTCTGGCTCGAGGTGCCCGACGCACAGGCCGCGGCGGCCGAACTCGAAGAGCGCGGTGTCGAAATACGCACCGCGCCCTTCGAAGTCGCGACCGGGTGGAGCGTGGAGGTGACCGATCCGTGGGGCAATGTGATCGGCCTGACCGACTACAGTAAGCGCCCCGAACTGGCCCGTCCCGCGTTCTGACCTACGGCGCGACCGAACCCCAGTCGGCGAAGCCGGTCGGGTCGTGCCTGCCGAGGCTGGCGTGTTCGAACAGCCCCCAGCCCTCGGCGTCGCCGCAGCGGGCATGCGCCACATGGTCGATGACGCCGTACGGCGTGCGGGCGACGATGGCCGGGTCGGTCAGGTCGTACACGCTCGACAGCGACCAGTCGCGCCCCTTCCACTGACCGTGCTGCCAGTCCGGATCGCCGCCGTAACCGCAACCGACGTGCAGCGGCACATTGGTGCCCGTGCTCACCTCGATCTCCAGCGGCTTGCCGTCCGGCGTGCTCAGCTCCAGTCGCGCGCCGACGGGAATCCTTGTGCCGGAACGGTAGTCGATCGAGAT
This sequence comes from Nocardia sp. NPDC056564, assembly GCF_042793755.1. Classification (NCBI taxonomy): domain Bacteria; kingdom Bacillati; phylum Actinomycetota; class Actinomycetes; order Mycobacteriales; family Nocardiaceae; genus Nocardia; species Nocardia sp. NPDC056564. Next base: position 502,733 of record NZ_JBHTUR010000002.1, read on the forward strand.
GCGCGGCCAGCCGAGCTGTTCGGTGCGCCCGTCCGGCCAGATTCGCACGGCGTCGTTCAGCGTGCGGGTCCCGTCCGGGTCCTCCTGCACGATGACGACGACCGCGAAGTCGTCGAACCGCAGCGGCACATACATCCACCAGAAGCCGCCGGCCGGCTCGCTGGCCACCCGCCCGGGCGGCTCGCTCTCGCCGACCGGCCGGATGCCCCAGGACCGGTCCCTGGTGCCGGTCCACACCGCCGGGTCGACGGTGATGTCGTCGCCGTCCACGTTCATCGTCCCGGCCCAGGAACCGAGCTGAGCGAACCGCGACGCCTGGATGATCGGCCGGTTGCCGGCCAGGATCAGGTGCGGCTGCTCCTGCACGGTGGGGAAGGCACCCTCCCAGGTGAGGTCGAAGGACAGGTCGTCGTGCTCGCAGATCACCCGGATCCGTTGCAGCGGCTCGACCACCTCGATGCGGTAGCCGCCGACCCGCTGGTCCAGGCTGCGGTCGCCGAGCGCGTCGGAGAAGCGGACGCTGCGCTGCACGTCGCCGCGCCGGACCAGCGCGTAGGCATCGGTCACCCCGAGGTTCGGGTAGACGCCGAAGCCGGTGATGAATAAGGTGCCGCCGTCGCGGTTGTGACCGTTGAAATAGCTGCGGTCGTAGAAGTTGCGGTCGGTGCTGGCTACCCGGGCCAGCGATAGACCGGTCTGGTGAATCGGGTACTCGTCCAACGGAACTGGCATGGCGGATCTCAATCCCACTCGTAGGTACCATCGAGCAGCCGTTCCAGGCTCGCTCGATGCATGACATAGTCGTCCCGGTCGGGGGTGTCGGTGTCCTCGCCGAAATGGATCATCCGGCGCTTCACCCTGGCCATCACGATGCCGTGCCGCAGCGCGGCGTAGATGATGTGCCAGTCCAGGTTCTGGACCGTATGACCGGTCAGCTCTTCGTATTTCGCGACCACGTCGGCGCGGCGCAGGAAGTCGGGCAGTCCGGGCTGGTCGAATCGGGTGGCGATGTCCTGGAAGAACCGGTGGATGAAGATCACCCAGGCGACGTCCAGTTCGCGCGGCCCCAATGCGGCCATCTCCCAGTCCAATACGGCGGCGGGCTCGAACTCGTCGAAGATGATGTTGCCCGGCCTGGCGTCGCCCCAGCTGAGCACGTCAGGTCCGGGATCGGCGGGCCAGTTGTCGTCGAGCCAGGCGAAAGCCCGCTCCAGCAACGGAATCTGGTAGCCGTCGTCGGCGAGCGCCCAGCGGTACCACGCCTTCTGCGCCTCGACATGCCTGCGCAGCGACTGCCCCGGGCCGCGCAGGGCCGGGAAGCGGATCGCCGGATCCGGGATGGCGTGCACCTTCGCGATCACCTCGACGGTGTTCGCGGTGAGCCGCGCGCGCTCCTCGGGGGTGGCGTCGAAGAGCCAGCCGATGAACACGTACGGCGGGTTGTCCGTCGGCACCCGGCCGTCGACCCGCTTCATCACGAAAAACGGTGTGCCGAGCGCCTTCTCGTCCTCTTCCAGCCAGCACAGGCCGGGCACCGGCACGTCGGTGGTCTCGGCGACGCCGGCCATCACCTGGTATTGCGTGGCCAGATCGTAGGTCTCGAACACCGGGAACGACCCGTCCTCCGGCGCCATCCTGGCCACGAACGACCCGCGCTCCTGCCGCCCGTCCACGCTCCATTCGGCGTCGAACAGGATGGAGGTGCTCGACATCCCGCCCGACTGCGGCCGGGACAGCCCGGAGATCTTCGGCGGATGATCGGCGGAGACGCGCGAATCCAGCCAGCGCGCCAGATCCCCGGCGAGCACGTCGAGATCGCGCTCGCTGACGGTCAGCTGCTGCCGCTTGGCGGGATCCGGATCTTCGGCCATCGTTGTCCTCCTGACGCCATGAAACGCGGGCCCGCCTCGGCACAGCCCGCATCGACGGCGGTCCGCCGCGATACGCGACAGTAACGCGTTCCAGTCGGCCCGCGGGTGGAAAACGATCGAGGTTCCCGAACTCGCTCACTGGCCGGAACCGGGCCTTGACATGCGAGTACTCGATGCCGCGCGAGGTGGCACGACGGCCTGGGTGCGGGTAGCACGTACGACTGATTACCTAGGGAAAGACCGGGGATTTCCTGGATGCCGGTGACTCCTCGCCGCAATACCGTTGGCCGCACGCGGAGGTTTTCGGATTGAGGGGTTCGTTTTGAGTGCTGTCGGAACGGTGTCGGTCGATTGGGACACGGAAGCCTCCGCTGTTCGCTCGGACACGCGATGGAATTTGCCGACCCGCATCGCCTTTCGGTTCTGCTTCACCTATTTCGGGTTGTTCTGCCTGATCTTTCCGCAGTTCCTGTTCGTCTATACGGGGCCGCTCGGTCCGAAGCTGCCCGAGCGGGCGATCAACGGGTTCCTGGATCCGTTGAGCCCGATCTGGGAGTGGGTCGGCCAGCACGTCTTCGGCGCGGACGTCGAGCTGCACCTGGATTCGGGCAGTGGCGATCAGGCGATCATCTGGGTGTTCCTGTTCTGCATCCTGGTGGTCGCCGTGGCGACGACCGCACTGTGGACCGTGCTGGATCGCCGGCGCCCGAACTATCAGCGGCTGAACGCCTGGTTCCTGCTGTTCCTGCGCCTCTGCCTCGGCGGGCAGATGCTCTTCTACGGCATGGCCAAGGTCATTCCGTCGCAGATGCCGGAGCCGCCGCTGGCCACCCTGCTCACGCAGTACGGCGACTTCACCCCGGCGGCGGTGCTCTGGATGCAGGTCGGCAGTTCGCCGGTCTACGAGATCCTGCTCGGTTCGGCGGAGGTGCTCGGCGGGCTGCTGCTGTTCCTGCCGCGGACCGCGACGCTGGGCGCGATGATCAGCCTGGTGAGCATGCTGCAGGTGTTCGTGCTGAACATGACCTTCGATGTGCCGGTGAAGATCCTGGCCGGTCACCTCATGCTGATCTCGCTGGTGCTGCTCGCGCCGCAGGCGCGGCGGCTCGCGAATGTGCTTGTCCTGCAACGTCCGTCCGAGCCCGCGACCCAGCCGGAGGTGTTCCGTTCGCGGCGCCTGCGGATGATCGCCGCCGGGGTCCCCGTCGTGCTCGGCATCTGGGTGTTGATCGGCCAGGTGCAACAAGACCTGGAGTTCTGGGACCAGAGCGGCGGCGCGGAAAAGCCCGAGCTGTACGGCATCTGGAAGGTCTCGGAGTTCACCCAGGACGGCCGGCCGCTCGCTCCGCTGATCACCGATCAGAACCGTTGGCAGCGGGTGGTTTTCGACATCGGCGGGATGAACTACCAGAAGATGGACGGCACGCTGGTGCCCGCGGTCGGCACGGTCGACGCCCAGGCGCACACCCTCACGGTGTCCCAGGCGACCGGAGCCGCCCTCCCCGGACACCTCGCCCAGGCGCAGCCGACGCAGATCGCGACGTTCACCTACACCCGGCCCACGCCGGACCGGTTGAGCCTGGACGGCGAACTCAACGGCCACCACGTCACACTCGCCCTCGACCAGGTCGACCTGAATTCATTCCCGTTGCGCAGCACCGGCTTCAAATGGGTCCAGGACTACCCCCACTTCAGCTGACACCTGGTGCGGCCTCGGTCAGCCGATGGTGATCGCGTCGAGGCGGGTGCGGAGGAAGTCGGCGGAGACGACGGGTGGGAGGCCGGGGATGCGGCCGACCGGTGGGTCGAGCGGGGTGACCACCGCGTCGTGGTCGAGTTCGTAGAAGTAGATGAGCGAGACGAGGTCTTCCTCGGGGGCCGCCGCTTGCGGGGGCAGCACGCGATGGCGACCGGACGGCCAGCGTTCGCCGCTCCAATAGGCAAGCAGGTCGCCGATATTCACGGTCAGCGCGGCCGCGTCGTAGGGTGCGTCGGCCCAGCCCTCCGCCTCGGTGTAGACCTGTAATCCGCCCGCGCCGGGCTCGCGGTCCAGCACGGTGACGGTGCCGAAATCGGTGTGCGGGCCGATCCGGAACTGGCCGGGCTCGGGAGTGCCGACCACGGTCATCGGCGGGTAGTGATTGATGTTGCAGGTCCAGGTGGGACGGCCGGCCAGATCCTGGAAAGGGTTGGCGGGCAACTGAAGTGCCGCCGCGAAGAGCGCGAGCAACTCGTCGGACAGGGTGCGCACGGCGTCGGTGTAGGCGGTGAGCAGTTCGCGCAGCTCGATCACCTCGTCCGGCCAGACATTGGGCAGGAACCACACCGCGTCGACGCGCGGATCGCCGGTGGCGGTGTCCGCGCCGACGGCGAAGGTCTCCTTCAGATCGGGCGGCGTCGCGGTCCCCTCGGCGTAGCCGTTGGCCTCCTTGCCCGGTCCGATCCACCCGCGCCCGCCGACCGTGACGGCGTAGCGCTCCTTCACCGCGTCCGGCAGCGCGAAGAACCGCCGCGCCGCCGCGCGCACCGAACCGGCCAGGCCCTCCGGCACACCATGCCCGTGGACCAGCAGGAACCCGGCGCGACGCAACCCCTCGTCCACCTCGCGCTCGACCTCGGCCGCGGCAGGGCCGCCGCTACGCCACCGGGACAGGTCGATCGTTGCGATCGCGTTCACTGCGTCTCACTCTCTGTGCTGGCGTCGGCCCGCTCGGATCGGCGCGCTCCCGCCTGTCGGCCGCTCACGTGCGGGTCGCCGGGCTCACGACCAGGGCAGGCCCTGCTCAGTGCGCCTCTATCTCGTTCGTGACACCGATGTCCTCGTTCCACAGCGCGGGGTGGTCGGTGATGAACTCGGTCATCATCGCCACGCACCGGTCGTCCTCCAGCACGGTCACCGCGACGCCGTGCTCGGCCAGCCAGTCGTGGCCGCCGTGGAAGGTCTGCGATTCGCCGATGATGACCGAGCCGATGCCGAACTGGCGGACCAGCCCGCTGCAATACCAGCACGGCGACAAGGTGGTCACCATGATCGTCGAACCGTAGTCGCGGCGGCGGCCCGCGGCGCGGAAGGCGTCGGTCTCGGCGTGGATGCTGGGATCGCCGGACTGCACGCGGCGGTTGTGGCCGCGGCCGAGCAGAGTGCCGTCGGCGGCGAACAGCGCCGCGCCGATCGGGATGCCGCCCTCGGCGAGGCCGAGCTGGGCCTCGTCGTATGCCACCTCGAGCAGTTGTCGTGCCGATATCGCCTGCGTCATGGGTCCAGCCTCCAAGGGAACCGCTGCGGCCGCAACGTACAGATCGTCCGCCCGGTCCGGGCACGCGGATGACAGGATGACCGTATGTTGCCCACTGTGCGCGAGTTGCTCGACGATCAGTTCGTCGCCGCCGATCCGCTCGTTCTGGCCGGTCACGGCGCGCTCCGGCGGTCGGTCCGGTGGGTGCATTCGAGCGAGATCTACGAGATCAGTCCGCTGCTGTCCGGCGGGGAACTGCTGCTCACCACCGGCCTCGGGCTGACCGGGGTGGACGCGGGGATGCGCAGGCACTACCTGCGCGAGATCGCCGGGCGCGGGGTGGCCGGCGTCGCCTTCGAACTCGGCCGCACCTTCGACGCCATCCCGCCGGACATGGTGGCGGAGGCGTCGCGGCACAGCCTGCCGCTGATCGCGTTGCGCAGCGTGGTGCCGTTCATCGATCTGTGTCGCGCGGCGAACACCGAGATCGTGTCGCGGGAGGTGCGTTCGCTGCGGCTGCTCAACGAGCTGGCCCGCGAGCTGACCGGTGAGCTGGCCGCGGGGAACGGTCTCGCGCAGTTGCTCGCCAGGATCGGTCAGGTCACCGGCTGCGCGCTGATCGTGACCAGCGGCAATGGCGCGCTGATCGCCGCGCATGGCGTCGACGATGATCGATCGGCCTGGGCCGCGGTCGAATCCGGCGCCGCCGCCGCGTCGATCCGGGTCAAGGACAACACCCTGGGGACGCTCACCGCGGGGCCGGGCTCGGCACTGGACGGTGCGACTCTCGCCGTGGTCCTCGATCAGTCCGCGCCGAGTCTCGGCCTCGCACTGGCGAATTCGGGCGCACCGACCGGACGGCCGCAGCTGGCCGCGACCACGCTGCTCGCGGATCTGTTGGACGGCAAGGCGATTCGACAAGCCGATCTCAAGGTGCGGGCCGCGGCCGCTGGTGTGCCCGCGTTGACCGGGCGCACGCTGGTACCGGTGGCGGTCGACGCGCCCGATGCGCGCATCGCGACCCGCCTGATCGATACCGCGGCAAAGGAACTCGGCAGGCCGGGACTGGTGGCCGAGGTGCACGCCACCACCTACGGGGTGCTCGCGCTGGACCAGGCCGTCGCCGACCCGGTCGGTGCGACGGTCCGCCTGCTGCGGAACGCGTTCGCCACCAACAGCATCGATGGCGTCACCCTGGTCGTCGGCGACCCGTGCGACTTCACCTCCGCCGCGCTGACCGGCTCACTCGAAGCAACCCGGTCCGCGCTGCGCCTGGCCACCCGGCACCGCCGCGACTGGCTGGTCGGCAGCCCCGTCTCCACCTGCCGCGAACTGGCCACCGAACTGGTCGTCGAATCCCTGCCCGCCGCCGAACGGACTCGCCTCATCGCCACCACGGTCGCCCCGCTGATCGCCTGGGACACAACCCATCACAGCAACCTCGCGCGCACCCTCGAGGTCTACCTCCGGCACGGCGCCAGCCCCACCCGCTGCGCCACCACTCTGCACATCGGCCGCCAATCCCTCTATCAGCGCCTGGACCGCATCCGCGAGCTGCTCGGCTACGACCCCGCCACCCCCGCCCTGACCGGCACGCTTCTGCTCGCGCTGTGCGCCCACCGCCTTGCCACCCCGTGAGCTGTCGCATGGTAGTGGTGACCGAACTCCGCCGAGTTCTCGATCCGCCCGACGTCGTAACGGCCGGGCAGGATCCGGGCCGAGACCGCCGCCCCGAATGGCCGAATTGAAAGTAAACAAACAGAATTCGGTACGCGCCAGCTAGACGAAGCTGTCGTAGACGATCAACCGCGTTCCGCGCGGCAGCACCACCGACTGCGGACTTCGAGAACCTGCGCCTCGGACATACGGCCGGCCGCTCGCGCCTACCGCACCGCGTCGCTTGTCGACCAGTGCTCAGCCTGTAGTAACCCGGCGCCGGCCGAGCGCGAAGTAGGCGGCCGCGGCGAGGACGAAGCCGACGAAGAAGGTGATGTCGCCGAGGTCGGGGAGTTGGCGGACGAGGTAGCCGGTGAACTTGGCCTGGTTGGAGAACAGCAGCACGGAGACGGCCAGGCCCAGCAGGAACGCCGCTACGCCAGGCCAATTGGTGTACGCGCGGTGGTAGAGCAGATCATCGATCCGGCGGCCGCGGCGCAGGTACTGGTCGACGAACATCACGCCGAGCCAGGGGCCGATCCAGTACGCGACGATCAGCAGGAACGCCTCGTAGCTGGCGGCGGCGTCGGGCAGCGCCCACCACGCGACCAGGAAACCGATGGCGCCGAAGCAGACCGAGACCACCGCCCGCTGTGTACGGACCGGCAGCTTGATGCCGATCGTCACGAATGCCATTGCGCCCGAGTACACATTCAACGCGTTGGCCGCGACCGCGCCGAGCGCGATGGCGAGCAGCGTCAGGTTCGCGAGCGCGCCGGGCAGATTCGCGGTGAACACCTCCGTCGGGCTGCCCTGCGCCGAGCCGGCGATGGTGGCCGAGGCCGCGCCGAGCGCCGACAACCACACACAGGAGACGAACAGTCCGGCCCCGGCATAGCCGCCGGTGGCGACCCGGGACACGATCCTGGGCAGGTAGCGAGAGTAGTCCGCCGCGTACGGATTCCAGCCGCCCGCATAGCCGAACGCGGTGCCGACGGTCAGCAGGAATCCGCCGATCCCGCCGACGCCACCGGACGGAGCGGCGGCGCCGAGGTCGGCCTTGCTGAATATGACCACGGTGACCACCAGGAACACGATCGCGAGCACCGGGAACACGAATCGCTCGAACGCGTGCACCAGGTTGTGGCCGAACGCGGCGAATCCGGTCTGCACCAGCACGATCAGGATCAGCGCGGTGAGCTTCGGCAGCCCGGTCAGCGTGCTCAACGCGAACGCGCCGCTCACGCTGTTGGTGGCGAACCAGCCCACCCCGCACATGATCGACATGAACGCGGCGGGCAGCGCGTTGCCCCGATACCCGAAGGCCAAGCGCCCCAGCACCATCTGCGGCACGCCGTGCGCGGGTCCGCGTGCCGACAGCACGTAGTGCGCCGCGGCGCCGAGTCCCACGCCGACCGCGAGCCCGAGTGTCGCCTGCCAGAAGTTCATCCCGAACGCGGTGACCGACAGGACGCCGATGAAGATCGTGGCGAATTCGAGGTTCGGCGACATCCAGGTCCAGAACAGCTGACGCGGCGTGCCGTGCCGGGCGTCGTCGGGAATGTGCTCGTTGCCGCCCGGTTCCACCGCGATGACGCGGTCGGCGTATTCGGACGCCAGCGGCGTGTCATCGGTCAAAGCCATGTATGAACACTGGTCCCTGCCGGGCCGGTCGGCAACGGACGAACCGTACGTCAGTGGCTACCGTGCGGTGGACAATTCGCCCACCCCTGGCTCATCCCGCGACGGCGCTGACCTGGTTGCTCCAATTCGGCGACGGCGCGCCGAACTCACCGCCCGGCCGGAAGGCGGCCGACGCGGCGGCGTCGCCGCGCAACTGCGCCATCAGCCAGGCCGTCGGATAGCCGAGGTAGCCGTACACCCCGGTCGTGCACGGCACCGACGCGGCCGCGCAGTCCGGTTGCCCTTGCACGTCGTTGTGATTCGGGCCGTTGAGCGTGCCCCACGCCTTCGTCAGATTCGCCGGAGTCGCCTCGTAGTACGCCTGATTCGACTGCAACCCCTCCGCCTGCCACGGCAGCAACTGCTGCGACGGGGAGATCAGCCCGTCCGCGGACCCGTTCACGAAGAACACCGAACCCGTTGTCAGCGCACGGGTATCGGCGCAGGAACTCGGCGTGGAGCAGAAGTGCTGCGCCGGAAGCTCCAGCGGCACCGCGGTTTTGATCGCCCCACCCGCATCGCGCAGCGCGTTCAGCACACCGGAGGCGCCCTGCGAATGCCCCATCGCGCCGACCGCCGCCTTGTCCAGCTTCCCGTAGAACACGCTCGCCGGATCACCGTCCTGGGCCAGCAGGTAGTCCAGCGACTTCCGGATATCCACCCCCGACCCGGTGCTCTGATTCTCGGTGCCGATCACCACGAACCCCCACGACGCCAAATGCCGCAGCAGGTAGGCATATTGGCTCGGCACCGCACTGGTCCCGTCGCCCCACACCACAATCGGATGCCGCGTGGCCCCGAGCTCCGTCGGATACCAGACATCGAACTTAGCCCCGGTGGAGTCGCAGCACCCGAAGCCCAGCTTCTCGGTCACCGCCGCCGGACCCGGCTGAAAGTACTTCGCCTCAACCCCCAGCGCCGGAACGTACGGTGCCGGATCAGCCTGCGCGACACCGGCGGTCATCATCCCGATGGCCAGAGTCGCCACCACCATCGAATGTGCTACCCGACCAAAACGATTCATGAGCTGAAGTATAAGGACGGATGATTGTCGCACCTGGCTCCGATTATCCCGACCAGTCGGAATCCCCTGGTAAGACTGGTTTTTCCTAAGTAGTAACGCATCGACCGGCGCGTCGCGACACCTCTAGAGCTACCGGCGCGCAGCGGGGATGCTTAGGGGTGAAGGTACTGAGGAGGCCGTAATGTCGCCAACCAAAGGATCCGCTCGGCGACGGATCGGCGTGGTCGAAGACCACACCGATCTTGTCGTCGCCAGTTTGCAGCGGATTCTGGAACCTTACTCGCACCTTGAAGTCGTCGCGGGTGCTAAAACAGTGGCCGACTTGCTGGCGATTACTGCTGAACTCGATCTGGTTGTCCTTGATCTCCATCATCTGCCGGACGAGTCATCGCCCGCACAGAATGTCGCGGCGCTCCGTGCTGCAGGAATCCACAATGTGCTGGCCTACACCTACGGCGGTAGTCGCGCCCTGGTGCGCGAGGCCGCGAAAGCGGGGGTTCTTGGGATCGTTCCTAAAAACGAATCGCGGGATGCCGTCGTCGAAGCAATAGCGATGACCGCCGAAGGAGAGATGGCGCCATCGATGGATTGGGCCGCCGCTTTGGATTCCGATGAGGCCCTCATACCGGAGCTGACCCCGCGGGAGAAGCAAGTATTGGCGCTATATGCGTCAGGGGAACGCGCTCAAGATGTGGCCGATCTACTCGGGGTACAGACAAGCACGGTGTACGCGCATGTAAAGAAGATCAAGGAGAAGTACGCCGCAGTGGGTCGGCCGGCGCAGAGCAAGGCGATTCTCCGGCGTCATGCGCAACGCGACGGGTTAGCACCCGGCTCGTGGCAATGAAACAGGTAGGGGTAAGCGACTTGCGGTCGCGACAGCCGTCGAACGTCCGCCTCGGAGCGTTTCGGGGACCGGTAGTCGCGGCGGCGGATCAGATCGATGATTACAACGAAACACGGATCTTGCGATTGCTCGCGAGGTTTATCGCCGTCGGCTACTTGATGTATTTTGTCTTGCTGGTCCCACACGTTCGCAACGATGCGGACTACCTCGCGCCGTGGTGGACACCCTTCGCGCTCAGCGTCGTGTTCGGTCCTGCGATCCTGTTGCTCGCAGCAACATTTCGCCCGAACATCGGGTTCGTGCGCCGAGCGGCCGGACTGTGCGCGATCGGATACCTTGTCGCAGTCCTCGGATGGCCGTTGGCCTGGACCGGAACGCACCTGCCGGATGCGCCATGGTTGGTGGTTTTCCCGGGATTGGCAGCGCTCGCTGCTACCGTAGTCTGGCGCCCCTTCTGGACGGTCACTTATTTCGCGGTAATCATCCTGCTTGTGGAGGCCACTGGGCAGAGCCGAGTACCTGAGGCGATTTCTCCGCTGCTATCCGATCTGGCGTTCGGCTTCGGCTTCTCACTGGTGTTCGTCGCTGCAGCGCTGATGGCAGTCCGCACCGGCCGTACCCTGGACGAGACCCGCGATATGTATTTCGCTACCGCCGCTGCGGTCAAAGTGCTCGCGATTCGCGAGGTGGAACGCGAGAAGTTCAGTGACCTGCTGCACGACTGGGTAAGTTTCACGCTTGGCATCGCAGGCCGGGAACCGCGCTCGGATAAAGTGCGTCGGCATGCGGTCATCACCTTGGGAAAACTTGATGACATAGGCAAGGAGATCGACACCGAGCCTATTGGCATCGACCGATTGCTCGGCGGTCTCGCGGCAGCAGTTCGAGAGGTCGATGACGCGATTCCGGTCGTTGTCCGGACGGTCGACGACGTTGGTCCGGCCCGGTTCGAGGCAGAGGCGGCCAAAGCGATCGTGACCGCGGCGGCGGAAGCTGTCCGCAATAGCGTTCGGCATGGCGGAACGGACGCGCGGTGCACGACAAGTATCGAGGTCACGCCGAAGGAACTGGTTGTCACTGTGACCGATGTCGGTATCGGCTTCGAACCAGCCTCCGTTGGCAGTGGTTACGGCGGACAGCGCCATCTCGGGCGGATCCAGCAGTTGCCCGGTGGCACAGTTGAAGTAACTTCTCGCCCCGGGCGGGGAACCAGGGTGCGGCTCCGGGTGACGCCACGTTCCGACATAGCAGACGAGCAGGATTACGCTCGCAACTCGCCCGACGTGCGCTTCCTGCTCGGCATGCATGAGCGGACGGCCTGGCTGGTCGCCGCGATCTATTTGACCGGCATTGCCGCGCTGGCGACCATCGCAGTCACGCGTCACCTGTCGGCATCCGTCGTGGTTGCCGCACTCGCAGGAGTGATGGCTGTCGGCGCGGCATCCGTGGGACTGCTCGCTGTCCCCGGCGATCCACTGCCTTGGCCGGCGACCTTCGCCTTGACAGTGGGCGCTCCGGCGATGTGCGCGTTGGTAATGCTGATTCCACCGGTGATCAACGACACCCACCAGGTCTGGGTGGTCAGCGGATTCACCGGGGTGTGCACGTTCATGTGTGTTCGTGGTCGTACCGGATCCGCCTGGGCGGCAATGATATCGATGATTGTGGTAGCGGCCGTCTGGTCCACACTCGGCGGCCTAGGACCTGGGACCGGCTTCTTTTGGACATTTATCAATTGCGGACCGCTCGCGATGGCGACTCTCTTCGCGGTGACCATCCGTCCGGCCGCGCGAGACATCTTCCTGCTTCGCGAGCAACGCGCCGAACAGTTCGCCATCGAGGCCGCCACTGCGGAGGCCATCAAGGAGCGTGAAATCCAACTTGCGCACCTCGACGAGCTCGCACGACCGTTGTTGCTGCGCATCGCTGGTGAGGACGCGTTTACGATCGAGGATGCGCTGGCCTGCCGTGTCCTCGAAGCACAGTTGCGCGCCACTCTGCGCGCCAGCGGACTGGTCAACTCGATCGTCAACCCGGCTGCTGAAGCCGCCCGGCGCCGCGGCGTTAAGGTAAATCTGTTGGACGACAACGGAATCGACGATGCGGGCGACGCTGTCCGCAATCGGTTGCTGCGTGGAATCGCCGCAGAGCTCGATCGCGCAAATACTGGAACGATGACAATTCGAATCAACCCGCCGGGGCGCCAATACCTGGCAACTATCGTGGCGCGCAGTGGCGTTGGTGTACGGCGGGTTTCCTTCGACCAGGAGGGCCGTCCAGTGAACACTTCGGTCGGATAGCGGGTTCAGCAGCTGTTTCCAAGACACTCCCAACTAATTGGGAATGTTGCGCGTCGTGTGCAGTCCGTAGCGTTGACCTCGGAACATTCGAGTTCTCACTTGCCCGTCTGTCATACCTGCGGCATCGGTCGCGCCTAGGAAGCCAAGAGGTCATTCTGTGTCGAAAATAAAGTCCTTGCACCGTTCCTTCGGTCGAGCTCGCGTACAGCATCGTTCGATGTTGGTCGTTCTCGGAGCCGTATCGGCCATGTTGATCGTGTATTCGCCGAACCCTGTTGTCGGGCTTCTCGTGCTGGCAATTGTGCTGGGTGTCGAACTGCCCCTGGCCGTCGGGAACTTCTTGGGAGTGCTTGCGCCACAATCGCTTTGACTGCCTCGGGTCTGGCGACGGCGCGATCGTTTCGGTGTTCATGGGCTTTGGTGGGTAACATGGCTTGTGGGCCCGGGTTTGCAGGATCGTTGGATTTCGAGGGCAGATCGGGCCTCATAGAGCGATCCTTTCCGGTGGAGCAGGAGACTGCCGTACCAGCGGTGACCCGAGTCGATTGCGATGGCCTCGGCGGCAGGCCGTAGGCTCGAAAACTGTGCCGAACACGTCAGACCGCAGCGCCGACCAGGCGGTATCCGATGCCGCCGCGTCCAGGGAGGGCGATCCGAACTATCTGGTCGGGCTCGATCTCGACGGGCGGCGGGTCGTCGTGGTCGGCGGCGGGACGGTGGCGCAGCGCAGGCTCGGGCTGCTGATCGCGTCCGGCGCTGACGTGCACGTGATCAGCCGCGAGGTGACGCCGGCGGTCGAGGGGATGGCGACTTCCGGGCAGATCACCGTCACGCTGCGCGCCTACGCCGACGGCGACCTGGACGGCGCCTGGTACGCGATCGCCTGCACCGACGAGCCGGAGACGAACGCGGCCGTGGTCGAGGAGGCCACGCGGCGCCGCGTCTTCTGCGTGCGGGCCGATATCGCCCGGCTCGGCACGGCGGTCACGCCCGCGACGGCACGGTATGACGGTATGTCCCTCGGCGTGCTGGCCGGCGGGCAGCACCGCCGCTCGGCCGCGGTGCGCAACGCGCTGCTGGAGGCGCTGCAATCCGGTGTGGTGACCGATGATTCGACGCCGATCACACCGGGCGTCGCCCTGGTCGGCGGCGGACCCGGCGATCCGGACCTGATCACCGTGCGCGGTCGTCGGCTGCTCGGGCGGGCGAATCTGGTGGTCGCCGATCGCCTCGCCCCGCCGGAACTGCTGGCCGAGCTCGGCCCCGACGTCGAGGTGATCGACGCGGCGAAGATCCCGTACGGACGGGCGATGGCTCAGGACGCGATCAATGCCGCGCTCATCGAGGGAGCCAAGGCGGGCAAGTTCGTCGTCCGGCTCAAGGGCGGCGATCCCTACGTCTTCGGCCGCGGCTTCGAAGAACTCGAAGCCTGCGTCGACGCGGGCATCCCGGTCACCGTGGTCCCCGGCATCACCAGCCCGATCTCGGTCCCCGCGGCCGCGGGCATCCCGGTGACCCATCGCGGCGTCACCCACGAATTCGTGGTGGTCAGCGGCCACGTCGCCCCCGACCACCCGGACTCCCTCGTCGACTGGCCCGCCCTCGCCCGCCTGCGCGGCACCATCGTCCTGATGATGGCCGTCGAACGCATCGAGCAGTTCGCCACCGTCCTGCTCGAGCACGGCCGCGCCGCGACCACCCCCGCCACGGTCATCCAGGAGGGCACCCTCCGCACCCAACGCGTCCTACGCGCCGACCTGGCCACCGTCGCCGCCCGGGTGAAGGACGAAGGAATCCGCCCACCCGCCATCGTCGTCATCGGCCCCACCGCAGGTTTCTCCACAGACAGCTGATCCCAGCCGCACACCTCCCGACTTCTCGCACACCGACTCGCCGCGCGAACACGCGTGCGTTTGTCAGGAGGTGTGCGGGTGGGGTGATAGGCCGCCGGTATGGGGGCGGGGGATGGGGTAAGTACAGTGGCTCACTGTGCTCGAGAATCCCGCTGCGACGATGCAGTATCCGATGAAGCAGCGGGCCTTCGGGCTCGCCATCCTTGTGCTGAGCGGGCTGCAACTCATGGTGGTGCTGGACGGCACCGTGGTGATCTTCGCGCTGCCCCGGTTGCAGGAGGAGATGGGGCTGTCCAGTGCGGGTAGCGCGTGGACGGTGACCTCCTACGGTCTCACCTTCGCCGGGCTCATGCTGCTCGGCGGCCGGCTCGGCGACGCGTTCGGGCGCAAGCGGATGCTGATCATCGGCGTCGCGCTGTTCACCTTCGCCTCGCTGCTCTGCGGCCTGGCGCAGAACGAGGGCATGCTGCTCGCCGCCCGCGCGATTCAGGGCGCGGGCGCGGCGATCGCGGCCCCGACCGCATTCGCCCTCGTGGCAACGACTTTCGCGCCGGGCAAGGCGCGCAACCAGGCGATCGCGATCGTCGGCTCGATGGTCGGCATCGGCTCGGTCGGCGGCCTGGTGGTCGGCGGCGCGCTGACCCAGGTGTCCTGGCGCTGGATCTTCCTGATCAACGTGCCGATCGGCGTGCTGATCATCGTCGGCGCGATCTACAAGCTGGCCGATACCGCGCATCACCGCTCGCCGCTGGACGTGCGCGGCGCGATCCTCGGCACCCTCGCCTGCGCGGCCATCGTGTTCGGCGCGACCGAGGGACCCGAGATGGGCTGGGACAACCCGTTCATCATCGGCGCGCTGATCGGCGGCGTGCTGCTGCTGGTGGTGTTCGTGATCATGGAACGCCAGATCGAGGATCCGCTGCTGCCCTGGTCGCTGTTCGACAGCCGGGACCGGGTCGCGACCTTCCTGCTGATCTTCCTGGCCGGCGGCGTGCTCGGCGCGATGACCTTCTTCGTCGCACAGTTCTTGCAGAACGTCATCGGCTACAGCCCGCTGCAAGCCGGTGTCGCGGCCATCCCGTTCACCATCGGCATCGGCATCGGCGGCGCGCTGGCCTCCAAGCTCGCCCTGCTCATCGCGCCGCGCTGGCTGCTGGCCGGGGCGGCGGTGGTGCTCGGCGTCGGCCTGCTGTTCGGCTCGACGCTCGACGGCGACGTGCACTACCTGACCACCCTGCTGCCGCTGCTCGTGGTGATCGGCTTCGGCGTCGGCATGGCGATGGTGCTCGCGCCGCTGTGCGTGCTGGTCGGGGTGTCCGCGGAGAACATCGGGCCGCTGTCCGCGGTGGGGCAGATGTTCATGAACCTGGCCACGCCGGTGGCCATCGGCCTGCTCACGCCGATCGCGGCCTCGCGCACCCTCTCGCTCGGCGGGCGGACCGGCAAGGTGACCGAGATGAACGCGACCGAGGTCGCCGCGCTCGGCAGCGGCTACACGCTGGTGCTGTTCGTCTGTGCGATCGTCGCGTTCGTGGCCGGGCTGATCGCGTTGACCCTGCGCTTCACGCCGGCCCAGCTCGCGCAGGCCCAGCACGCGCAGGAAGAGGCCCAGCAGGCCTGAGCCCGCTGGGCCGGTTGCTCAGAGTCGACCGGCGACCTTGCTCGGCGTCACCCGCACGATGACGCGCGGCCCGTCGTTGACCGAGGCCGGGTTGAAGTCCAGGTACTTCTGCCCGGTGTACTTCTCCGACAGCTTGTTCGGCAGGGTCTTGTCCGGATCCGGGGTGAGCGTCGCGGTGCCGCGGATCTCGGCGTAGGTGTACGGGTTCTCCGGCGGGTTGACCATGATGGTGATCCGCGGATCGCGGGCCAGGTTCTTGCCCTGCTGGCGATCGGTGGTGGTGGAGAACAGCAGGTCGTCGCCGTCGCGCTCGAGCCAGATGACGGTGAGGTGCGGCTGGCCGTTCGGGTTCGTCGTCGCGGCCGTCGCGAACACCTTGGACTCGTCCAGATACTTCTTCAGATCTTCGGAAAGCTCAGTGGTATCGGTCACGCATAAAGGGAACAGCCCGGAAGCCGAAGGCATTCCGGGCGGTCACCGGGACATGGTCAGCGAGCGTGCCGGTCGGCCACGGCCAGCGTGTGGTCCAAGATCGCCAGCCCCTCCTTCGCCTCCGCCTCGCTGACGATGCACGGCGGCACCACGTGCAGCCGGTTGAAGTTGACGAACAGCAGCAGCCCCGCCGCCTTGCCCGCGGCGACCACCTCGTTCATCGCCGGACTCGTCCCGCCGTACGGCGCGAGCGGTTCGCGCGTGGCCCGGTCACGGACCAGTTCCAGCGCCCAGAACACCCCGGTGCCGCGCACCTCGCCGATGCTCGGGTGCCGCTCGGCGAGCTCCCGCAGCCCGGGACCGAGCACCCGGGCGCCGATGTCGGCGGCGTTCTCGATGATGCGCTCGTCCGCCATCGCGTTGATCGTCGCGACCGCGGCGGCCGTCGCCAGCGGATGCCCCGAGTAGGTGAGCCCGCCGGGGTAGGGCCGCTCGTCGAACGTCGCGGCGATGGCCGGGCTGATCGCCACCCCGCCGAGCGGCACATACCCGGAGTTCACCCCCTTGGCGAAGGTGATCAGATCGGGCACGACGCCCTCGAAATGCTCTATCGCGAACCATTTCCCGGTCCGGCCGAACCCCGACATCACCTCGTCGGCGATGAAGACGATGCCGTACTTGTCGCACAGCGCCCGCACGCCCGCCATGTACCCCGGCGGCGGAATCATGATTCCCGCTGTGCCGGGGATGGATTCGAGCACGATCGCGGCGATGGTGTTCGGTCCCTCGAACGCGATGGTCTGCTCCAGATGCGCCAAAGCGCGCTCGGTTTCCTGGGTTTCGTCGGTCGAGTGGAATTGCGTGCGGTAGAGGAACGGGCCGAAGAAGTGCACCACGCCGGCGTTGCCGTGATCGTTGGCCCAGCGCCGCGGATCACCGGTCAGGTTGACCGCGGTCTCGGTGCCGCCGTGATACGAGCGGTAGCGGGCCAGCACCTTGTAGCGGCCGGTGTGCAGCCGGGCCATCCGCACCGCGTGCTCGACCGCCTCGGCGCCGCCGTTGGTGAAGAAGATCTTGTTCAGCTCGCCCGGCGTCCGCTCGGCGATCAGCCGGGCCGCCTCCGAGCGCGCGTCGTTGACGTGCGGCGGTGCGACGGTGCACAGCTTGGCGGCCTGTTCCTGAATCGCCGCAACGACTTTCGGATGCTGATGGCCGATGTTGGTGTTCACCATCTGGGAGGAGAAGTCGAGCAACCGGTTGCCCTCCCCGTCCCAGACGTAGCAGCCCTGGGTGGCGCTGATCGTCATCGGGTTCAGGTTCGCCTGGGCGGACCAGGAGTGGAAGACGTGGCGGCGGTCGAGCTCGTATGCGCGTTCGGCGGCCGCGCGGGCGGTCTCCGGTGTCAATCCGTTCGGGAGGGTCATCGGCGAGTTCTCCTGCGTCGCTGGGATTGTGGTTACTTGTTTTCCGGGAAGCCGAGGTTGATCCCGCCGTGGCTCGGATCGAGCCAGCGCGTGGTGACCGCCTTGCCCCTGGTGAAGAAGTGCACGCCGTCGGCGCCGTGCGCGTGCGAGTCGCCGAACAGCGAGTTCTTCCAGCCGCCGAAGCTGTAGTAGGACATGGGCACCGGGATCGGCACGTTGATGCCGACCATGCCGACCTCCACCTCGTTATGGAAGCGCCGGGCCGCGCCGCCGTCGTTGGTGAAGATGGCGGTGCCGTTGCCATAGGGGTTGGCGTTGATCAGCGCGAGCGCGTCGTCATAGCCTGCCACCCGCACCACCGACAGGACGGGACCGAAGATCTCGTCGGTGTAGACGCTCATCTCGGGGCCGACATGATCGAGAATCGTCGGCCCGAGCCAGAATCCGTCCGCCGCGCCGTCGGCCTCGATCCCGCGTCCATCGAGAACCACACGGGCGCCAGCGGATTCGCCCGCCGCGATGTACTCGGCGACCTTGTCCCGGTGCGCCCTGGTGACCAGCGGGCCCATGTCGGTGCCGCGGGTGCCGTCGCCGGTCTTGATCGTGGTGGCCCGCTCGGTGATCTTGGCGACCAGCTCGTCGGCCGCGTCGCCGACCGCGACCACGACGCTGATCGCCATGCATCGCTCACCCGCGGAACCGAATCCGGCGTTCACCGCGGCGTCGGCGGCCAGGTCCAGATCGGCGTCCGGCAGCACCACCATGTGGTTCTTCGCGCCGCCGAGCGCCTGTACCCGCTTGCCCGCGGTGGTCCCGCGCTGATAGACGTACTTCGCGATGGGGGTCGAGCCGACGAACGAGACCGCCTTGATCGCCGGGTTGTCCAGCAGCTCGTCGACCGCGACCTTGTCGCCCTGCACCACGTTGAAAACCCCGGCGGGCAAACCGGCTTCGTCCCACAGCTCGGCCAGCCACAGCGACGCCGACGGATCCTTCTCGCTCGGCTTGAGCACCACCGTGTTTCCCGCGGCGATGGCCAGCGGGAAGAACCACATCGGCACCATCGCCGGGAAGTTGAACGGCGAGATCACCGCGACCGGGCCCAGCGGCTGCCGGATGGAGAAGATGTCCACCTTCGTCGACGCGTTCTCGGTGTACCCGCCCTTGAGCAGATGCGGTACGCCGCAGGCGAATTCGACGACCTCCAGGCCGCGGCTCACCTCGCCCATGGCGTCGGCCAGCACCTTGCCGTGCTCGGCGGTGATCAGCTTCGCCAGGTCCTCCTTGCGCTCGTTCAGCAACTCACGGAAGCGGAACAGGATCTGCGTGCGGCGCGCCAGCGAGGTGTCCCGCCAGGCCGGGAAGGCATCGGCCGCGGCGTCGATCGCGGCCCGGGTGTCCGCGACGTTCGCGAGCGCGACCTGTCCGGTCACCACCCCGGTCGCCGGATTGGTCACCGGCGCGGTCGTCTCGCTGGTGCCTGCGAAAGCCTTGCCGTCGAGCCAGTGCGCGATTGTCTGCATTTCTCCTCGATTCGATCCGTGAGCGTCGCGGGCGTCGGCGGGTGGACGCCTCCTGGGTACTACTCTGCGGCATCAACCTTGCTGGACGGCCCGACGATCTGTATGCGATTTCCGATTTCGTATTACGATTCGTCGGTGCTTCCCTCTGTGGCCGATGTGCTGGCGATGCCGGTGGTGCAGGCCGGTGAACCGCAGGTCGTGGCGGGCGGATCGCTGGACCGCCCGGTGCGCTGGGTGCACGTCAGCGACGTGGCGGATGTGGCGCAGCTGCTGGTCGGCGGGGAGCTGATTCTCACCACCGGGCAGGCGATGAGCCACGGCGACATCGCGACGGTCGGATATCTGACCGCGCTGGCCGCCGCCGGGGTGGCGGGGCTGGTCCTCGAGCTGGGCGGTTACGTGCCCGCACTCGCGCCGGTCGTGGCCGCGACCGCCGACGCGCTCGGCCTGCCGGTGATCGTGCTGCACAAGGTCACCCGGTTCGTCGAGATCACCGAGGCGGTGCACCGGGTCATCGTGGCCGAGCAGTACGCCGAGCTCGAGTTCGCGCGCACCGTGCACGAGACGTTCACCGACCTCAGCGTGCGCCGGGCGTCGCTCGCCGAGATCGTGAAAACCGCTGCGGGCATGCTGGATTCGTCGGTGGTGCTGGAGGACCTGGCACACCGGGTACTCACGTTCACCGCCAGGCACGCGTCCACCTCGACGCTGCTGGACCACTGGGAGACCACCTCGCGGCTGCTGCCCGACGGCTGGGACGCGGTGGCCGTCGGCCCGCACACCCAGCGGTGGGGGCGGCTGATCCTGCCCGCCGGCGACGTCCCGACCGCCCGCGCCAGGATGGTGCTCGAGCGCGCCGCGCAGACCTTGACCCTGCACCGGATGATCGAGAAGGACCGCTTCGGCCTGCATCGGCAGGCGCAGACCGGGCTCATCGACGACCTGGTCAGCGGCCGGGTGCTGGACGAGCGGGACGCGGTGGCGCGGGCCGCCGCGCTCGGTCTGGCCCGTCGCGCCGCCTACGTTCCGCTGGCCGTCGACGTCGCCGCGATCGCGGAGACCGATCCGGTGGCCAGGCAACGCCGGGCCGCCGGGATCCTGGACGCGGTCACCCACGGCCTCGGCCTGGCCAAACTGACCGCGCTCGCCACCGCCGATCAGGGCGACCGGGTCGGCATGATTCTGGCGCTGCCCCGATCCGGCGATCTCGACCACAGTCTGACCACCGCCTGCACGGCGATCACCGGCGAGGTGCGTCGCGTGGACGGGGTCGAGCGGGTGGTGATCGGCGTCGGCGCGGAATCGGATTCGCTGCTCGACACCGCGCACGAGCTGCCGCACGCCGCGCACGTCGCGGAAGTCGCGCTGTCGCTGAAGAGCTCGGCGCCGCGGGCGTTCTACCGCAGCGGCGATGTGCGGCTGCGCGGGCTGCTGTCGTTGATCCGCGACGAACCGGGCGTGCAACGGTTCGCCGAGACCGAACTGAGTGCGTTGCTGCGCTACGACATTCGGCACACCGCCGACCTGACCCGCACCCTGCGTCAATTCCTCGACCTGGCCGGCAACAAGACCGAGCTCGCGCGCCGGCTCAACATCAGCAGGCCGACGCTCTACGACCGGCTGGCCCGCATCGAGCGCATCCTGGCCGTCGACCTCGAGGACGGCGAGTCGCGCACGTCGCTGCACGCCGCGCTGCTCATCCGCGACCTCACCGCCAACGTCGACGGGCCATGAACGCCCGCGGGTGACCTCGCTCACGCACCGTGGTCCGGTAGGGGAACATCCGAGGTCACGGCGGTGTTCCACGGCGTATGACAACCCTTGGATTGATCGGTAGCGGGAACATCGGCAGCACGGTGGCGCGGCTGGCCATCGCTGCTGGACTGGACGTGGTGCTGAGCAACTCGCGGGGCCCGGAGACCCTGGCTGATCTGGTCGCCGAACTCGGCCCGCGGGCCAGGGCGGCGACCGCCGACGAGGCGGCCGCGGCGGGGGACATCGTGGTGGTGACCGTGCCGCTGCGCAACTACCGGCAGGTGCCGGTGGCGCCGCTGGCGGGCAAGGTCGTGATCGACACGAACAACTACTACCCGGATCGGGACGGCACGTTCCCCGAGCTCGAGGACGGGTCCACGACGAGCAGCGAACTGCTGCAGAAGCACCTGCCGACCTCGAAGGTGGTGAAGGCGTTCAACAACATCTACTTCGCGCATCTCGGCGGGCTGGCCCGCCCGGCCGGTTCCCCGGACCGCTCGGCGCTGCCGATCGCCGGCGACGACGCGGACGCGAAAGCCGCTGCGGCCCAACTGCTCGACGTACTGGGCTATGACGCCGTCGACGCCGGACCGTTGGGCGAGAGCTGGCGCTTCCAGGTGAACACGCCGGTATACGCGGACGTCTACGCGTCGGCGCTGCCGTTCTGGGAGAACGACGGTGCGCCCGCCGGTGCCGCGCGGATTCGCGCGTTGCTGGCCACCGCGCAGCGCTGATCGATATGCGAAACCCGGGAGCGTAGCCTGCTCCCGGGTTTCCGAATGCCGCCCAATTCGCACACCCCGGCGTCGGGATCGGATGAGCTTCAGGTTAGCGACGCGTCCTACGGTTGGACCACCTCCGCATGGGCGCGGAAGACCGGAGTTGAACCGGCATCTCGTCGCGGGCATGTCCTTTCCTCATCCCGGGATGTTCGGCGGCGGATACTCGTGCTGGAGCGAGAGTCTGAGGTTGACCACGGTTGCCTCTACCCGTTGGGCCACCCGGGCGTGGATGCCCGGAAGGGGACTCGAACCCCTACTGACGCCGTGTGATTCAGTTTCAGCTTCAGATTGAGTTTTGCGCTCCTTGCGCTTCCCCCGCACCCGGCGGGGGAGTCTGTGGGGCGCGGGGCCGATGGCGGTCGGCCCCGCGCCGGTGTCAGCGGAAGAGGTACCCGAAGATCACGTCACCGGTCTCGCGGTCGGTGACCTCGGTCCCGTTCGCCGCTTCACGCGCGAATTGCACTGCCCGCTGGAGCTTTTCGACTCGCACGGCCAGTTCGTTGATCCGTCGGGCGGGCAGCGCGCCGGAGAAGCGCACCAGCGTCCAGTAGCCCACGGCGATGTCCTCGTAGTACACCTCGACCTGGGCCGGGTGCTTCTCGGTCGCCTCGGCCTTCACGTGGTTGCGCGGCACCTTCTTCGTGCGCACGGTGCGCACGGCGTCGGTGCGCCAGGTGTCGGACGAGTCGTCGAACGACCACACCTCGGCCGCGTCCAGCACCGGCAGCTTCTTCACGAAGGTGTGCAGCTCGGCCAGCTGCTTCTCCAGGAACAGCAGGTAGGAGACCGGCACGTCGCGCAGCAGCACCTCGCCGTCGACCGTCACGTCGGCCTTGGCCGCGGTGTTCGCCCAGTCCTTGGTCGCGGTGACGTCGAACAGGCGGGTCAGCGTCGCCGCGGTCCGGCGCAGCACCTCCTCGGACTTCACCTGCACCCGGGTGGACTCCGACGGAAGCTGCTCGCCCTCTTCGTCTTTCGGCTGATAGGTGCGCGCGAGACCGGCCAGCAGCGGCGCCTTCTGCAGCGAGCCGTGCGCCTCGGCCAGCTCGCGCAGGGCACCGCTCTTGATGCCCTTCTCGACCGCGATGATCTGATTCAGCTTCGTCATCTCTACCTCCCCGCCGCGCAATTCCCGCGCGGTACACCGACATTCGGCTCGAGATCACCGAATCCTCCCGTTCCGGCAACCCCGAGCTCCGGTGTTACCGTACGGACCGGTGTGCGGTCCGCGCATCTTATTTTCCCGGGATGGGTTCCGTGCTGTGCTGTACGGCACAGCGGCCGAGGCATTGTCGGCGGGGACGCGGTTCGTCAGACTGTGCCGATGGGGACATCGACGGAGACGGACCTGCGCGAGCGGTGGGCGGCACTGGCGGGGACGGCGGCCGCGGCCGCCGGGGACGACCTGATCCGGCGGTATCAGGAGCCGCATCGGCGCTATCACACCGTCGAGCACCTGGCCGCGATGCTGCCGGTCATCGATGAGCTGGCCGGGACGCCGCGGATGCCGACGCGGTGCGGTACGCGGCGTTCTTCCACGACGCCGTCTACGCCGTCGATCGTCCGGACAACGAGGAGCAGAGCGCGGTGCTGGCCGAGCAGGTGCTCGAATCCCTGGGTGCGGCACCGGAACTCGTCGGTGAGGTGGCCAGGCTGGTGCGTCTCACCGCGACCCACGATCCGGCCGATGACGATCGCAACGGCGGTGTCCTGTGTGACGCGGACCTTGCCGTACTGGCCGCCGACGCACCCGGTTACGCCGCGTACACCGCCGCGGTCAGGGCGGAGTACGGGCAGGTGCCCGACGCCCTGTTCCGGGCCGGCCGCGCGGCGGTGCTGCGGGGACTCGTCCAGCAGCCGCGATTGTTCCGGACACCCACCGCGCGAAGCCGATACGAGGCCGCCGCCCGCGCGAACCTCCAGCGGGAACTGGCCGAACTCACCGAGCGGACAAGCTGACTCGACCGCTCAGGTAAGAATCAACAACTCGGTGGGAGAGGCGATTTCGGTCTTCAGGCCCGCCTTGGTCGCCACCCGGGCGAGCCCGCGGACATCGGTGGGCTCGGCGCGAGACAGCACGAGAGCGCGGGCGAGCAGGCCCTTGTGATGCTTGTTGAAGTGACTCACCACGGTTCGCGAGCCGTCGGGATGTTCGGTCAGGACATTGGCCGTGACCGCACCGGGGACGCGACCGAGCTGCTGATAGACCCCCGACCGCAGATCCACGACCAGCTCGCCCGCGGCCTCGGCGAGCAGAGCCTCGGGCAGCGTTTCCCGCCAGAGCGCCGAGAGCGTCGGCAGGCCGGGCAGTTTCGACCCACCGGAGAGCCGGTACGCCGGAATCGGATCGCTCGCCCGGACCGCACCGAACAACGCCGACCCGATGCCGAGGCGCGCATTCGCCTTCGCGCGCTGCGCCTTGGTGAACGCGCGTGCGTCCAGCGCGTCGTAGAGCACGCCGGTATAACGCTCCAGCGCCGGGCGTGTCGGCGAGGTCCGCAGGGCCGCGTTGCGGGCGATCTCCGCGTCAGCCCCCTTGCCGAGATCCAGCACGGCGCGACTGGCGTCCGGGTCGGTGGCCAGCTTGGTCACCTCGTCGATGAGCCGGTCGCGCACCGCTGTGAGCTGCGGCATCGACAACAAGCCGAGGTCGAGCGGAACGTCCGTACCACCGTCGGACTTGGTTTCGGAGGGAGGCAGCAGCACCAGCACGAGCGCTAACGGTAATGCGCTGTGACCATCGCCGGGCCAGCGACTACCCTGTGCATCCGTGATCACCCGCCTCTCTCGACTTTTCCTGCGTACCCTGCGCGACGATCCCGCCGACGCCGAGGTGCCCAGCCACAAACTGCTCGTCCGCGCCGGATACGTGCGGCGCATCGCGCCGGGCGTCTACTCCTGGCTCCCGCTCGGCCTGCGGGTGCTGCGCCGGGTCGAGGAAGTCGTGCGCGAAGAGATGGACGCGATCGGCGCCCAGGAGATCTCGCTGCCCGCGCTGCTGCCGCGCGAGCCGTACGAGACCACCAACCGCTGGACCGAGTACGGCGACAACCTGTTCCGCCTGCAGGATCGCAAGGGCGCGGACTACCTGCTCGGCCCGACGCACGAGGAACTGTTCGCGCTCACCGTGAAGGGCGAATACAACTCGTACAAGGACCTGCCGGTCATCCTGTACCAGATCAAGGACAAGTACCGCGACGAGGAGCGTCCGCGCGCGGGCATCCTGCGTGGCCGCGAGTTCATCATGAAGGACTCCTACTCGTTCGACCTGGACGACGACGGCCTCAAGGCCAGCTACAACGCCCACCGCGAGGCATACCAGCGGATCTTCGACCGGTTGCAGGTCACCTACGTCATCGTGGCGGCCACCTCCGGCGCGATGGGCGGCAGCGCGTCCGAGGAGTTCCTGGCCGACAGCCCGTCCGGCGAGGACACCTACGTGCGGTGCGTCGAGTCCGGTTACGCGGCGAACGTGGAGGCCGTGGTCACGCCCGCGCCCGCGCCGCTGCCGCTGGACGGACTGGCCGAGGCGGTCGTGCACGACACCCCGGACGCCCCCACCATCGCGACGCTGGTCGACTGGGCCAACGGCGCCGGGATCGCGGAGCAGTTCGGCCGTCCGGTCACTGCGGCGGACACCCTGAAGAACGTCATGGTGAAGCTGCGGCACCCGGACGGCAAGGAAGAGATCGTCGGCATCGGCATCCCTGGCGATCGCGAGGTCGACGACAAGCGCCTCGGTTCCTCGGTCGAGCCGGCCGAGGTCGAGTTGCTCACCGAGGCCGATTTCGCCGCCAATCCGTTCCTGGTGAAGGGGTACATCGGGCCGAAGGCGTTGCAGGCCAACGGTGTTCGCTTCATGGTCGATCCCCGCGTGGTCACCGGCACGGCGTGGATCACCGGAGCGGACGCGCCGGGCAAGCATGTCGTCGGCCTGGTCGCCGGGCGTGACTTCACCCCCGACGGCACCATCGAGGCCGCCGAGGTCCGGGACGGCGATCCCTCGCCGGACGGCCGGGGCGTGCTGGTCGCCTCGCGCGGCATCGAGATCGGCCACATCTTCCAGCTGGGCCAGAAGTACACCAACGCGTTCGACGTGGACGTGCTCGGCGAGAACGGCAAGCCGGTGCGCCTGACCATGGGCTCCTACGGCCTCGGCGTGTCCCGCATGGTCGCGGTGATCGCCGAGCAGCAGCACGACGACAAGGGCCTGCGCTGGCCCGCCGAGGTCGCGCCGTACGACGTGCACGTCGTCATCGCGAACAAGGACGACGCGGCCCGCGCCGGCGCCGAGGAAGTCGTGGCCGGCCTCGACGCCCAGGGCCTCGACGTCCTGTTCGACGACCGCACCGCCTCGCCGGGGGTGAAGTTCAAGGACGCCGAACTGCTCGGCATGCCACTGGTGCTCGTGATCGGCCGCGGCTGGGCCGAGGGCAAGGTGGAACTGCGCGACCGGTTCACCGGCGAGGCCGAGGAGATCCCCGCCGAGTCGGCCGTCGACGCGGTCGTCGCGAAGGTTCGCGGCTAGTCACCCGCACGCAGGCGCGGCCCCGATGGACAGCCCATCGGGGCCGCGCTGTTTTTCCCGCCGAACAGACCGGCGGACCTACGGTCGCGTAGGCGAGATTTGCGGTGTGAGGTACGACAGACCCGCTCCGGCGTGCGATTACCCGCTGGTAAGTTAACGGCATGACGAGCACCGACGCGTTGTTGTTCAACCCGGCCACCTACGACCCGCAGCAGTTCGACGCCGAGACCCGGCGGCTGCTGCGCGCGACCGTCGAATGGTTCGAGTCCCGGGGTAAGCAGCAGTTGCTGGCCGACGACGCGGACGCGGTGTGGACGGCGGACTTCCTGGACTTCGTCGCGAAGGAGAAGCTGTTCGCGACCTTCCTGACCCCGGCCGCCTACGCCGACGGCGACGAGAACCGGCGCTGGGACGCGGCCCGCAACGCGGCCCTGTCCGAGATCTTCGGCTTCTACGGCCTGGCCTACTGGTACGCCGAGCAGGTGACCATCCTCGGCCTCGGACCGATCTGGCAGAGCGACAACGAGGAAGCCAAGCGGCGCGCGGCCGCGGACCTGGCCGAGGGCCAGGTGATGGCGTTCGGGCTGTCCGAGCGCGAGCACGGCGCCGACATCTACAACACCGACCTGGTGCTCACCCCGAGCGAGCCGGGCAGCGCCGACGCCGAGGCCGGAATCCTGTTCCGCGCCAACGGCGAGAAGTACTACATCGGCAACGGCAACGTGGCGAGCATGGTGTCGGTGTTCTCCCGGCGCGCGGACATCGAGGGCGCGGACGGTTATGTGTGGTTCGCCGCGGACAGCAGGCACGAGAACTACCGGCTGCTCGGCAATGTCGTGCACCAGCAGATGTACGTCAGCACCTTCCGGCTGGAGAACTATCCGGTGCGCGCGGCGGACATCCTGCACACCGGGCCCGAGGCGTTCTCCGCCGCGCTGAACACGGTCAACGTCGGCAAGTTCAACCTCTGCCACGGCGGCATCGGCATGGTCGAGCACTCGTTCTACGAGGCGATCACGCACGCCAACAACCGCATTCTCTACGGCAACCCGGTCACCGAGTTCCCGCACGTGCGAACGAATTTCGTCGACGCCTACGCGCGCATCGTGGCGATGAAGCTGTTCAGCGACCGGGCCGTGGACTACTTCCGCAGCGCGAGCCTGGAGGACCGGCGCTACCTGCTGTTCAACCCGATGACCAAGTCCAAGGTGACCTCCGAGGGCGAGACCGTGATGACCCTGCTGCTGGATGTGCTGGCGGCCAAGGGATTCGAGAAGAACACCTACTTCGCCGAGGTGGCCCGGCTGATCAACACGCTGCCCCGGCTCGAGGGCACGGTGCACGTGAACGTCGGGCAGATCCTGAAGTTCATGCCGAACTACCTGTTCAACCCCAAGGACTACCCGGAGATCGGCACCAGGCAGGACGCCGCCGACGACGAGTTCTTCTGGCACCAGGGCCCGGCTCGCGGCGCGGGCAAGGTGCAGTTCGCCGACTGGACCCCGGCCTACGCCGAGCACGCCGATATCCCGAACGTCGGTCGCTTCTTCGAGCAGGCCCAGGCGCTGCGCACGCTGCTGAGCACCGCGGCGCCCAGCGCGGACCAGCAGCAGGACCTGGACTTCATGCTGACCATCGGCCACCTGTTCTCGCTGGTGGTCTACGGGCAGCTGATCCTGGAGCAGGCGGCGCTGACCGGCCTGGACCGCGATCTGCTGGACCAGATCTTCGACTTCCAGATCCGGGACTTCAACAGCTACGCCACCACGCTCTACGGCAAGCCGTCCGCCACCCCGGATCAGCAGGGCTGGGCCGCTTCGGCGTTGCGTCCGCCGGTGGCCGACCGGGCGCGCTTCGACCGGGTCTGGGCCGAGGTCGCGTCGTATGACGGTGCGTACGAGATGCGCCCGTAAGCCGATCCGCTACGAAAAGGCCGGTCCCGCAACGACTCGCGGGACCGGCCTTTCGGTCGGCGGGGTCAGGCTTTGCCGGGGAAGGCGATCGTCGGCGGGTCGGTGCCCAGGATCGACTGCCAAGTGGCAAGGCGCACAGCGCTTTCGGTGAGCGCGTCGACGCCCATGCGGCGCACGTTCTCGGTGTCGCCGCGTTCGACCACCGAGCGCCAGGCCACCGCGGTGTCGGTCTCGACCGTCGCGGCCAGCCGGGCCGCCGGGATCGGGTCGTTGACCGGGAACGGCATCGTGTAGGCGGCGTCCGGCGGCGGCGCGGTGACGCCGGCCGCGGTGAGGGCATCGATGGTGGCGTCGCGGCGGACCCGGTGCGCGGCAGTGCTTTCCGCGACCAGGCGGCCGCGCTCGGCCGAGGCGTAGGCGGCGATCACGCCGTAGGCGTACACCGCACCGTATTCGGCGCGCAGCGCGTCGAGCAGCGCCTGGCGTTCGGTATCGGTCATGCCAGCAACACCCCCGCCTGAACCGCGCACGCGGCGCTGATCGAGGCGAGCAGCCCCGCCCGGTAACCGGACTGGCCGCGGGCCAGATCGGCGGCCGACTGGCGCGACTTGGTGAGCTGTGCGCGTAGCGCGTCGACCGACGGTGGTGGGTTCGGTGGTATCGCAGTGCCGGAAGACACCGCGGACGGACCCGAGGACTGTCCCGGACCGTTCGCCCTGGTGCGGTGCACGGGCTTGGTGCCGTCACCGTAGACACCGATCACCCGATCGATCTCCGCCTTCAAAGCGTCTGCGTGCGCGGTCCTTTCAGCCGCGATCGCGGTCAGCGCGCTGTGCCGCTGCGGGGTCAGGGCGATGGCCGCGGTCGCCGCCGCGGCGTCGGCGCGAGCCTGAACCTCTTGGGCGGCAAGCGGATCCGGTTGGTACACCGTGTCCTCGGTAGCGCAGCCGGCGAGCGCGCCGAGCGCCAACGCCCCGGCCGCGCCGCCGCCGGCCAGCCGTAACATGCTGCGACGGTCCACGGCGAACCGGGAATCGTGCCGGTCGGACGGGATGCCGGAGGTGCACAGGACGATCGGCTGCGCGGGAAGGCGGATAGGCACGGCACCATCGTGCCAGATTCCCGCGACCGCTCCGGACGAGGCATCGTGTGGCGAGCGTAGTGGCTGCCCGTTGGTCCTTTACACTCTCTGGGCGCGTTACGCTAGACCCTCGGTATAAGTAATTCCCACCGCCGTCACAACTGAACCAGGAGCCGCCCCATATGCCGATGCCGACCGAGGAAAGGCTGAGCCAGCTGATCGCTGGACTCGTCGAACGCCGAGGATTCGACCTCGAGGGCGTCGAGATCTCGACGACCGGCAAGCATGCGGACGCGCAGGCTCGAGCGAAGGTGACCGTGGACAGCGACGGCCCTTCCGATTTGGACACCATCGCCACGCTCAGCACCGAATTGTCGGAGTTGCTGGACGAGGCAGGCGATTTCGGCGAGACGCCGTATCTTCTGGAAGTCACCACACCGGGCGTGGACCGTCCGCTCAGCGCGGACCGGCACTGGCGCCGGGCGCGCGGGCGCAAGGTACGCGTCCTGCTCCGCGCGGGGGCGCCCGCTCCCGAGCCGGGCGGTGCGGCGAAGTTCGAAGCCAGGGTGGGTGAGCTCAGCGGCGACACAGTGGCGCTGGTGCTCGGTGGCAAGCACAAACCACACCTGGTGCACGTCCCGCTCGCCGACATCGCCGAGGCGGTCGTGCAAGTGGAATTCTCCAAGCCGGGCGCGAAAGAGCTGGAACTCGCCGGGGGCATCATCCCCGGTCGCCCGGTACCTGGCCAGCACGATGATGAGCCGGCGGTCGACGCCGCGGATGTTCGAGGATCAACACCATTACTACCCGAATCAGTAACAGCGTCCGATTCGCCGACCGAAGGGACCGTGGAATGAACATCGAAATCGAAGCCCTGCGCGCGATCGTCGCCGACAAGGGGATCTCGATCGAGACCGTGATCTCCGCGATCGAGTCGGCGCTGCTCACCGCCTACCGGCACACCGAGGGCCACCAGCCCAACGCGCGCATCGACATCAACCAGAAGACCGGCACGGTCCGGGTGATGGCGCGCGAGCTGGACGCCGACGGCAACATGATCTCCGAATGGGACGACACCCCAGAGGGATTCGGCCGGATCGCGGCGACCACCGCGCGGCAGGTGGTGTTGCAGCGGCTGCGCGACGCGGAGAACGAGAAGTCCTTCGGCGAGTTCTCCACGCACGAGGGCGACATCGTCGGCGGCGTGGTGCAGCGCGACGCGAGAGCCAATGCCCGCGGCACCATCGTGGTCCGCATCGGCAGCGAGATCAACGGCGCGGAGGGACTGATCCCGCCCGCCGAGCAGGTGCCGGGCGAGACCTACGAGCACGGCGACCGGATCAAGTGTTACGTCGTCGGCGTCTCGCGTGGTCCGCGCGGCCCGCAGATCACCCTCTCGCGCACCCATCCCAATCTGGTGCGCAGGCTGTTCGCGCTCGAGGTGCCCGAGATCGCCGACGGCTCGGTGGAGATCGTCGCGGTGGCGCGCGAGGCCGGGCACCGCTCCAAGATCGCGGTGCGCAGCACCGTGTCCGGGGTCAACGCCAAGGGCGCCTGCATCGGCCCGATGGGGCAGCGGGTGCGCAACGTGATGAGCGAGCTGGCTGGCGAGAAGATCGACATCATCGATTACGCCGAGGATCCGGCCACCTTCGTCGGCAACGCGCTCTCCCCGTCGAAAGTGGTGTCGGTCACTATCGTCGATCCCGAGGCGCGCGCCGCACGGGTCGTGGTGCCGGACTTCCAGCTGTCGCTGGCCATCGGCAAGGAGGGGCAGAACGCCCGCCTGGCCGCCCGGCTGACCGGCTGGCGGATCGATATCCGCAGCGACGCCGCCCCGGACATGGGTGGCGGCTCGGTGCGGACGGAGGCGCATCGGAGTTGACCGGAACCGGCGCGGCGGACCGTTCGTCAGGCAGTTCGGGTCGGGAATCAGACGGTCGGGATGACATGTTGGTAACTTCCGCAGGGGAGCGGTTCGTTGATCCGACCGGGTCGGCGGTAGAGTGGACACAGGTTCAGCACGCGCAACCGATTCGGACCTGTATCGGATGCCGGAAGCGCGAGTTGGCCGCCGATCTGTTGCGGATCGTTGCACGGGAAACGGATACCGGAAACGGTCCGCGTTCTGTCACGATCCTTCCCGATCCGCGGCGCAGACTTCCCGGACGGGGTGCCTGGTTGCACCCCGTCTCGGCTTGTCTGACTGCGGCAGAACGGCGCCGAGCATTCGGCAGAGCACTAAGAGTGTCCGGAAATCTGGATATCTCAGCCCTGGAGAAGTACCTCGAGAACAGGCACGAGCACTCATGAGCACACCGTGAAGCACCAACGATGAACGTCCATCGGAGATAACCCGAGGTCGTGCGGGCCCCGTCCCTGAACAACGGGTGCACCTGCTCGACCTCTCAGTGAGGAGAGCAGTGGCAGGCAAGGCCCGCGTGCACGAGTTGGCCAAAGAACTCGGTGTCACCAGCAAGGAACTACTCGCACAGCTCAAGGAGCAGGGCGAGTTCGTGAAGTCGGCGTCCTCGACGGTGGAAGCTCCCGTCGCACGCCGTCTGCGTGAGTCGTTCGCATCCAAATCAGCCCCCGCGAACGGCACCAAGTCGGGATCACGCCCCGGCCCGTCCTCGTCGGCCCGTCCGGCCGCGAAGCCCGCAGGAAACGGTCCCCGTCCGGGACCGCGTCCGCCGGCTCCCGCGCCCGCCCCGGCCGCGGCGGCACAGCAGGAAACCGTCCGCGAAACCCCGCGGACCAGCGAGGGGCCGGCCGTGAAGCCGGGTCCCGCAGTACGTCCGACCCCGGCTCCGGCGCCCAAGCCGGCCGCCGCTCAGGAGGTCGCCCCGGCGCCCGCCGCGTCGGCGTCCACCGAGGCGCCCGCGAGCTCCGCGCCCGCGACACCGGCCGGGCCGCGCCCGACGCCGAACGCCGCGCGTCCGGGTCAGCAGCAGCGTCCCGGTGCCACCCCGGCACAGGGTTCGCCGCGTCCGGGTGGTTCGGGTCCGCGTCCGGGTCCGAAGACCCCGCGGGTCGGCAACAATCCGTACTCCTCGGCGCCCGAGCGGCCCGCGCCGCGTCCGGCCCCCGGCCAGGGTGGCCCGCGTCCGGGTCCGGCCCAGGGTGGTCCCCGTCCGGGTCCGGCCCAGGGTTCGCCGCGTCCGGGCACTCCGGCGCAGGGCGGCTCCCGTCCCGCGCCCGGCCAGGGCGGTCCCCGTCCCGGCGGACCGCGGCCGAGCCCCGGCTCGATGCCGCCGCGGCCTAACCCGGGTGCGATGCCGTCTCGCGCGGCACGTCCGGGCGGTGCCGGTGGACCCGGCGCCGGTCGTCCGGGTGGTCCCGGCGGTCGTCCCGGCGGCGGTGGCGGCGCAGGTCGTCCCGGCGGCGGCGGTGGCGGTGGCTACCGCGGCGGCGCTCCCGGTGGTGGCGCTGGTGCCGGCACGGGTGCTCCCGGTGCCGGTGGCGCTCCCGGCGGTTTCCGCGGTCGCCCCGGTGGTGGCGGCGGCGGTCGTCCGGGTGGTCCCGGCGGTCGTGGTGGCGCGGCGGGCGCGTTCGGTCGTCCCGGTGGCGCACCGCGTCGTGGCCGTAAGTCGAAGCGGGCGAAGCGCGCCGAGTACGAGAGCATGCAGGCTCCCGCCATCGGCGGCGTGCGGCTGCCTCGGGGCAACGGCGAGATCATCCGGCTCGCCCGCGGCGCCTCGCTCTCGGACTTCGCGGAGAAGATCGACGCGAACCCGGCTGCCTTGGTCCAAGCCTTGTTCAACCTCGGCGAAATGGTCACCGCGACCCAGTCGGTGAACGACGAGACGCTCGAGCTGCTCGGCAGCGAGATGAACTACGTCGTGCACGTGGTCAGCCCGGAGGACGAGGACCGCGAGCTGCTGGAATCGTTCGACCTGACCTACGGCGAGGACGCGGGCGGCGAAGACGATCTCGAGCAGCGTCCGCCGGTGGTGACCGTCATGGGTCACGTCGACCACGGTAAGACCCGACTGCTGGACACGATCCGTAAGGCCAACGTCCGGGAGGGCGAGGCCGGCGGCATCACCCAGCACATCGGCGCCTACCAGGTGATGACCCACCTCGGCGAGAACGATCGACTGATCACCTTCATCGACACCCCGGGTCACGAGGCGTTCACCGCCATGCGTGCCCGTGGTGCGAAGGCCACCGACATCGCGATCCTGGTGGTCGCCGCCGACGACGGCGTCATGCCGCAGACGGTGGAGGCGATCAACCACGCGCAGGCGGCCGACGTGCCGATCGTGGTGGCGGTCAACAAGATCGACAAGGAAGGCGCGAACCCGGACAAGATCCGGCAGCAGCTGACCGAGTACAACCTGGTGGCCGAGGAATACGGTGGCGACACCATGTTCGTCGACATCTCCGCGCGGGAGAACATCAACATCGATGCGCTCCTCGAGGCCGTCCTGCTCACCGCGGACGCGGCACTGGACCTGCGGGCGAACCCGGACATGGACGCGCAGGGTGTGGCCATCGAGGCCCACCTCGACCGCGGTCGTGGCCCGGTGGCGACCGTGCTCATCCAGCGCGGCACGCTGCGCGTCGGCGACTCGATCGTGGCGGGCGACGCCTACGGTCGCGTCCGGCGCATGGTCGACGAGCACGGCGAGGATGTCATCGCGGCACTCCCGTCGCGGCCGGTCCAGGTCATCGGCTTCACGTCGGTGCCGGGCGCCGGTGACAACCTCCTGGTTGTCGACGAAGACCGGATCGCTCGCCAGATCGCCGACCGCCGCAACGCACGCAAGCGCAACGCGCTGGCCGCACGCAGCCGCAAGCGGATCAGCCTGGAAGATCTCGATGCCGCGCTGAAGGAGACTTCGGAGCTCAACCTGATCCTCAAGGGCGACAACTCCGGTACCGTCGAGGCCCTCGAAGAGGCGCTGCTCGGTATCCAGATCGACGACGAGGTTCGGCTGCGGGTCATCGACCGCGGTGTCGGTGGTGTCACCGAGACCAACGTCAACCTGGCATCGGCGTCGAACGCGATCATCATCGGGTTCAACGTCCGGGCCGAGGGCAAGGCCACCGAGCTGGCCAACCGCGAAGGCGTGGACATCCGGTACTACTCGGTGATCTACCAGGCCATCGACGAGATCGAGAAGGCCCTCAAGGGCATGCTCAAGCCGATCTACGAAGAGGTCGAGCTGGGCCGGGCGGAGATCCGCGCGATCTTCCGTTCGTCGAAGGTCGGCAACATCGCCGGCTGCATGGTCACCTCGGGTTCGGTCAAGCGCAACGCCAAGGCGCGCCTGCTCCGCGACAACGTGGTGATCGCGGAGACGGTCACGATCTCCTCCTTGAAACGGGAAAAGGACGACGTCACCGAGGTCCGCGAGGGCTTCGAATGCGGTTTGACGCTGACCTACAACGACATCAAGGAAGGCGACATCATCGAGGCCTACGAGCTGCGCGAAAAGCCGCGCGACTGACTCGGACCCGCACGTCACTCCGGGCATCACGCCCGGAGTGACGTGCGGACCGATCCGTCGATAGCTCGGGCCTCTTCGACACGAAGAGGTACGTAGTTGTTCCTGGGGGCACTCGAGTTCGACCTTCTCCTCGGAGATGTGCACTCACTGAAGGAGAAGCGCTCGGTGATCCGGCCGATCCTGGCCGAATTGCAGCGCTTCGGCGTGAGTGCCGCCGAGGGCGGCGAACAAGACCGCCATCGTCGCTCGTTGCTGGGGGTTGCCCTGGTCAGTTCCGGTATGGATCACCTGACCGAGGTACTCGACCGCTGTGAGCGGCACGTCGCGGCACGTCCGGAGTTACAGTTGCTGGCAGTGCGCCGCAGGATCTTCGGACCCGAAGACTAACTATCTAGTGAGGAAGGTTCAGCCATGGTGGATCAAGCCAGGGCACGCCGACTCGCCAAGCGGATCTCCTCGATCGTGGCCACCGCGATCGAGTACGAGATCAAGGATCCGCGGCTGGGTTTCGTGACCATCACCGACGCCAAGGTCACCGGCGATCTGCGCGACGCGACGGTGTACTACACGGTGCTGGGCGAAACCCTGGACGCCGAACCGGACTATGCCGGTGCGGCGGCGGGCCTGGAGAAGGCCAAGGGGGTGCTGCGCTCGAAGGTGGGCGCGGGCACCGGCGTGAAGTTCACGCCGACCCTGGCGTTCGTGCTCGACAAGGTCCCCGAGGTCGCCAAGGACATGGAAGAGCTGCTCGCTCGGGCCAAGGCCGCGGACGAAGAGGTGGCCAAGGTCGCCGCCAACGCCAGGCACGCGGGCGACGCCGACCCGTACAAGGTCGAACGCGACGACACCGAGTGACATGCGGTAGACGATGACGAGAATGCGGGACGCGGTCGACCTCGATGCTGCGGTCGAGGCGTTGAACGCCGCCCGCTCGGTCACCATCGTCTGCCATGTACAGCCGGACGCCGACACCGTCGGCAGCGGTCTCGCGCTGGCGCTGGTCCTGCACCGGCGCGGGATTCCGGTCTGGGTGTCGTTCGCCGAACCGGCGGAGCTGCCCGAATCGATGCGGTCACTGCCGGGGGTGCACCATCTGGTGCCGCCCGCCGAGGTGCCCGCGTCGGTCGATCTGCTGATCGCGGTGGATTGCGGCAGCGTCGGCCGGCTCGGTGCGCTCGCCGATCGAATCGACGGTGCCGCACAGACTTTGGTGATCGATCACCATCGATCCAATGACCGGTTCGGGACGATCAACGTGGTCGACGCCGGGGCGGAATCGACGACCAGCCTGATCGTGCGACTGCTCGACGTGTGGGGCGTGCCGATCGATCTCGAAGTGGCGCACTGTCTTTACGCGGGGCTGGTGACCGACACCGGGTCGTTCCGGTGGGTCCGGCCCGGCACGCACGAGCTGGCCGAGCGGTTGTTGGCCACCGGGATCGACGGCGGCGAGATCGCCAGGACGCTGCTGGACACGCATCCGTTCGGATGGCTGACCATGCTGTCCCGGGTGCTCGCGACCGCGCAGCTGGTGCCGGATGTGCGGGGCGGTATCGGGCTGGTGTACGCGTTCGTGCGGCTCGACGACATCGCCGAGGTGAGTTCCGAAGAGGCGGAGAGCGTCATCGATATCGTTCGCACCACTTCCGAGGCCGGTATCGCCGCGGTGTTCAAGGAGTCCGGGATCGGTGCCGATCGGTGGACGGTGTCGTTGCGTGCGCGCGACAGCAGGCCGGGGGCGGATGACGGGGTGGATGTCGCGGAGGTCGCGACCGCGCTCGGCGGCGGTGGGCATCGCTTTGCCGCTGGGTACACGGCGTACGGGGCCGCGGAGGAGCTCGTCGCCACCTTGCTGGCCGCGTTGGGTTGAGCGCTGCCGGTCGTCGTCGCGCGATGTCCGACGGTGCGGCTGTGCGGTCCTGGACTGCTCGACCGGTGCGCCGCGGTCGATCGAAGCCGACGGCACAGTGCTGACGCGTCGAGCGGCCTGTTCGGTGTGCGAGCCGTGATGAGGTGTGTGAATTCGCTGGTCTGTCGGTGGCTCGTGGCAGGGTAGCGGGAGTGGCTGCCGGCGTGCGTTGCCGGCAGCTGGGTGATCGCGATCCAACCGTGGTGCCGGGTTGGCCGGTGCGCTGGATGCGTTGTGGTGAGGGAGGTTTCATGATTGGCGAGTCGCCGACCGAGGGTGACCCGGCGGAGGGCGCGGCGCCGTCGACGGTGGCCACCGGGGCGGTGGTCGAGCCCGCAGCGGAGGCCGGGCCGGGGCGGATCCTGCGGATCGCGGTGCCGACGCTGGGCGTGCTGGTCGCGGAGCCGATCTACCTGCTGTTCGACCTCGCCGTGGTCGGGCGGCTCGGGGCGCTCGCGCTGGCCGGGCTCGCGGTGGGCGGATTGATTCTGGCGCAGACCAGTTCGCAGCTCACCTTCCTGTCCTACGGCACCACCGCGCGGGCCGCGCGCAAGCACGGTGCGGGCGACGAGCGCGGCGCGGTGGCCGAGGGGGTGCAGGCGAGCTGGCTGGCGATCTCGGTCGGGGTGCTGATCCTGGTGCTGGTTCAGGTCTTCGCGGTGCCGCTGACCAGTGCGATCGCCGGCGGCGGGGAGATCGCCGGCGAGGCGCTGGAATGGGTGCGGATCGCGCTGTTCGGGGTGCCGTTGATCCTGATCTCCATGGCGGGCAACGGGTGGTTGCGCGGGGTGCAGGAGACCCGTCGTCCGCTGATCTATGTCGTTGCCGGGCTGATCGTTTCGGGTGTGCTGTGTCCGGTGCTGGTGCACGGGTTGGCGGGTGCGCCGCGGCTGGAGCTACCCGGTTCCGCCGTCGCGAACGTGGCCGGCCAGCTGGTGATGGCCGGGTTGTTCCTGAACGCGCTTGTCCGGGAGCGGGTTTCGCTCGCACCGCAGTGGCCGGTGATGCGCGCTCAGCTGGTCCTCGGGCGGGATCTGATCGTGCGCAGCCTCGCCTTCCAGGCGTGCTTCGTGTCGGCCGCCGCGGTCGCCGCCCGGTTCGGCGCGGCCTCGGTCGCCGCGCATCAGCTGGTGCTGCAATTGTGGAATTTCCTTGCCCTGACCCTGGATTCGCTGGCCATCGCCGCGCAGACGCTGGTCGGTGCCGCGCTCGGCGCGGGCGACGCACCCGGTGCCCGCGCGCTGGCCAAGCGGGTCACCGGCTGGTCGGAGATCTTCGCCCTCGGCCTCGCCGCGTGCTTCGCCGCCGG
Source organism: Nocardia sp. NPDC056564 (assembly GCF_042793755.1). Classification (NCBI taxonomy): domain Bacteria; kingdom Bacillati; phylum Actinomycetota; class Actinomycetes; order Mycobacteriales; family Nocardiaceae; genus Nocardia; species Nocardia sp. NPDC056564. The sequence continues at coordinate 540,936 of NZ_JBHTUR010000002.1, forward strand.
CGCCGGGCTGATTCCCCGGCTGTTCACCGACGACCCCGCCGTGCTGGACCGCACCCACGTCACCTGGTGGTTCTTCGTCTGCATCATCCCGGTCGCCGGCGTCGTGTTCGCCCTCGACGGGGTCCTGCTCGGTGCGGGCGATGCCGCCTACCTGCGCACCACCACGCTCGGCTCGGCGCTGCTCGGGTTCCTGCCGGCGATCTGGTTGTCGCTGGTCTTCGACTGGGGGATCGGCGGAATCTGGTCCGGCCTGGTCGCTTTCATGGTCCTGCGCCTGGTCGCCGTGTCCTGGCGCGCCTGGTCCGGCCGCTGGGCACAGGTCGGCGCGGAGGTTCCGCGCGCGGTCGAAGCGGCCGGATAGCGAGGTCAGCTGTTGGTCAGGAAGCAGGCGTCGTTCGGCAACTGCTCCACCAGGCCGACGGGCACCGTCACCTTGGCGCAGGCCAGCGTCGGGTACGAGCTCGGCGTATCGGAACCGGCGGGGAAGTCGGCGCAGTAGGTCAGGGCGAGATGCTCGCCCTCGGTCAACCGGCGGGTCAGGGTGAAATCGGCCGGCGCGGGCTGCCTGGGGGACAGCGTGTTCTGCTGCGGATCGCCGTCGACCAGCAGCGTGCACTGGACGGTGCCGCCGCCGAGATCGGTGCTGATCCGGCTCAGCGTCGCGGTCAGGGTATCCCCGGCGACCTGCAGGGTCGCGCTGCTCGGCGGACTGATAGTCGCTCCGGCGAGACCGGGAATGGCGAAGCAGGCCGCCGCGGCCGATGATGCCACGACAATCCCTCGGAATGTGTTGCGTGCGATCATGTTCGGACAACCTACCGGGCCACGGGCGCGGATCCACCCGGTTGCGGGTTCCGAGACAATCGCCTCATTTGGGTTTGGGCGGGCGCCCGCCGGGTTCGCCGTACGTGCCGCACGGCCGCGCGGAGCCGCCCCGATGTTCGGTTCCCGGCGGGGTGACGGGCGCGAAGCGGGTCGGGTGTGCCAAGGTAGGTGTGGTGATACCCAAGTTGATGGCGGTGAGCGACATTCACGTCGGGCACCAGGGGAATCGGCCGGTGGTCGAGCAGATTCATGCCGACTCACCGGAGGACTGGCTGATCGTGGCCGGGGACGTGGGGGAGAAGACCGACGACGTCCGGTGGGCGCTGGAGCTGCTGCGCGGCCGGTTCGCCAAGGTGATCTGGGTGCCCGGCAATCACGAGCTGTGGACGACGGCGAAGGACCCGGTGCAGATGACCGGCGTCGCTCGCTACGACTACCTCGTGTCGATCTGCCGCGACCTGGACGTGCTGACCCCGGAGGACCCGTTCCCGGTCTGGGAGGGCGCGGGCGCCGAGCAGTACGGCGGGGCGGTGACGCTGGCGCCCCTGTTCCTGCTCTACGACTATTCGTTCCTGCCGAAGGGCGCCACCACCAAGGCGGAGGGGCTCGCCATCGCGCGGGACCGCAATGTGGTGGCCACCGACGAGTACCTGCTCTCGCCGGACCCGTACCTGACCAGGGACGCCTGGTGCCACGCCCGCGTGCAGGTGGCCCAGCGCAAGCTGGACGCGCTGCCCGAGGGCACGCCGATGGTGCTGATCAATCATTGGCCGATGGTCCGCCAGCCGACCGACGTCATGTTCTATCCCGAGTTCGCGCTCTGGTGCGGCACCGAGCTGACCGCCGACTGGCATACCCGCTACAACGTGGTCTGCTCGGTGTACGGCCACCTGCACATCCCGCGCACCTCGCACTACGACGGCGTCCGCTTCGAGGAGGTGTCCCTCGGCTACCCCCGCGAGTGGCAGCGCCGCGGCCTCCCCGAACGCCTGCTCCGCCAGATCCTCCCCGCCCCGGTATATCCGCCCGGCTCCCTCAACGAGTGGGGCGGCCACTTCCAGGTGACCCCCGAAATGAAGGCCGCCGCCGAAGAGATGCGCGCCAAGGCCGAGCGCCGCCGCGGGGTCTGATCACCCCGGCGCCGCATCCGTTCGCGGCGGCGGTCTGTGCGAAGAGCGTGCGCGCCTCGTCTAGGCTCGGTGGCAATGATCGAGAACATTTTGCCCGCGGGTGTCGCGTCGGCTGAGCTGCTGGAGTATCCGGAGGACCTGAAGGCGCATCCGGCGGAGGAGCATCTCATCGCGAAGGCGGTGGAGAAGCGGCGCCGGGATTTCATCGGGGCCCGGCACTGCGCGCGATTGGCGCTGGCCGAGCTCGGCGAGCCGCCGGTCGCGATCGGCAAGGGGGAGCGGGGCGCGCCGATCTGGCCGCGCGGCATCGTCGGCAGCATGACGCATTGCGACGGCTACCGGGCCGCGGCGCTGGCGCACAAGCTGCGTTTCCGCTCGGTCGGCATCGACGCCGAGCCGCACGCGACGCTGCCCGAGGGCATCCTCGACTCGGTGAGCTTGCCGCCGGAGCGGGAGTGGTTGCAGGCCACCGGTTCCGCGCTGCACCTGGACCGGCTGCTGTTCTGCGCCAAGGAGGCGACCTACAAGGCGTGGTTCCCGCTGACCGCGCGCTGGCTCGGGTTCGAGGACGCGCACATCACCTTCGAGATCCAGGACAGCACCGACGATTCCGGCCGCGGCACGTTCCACAGCGAGCTGCTGGTGCCGGGACAGACCACCGACGGCGGGGTGCCGTTGCTGTCGTTCGACGGCCGGTGGCTGATTGCCGACGGGTTCATCCTCACCGCGATCGTGCACGGCTGATGGATGGTCTCGGCGGGCTGCTGATCGTCGACAAGGACGGCGGCCTCACCAGTCACGACGTCGTCGCGCGCTGCCGGAAGCTGTTGCGCACCAAGAAGGTCGGGCACGCGGGCACCCTGGACCCGATGGCGACCGGCGTGCTCGTGCTCGGCGTCGAACGAGCCACCAAGCTGCTCGGCCTGCTCACCCTGACCACCAAGGCGTATACCGCGACCATTCGCCTCGGCCAGGCCACCAGCACCGACGACGCCGAGGGCGAGGTGCTCTCGACCACCCCCGTCCTGCACCTCGCGGACGACGAGATCGCCGCGCGGACAACGGAACTCACCGGCGACATCGAACAGGTCCCGGCCACCGTCAGCGCGATCAAGGTGAACGGCGAACGCGCCTACGCCCGCCATCGGGCCGGTGAGGAGGTCCAGCTGGCCGCGCGCCCGGTCACCGTGTCCCGCTTCGACATCCTCGCCCGCCGCGACGTCCCGGACGGCGAATTCGTCGACCTCGACGTGATCGTCGAATGCACCTCCGGCACCTACGTGCGCGCCCTGGCCCGCGATCTCGGCGCCGCGCTCGGGGTCGGTGGTCACCTGACCGCGCTGCGCCGCACCAGGGTCGGCCCGTTCACCCTCGAACACGCCCGCACCCTGGGCGAATTGGCCGAGGCCGCCGAGTCCGGCGCCGCCCTGCTCAGCCTCGACATGGACGAGGCGGTCCGAACCGCCTTCCCGCACCGCGAAATAGACGAATCCCAGGTGGACGACCTGCGCAACGGCCGCTGGCTGGAGCCCATCGGGCTTCCCGGCGTCTACGCCGCCCTCGCCCCGGACGGCCGGGCCATCGCGCTCCTCCAGGAAAGCGGCAAGCGCGCGGCCTCGGTCATGGTCGTCCGCCCGTCGAACCTGTAGCTCGCCCGGGATCTGCGCCGGGCGGAACGCGCTGTGGCATAGCGAGTTCCGCTCGGAATGTGCCGCGGCTCGTGGGATGGGGAGCCTTGGCGGTCGCCGCGTCGAATCAGTTGTCCGCGCTCGGGATGTCGCTACCGGGCGGGATCATCCGTGCGCGTTGGGCATGCAGACGCTGCTGTTCGGCAGGGCTCATGGCCGCGAAGGCGTCCGCGCGTCGCTTCGTCAGTGCCGCAAGCTGTTCGGCGTCCAACTGTCGCGTGTAGTCCGCGCGCTGCTGTGTCAGTCGGGCGAACTGCTCGGGGGTCAGTGGCTGATTCATGGTGATCGTCTCCTCGATCAGTTGCAGGAACTCCGATGTCGTCGGCTCGACCGCATGGTCGAGACCGGCGAGCACGCCGAGCAGGCGTTCACGGAGTCGCATCGCCTGGGCGATGCGTTCGCCGACCGTCGCCAGCTGCTGGCGTATCAGGTCCCGCGGGTCCCGGTCCGGTTCGGCGGCGAGCAGCGCCGCGATGTCCTCGAGCCGAAACCCGAAGCCCCGCAAGGCCACGACGCGATGCAACCGCCGGACGTCGGCCTCGGTGTAGCACCGATGCCCGCCCGAGGTCCGCGACGACGGCTCCACCAGCCCGAGCCGGTCGTAATGATGCAGCGCCCGCACCGTCATGCCGACTTCCCTGGCCAGTTCCCCGACCCGCCACATGCGCTCGACCACCGTGGTTCCTCTCGATGTGCCTCACCCCACGGTAGAACCTGACGTAACGTCAGGTTCAAGTGCCGATTGGGTCACACCGCGCGACCCGGACCGCTCGGCGGGAAGCCGGGGCCGAGGATGGGGTGTAAGGCGCCGAGTAGGGAGCCGATGCTGATGTCCACCAGTTCGGTACGTGAATAGTGCTGGTTCTCCAGCCATTCGACGGTCAGCACCCGGACGAAGGTGAGCCAGCTCAGCAGGATCGAGGAGACCTGGGTGCGCAGGGTTCCGTCGAGGCCGAGGGCGTCGAGGAGCCGCCGGCGTAGTTCGCCGAGTTCGCCGGCGATGATGGCCTGGATGGTGGGATCGCCGGCGAGTACCCGATTCGCCGCGAGCACGCTGTTGGCGTTCGCCTCGAAGTAGTCGAAGTGGGTGTTCAGCCCGGCGGTCAACTGTTCGGCGAGTGGTCGCTCGTTGTCCAGGGGTGTGGCGACCAGCAGCTGCTCCGCGGCCTGCTCGTACACCCCGGCGAACAGATCGCGCTTGCTCGGGAAATGGCGGTAGAGCAGGGCTCGCGACACTCCCGCGGCCGCCGCGACATCCTCCATCAGCACCGCGTCGTAGGCGCGTTCGGCGAACAGTTGCGCGCCCGCTTCCAGTAGCACCTGGCGACGTTCGTCAGGGGACAGGCGACGGCGAGTGCTCATCTCGGAAACTCTAGTTGACGTCTGTCTACTAAGCGTCGTAGGGTCAGTTAGTAGACAAACGTCAACTAGCCCTCTGCTGGTGGTTCACCTCGGAAAACCGCTGCCCACCAGAGAGATTCGTTGCGCACCCGGGGAGAACGACATGGCAACCGCACTCAAATGGCTCTCCATGATCATGGGCGTCGCCTGCGTCGCGATCGGCATCCTGCACCTCGCCGCTGGCATCGACGGCATCCCCGACATGGGCTCCTCCGGCGTCACCGCCGACAGCCAGACCCGGTTCTTCGGCGCCATCTTCCTCGGCTACGGCGTCGCCTGGATCTGGGCCGCCCGCCAGACCCCCATCCCCGCCACCGTCATCCGCTGGCTGGCGGGCATCTTCCTGCTCGGCGCCGTCGGCCGCGCCATCTCGGTGGCCGTCTACGGCTGGCCGCACTGGTTCCAGATCGTCCTCACCGCCCTCGAAGTCGCCCTCCCGCCGATCTACCTCCGGCTCGCCGCCGCCGACGAAAACCGCACCCGCACAACACCACCCACCCCCACCCTCGCCTGACCCCCGAACACGTTCCGCCACCCGGCAATCCGCCTCCACCCGATTCCCCCCACCGACCAGAACCCGCTCGTCGCGAACCACATCAAGCACCTCCCTGACGCCCCACCCGCACCACCGTTCGCTGCCGACCGGGACCTCACTGCGGCAGACTGCGGGTGGCGACTCGGTGATGTCCCGTTCGTCCGGCTGGTTGTTGCTGAGTGGGACCTCGTGGGGGTGGAGTGCGGGTGGTGGCTTGGTGATGTCCCGTTTGTGTGGCTGGTTGTTGTCGAGTGGGACTTCGTGGGGGCGGTGTGCGGGTGGTGGCTTGGTGATGTCCCGTTCGTGCGCCTGGTTGTTGCCGAGTGGGACTTCGTGGCGGTGGAGTGCGGGTGGCGACTCGGTGATGTCCCGTTCGCTGGGGCGGGAACGTTGGGCTGCTGGGGGGCAAGGGAATCCGTACAGTGTGGATTGACCCTGGACGGGGTGGCTGTAGGAGGCAGTGGGCAATGGGTGAGCGGCCGGTCGACACGTTCGAGCTGTGGGATCGGGACGGGGACGGGCTCGTCTCGGTTGCGGATATCACCGTGGGTATTCGGGCACTCGGCCTCGAGGTCGAGGACGACGCGGTCGAGCGAATGGTCGCCGCCGCCGACACCGACGGCGACTTCCTGATCTCCCGGGCGGAATTCGATGCCGCGCTGGTGGGCGGCCGGATCGAGGTCACCGACGCCGACGCCGCCTTCCAGGTCTTCGACATCAACCAGGACGGCCGCATCTCGGTCGAGGAACTCGAATCCCTCATCCGCCACGTCGGCGAGGGACGCATCGAGGACTCGGCCGAAACCCTCCTCGCCGCCGCCGACCAGGACAACGACGGCTACCTCTCCCTCCCCGAATTCCGTTCCCTCCTGGACTTTCTCGCCCGCTGACCCCCACCGAACCGACCACGGTCCGCCGCAAGCCCCCCGCCCCACACCAAGTTCAGCGAGCGGGACCCGGCAGCGGCAACACGCCGATTCGGCCACCCCCCGGTCCCGTTCGGTGCGGTCGCTGGTCGGCGGTGCTAACCGGCGAGGTCTGGCCGACGACTCACTCGATTGGGTGGTGGGGTGGTGAGCGGGACATGGTGGTGGTGACACGCCGATTTGGGCGCGTTCATGTCCCGTTGGGTGCGGTTGCTGGTCGGCGGTGCTAACCGGCGAGGTCTGGCCGACGACTCACTCGATTGGGTGGTGGGGTGGTGAGCGGGACATGGTGGTGGTGACACGCCGGTTCGGCCGCGTTCATGTCCCGTTCGGTGCTACCTGTGGTCGGTCGTTGTTAACCGGTGGGGGGATGGTCGGCGATAGGTAAGTGTCTGGTCGCTCGATTGGGAGGTGGGGCGATGGTTGTTCGTCGGTTGGTTCGAGTGGTGGGGGTGCTGGCCGCGGTGCTGGTGGTCGCATCGGGGTGCGGTGGGGATGGCGGAGGGGCGTCGCGGGACAAGCCGAGCAGTCGTGCCATACCGACGATCAGTTCTGTGCCGGGTCCGACGCCGCAGCGGCCCACAACGTCTGTGCCGCCGGGGAATTCGCCGTCAGCGAATCCGCCGCCCGGCAACCCGTCATCCGGCAATCCGGCGCCCGGCAACCCGTCCTCCCGTAATCCATCGCCCGGTAACCCGCCGCAGGCATTCGGCACCGCGGTGATCCGCACCCGAACACTGTCCGGCGCCCCGGTACCGAACGTGCCGGTCCATCTGGTCCTGGTGCAGCCGTGTGACCCGGCAGCGCACGACATTCCGCTCGGCGGAACCACCGAAACGCTGCGCCGCGACGCGGTCACCGACGGCACCGGCCTCGCGACCTTCGCGGTGCCGACCGGCTGCTACCTCTTCGGCCTCGGCACCCCGCCGCCCGGCACCACCCCGGTCCCGGAGGGCATGCACAGCCTGTTCTTGGTCCGCGAGGGCGAACAGGTCTCCGGCCAACTGCGTTTCGAGGAACCGGGACTCGCGCCGTCGTGCGCCGCCGCGACGATCGTCCACGACCTCGACGACATCGGCGAGCTGATCGGTGCGAACGCCACGGTGACCGAGTGCGACGGCGCGTGGGCGGTCATCGTCTGGGATTCACCCGGCGACAGTCAGCGCATCGTGCGGCACGCCGTCGACGGCTGGCTCACCTATGTCGCCTTCCCGCATGACGTCTGCTGGAGCATGGCCGTCGCCGATGGAGTTCCCGCTCGGCTTCGCCCGTACTTCAGCTGTTGACCGGGTAACTCGCACCGTGTTCGGCTCGGCCGGCTGATTGTGCTCGGCGGCGATGGCGCGGACCGCGTCTCGCATGTGGTCGGTCAGCAGCTTGCGCGCCCTGGCGGGCGGTCCGGCGCCGATGGCGGTGCGCAGGTCGATGTGCTCGCGAGCCTGTTCCGTCAGGTCGGGATTGGTTGTCTGCAAGGCGCCCAAGCACATTCGGGTCTCGATCAGCAGCGTCCTGGCGGCGCGGACCAGGCGGGGGCTGCCCGCGCTGTCGACCAGCGCGACGTGGAAGGCCTGATCGGCGTCGGAAAGTGCCGCGGCATCGCCGATTTCGGCGGCCGCGCACATCTGGCTGACGCTCTCGCCGAGCGCCGCGTAGGCGATCTCGCGGCGACCGTCCAGGATCAGCTCCAGCGCGCCGCCCTCGATGGCGGTCCTGGCCCGGTAGATGTCGACCACGTCGTCGAGGGTGAGGTCGATGACGAAGATGCCGCGGTGGCGGATGCTGTGCAGCAGCCCCTCGGAGACCAGACGCTGCATCGCCTCGCGTACCGGCCCGCGGGACACGTCGAAGCGGGCCGCGAGGTCGGCCTCGCCGAGCTGGTCGCCGGGCGCGAAGCTGCCGCGCATGATCGCCTCGCGGAGCCGGTCGGCGATGACCTCGGCGGTGGATTGCCTGCTGACCGGCTCGATCTCAACGAGCGGCATGCGCGTGCCTTTCTGTGAACAGGGTGCCGAGAGCCGGGCAGGTCACGGCGGCGCCGGCCAGTCGCAGCCCCGCCCAGATGGTGACCTGGTTGGCGGTGAGCACCGGCTTGCCGAGGGTGGCCTCTAGCTCCGGCAGCACGGCAAGCGTATGCATGGCCGTGTCGGGGATGAGCAGCGCCTCGGCATCGGGGTGATCGTTGGCCACGGCGAGCTGCCGGACCTGCTCGGCGGTCAGGGTGCCGACCTCGGCCGCGGTGTCGATACCCGAGCTGCGCATCGAGACCACGTCGATGCCCGCGTCCGCCAGGAACTCGACGAACAGCGCCGCGACGTCGCCCGGATAGCTGGCGGCGACGGCGACGGTCCGCACGCCGAGCGCGTGCACCGCGTCGACGAACGCGAGGCTGGTGCTGGTCGCCGGCACTCCGGCGGCCCCGGCCAGTTCGGCTACCTGATCGCGGGCGCCGCGCGGGCCGTAGACGAAACTGCCTGAGGTGCAAGCCCATACGACCGCGTCGGGCCGGTGCGGCGCGAGCAGTCCGGCTCCGTGCCGCAGCTTGTCCGGGCTACCCAGATCGAGCAATTCCGGGATGGCGTGCAGATCGGTGCCGTAGATGTGCGCCACCGGCAGTTCGGCGCCGAGCGCGGCGGCGGCCAGCGGGTAGTCGTCCTCGGCCGCGTGATCCGGGTAGATGAATCCGATGGTGGGTGTCCGCATGTGGTGTTCTCCCGATCAGAAGACGTTCAGTAGCCATTTGCCCGGGCCCATCATCGGCAGCTTCATCCGGCCGAGGCAGGCCCACATGGTGAGCTGGTTCGCGGTGAGCACGGGTTTGCCGAGGGCCTGTTCCAGCGGCTCGATGACGTCGTAGGTGGGCAGGTTGGTGCAGCTGACGAAGATGGCCTGGGCGGCCGGATCGTCCGCGCCGACAATGCGTTCGGCGATGGTGCGGTAGTTGACCTTCCAGATGCCGCCGCCGAGCCCGAGATGGTCGGAGCGGATGACGGAACAGCCTGCCTCGCCGAGGAATTCGTGCAGCTTGTTGGTCAGCACCTCGTCGTAGGGGGTGAGCACCGAGACCCGGCTGATGTCCAGATGCCGGATCGCCTCGATCAGCGCGCCCGAGGTGGTGACCGCGTCCAACGCCCCTGCCGCGCAGATCGTTTCGCGCAGCGACCGCTCGTACTCCAGGCCCTTGATGAAGCTGCCCGACGTGCACAGGTACGCGACCACCTCCGGCTCGACGTGCAGCACGTCGCGGGTGGCGGTGGTCAAATGCGCTGGATTGGAGACCAATTCGGCCATCGCCAACGAGACCGGTACCGGTTCGTAGGGCGTCCGGGCGAGATGGAGACTGACCTCCATCGGCGCCCAGCGCCAGAGCTCGCGTTCGAGCGCGAGGTCGAACGGAGCGATGATGCCGATGCCCCGCTGTGCGACGGGGCCCTCGATATCCGGGAAGCTGAGTTCCACTACGGCCCCTCTCGCACTCAGCTGGCTGGACCTCCGAGCAGAGTCGGATTGTTGACAATCATACGATGCGATCTTACTGTGTCAATGTGGAAACGGGCCCCATTGTCACCGTCCTGCACAGTGACCGCGTGCCCGAGGCGGAACTGCTGGCCGCCGTGGCGAATCGGGCAACTGTGCGCTACACCGAGGCAACCGGTCTGGCGACCGCGCTGCGCGGTGCCGACGTGCTGTTCGTCTACGACTTCCTGACCCGCGCGATCCCCGGTGCGTGGCCGGCGGCCGACCGGCTGCAATGGTTGCACATGGGATCGACCGGGGTGGACCCGGCGATGTTCCCGGAACTGCGGGCCAGCGACGTCGTCGTGACCAATACGCGCGGCCTCTTCGACACGGCCATCGCGGAATACGTGCTCGGGCAGATCCTCGGTTTCGCCAAGGACCTGCCCGGATCGCTGCGCAGGCAGCTGCGCCACGAGTGGGTACACCGGGAGAACGAACGGGTCGCGGGCAGCACCGTGCTGATCGTCGGCACCGGTTCGATCGGCCGCGCCATCGCCCGGTTGCTGCGCGCGGCCGGGATGAACATTCGCGCGGTCGGCCGCCGAACGCGTACGGCGGACCCCGATTTCGGCGCGGTCGGCACCGACCTCCACGCCGAGCTACCGGCCGCCGACTACGTGGTGGCCATCGCCCCGCTGACGCCGCAGACTCGGAATATGTTCGGCGCCAGAGAATTCGCCGCGATGAAGCCACACGCGAGGTTTGTCAACGTCGGCCGCGGGGAACTCGTAGTTACCGACGATCTGGTGGCCGCGCTCGGCGCCGGATCGATCGCCGGGGCCGCGCTCGATGTGGTCGACCCCGAGCCGCTGCCGCCCGACCATCCGCTGTGGGATCTGCCGAACGTGTCGATCACACCGCACAATTCGGGCGACTTCATCGGCTGGCGGACCGAGATCGTCAGCGCGTTCGCCGCGAACTTCGACAACTGGATCGCCGGCCGGCCGTTGCAGAACGTGGTCGACAAGGAGCTGGGGTACGTGCCCGGCTGAAGGAGCCCTCTTCGATGAGCTACCCCGACATCAACATTCCCACCGAACCGGCGGCGATGACCGCCGTGCAACTGGTCTCGGCCTACGCCGCGGGCGCGCTCTCGCCCGTCGAGGCGACCGAGGCCGTGCTGGACGCCATCGCGACCCGCGATCCGGAGTTGAACGCGTACTGCCTGGTCGACCCCGATCGAGCGCTGGTGCAGGCCAAGGACTCCGAGGCGCGCTGGCACTCCGGGCACGCCCGCGGGCTGCTCGACGGCGTGCCGATCTCGATCAAGGACATCTTCCTCACCGAGGGCTGGCCGACCAGGCGCGGCTCCACCTCGGTGGATCCGGCCGGACCGTGGCCGGTGGACAGCCCGGTCGCGGCCCGGCTGCGCGAGGACGGCATGGTGTTCCTCGGCAAGACGACGACGCCGGAGATCGCCTGGAAGGCGGTCACGGACAGCCCGCTGACCGGCATCACCCGCAATCCCGTCGACCCCACGACCACCGCGGGCGGCTCGTCCGGCGGTAGCGCGGCGGCCGTCGCGGGCGGGATGGGGCCGGTCTCGGTCGGCACCGATGGCGGTGGCAGCATCCGGATCCCGGCGTCGTTCTGCGGCATCGTCGGGTTCAAGCCGACGCACGGCCGGATTCCGCTGTACCCGGCGAGCCCGTTCGGCCCGCTCGCGCACGCGGGGCCGATGACCAGGACCGTCGAGGACGCCGCGCTGCTGATGGACATCCTGTCGCTGCCCGACCCGCGCGACCCGACCGGCCTGGCGCCGACCCTGACGACGTTTCGCGGGCAGGTGGCGCGCGAGGTCCGCGGGCTGACCGTCGCCTACTCGCCGACGCTCGGTTACGCCACCGTCGATCCCGAGGTCGCCGAGCTGGTCGACGCGGCGACGCGCAAGCTCGCCGAGGCCGAATTACGCGTCGTCGCAGCGGATCCCGGATTCGCCGATCCCCGCGAGGCGTTCGAACTGCTGTGGGCGGCGGGCGCGGCCACCATGCTGTCGAAGTTCCCCGCGGGAGCACGGGAGCGGGTGGATCCGGCCCTGCGCGAGGTGTGGGAACAGGGCGACGCGGTCCGCGCCGTCGACTATCTCGACGCCCGCAACGTGGCCGCCGAGATCGGCATCACCATGGGCGCCTTCCACACCGCCTACGACGTCCTGATCACGCCGACGATGCCGATCGCCGCCTTCGAAGCGGGCCACAACGTGCCGCCCGGCAGCGGCCTGACCAGCTGGCCGCAGTGGACGCCGTTCACCTACCCGTTCAACCTGACTCAGCAGCCGGCCATCAGCATCCCGGTCGGCACGACGAAGTGCGGGCTGCCGGTCGGCATGCAGATCATCGGCCCGCGGCACTCCGACGACCTGGTCCTCGCAGTCGCTCGCTACGCCGAATACGTTCTGGCGTCATGACATACGACATCGTCGCCGGTCCGGAGGGCATCCGGACCGGCGACGACGCGTCGGATCAGGCGCGGGCGAACGACAGCGTCTCGCCCGAAACCCCGTGCAGCCACAGGTCGTTGCAGGCCGCGGCGATATCGGACAAGCCCTCCTCGATGGTCGCGAACACATTGCCGGGCACCCAGCCCAGGTCGCCGTTGATCAGCAAGTTGTTGCGCCCGTAGAAGATTGCCAGATCGGTCGCGCCCTGCTCGTGGTGTGCGGTCGAGCCGGGCTCGTAACCGTAAGCGGGATTACCGATCTCCCACGCCTCGAAGTCGAACAGGCAGACGTCGCCGGGAATCGGCGTGACCGTCGGGTTCTCCCGGTGCGGGGCCGCGCCGATGCGGGGGACCAGCGTGTACACCTCGTTGCGGGCGTATTTGGCGTGGAACGCGTCCCCCTCCTGCGGCAGCGCGTCCCACACCGCCGCACAGGTGTGCGGCGCCTCCGCGTCGAGCAGCCGGGCGCGGCAGGTGACGGCGGCCTTGGTCAGGGTGATGGTGAGGTAGCGGGCCATCGGTTTCTGCTTTCTGGTCGTTGGTCGGGGGAGTGCGGCCGGGCGCGGGCCCGGCGGCGGTGTCCGTGGCTAGAGCTCGGCCAGCACTTCGGTCCAGATCGCGAGCGCGTCGTCGATCTGAGTATCGGTCACGATCAGCGGCGGGATCATCCGCACCACGTTCATGTGCGCGCCGCAGGTGAGCAGCAGCAAGCCCTTTCCGACCGCGAGCCGTTGCGCGGCGCCGGCCGTCTCGGTGTCGGGTTCGCCGGTCGCGGTGGTGAATTCGGCACCGGCCAGCAGCCCGAGACCGCGCACGTCGCCGATCGCCTTGGTGGCGCTCGCGCGCAGCCCGGTGAGCAGCTGCTCGCCGCGTGCGGCGGCGTTGTCCACCAGGTGCTCGGATTCGATGACCTCGAGCGTCGCGACGGCGGCGGCGCAGGCCACGGCGTTGCCGCCGTAGGTGCCGCCCTGCGAGCCCGGCCAGGCCTTGGCCATCAGCGCGCGCGAGGCGGCGATGCCGGACAGCGGGAACCCGCTGGCCAGGCCCTTGGCGATGGTGATGATGTCCGGCCGCACCCCGAAGTGCTGATGCCCGAAGAACTTTCCGGTGCGGCCGAACCCGGTCTGGATCTCGTCCACGACCAGCAGGATGCCGTGCCGGTCGGCCCGCTCGCGCAGGCCGTGGAAGAACGCGGTGTTGCCGGGGATGTAGCCGCCCTCGCCGAGCATCGGCTCGACCACGAACGCGGCGGTTTCGGCCGGCGCGGTGATCGTCGCGAACAGGTAGTCCAGCTCGCGCAGGGCGAACGCGGTGGCCTCCTCCTCGGTCCAGCCGTAGCGGTAGGCGGTGGGGAACGGGGCCACGTGCACCCCCGACATCAGCGGGCTGAATCCGGCGGAGAATCGGGTGCCCGAGGTCGTCATGGTCGCCGCCGCGACCGTTCGACCGTGGAAACCACCATGGAAGACAACGACATTCGGCCGTCCGGTGGCCTGGCGCGCGAGTCGCAGCGCCGCCTCGATCGCCTCGCTGCCGGAGTTGGCGAAGAACAGTGTGTCCAGCCCCTCCGGCAACACCGGGCCGAGACGTTCGATCAGCTGGAGCATCGGCCGGTGCATGACGGTGGTGTATTGCCCGTGGATCAGGCTGGCCACCTGAGCCTGCGCCGCCGCGACCACCCGCGGATGGCAGTGACCGGTGCTGGTGACCCCGATGCCCGCGGTGAAGTCGAGATACCGGCGCCCGTCGGTGCCGTAGAGGTAGCAGCCGGTTCCGTGGTCGACGGTCACCGGGGTGGCCTGCCGCAGAACGGGCGAGAGTTCGGTCATGGTGATCGCCTCCAGGAAGTGGTGCGCGCGCAACATCCGCAGATTGTCTATTGTCGGATTGTTGACAATATGCATAACATGGCGATAGTGATCGCAGCAATAGCCCGCGGTCGCGTCCGGCAAGTGAAAGGAGTCCGGCGCCGATGCTCATCGAGACCGTGCCCGCCGCGGAACGAGCCGTAATCGACACTGTGCCAACGGGTCTGTATATCGACGGCCAGTGGTGCGAGACGAATGCCGAACTGCTCGTGCTGGATCCGGCCACCGGCAGGCCGCTGTGCGCGGTCGCCGACGCGCGACCCCAGGATGGCCTCGACGCGCTGGCCGCCGCGCACGCCGCTCAATCCGGGTGGGTCGCGACGCCGCCCAGGGAACGCGCCGACCTGCTCATGCGCGTGCACCACGCGCTGCTCGGCGACACCGATCGGCTCGCGCTCATCATGACCCTGGAGATGGGCAAGCCGATCGCCGAGGCGCGCGGCGAAATCGCCTATGCGGCTGAGTTTTTCCGTTGGTTCGCCGAAGCAGCCGTCCGGCTGGACGGCGGTTATCTGCCCGCGCCGACAGGTGGCGCGCGGTTCCTGGTGACCAAGCAACCAATCGGCCCCAGCCTGCTGATCACGCCGTGGAACTTCCCGATGGCCATGGGCGCCCGCAAGATCGCGCCCGCGCTCGCCGCCGGCTGCACCTGCGTGGTGAAACCCGCTGAGCAAACGCCCTTGTCGATGCTCGCGCTCGCCGACCTCCTCGATCGCGCGGGCCTGCCGCGCGGGGTGGTCAACGTGCTCGCCACCGCCGAGCCCGGCGCGCTGATGACGCCGCTCATCCTGGACCCCCGCTCGCGCAAGCTGTCCTTCACCGGCTCCACCGCGGTCGGCAAGCGACTGCTCGAACAGTGCGCGCAGACGGTGATGCGCACGTCGATGGAACTGGGCGGCAACGCGGCCTTCATCGTGTTCGACGACGCGGACCTGGACGAGGCGGTCGAGGGCGCGCTCGCGGCGAAGATGCGCAACATCGGCCAGGCCTGCACCGCGGCGAACCGAATCTTCGTGCAGCGCACCGTCGTCGACGAGTTCGCGAACAAGCTCGCCACCCGGATGGCGGCGCTGCCGATGGGCCGGGGCACCGAGCCCGGCGTGGTGGTCGGCCCGCTCATCGACGCCGACGCGGTGACCAAGGTCAGCGAGCTGGTCGCCGACGCGTGCCGCCGGGGCGCGCGGGTCCTGACCGGCGGCACCACGATCGACGGCCCGGGCAACTTCTATCCCGCGACCGTGCTGACCGGCGTCCCCGACGACGCCCAGATGTGTCACACCGAGATCTTCGGGCCGGTCGCCTCGATCGCCGCGTTCGACACCGAGGCCGAGGTGATCGCCCGTGCCAACAACACGCCGTACGGCCTGGTCGGCTATGTGTTCACCGAGCACCTCCGGCGCGGGCTGCGGGTCTGCGAGGCCTTGGAGACCGGCATGGTCGGGCTCAATCAGGGCGTGGTGTCCAACCCCGCCGCGCCGTTCGGCGGCGTGAAGGAGTCGGGCCTCGGCCGCGAGGGCGGGACGATCGGCATCGACGAGTTCCTCGAGACCAAATACATCGGAGTACGCCTGTGACCGACCGTACGTACCGCATCGCGACCATCCCCGGCGACGGCATCGGCGTCGACGTCACCGCGGCGGCGGTCACCGTGCTCGACACCGTGCTGCCCGGTATCGAATGGACCGAATTCGATTGGTCCTGCGCGAATTACCTGCGCACCGGCGAGATGATGCCCGCGGACGGCCCCGAGCTGCTGGCCGGATTCGACGCGATCCTGCTCGGCGCCGTCGGCTTTCCCGGTGTGCCCGACCATGTTTCGCTGTGGGGCCTGCTGATTCCGTTGCGGCGCGCGTTCGGGCAGTACGTCAACCTGCGCCCGGTCCGGCTGCTGCCCGGCACCGAGTCGGCACTGCGCGACCGGACGGCCGAAGACCTCGACATCCTCATCGTGCGGGAGAACTCCGAGGGCGAATACTCCGAGATCGGCGGCACGCACAACCCCGGCCGGGCGGACGAATTCGTGCTCCAGGAGTCGGTCTTCACCCGGGTCGGCTGCGAACGGATCATCCGCTACGCCTTCGACCGGGCCCGTGACCGCGGCGGCAAGCTGTGCTCGGCCACCAAGTCGAACGGCCTGATCCATTCGATGCCGTACTGGGACAGCGTGTTCGACCGCATCGCCGGCGAATATCCCGACGTGCGGACCCGGCAGATGCACGTCGACGCGCTGGCCGCGGAGATCGTGCTGCACCCGGACCGGCTCGACGTGATCGTCGGCTCGAACCTGTTCGGCGACATCCTGTCCGACCTCGCCGCGGCGGTGACCGGCGGGCTCGGGCTGGCCCCGTCCGGCAATATCAATCCGGCGGGCACCGCGCCGTCGATGTTCGAGGCGGTGCACGGCAGCGCACCCGACATCGCCGGTCAGGGCATCGCGAACCCGGTCGCGCAGATCCTCGCCGGCGCGATGCTGCTCGACCATCTCGGCGAGCGCACCGCCGCCGCGGCCGTGGACCGCGCCGTCTGCGACGTACTCGGCGCAGGCAAGGTCTCGACCCCGGACCTGGGCGGTACCGCGACGACCACGGAGCTCGCCGCGGCAATCGCAAGCCGCGCAGCCGAATCGGTGGATCCGGTCGGCGTCTGCCGCCCGCTCAGGCGGTGAGCCAGATCGCCTCGGCGGCGGGACTGCCCAGGTCGGTGGGCGTTTCGGCGGTGCCGATGCGAATCGCGATGGTGCCCGCGAAATCTCGCCGCTCCACCACCGTGATGGCGGTGTCCAGGGCGATGCCGACGGAGTCGAAGTAGCGCAGCATGTCCGGGTCCGAGTCGGAGATGCGCGCCACCCGGCCGGACTCGCCCGCGCCGAAGTCGCTGAGCTGCCGGGCCGGCGGCGTCGGCACCGCGCCGTCGACCGAGGGGATCGGGTCGCCGTGCGGATCCCGGTCGGGATAGCCGAGTTTGGCGTCGATGCGCGCCATCAGCAGCTCGGAGACCGCGTGCTCGAGCACCTCGGCCTCGTCGTGCACCTCGTCCCAGCCGTAGCCGAGCTCGTTCACCAGGAACGTCTCGATCAGCCGATGCCTGCGCACCATCGCGATCGCGGCCCGGCGGCCGCCGTCGGTCAGCGTGATCGATCCGTAGCGGGCGTGCTCGACCAGGCCCTGATCGGCGAGTTTGCGCACGGCCTCGGACACGGTGGACGCGGAGACCCCGATGCGTTCGGCGAGCAGCTTGGTCGACACCTTCTCCTGCGACCACTCCTGTGCGGTCCAGATCACCTTCAGATAGTCCTGGGCGACCGAGGAGAGCACCGGCGCGATCGTCGCGGTGCCGCCGGTGGCCTGTCTCGGCGCGGCAGCGTCGGCTAGCTCACGGCGGGTGGCGATGTCTCGTTTACCGGGCACATACTCGAGCTTAAGCACAGCAATGCCGAAAGACACAGCTCGCCGCACAGTGGAACCAGGGATTCATCACTCGTACACAACACCGGAAGCCGCGTGTGACATCACGGACTTCGGTCGAACTCCGTTCAGCTGCGCGATATAAGCTGCCGACTGTGCAGAGATGGCGAGGGCTGGACGACGTTCCCGCGGACTGGGGCCGATGTGTACTCACGATCGGCGTGTTCGACGGCGTGCACCGCGGACACGCGCAGCTGATCAGCCGGGCGGTGAAATCGGCGGCCGCGCGCGGCGTTCCCGCGGTGCTGATGACCTTCGATCCGCACCCGATGGAGGTGGTCCGGCCCGGCTCGCATCCGGCGCAGCTGACCACGCTGACCCGGCGCGCGGAACTGGCCGAGGAACTGGGCATCGACGTGTTCTGCGTGATGCCGTTCACCCAGGCCTTCATGAAGCTGACCCCCGCGCGCTACGTGCACGACCTGCTGGTCGAGCGGTTGCACGTGGCCGAGGTCGTGGTCGGCGACAACTTCACCTTCGGCAAGAAGGCCGCGGGCACCATCGACACCATGCGTGAGCTCGGCACCCGCTGGGGCTTCGAGGTCGACGGCGTCAAGCTGCTCGGCGAACACGCGGTCACCTTCTCCTCCACCTACATCCGCGCCTGCGTGGACGCGGGCGACATGGCCGCGGCCGCCGAGGCGCTCGGCCGCCCGCACCGGGTCGAGGGCGTGGTGGTGCACGGCGACGGCCGCGGCCGTCAGCTCGGCTTCCCGACCGCGAACGTCGCACCGCCGATGCACGCCGCGATCCCGGCCGACGGCGTGTACGCGGGCTGGTTCACCGTGCTCGGTCCCGGCCCGACCATCGGCACCGTCACTCCGGGTGAGCGCGCGATGGCGGCCATCTCGGTCGGCACCAATCCGACCTTCTCCGGCCGGGCCCGCACGGTCGAGGCGTACGTGCTCGACGGCGAGGCCGACCTCTACGGCCAGCACGTCGCGGTCGACTTCGTCGATCACGTCCGCGGCCAGCGCAAATTCGACTCGGTGGACGAGCTCATCGAGCACATGGGCCGCGACGTGGAGAACGCGCGCAAGATCCTCATCGCCGTGGACGACCGCTAGCCCGATTCGGTCCGCCGAATTCGATCCGGTAATGTAGATCCTCGGGTTTGCTGCGGTCCGCGGCGGCACCCGGCCCGGGTAACCGGAAATTCGAGCGCGGTACTGAAATAGAGAGTGGATGCCTCATGGCCCTGACCACCGAGCAGAAGTCGGCGATTCTCAAGGAATACGGCCTGCACGAGAAGGACACCGGCTCGCCGGAAGCCCAGATCGCGATGCTGTCGAAGCGGATCTCCGACCTCACCGAGCACCTGAAGGTGCACAAGCACGATCACCACACCCGGCACGGCCTGCTCGCGCTGATCGGCCGTCGTCGCCGGCTGTCGAAGTACCTGGCCGCCAACGACATCCAGCGCTACCGTTCGCTGATCGAGCGTCTCGGCCTGCGCCGCTGATCGCTCCACACGCCGGTTACCCGAGGTAGCCGCAGACCCGGCCAACGGGGAGACGTACAATCTCCCCGTTGGCTATTCGTGTATGCGGGCCGCACGCTTTTGGCGCGCCCGGAAATACGACGACATTGCACAGCCGTAAGCACCCGCCTGCGTGGCGTCGGTCTTCGGTAGTGGCCTCCCGGCAGGGCGAACACCGCCGGCGGGCTTCGATCGATGACCGCCTCCGCGTCGCCGTGATCCAAGGGGATTCGGCCGGGTGCTCGGGCCGCAGCCAGGATGGTTGCCGCGCGTCCATACCAGGTACGGCTGACGAAGAGCCGGATCGCGCCAGCGGGCGCTTGATCCGGCGAAGACGAGAGGTTGAGAGAAGAGAATGACCGAAACAACTGAACGCAAGTCCTCGGCCGTAGAGGTCGAGCCCGGTGTGTTCGAATCCGTCGCGCTGATCGACAACGGCAGCTACGGCACCCGCACCGTCCGCTTCGAGACCGGCAGGCTGGCCCGGCAGGCCGCCGGCGCGGTCGTGGCCTACCTGGACGACGAGACCATGCTGCTGTCCGCCACCTCCGCGGGCAAGCACCCGAAGGACCAGTTCGACTTCTTCCCGCTGACGGTCGACGTCGAAGAGCGCATGTACGCCGCGGGCCGCATCCCCGGCTCGTTCTTCCGGCGCGAGGGCCGCCCGTCCACCGACGCGATCCTGACCTGCCGCCTGATCGACCGTCCGCTGCGCCCGTCGTTCGTCGACGGCCTGCGCAACGAGATCCAGGTCGTCGTCACGATCATGAGCCTGGATCCGAACGACCTGTACGACGTCGTCGCGATCAACGCCGCGTCCGCGTCCACCCAGATCGCCGGCCTGCCGTTCTCCGGCCCGGTCGGCGGCGTGCGCGTCGCGCTGATCGACGGCCAGTGGGTCGCGTTCCCGACCGTCGAGCAGCTCGAGGGCGCCGTGTTCGACATGGTCGTCGCGGGCCGCGTGGTCGAGTCCGGTGACGTCGCGATCATGATGGTCGAGGCCGAGGCCACCGACAAGGTGATCGCGCTGATCGACGGTGGCGCGCAGGCGCCGACCGAGGCGGTCGTGGCCGAGGGCCTCGAGGCCGCCAAGCCGTTCATCGCCCGGCTGTGCAAGGCGCAGGCCGACCTCGCCGAACTGGCCGCCAAGCCGACCGGTGAGTTCGCGCTGTTCCCGCCGTACGAGGCCGACGTCTACGAGGCCGTCGAGGGCACCGCCAAGCGTGAGCTGGGCGAGGCGCTGTCGATCGCGGACAAGCAGGAGCGCGAAGCCAAGATCGACGAGATCAAGCTCGACGTGCTCTCCCGGCTCGGCGACGACTTCACCGGCCGCGAGAAGGAGCTGGGCGCCGCGTTCCGCTCGGTGACCAAGAAGCTGGTCCGCCAGCGCATCCTGACCGACGGCTTCCGCATCGACGGCCGCGGTCTCGCGGACATCCGCGCGCTGTCCGCCGAGGTCGCCGTGGTGCCGCGGGCGCACGGTTCGGCGCTGTTCGAGCGGGGCGAGACGCAGATCCTCGGCGTCACCACCCTCGACATGGTGAAGATGGCCCAGCAGGTCGACTCGCTCGGCCCGGAGACCAGCAAGCGCTATATGCACCACTACAACTTCCCGCCGTACTCCACCGGTGAGACCGGCCGCGTCGGCTCGCCGAAGCGCCGCGAGATCGGCCACGGCGCGCTCGCCGAGCGGGCCCTGATGCCGGTGCTGCCGAGCCAGGAAGAGTTCCCGTACGCCATCCGTCAGGTGTCGGAGGCGTTGTCCTCCAACGGTTCCACCTCGATGGGCTCGGTCTGCGCCTCGACCCTGTCGCTGCTGAACGCCGGTGTGCCGCTGAAGGCGCCGGTCGCGGGCATCGCCATGGGCCTGGTGTCCGACACGATCACGAACGACAAGGGTGAGGACGAGGTGCGCTACGTCGCCCTCACCGACATCCTGGGCGCCGAGGATGCCTTCGGCGACATGGACTTCAAGGTCGCGGGCACCCGTGACTTCGTCACCGCGCTGCAGCTCGACACCAAGCTCGACGGCATCCCCTCGCAGGTGCTCGCCGGTGCGCTGAGCCAGGCGCACGACGCCCGCACCGCCATCCTGGAGGTCATGGCCGAGGCCATCGACACCCCGGACGAGATGAGCCAATACGCGCCGCGGGTCACCGCGATCAAGATCCCGGTCGACAAGATCGGCGAGGTGATCGGGCCCAAGGGCAAGGTGATCAACCAGATCACCGAGGAGACCGGCGCCAACATCTCGATCGAGGACGACGGCACGGTCTACGTCGGTGCGACCAACGGCCCCGCGGCGCAGGCGGCGATCGACCAGATCAACGCCATCGCGAACCCGCAGCTGCCGAAGGTCGGCGAGCGCTTCCTGGGCACGGTCGTCAAGACCACCGCCTTCGGCGCGTTCGTCTCGCTGCTGCCCGGTCGCGACGGCCTGGTGCACATCTCCAAGCTGGGCAACGGCAAGCGCGTGGCCAAGGTCGAAGACGTGGTGAACGTCGGCGACAAGCTGCGCGTCGAGATCGCCGATATCGACAACCGCGGCAAGATCTCGCTGGTCCCGGTCGAGGAGAACGCCGAAGAGCCGGCCGAAGCCGAGACCGTTGATGCGGGCGCGGCAGCGACCGAGTAGTACTTGTCTTTGTGACGACGAAGAAGACGACAGCCCCCCTGCTCCGACGCGAGCAGGGGGGTTCGTCACTGGAGCTGCGAGCCAACATGACCGATCCCGGCGTTCAACGCACCGTGCTACCCGGCGGACTGCGTGTGGTGACCGAACATGTCCCCGGCGTGCGCTCGGCCTCGATCGGCGTCTGGGTGGGCGTCGGCTCCCGCGATGAAGGCCCCACCGTCGCCGGTGCGGCGCACTTCCTCGAACACCTGCTGTTCAAGGCGACCCCCACGCGCACGGCGCTGGACATCGCGCAGGCGATGGACGCCGTCGGCGGCGAGCTCAACGCGTTCACCGCGAAGGAACAGACCTGCTACTACGCGCACGTGCTCGACGAGGACCTGCCGCTGGCCGTGGATCTGGTCTCCGACGTGGTGCTCAACGGGCTGTGCCGGGCCGAGGACGTCGACCTGGAACGCCAGGTGGTGCTCGAAGAGATCGCCATGCGCGACGACGACCCGGAGGACCTGGTCGGCGACGCGTTCCTGTCCGCGCTGTTCGGCGATCATCCGATCGGGCGGCCGGTGATCGGCTCCATCGAATCCATCGAGGCGATGCACGCCGCGCAGCTGCGCGGCTTCCACCTGCGCCGCTACCGCCCGGACCGGATGGTCGTCGCGGTCGCGGGCAATGTCGAACACGAGCACACGGTGGAGCTGGTGCACCGCGCGTTCGAGAACCGGCTCGATCCGGCCGCCACCCCGGCCAAGCGCCGGGAGGGCAGGTTCCGGCCGACCGGCGATCCCGAACTGCACTGGAGCCACCGCGACAGCGAGCAGGCGCACCTGGCGTTCGGCGTGCGCGCCTTCGGGCGGCACGAGGGGGAGCGGCGCTGGCCGCTCTCGGTGCTCAACACCGTGGTCGGCGGCGGGCTGAGTTCCCGTCTGTTCCAACGGATCCGGGAAGAACGCGGGCTCGCCTACTCGGTGTACTCCAGCGTGGACACCTTCGCCGACACCGGCGCGTTCTCGGTGTACATCGGCTGCCAGCCGGAAAACCTCGGCAAGGTGGCGAACCTGGCCCGCGGGGTGCTGGAAGAGGTCGCGGCCAACGGCATCACGGACGCCGAATGCGCGCGGGCCAAGGGCTCGCTGCGCGGCGGTCTGGTGCTCGGCCTGGAGGATTCCGCGTCCAGGATGAACCGCATCGGCCGCAGCGAACTCAGCTACGGCAACCACCGCAGCGTGTCGGAAACGCTGGCGCGGATCGACGCGGTCACCACCGACGAGGTCTCCGCCATCGCGAACACGCTGCTGTCGCGCCCGTTCGCGGCCTCGATCGCCGGGCCCTACAAGCGCACTCGGGAGTTGCCCGCCGCGGTGCGCCGGTTGGTCGAGGGCTGACCTACCGCGCGCTCGCGCGGTTGGCCGCCTCGACCACCGCGGAAACCACGCCGGGCAGCGCGGATTCGAGCTCTCGCGCGCGCAGGCGCTGCCAGATCTGGCCGTCCACGATCACCCGCTCGATCACGCCCGCCTCGCGCAGGATCTTGAAGTGGTGCGTGGCGGTCGATTTGTTGATCACGTCGTAGAGCTCGTTGCAGCGGACCGCGACGCCCGCGTTGCTCAGGCGGCGCACCATCTCCAGGCGGATGGGGTCCTGGATCGCGCCGAGCACGGTGGACAGCGCGGCCACCGGTGGGGCGTCGGCCGCCGCCTGCTTAGCTTCGGTCATGATCTACCTCACTCCGGGGTTTGATGATCGTCAAACTAGCTGTACCGTCGAATGCGGTTCGATCATTATCAAACTTACCTGATCGGAGTTTCGATGGCAGCGACGATCGCGGTGCCCGCCGCTGACGAGCGGACCTCGCAGCGCTGGGCCTACGGGCTCGTGCTGGCCGCGGGCGGAGTGGCGCTCGGGGTGTCCGGCGTGCCCGCCCCGCTCTACGGCATGTACCAGAAGGAGTGGCATTTCTCGCCGCTCACCACGACTTTCGTGTTCGCCGTCTACGCCTTCGCGGCGCTGGGCGCGGTGCTGGTGTCCGGCAAGATCTCCGATGTGGTCGGCCGGAAGCCGGTGCTGCTCGGCGCGTTTGTGACGATGATCGCGGGGCTGGCGGTGTTCCTGCTCGCCGACAACGTGGTGATGCTGTTGGTGGCGCGCGCGTTGCACGGGTTCGCGGTCGGGGCGACGGTGGTCGCGGGCGCGGCGGCGCTGCTGGATCTGCGGCCCAAGCACGGCGCGCGGTCCGGTCAGCTCACCGGTGTCGCGTTCAATGTCGGCATGGCCGTGGCGATCCTGGGGTCGGCCCTGCTCGCGCAGTACGCGCCGCATCCGTTGCGCACGCCGTACGTGGTCATCACCGTGGTCTGCCTGGTCATCGGCATCGGCGTCATCGCGCTGGAGGAGCCGCACACCGGTCGCATCGCCGGACGCATCCGGATCGCGAAACCCGCTGTGCCGCCGGAGATTCGCGGCGACTTCTGGTTCTCCGCGCTCGGCGTGATGGCCGCCTGGTCGGTGCTCGGTGTGCTGCTGTCGCTGTACCCGTCGCTGGCCTCGGCCGAAACCGGCATCCACAACCTGGTTTTCGGCGGCGCGGTGGTCGCGTCGACCGCGCTGGCCGGGGCCACCTCACAGCTGTTCGCCACCAAGATTCCGGCCCGTCGCGCGGCCATCGGCGGCGACACCGGCATGGCGATCGCGCTGCTGCTCACCGTGCCCGCGCTGCACACCGGCAACTGGGTCGTGGTGTTGCTGGCCGGTGTATTGCTCGGCGCCACTTTCGGTCTCGGCTTCGGCGGTTCGTTGCGGCACCTGTCCGAGGTGGTGCCGCAGCACAAGCGGGGCGAGACTATGTCGGCGTACTACCTGCTCGCCTACACGGCGATGGCGCTGCCGACCATCCTGGCCGGCTGGGCCGCCACCACCTGGGGGCTGAGCACGGTGTTCCCCTGGTTCGTCGTGGTCGTCGCGCTGGCCTGCCTGACCGCCGCCGGACTCGGCCTGCGCCGCACCAGGACGGTCGCCGAATCGGCGGCCTGAGCACGGATTGGCATTTTCCGCCGCCGATCGGCTAGAGTTCTATCTCGCATCACGGAGTCACCCGGGGTGCGAATGCGGATGTAGCGCAGTGGTAGCGCATCACCTTGCCAAGGTGAGGGTCGCGGGTTCAAATCCCGTCATCCGCTCTTCGAAGTGCAGGCCACCTCGCCGACGACTTCTGGTTCTCCCTCGGCGATCACGCCGGCCAGCCGGGCTCGCCGCACGATGTCCTGTGCCGGATGACGATCACTACGCGTGCCGAAGCTACCGGGGCGGCACGAATGTGCCGGCATGGCAGCCCGGTGACCACCAGCGAGTCGGGCGGTTCGTCTGCGCGGCCTCCGTCGAGAACGGTCTGTCCGTGCACTGCGCGCGACGACGGGGGCGGCAACTCGTTCGACGTATCGCGCACCCGGTACCGCCTCCCCGGCAACGCCTGAGCACCGAGTCCTGTTCTGCCGAAAAATGATTCAGCCGGCGAGCAGGCTCGCGACCTCGCGGGCGCTGCCCCAGGACAGGCTGACGCCCTGGCCGTCGTGGCCGTAGTTGTGCACTATCCGGGATTCGCCGATGCGTTCCTCGTCGAGGCGGACTTCGGTGCGACCGGGACGCAGGCCGACCTCGTGGCCGACCACCTCGGCGGTCGCGAGTTTCGGCTCGACGGCGATGCAGCGGCGCAGGATCTGCTCGGCGATTTCCGGATCCGGGTCCAGGCTCCACTGTCCGTGCTGGCGGACACCGCCGAGAATGAGGCGGTCGCCGTGCGGGAAGAAACCGGCCCATTCGGTTTCGCCGCCGAGCTCGACGTAGAAGTCGGCGATCCCGGGATTACGGACGATCACGTGCTGCCCGCGCACCGGCTGCACGGCATCGTCGTCGGCGAGTTTGCCCGCGGCGACGCCGGTGCAGTTCACCACGACGGGTGCGGCGGCCGCGGGCTCGGCGAGGTCGCGCACGGTCCGCTGCTCGATCGTGATGCCCTGTGCGGTAAGGCGATCGGTCAGATAGCGCAGATAGCGGGGTAGGTCGATGAGCGGAGCCGTGCACCGGAAGCCGAACCGCATGCCGTCGGGCAGCTCGTCGGGGGTGCACATCTGTACGTCGGCCAAATCCTCGACCCAGGAGGGCGGTTCGGGCCAGGTGCTCGAAACCTGAAGTCCGCGTTCGAAATGCAGGCCGGACGCGGGATCCTCGGCCAGCTCGGTGAATTCGGCGAGGGTCACCCGGCTCCACGCCAAATCCCTTGGCGTACTGCCCGGCCCCCACAATCCGCTCGCCACGGCCGACGTCGTCCGCTCGGGTGGCCGCTCCGCCCACACCCGGACCCGATGGCCCTCCTCGGCCAGGCAGACCGCGGTGGTCAGCCCGATCACGCCCGCCCCCAGCACCAACACATCATTAGCCATATTCGGACGGTACCCACGAATTCCGTTCTCCGGCTTGGAAAGAACGAATGCGTGCGGTTTCCCGAACCGCCGCGAAGGTTGCCCGCCGCACACTGAACCGCCCGCCCGCACCCGCATGGACCCGCTGCGCACGCATCGGTCCGGCCCGGCCGAATTAGCCAGCAGCGACCGGGTATGCCGCCACCGAGGCGATCTCGACCTCGACCGGTTCGTCGGCGATCTCGCCGAACACTCCTGCGGTGTCGTCATCGAACGGGTCGGGTAGGCCTAGTCGCCACGGCGAGCCGGTTTCCCGCCGATCTGCGGCGTGTGCGGCACTATCGCAACCCACCCACGCCCTGGTGCGCGGGGATGTCGAGGACAGCACCCGTCGTGGCGATCGCCGCGCCCGGGCGCTGTTCGCCGATGGCTTTCTGGCACAGGCGCCTAGTTGCCGGGCGCCTCGGTCTCGTGCAGCACCCGCCAGCTGTAGCGGGGCGGGAGGCCCTCGGTGGTCAGGACCGCGGTCGTCCAGCGGTCGGCGTGTGCGCCGTCGAAGTGGTGCCGCTCCATGAAGCGGACGACGGTCACATTGCCCTCGGCGAACAGCACCTCCGCCTCGGAGATCTCGATATCGAGGCCGGGGCGGGCGTTGCGCGCGCGCCGCAGGCCGGACAGGAGTTCGGAGCGACTGAGTCGGGTACCGCCGGTGGTCACCATGGACATGGTGTCGTGCTGAGTCGCGGCGAACCGCTCGAGCACCTCCGGCTCGGCGTCGGTGCCCAACCAGGTGGCGAGCAGCGCGTGCACGGCCTCGACCTCGGCCACCGGATCGAGCGAATCGGGAGCAGGCATCTTCGCAGGGTACTCGAGCGGAACGCGCGCGTAGTCGAGCGACGCGGCGGCCGATCGGTGTGCGTTGTGCGCCATCGGACGCCGGTGAGTCGCATGGAACGCCGCATGTGAAAAGAGGACATTCGAAACGGTCTGGGGCGCAGGGATAGCCGATCTTGTCCGGTAGTCGACCGGCGGCAATGCGGCTACCATGCGCTAATGCGATGGGGGAGGTTGGGCGACCGACTGCACCGCGCGGCGTTGCTGCTCGCGGTGCTGGTGGCGGTTGTCTGCGGCCTCGGCATCGCGGCGCTCACCTGGTGGCTGCTATGGCTGGCCCTCGGGGCGAAGGCCGAGACGCCGAATCAGCTGGATCTGACCAAGATCGCGTTGGCGGTGGCGGCCGGCGTCGGCGGCGCCGTCGCGCTGGTGGTGGCCTATCGGCGGCAACGCGACCTCGAACGCGGACGCTTCGCCGAACTGTTCGGGGCGGCCTCGCGGCAACTGGGCGATTCGGATGTGGCGGTCCGGATCGCCGGGGTGTACGCGATGACCGGGATCGCCGACGAGTTCCGTTCGTCGAGCAGACGGCAGCAGTGTGTCGACGTGCTCTGCGCCTACCTCCGCCTGCCCTATGACCCGGTCGCCGGTGCGAATCATCTGGTGTCGCAGGCGGAAACGGTCAACGAATCGGGACTCCAGGTCGAACGCGTCTACCAATTCCGGCAGAACGATCGAGAGGTGCGCCGCACCATCGTGCAGGTGATCGCCGATCACCTGCAGCGCTCGGCCGAGGTCTCCTGGTCGAACTGCGACTTCACCTTCACCAACGCGGTCATCGAACGCGCCGACTTCCGGCACGCGGTGTTCGCCGGGCGCAAGACCTCGTTCGCCCGTGCGGTATTCAGCGGCCGCACCACCTTCGAACACGCGACCTTCGCCGGTCCGCAGGTCACCTTCCGGGAGGCGACCTTCGACGGCGGACCCGTGTTGTTCGACCACGCGCGCTTCGGTTCGACCCGGCCGGAAAAGGGCGTACGCGCCGACTACGGCACCATTTTCGACGGCGCGCGGTTCGACGGTTCGGTGTCCTTCGAGCAGGCCCGCTTCGTCGGCCCGCGCACCTCCTTCGCCGCCATGCGCACCACCGGGAAGCGAACGTCGTTCCAGGACACCAAGTTCCACGCCGATCTCACCTCGTTCGAGTGCGCCACGCTGGACGGTCAGCACCTCGCCTTCACCGGTGCGGACATCTCCAGCCCGCGGATCACCTTCTCGGGGGCCCAGTTCGAGGCGGGCACCGTCGCCTTCGACGAGACCCGGATCGGCACTCCCGCCCGCATGCGCAACCGCGGCACCCGCGACATCGATTTCAGCCGAGCCGAATTCCACGGCAAGACCACCTTCGCGGGCACCACCTTCGCCGGCCGTTCCGTCGATTTCAGCGAGGGCGACTTCTTCGGCGACATCTCCTTCGTCGACGCCAAGTTCAACGCAGGCGAGATCACCTTCGACCGTCCGACGGCCTGGGTCGGCACCCACTTCGACTGGGACGACATCCCGACCCGCAAGCCGGCCAATGTCAAACCGAACCCGTGGCCGCCGGAGCTGCCCGAGTAAGAACTACACGTCCGCGTAGGGTCGAATTCTGTTCCAGGACTGGGCGTTCAGCCGCCCCAGCGTGTAACCCCGCAGCAGATCGTCGGCGATCTTCCTGGCGATCAGCTCGTACACCGCCTGGGTGGGATGGGCGAGGTCGCTGGTGGTGAGGCAGCGGCGGATCGCCGGCTCGACGGTGTCCTTCTCGCCGAGATAGGGCACCGGGACACCGTGCAGCTGCGCGAATCCGGTGAGGTCGAAGGCCTTCGCGTTGTCGGCGACGTAGGTCATCCAGTCGCACATCCGCACCAGCATCACCTGGTTCGGCGTGGCGCCCGGCTGCGGGTCCTTGGCGGTCATCGGCCAGTGCTGGACGAAGTAGTCGAGTACCTCATTGAACCGGGCGGTGTTGGCCGAGAACTGGTCCACCTTTTTGCGCTTGTCGTCGGCGATCTGATCCTGGAACCGGATCGAGACGGTCGGGCTCGGCAGGTCGATCAGCATGAAGTGGTTGCGATCGGGCGGGCCGGGGAACGCGTTCGCGATGCTGTCGACCAGGCCCTTGACCTCCGCGACCACGGGCGTGATGCCGGTGCCCGCCTTGTCCTTCATCCCGCGCGGAACCTCGAAGACGCCGTCCGCGGAGGTCATGACGTTGCCCTCGGACCGTTCGGCGGTGACGATGTCGTTGAGCCCGATCCAGATGATGTGCATGGTGTCGCCGGTGTACTGATCGCCCAGCGCCTTGCGTGCCTTGATGTACTGCGCGACTTGCGTTTTCAGATAGCCAAGCGCACCGGCCTTCGGACTCCAGTCGGAGCCCGCGATCGCGCCGCCCTCGGCGTAATTGGCATACCGGACCGGCGGATGCGCGTCGACATCGGTCTTCAGCAGCAGCGAGTGTTTGCTCAGGCTGCGGTGGTATAGCGTGGCCTGCTCGGTGAGCTCCTTGGTGGATTGGACCAGCGGATCCGCTCCCGCCCACTCGATGAGGAAGTCCGTCCAGTTCTTGCCGTCGCTGTAGCGGCCGATCTCGTTGGTGCGCATCGCTTTGATGGCACGGGCGAACAGCCCGGTCGGGGCCTCTCGTTTGTTCCCGACATCGGACAGGCTGTCCCCGAGCACGATCAAATTCTGCAGGGCGATAGGCATGGATTTACTCGCAGTTCTGTATCTCGCGCCACCGGCGCGAGTTTCGATAAAGAGTCGCAAAAATGCGAATCCCCGCAAGGCCTTCCGAGTACGTCAAGGGTACTCAGCCGCGGCCCGCGCCACGCCCAACTCGAAAAACAAACCGGCACTGCGGAAATCGTCAGCGCGGGGGACAATTCATAGAGATCAGTCGGTATGCCCGGAGGCGGCAGCCGGTAGCTGCCGCCTCCGGATCATTTAACTCGGCCAGCCACCGTACGGGACGGTGATCAATTCCATGAAGTGGCCGTTGGGGTCCAGGAAGTAGACGCCGCGGCCGCCGTCGTTGTGATTGATCTGGTTGACACCCTGTTGACGCGGGTCGGCCCAGTGCTCCAGGTGGTAGCGCTGGATCTTTGCGTAGGCCGCGTCGAACTCCGGTTCGGAGATCAGGAATGCGTAGTGCTGGGGCGAGATTTCGGTGACGTGCGGCGGCACGTTCGCGAAATCGAAGGTTACCGAGTTGTCCAGCGGCAATGGAATGAACGGGCCCCATTCGGTGCCCAGTTTCGTGCCGAGGATGTCTGCCCAGAATTCTGCGGTCGCTCGATTATCCCGGCAACCGACAATGGTGTGATTGAACTGTACTGACAGGGGAATTTCTCCTTGTGCCGTGACGGTCCCGACCCCGGGCTCGGTACAAGGCGGCCAACGGGAGCACCGTCACAGTCGACGAGGCTAGCAAACGTCCCATGGATTTCGCCAGTATCCAGTGACCCAGAACATGTTTCGGGTCAGCGCGGCAGGCGCAGGGCCGCACGATACCCGCCGTCGGCGGTCGGACCGGACTCGAAGGTGCCGCCGAGCAGTTCGGCCCGTTCGGCCAGGCCGACCAGCCCGTGCCGGGAGCTGGGCAGCGCCACCGCGGGCCGGGTCGACCTGGTGTTGGTGACGGTCACGCCGAAGTGGTCGCTGTCGTGCCACAGCTCGATGATCGCGGTCGCGCCGGGCGCGTGCTTGCGCACGTTGGTCAGGGCTTCCTGCACGGTTCGATAGATGGTGCGCTGGCCGGGCGCGGACAGGTCGTCGGGCAGCTCGCCGTGCAACTCGACCGGAATTCCGCTGGAGTCGAGCAGCTTTCGCAGGTCGGCGAGCGTCGGCTGGGGCGTGAGCTCGGTGCTCTGACCGCCCGCGGCGCGCAGCAGCGTGACCATGTGGCGGAGCTCGTCGAGGGTGTCGACGCTGAGCCTGCGGATGGTGCGGGCGGCGTCGGCCGCGTCGGGATCGGCGGCCGCCACCTGGAGCGCGCCCGCGCGCACGGCGATCAAGCTGACCTGATGGGCGACGACGTCGTGCATCTCGCGGCCGATCTGCGCGCGTTCGCGGGCGAGCACCGCCTGGGCATGCAGCTGGCGTTCGTGATCGCGCGCCTCCTCGATCTCGACCAGCCGATCGGACAGGTCGCGCCGGGTCCGCACGAGCTGGCCGAGCAGCGCCGGCGCGCCCGCCCAGGCCAGCGAGTAGGCGAAGGAGACCAGCGCGCCGCGCTGGTCGAACGAGATGCCGAGCGGCCACGGGGCGGAGGCGGCGATCGAGGTGGCGAGCACGGCCGTCCAGAGCAGCGCGCGGTTGCTGGTGCGTTCGGCCAGGGTGTACAGCGCGACCGCGGGGGCGACGAGGATGTCCAGCATCCAGCTCACCGGCAGCGTGAGCACGAAGGTCAGCAACGGGAAGCGGCGGCGCAGCAGCAACGCCGCGCACGCGAGCACCGCGGCGGCCAGTTCGAGCCGGGTGCTGACGCCGCCGTCGACGAACACATCGGCCGCGGCGATCGCGACGAGCGCCAGGTCGACCAGCCAGGCCGGGAACCGGTTCACGGCAGCAGACCGGCCCGCTGCGCCAGCAACGCCGCCTGCACCCGGCTGGTCACCCGTAACTTCGTGAAGATGGCGCTGACGTGGTCCTTCACCGTGCCGACGCTCAGATGGATCTGCTGACCGATCTCCGCGTTCGACAGTCCGCCTGCGATCAGCACCAGCACCGCGCGTTCTCGTCCGGTGAGCCGTTCGACGCGCGCGGCGTCGGCGTCGATGCCCGCGGCGGTGGCCGGTTCGGCGTTGCGCAGCAGGGCCGCCGAGGCCTTCGGGGACAGCACGACGCCGCCCGCGGCGAGGGTGCGGGTGAGCTGGGCGAGTTGCTCGGGTTCGGTGTCCTTGAGCACGAAACCGGCTGCGCCGGAACGCAATGCGGACAGGATGTAGTCGTCGGTGTCGAACGTGGTCAGCATCGCGACCACCGGCGGATCGGGCGCGGCCCGCAGTTCCCGCAGCACGGTGAGCCCGTCGACATCGGGCATCCGGATGTCGAGCAGCACGACATCCGGCCGGGTCGTCGTCACCGCCTCGACCGCTTCCGCCCCGGTCGCCGTCGCGACCACCTCGATGTCGGCGGCCGCATTCAGGATCATCTCGAAACCGGACCGCACCAGCGCCTCGTCATCGACGACCAGCACCCGAATCACCCGCCACACCTCCCTCGCCGTTAGCTATTCCTGCACGTGAGCCTAGATCCCGCCGCGGAGCCGGCCCGTCGGCGAGGCGGGTGCGACGGCCGACCGGCGGGGATGGTCCAGCCGGTCGGCGGGGCAGCGCCCGCCACCGGGCGGAGATCATCCGGACGCGTGCCGGATACCGGATGAATCGGGCGCTCTCGACGCTGAATGTATGGCACACAACGGAACTCCGGCATCGATGGATGCCGGGATCGGCCCTCCGGTTCGCGCCGGTGCGGCAACCGGCGGTGAGGTGGCGGGGACCGAAGGCGCGGTGCAGGCCGGTGCGCGGTTGCTCGGGGTGGATCTGGCGCGGGGTCTCGCGGTGCTCGGGATGTACGCGGCGCACGTGGGGCCGGATCCGGGCGAGGGCGGGTTCCTGGGCTTCGTCATGGAGCTGACGCATGGGCGGTCCTCGGCGCTGTTCGCGTTTCTGGCGGGGTTCTCGATTCTGCTGATCACCGGGCGGCGGGCGCCGAAGGCGGGCCGGGCGGGGCGGCAGGCGCGGGTCAGAATACTGATTCGGGCGGGGATTCTGCTGGTGATCGGCACCGCGCTGACCGCGACCGGGACAAAGGTGGAGGTGATCCTGGCCTACTACGGGATGTACTTCCTGCTGGCGTTGCCGTTCGCGCGGTTGCGGGCGGGCACCTTGGCGGCGATCGCGGCGGTGAGTGCGGTGGTGTTGCCGCAGCTCGTGTTCCTGGTCCTGACGGATCTCGGCTGGGCCGACGCGGTCAACCGGTTCGATCCGCTGGCCTGGCTCGGCAGCCGGGGCGATCCGATCGGAAGTGGTGACGGGGTCGTCGGGCTGCTGTTCACCGGAAACTATCCGGCGCTGAGCTGGATGCCGTTCGTGTTCGCGGGTATGGCGGTCGCCCGACTCGACCTGTCCGACACCGTGATTCGGGTCCGGCTGGCATCGGCAGGCATCGGTCTCGCGGTGCTGGGGTACGGCGGTTCCGCGCTGGCACTGCATTTCGTGCCCGGCGTGACGGAGCGGCCGGGAATCATGTACGCGCCGTGGTGGTCCGACCTGGCCGATAGTCCGGCGGGCTGGCGATACCAGCTGGGGGCGATGCCGCACAGCGAGACCACGCTGTCGATCGTCGCGAATACCGGTGTCGCGCTTACCGTTCTGATCGCCTGCCTGGCCGTGTGCGACGGTTCCGCGCGGCTGCCGAGGCTCGCCGCACCGCTGCTCGCGGTTGGCAGTATGTCGTTGACCGCGTATGTATTTCACGTTGTGGCGATCGCCATTCTCGGCTTCGACGTACTGCCGGCGGGTTCGCTTCCGGTTCTGCTCGGCCTGAGCGCGATCATCATGATGTTCGCCTACTGCTGGAGCCGGTTCTTCCGCCGCGGACCCTTGGAGTGGCTGCTCCACCGGGCAACCATGGTGGCGGATCGGGTGCGGTAGCGGCCGCCCCCTGTGCCTGGGACAGTGTGGGCGGTAGCGTCGGCGGAATGAAGATTCGTGGGGCGGTCCTGGAGCGGATCGCGGCGCCCGTGCCGTTCGCCGAATCGGCGCCGATCAGCGTGGGTGAGTTGGAGCTGGGCGAGCCGGGCGCGGGGGAGCTGCTGGTCCGGATCGAGGCGGCCGGCCTGTGCCATTCGGACCTGTCGGTGGTCGACGGCAATCGGGTGCGGCCGGTGCCGATGCTGCTCGGGCACGAGGCGGCGGGGCGGGTCGAGGCGATCGGTCCGGGCGGCAGCGATCTCGCGCTCGGGCAGCGCGTGGTGATGACCTTCCTGCCGCGCTGCGGTGAATGTGCCGGTTGCGCGACCGACGGCCGGACCCCGTGCGTTCCGGGCAGCGTCGCCAACAACGCGGGTGAACTGCTCGGCGGCGGGCGGCGGCTGACTCGCGACGGCGCGGAGGTGCACCATCATCTCGGGGTGTCCGCGTTCGCCACCCATGCCGTGGTGGACCGGCGGTCGGTGGTTCCGGTCGACGACGACGTGCCGCCCGAGGTGGCCGCGGTGCTCGGCTGCGCGGTGCTGACCGGTGGTGGCGCGCTGTTGAATTCGGCGAAGCCGGGGCCGGGGGACCGGATCATGGTGGTCGGGCTCGGCGGGGTCGGCATGGCCGCGGTGCTGGTCGCGGTGTCGTTGGCGGCGGACGGCCGGGAGGTCATCGTCGTGGACACGGTGCCGGAAAAGCTCGCGTTGGCAACGGAATTGGGCGCTACCGCGGCGTACACGCCGGCGCAGGTGGCCGAGCTGGGGGTGCAGGCGGAGATCGTGGTCGAGGCCGCGGGCAACATTCGCGCCTTCGAAACCGCCGTCGCCGCAACGGCGCCCGGTGGCACGACGGTGACCGTCGGGCTGCCCGCGCCGGATGCCCGGGCCGCCATCTCCCCGCTGGCGCTTGTCGCGCAAGGCCGTTCGATCGTCGGCAGCTATCTGGGTTCGGCTGTTCCGTCGCGCGACATCCCCACCTATGTCGGCATGTGGCGCGCAGGCCGGCTGCCGGTCGAGCGTTTGGTGTCCGCGCACATCGGCCTCGACGACATCAACCGCGCCATGGACGAACTCGCGGCGGGTCATGCGCTGCGTCAGGTGATTGTCTTCGACTGACCCTGGTCGCCGTACTCAGTGCGGGTCCGGCGCGTCCATCGCGTCGACGAAACGTGCCAGCAAACGCGCGAATTCGGCGCGCTCGGTCGCGGTCCAGCCGGACATCGCCGCGGCCATCGCGGTGCGGCGCCCGGCCCGGGCGGCCGCCATCGCCCGCTGCCCGTCGCCGGTGAGGCGGAGCACGGCGCGGCGCCCGTCGCGCTGATCGGCGACGCGTTCCAGCAGTCCGTGTGCAACGGCCTGGGCGACCAGGCGGCTGGCCCGCGGCTGATCGACGCCGAGGGCGGAGGCCAGGGCGGTGACCGTGGGGGATTCGGCGGCGACGACCGCGTCCAGCACGCGATGCAGGGCGACCGGGATCGGCGAGTCACCGGCCAGCGCCCCGCGGGTCTGTCTGCGGCGTATCCGGATCATCGCCGCCTCGACGGCCTCGGTGATCGCGTCGTGCTCCGTCATCGGTTCCTTTCTCTTGCCTGCTCTTCCCCTCCATCGGATATGCATGTAATAGTACATGTAGTTGTTCAAATACATGCTTTTGGGGGAACCATGGCCGTGCGCCGTCATATCGGTTATTGGCTGGTCGAGCTCGATCGCCTGATCACCGAACGGTTCGACGAGGATCTCGCCGCCGGCGGGCTCAGCCGCAGGCACTGGCAGATCCTGCACTCCTTGTCCGACGGCCCGCAGCAGGCGGGCGAGCTCTACGCCGCGCTCGACGCCTTTCTGGTCGACCCCGCCGAGTGGGACGCCGAGCTCGCGGCGGTCGTCGCCGGGGGCCTGGTCGCCGACGAGCTCGGCACGCTTTCGCTGACCGACTCGGGCCGAAAGCTGCACGACCAGGCCTGGATTCGGATCGGCGCACGCCGCGCGAAGCTGGTCGAGGGCATCACCGGCGAGCAGTTCGCCGAGACCGTGCGGGTGCTGGAAAAGATGGCCGCGAATATGGCTGGCGCCGAAGCCGCACGCTAGCTATTCTCGAATGGTCAAAGTAGTCACAATGGTCGAAACGGGTGATCGGATGGCTCGAAAGCGGTCGGAGCGACCTGACATCGCATGGCCCCTTGCCGACGCGAAGGCCAGACTGTCCGAGTTGATCGACACGGTTGAACGGGAGGGACCCCAGGTGATCAGCAAGCATGGGCGTGAAGTCGCTGTCGTCGTAGCCATCGACGAATGGCGTCGCCGGAACGCGCGGCAGGGGAGTCTGGCCGAGTTCTTCGCCGGCTCGCCGCTCCGCGATGCGGACCTAGTGGTGGACCGGGACAGGACGGATGCGCGGCACCGCGACGTGACCCTGTGATGGCGGCGTTCGAGGTCGAGCCCGCGGGCTACCTCCTCGACACCGACGCCGTCTCGGAGTGGATCAAGCCGCGACCCGACCCCGGCCTGATGCAGTGGTTGCACGAGGCCGACGAGGAACGAATGTTCCTGAGCGTCATCACGATCGGGGAGATCCGCCGCGGCGTGGACCGGATGTCCGACGGACGACGCAAAGCCCGGCTGACCACCTGGCTGTCCGAACAGGTGGCGGACCGATTCGACGAGCGACTCCTACCGGTCGACTTCGCCGTCGCGCAGGCGTGGGGTCGGATCCGCGCCAGATCCGAAGACCTCGGACAGCGTGTGGACGCCGTGGACGGGCTGATCGCGGCCACCGCCGAAGCGCACGGCCTGGCCGTCGTCACCCGCAACCGCAAGGACTTTCAGGGCACCGGCGTACGGCTGCTGTGCCCCTGGGGCGAATAGCTATGTGCGGGAAAGGAACTCGGTCACCAGGTCGATGTAGTCGGCGGTCCGGCTGATCAGCAGGGAGTGACCGCCCTCGGGGAAGGTGCGGAAATCGCAGCCCGGGTGCAGGTCGCGCAGGCGTCCGGTGTGGGTGGTGGTGATCAGCGGATCGTCGTCCGCGCGGAAGAGGAGTGTGGGTCCGGCCCAGGCGGGACCCCGCCTGAGCTCGTCGACGCCCTCGGCGAGTTCGAGCAGCAGACGGTAGGAATTCGCGGCACCGGCGCTGCCCGCCGCGTCCCCGGCCGACACCACCTGCTCGATCCAGAACTCGGCCTCATCGGAATCCGGCCAGGTGCGTCGCAACGCGGTGCGAATCGCCTCCCGTGTCTCCGGCCACGGCGTCGCCGAAGTGGTCTCGACCCGCATCCGCAGCCGGTCCACATCCTCCGGCCCGTACCACCCGGTGCTCGACAAGGTCAGCGACCGGACCCGATCCGGCACCCGACGCGACAGGAGCTCCGCGAACATGCCACCCGCCGACTGCCCGACCACATGGGCCCGCTCGACTTCCTCCGCGTCGAGCACCGCGACCAGGCCGTCGATCAACTCGGCGCAGGTACCGGCGCCCGACGGGTAGTCGGGTGCGATCGTCCGGAACCGCGGCGTCAGCGCGAGGGCCAGCTCGAGCCAGCCGATACCGATCCCCGAACCACCGCCGAGCAGCAGCACCGGATCGCCGGCCCCGCCGACGAAATACCGCCAACTGTGTTGTCCGGCATCGAGTTTCCTGCGGTCGTGCTGCCCGAGGAAGACCGCTGCCCGTGCCCGAATCGAAGCCACGCCCGAGACGGTAGGGGAGATACCGGCGATACGCAAACATGCGCATGTAGCAATGTAAATCACAGAGGTCAGCGGACCGCCGCCCCGGCCAGGTCGATAGGCTGGCACCGACGAAAACGGAAAGAGGAGGTGCGGTGACCATACGGGTCGGAGTGCTCGGGGCGCGCGGCAAAGTCGGACAGGCCATCTGCGCGGCGGTAGCCGCGGCGGCCGATCTGGAACTGGTCGCCGCCGTCGACAAGGAAGACTCGCTCGACGCGTTCACCGCGGCGAACGCGCAGGTCGTCGTCGACTTCACCCATCCCGACGTGGTGATGGCGAACCTGAAGTTCCTGGTGCGCAACGGCATCCACGCGGTCGTCGGCACCACCGGCTTCGACGCCGCCCGCCTGGACGAGGTTCGCGGCTGGCTGGGCGACCGCCCCGACACCGGCGTGCTGATCGCACCGAACTTCGCCATCGGCGCGGTGCTGTCCATGCGCTTCGCCGAGCAGGCCGCCCGGTTCTTCGAATCGGTCGAGGTCATCGAGCTGCACCACCCGAACAAAGCCGACGCGCCCTCCGGCACCGCCTACCGCACCGCCGGCCTGATCGCCGCCGCCCGCGCGCAGGCCGGCGTCGGCCGCAGCCCCGACGCCACCACCACCGAACTCGACGGCGCGCGCGGCGCCGACGTCGACGGCGTGCGGGTGCACTCGGTGCGCCTGGCCGGCCTGGTCGCGCACCAGGAGGTCCTGTTCGGCACCCAGGGCGAGACGCTCACCATCCGGCACGACTCCATCGACCGGTCCTCGTTCGCCCCTGGCGTGCTGCTCGGCGTGCGCGAGATCGCCAACCGGCCCGGCCTGACCGTCGGCCTCGACCCCTTCCTCGACCTGTGAGCGAGCGCATCGAGGTGCGGGCGTGAACGCCGCCGACCCCGCCGCGGACGGAGCCAAGCAGGGCCGGGACGTCATCAAGGTCGTCGCGTTCCTCGCGGTCCTGGTCCTCGTGCTCGGGTTCTACTTCCTGCTGCTCGGC
Organism: Nocardia sp. NPDC056564; assembly: GCF_042793755.1. Lineage (NCBI taxonomy): Bacteria > Bacillati > Actinomycetota > Actinomycetes > Mycobacteriales > Nocardiaceae > Nocardia > Nocardia sp. NPDC056564. Next base: position 579,538 of record NZ_JBHTUR010000002.1, read on the forward strand.
CGAATCGCGTTCAGCCTCATCGGCGCCGGCGGCGTCGCCGCGATCCTCATCGGCATCGGCGTGCTGATCCTGCCGTTCGTCGGCGTCTGGGTCGTCGGGGCCACCGTGCTCGCCGCGCTGGCCCATCAGCGCCTGGCCCGGCGGATGCACGAGGAGGGTGGCGAGCTCGACGTCTCCGCACTGCCGCACCGCCCGTCCGGCCGCATCGAACGCGACGCGGCCGACGAACTGTTCGCCCAGGTCAAAACCGAATGGGAGGCGGACCCGGACAACTGGCGCGTCTCCTATCGGCTCGCCCGCGCCTACGACTACGCCGGCGACCGCACCCGCGCCCGCGCCACCATGCGCCGCGCCGTCGCGCTGGAAAAACTCGAACGCGACCAAGCCCGCTGAACGGGTGCGTGGCGAGCCCTCATTTCGCGAAGTTTCATGAACGCCGATGGCCGCGGATTTCACCCGGTGAACCGACTCCATGCGGTAGTGACGGTTTCAACTACGCGTTCGCGGCGGACCTCGGCCGAATCGGTCGCGGCGCGCGCCGACCCCTCGGTGAATTCGCTCACGTCCGAGGATATTCGGCGGTCGTCAGCGTGGTCGCAGGAGCGCACGGACCGATGGCGGGCACTTCGCTGGATATCCGCGAACCGACTCGTCGCGACGATTCCAGCAAGACCCGCGCTACCTGTCCGCGGCGTGCGCCCGCCCCGCGCGCCGCGACCGGACACTAAGCTCGTCGTGTGGCGCAGCTGCTGATCATCCATCACACGCCGTCCCCGCATATGCAGGCCATGTTCGAGGCGGTGGTCTCCGGCGCGAACGATCCGGAGATCGAGGGCGTGCGGGTGGTGCGGCGCGCCGCGCTCGCGGTCACCGCCTCGGATGTGTTGGCGGCCAACGGATATCTGCTCGGTAGCCCGGCCAATCTCGGCTACATGTCGGGTGCCCTCAAGCATGCCTTCGACACGTTCTACTATCCTTGTCTCGACTCCACCACCGGTCGGCCCTTCGGTTTCTACCTGCACGGCAACGAGGGCACCGAGGGTGCCGAACGCGGGGTGGAACGGGTCACCACGGGCCTCGGCTGGCAACAGTCCGCCGCACCGGTCGTCGTGTCCGGCCCACCCACCAAGGACGACATCCAGCGCTGCTGGGAGCTCGGGGCGACCATTGCCGCGCAACTAATGGGCGACTGACAGTTTTTGTCCCCGAAATAGCTGGCAGTGACAATCGCTGCCGGACGCGATTTAGGGACGGCCCCGATTTCTGGTGTCTGACCATTCGGTGCTTCGGCCCGGCATACTGACAGAACGTTGTTGCGGTGGGGATGTGACGAGTTTGCTCGGGAATGGAGATTTCAGGTGACGTTGGCCGAAGGGGGCAATAACGCACCGCGCCGGATCGGAGTGGTCGAAGACCACGAATCAGTAGCGATCGGACTGGCCGCAATGCTCGCGCCCGAACCCGATCTCGACCTGGTGCTCACCGCAGGCACGGTGCCCGAGTTATTGGCCGCCGCTCAAGATCTACCGCAACTGGATCTGGTCGTGCTGGACCTGCGCCTGGCCGACGGGTCGACGCCCGAGGACAACGTGCGCGCCCTGCGTGACCGTGGCATCGAGGTGCTGATCTTCACCGGCGCGGACAACGCGTTCCTCGTGCGGTCCGCCGCGCGGGCCGGTGTGCTCGGTGTGGTGCGCAAGTCCGAGGACGTGCAGACCGTGGTCGCCGCCGTGCGCCGCGCGGGTTCCGGCGAACAGGTGGTGACCACCGACTGGGCCGCCGCCATCGACGGCGACCCGCAGCTGTCCGACGTCGGGCTCAGCCCGCGTCAGGAAGAGGTGCTCACGCTGTACGCGTCCGGCGAGAAGGCTTCCCGGGTAGCGCGATTGACCGGTCTGTCCGAACAGACGGTCAACGACTACCTCGGCCGCATCCGGCAGAAGTACGCCGACGCGGGCCGTCCGGCGCCGACCAAGACCGACCTGTACAAGCGGGCAGTGGAGGACGGATGGCTTCCGGTGCCCGAGCGGCATCCACGCGGATGACCGCGTCCAGCATGCTGGACACCCCGACCCCCACTGTGTCACTCGAGCGCCTGTCTCCGAGCCGTTGGCGCAGGGGCGCGGCTCCGGTGTCCAAACAGAGTGGTTACGAGGGCGCGTCCGATCGAATTCTGCGGCGCTTCGGCTTGGCGATCGGCATCGCCGGCGTGATCGTCGCGGTGGTGGAACTGCCGGAGATCGCCGACCAGAGCAGGCTGATCGCGGGCGGCTGGACGATCCTGACGGTGGTCCTGGCGTTCGGGTTGTTCCCGGTGCTGGCCGCGGTGTCGATAGCGTCGAGCAGGCAACTGATCCAACTGGTTTCGGGCGCGGCGGCGGTGAGTTTCCTCGCCGCCATGGCGGTGATCCCGCTCGCGTATCCGGCTCCGGCCCCGGAGGCCTCCTCGGTGTGGCTGTACCGGGTGCTCGCGCTCGGTGTGCTCGCGGCCGTGCTGGCCTGGCGCCCGTTGTTCGCGGTGATCTACCTGGTGATCGGTGCGGCGCTGTCGGCGTTCGCCAACGCCTTCGTGCTGCCCGACTCGACGCCCGTGGTGTGGGCGGGCGATTTCGTGCGCGCGGCCGGACTGTGCGCGCTGTTCCTGTGGTGCGCCATCTACGCGAAGGCCGCCGCGGACCGGGTGGACCGGGAGTCGGCGATCGAGAGCAGGCGGGCGGCGGCGGTGGCCGGCGCCGCGGCGCGCGATCGGGAACGCGCGCGGTTCGCCGCGCTGATCCACGACGCGGTGCTGTCCACGCTGCTCGACGCGTCCAGGGCGGGCACCGACTCGCCGGTGCTGCGCAGGCAGGCCGAGCGGACACTGGAACAACTCGACGAATGCCGGGTCGGCGACGTCGAACCGAATCGGCTGGACGCGCAGTCCGCCACCGGCTTCCTGCGATCGGCGGTGCACGAGGTCAACCCCGGCATCCGCTTCACCGCGCGCCGCTGGTCCGGATTCGACGACCTGCGACTGCCGGTGGACGCCGCGGGCACCATCGCCGCCGCGCTCACCGAGGCGGTGCGCAACAGCTTGCGCCACGCCACCGTGCCCGGCCGGGAGGTGCAGCGCACCGTCACGGTGACGATCAGCGCCGGCGGCATCCGGGTGGTATTCCGGGACGACGGCGCGGGTTTCGATCTGGGTCAGGTGCCCGCCGATCGCCTCGGCATCTCGGTGAGCATCCTCGGCCGGATGCGGCAGCTGGCCGGCGGTGCGGGCTTCGTGGAGTCGCAGCCGGGCGAGGGCACCACGGTGACGTTGGTGTGGGGCAGCGATGGCTGACCAGGACACCGAATTCGGGCTGCGCGATCTGCTCGGACTGCGGGATCCGGCGGCCGGGCTGTTCCTGCTCATCCTGCAGGCGACCATCGTGCTGTACATGGTCCGCAACTTCGGCGATTCGCCGCTGATCGCCGCGGTGACCGCGCTGGTGCTGCTGGCCGCGGCCGGGGTGCTGGTGCTGGTCATCCCGGTCGATCCGCTGCCGTTGCCCGCCACGATCTTCGTGGCCGCGTCCGGACCGCTGGCCACCGCGCTCACCTGCTTCGATGCCGAGCACGGCTGGTCGAGGCAGGTGTGGACCGCGTTCGCCTCGTCCTACGTGCTCGCGGTGCTGGTGCTGCGCGGGCGGCTGGGCGCGGCGTGGCTCGGGGTCGGCGGTGTCGCGGCGGTCATCGCGACGGTCGGCGTGGTGAACGGGCTGAGCGGCGGGGTGGTCGCCAGCTCGATCGTGCCGATCGCCACGGTCGCCGGCGTCTCGCTGTTCGCGGTGATCATGCGGCCGACGCAACGCTCGTTGCGGCTGCTGCGCGAGGAGTCGACGATGCGCGCCGCCGCCGAGGCCACCATGGCCGCGGAGAACGGCGAACGCGACCGTCAGCTGGCCCGCCTGGACAAGGTGGCCCGGCCGATCCTGGAACGCATCGCCGACGGCGTCGAACTCACCGCCACCGAACGCGAGCAGTGCCGATTGCTGGAGGCCGAGCTGCGCGACGGCCTGCGCGCCCCGCAACTCGTCACCGACGAGCTCAGCAGCGCCGCCCGCGGCGCGCGCTCGCGCGGCGTGGAGGTGGTCCTGCTCGACGACGGCGGCTTCGCCGGCGTGCCCCGCTGGGTCCGTCAACAGGTAATCGAGGCCGCGACAAAGGAATTGGACGCCGCCAACGCCGGCTCGGTCACCGTCCGCGTGCTCCCCATGGGCCGGCGCATCCTCGCCACCGTCCTGGCCAACGCTCCCGACCAGGACCGCCGCACCGAGATCGACGCGGCGGGCAGCATCAAGATCTCCACCTAGGCCCGCTCGGCGAAGCTTGTCGGACCCCCGTGGCATATTGCAGGGATGCGGAAGTTCAGTGTCGCGGCGGCGCGGCGGATCGCGCTGGCGGCGCAGGGGTTCACGGCCCGGAAACCGGTGCGGGCCACCCGGCGGTCGGTGCTCGGGGTGGTCGAGAAAACGCAACTGCTGCAACTGGATTCGGTGTCGGCGGTGGTGCGGGCGCACTACGCGCCGGTGTTCAGCCGGATCGGGGCCTACGATCGGTCGCTGCTCGAGGACGCGGCGTGGAGCCACAACGCGCGGCGCCCGCGGCGGCTGGTGGAGTACTGGGCGCACGAGGCCGCACTGATCCCGGTCGAGGACTGGCCGCTGATGCGCTGGCGGATGAAGCGGTTCGAGAACGGACGCTGGTCGGCCGCCACCAAGGTGGTCGAGCGCAATCCCAGCCTGGGCAGCGACATCCTGGACGTGCTCACCGAGGTCGGCCCGTGCACCGCGGGCGACGTCGAACGGCATCTGGAACTGGACAAGCCGCGCGGCGGCGGTTCCTGGTGGAACCTCAGCGACACCAAGACGATCTGCGAGCAGCTGTTCGCCGCGGGCGCGCTGTCGATCGACAAGCGGGTCAGCTTCGCCAGGTACTACGACCTGGCCGAACGGGTGATACCGCCGGATATCCTGGCGCGCACCGTTTCCGAGGAGGACGCGATCCGCGAACTGCTGCTGCGCGCCGCCACCGCGCACGGCATCGGCACCGAGACCGACCTGCGTGACTACTACCGGCTACAGCGCAGCCAAACCGAACCGGCCATCGCCGATCTGCTCGACGCGGGTGAGCTACACCAGGTCGAGGTCGAGGGCTGGGACAAGCCCGCCTATCTGCGCGAGGGCGCGGCCATCCCGCGCCGGGTCGAGGGCGCGGCGCTGCTGTGCCCGTTCGACCCGCTGATCTTCTTCCGCGCCCGCACCGAGCGCCTCTTCGATTTCCACTACCGGCTGGAGATCTACACCCCGGAACCCAAACGGGTGCACGGCTATTACGTTTTCCCGTTCCTGCTGAACGGCGAATTGGTGGGCCGGGTCGACCTGCGCGCCGAGCGCGCCGCGGGGCGGCTCTCCGTCCCCGCGGCCTTCGCCGAGCCCGGCCACGACACCCCCGCCACCGCGCACGCGCTCACCGAGTCGCTGCGCGACATGGCCGACTGGCTCGAACTGGACAAGGTGGTGATCGGGTCCAAGGGCAATCTCGCCCCGTTCCTGTGATCAGACGTCCCGCTTCTGTCCGTAACCGCGCATCTGGTCGCGCAGGGCGCCCGAGACCGCGCCGGACAGCCAGGAGTTCAGCGACTGGTTGCTCTGTGCGGCAGCCTCTTCGGCCTTGGACTTCAGCGTTTCGACCAGCCGCAGCGTGACCCGGCTGATGTCACCGGTCATTTCGTCGAAGGTCGGATGATCGTCGGCGGACGCCTTCTTGCGCAGATCGACCTTGGCCTCGGTGCCGTCGAAGGACAGGTGCACCGTGCGGTCGCCCAGTTCGGTGCTGAGTTCGTTGGCCAGGTCGGACAGCGCGGCAAGTAGCACCAGCCGGGCCGAGCTCTCGGTCGCCGCGGCCAGCGCCGCCGCGGTGGCCTGGGTCTTCTCGTCGCCGAGGGCGGCGGCCGCGATCAGGTCCTCGCGCAGGCGAGCGGTGTACTTGTTCAGATCCATGACATCAGTGTGGCGTCATATTTGATGTCACGCAAGGACGGGAATGACATCACGATAATGCCGTGGGTGACCACGCGCCGAACCGGCCGGTCACTTCGGTGGCGACGGTGTCGAGGGTGTTCCTTCGACCGGGTAGCCTTTCTGACCATGACGAACGGTGAATCGACGCAGAACGAGCTGCGCGCGTCCGGCACGGTAGGTGTCGCGATGGTGACCCCCTTCAGCGCCGACGGCAAGCTCGACGTCGATGCCGGGGTCGCGCTCGCGGCTCACCTGGTCGATCGCGGTGTCGACCTGCTCGCGATCTCCGGCACCACCGGCGAGTCGCCGACCACCACCGAACAGGAAAAGGCGGATCTGCTCCGCGCCGTCGTCGAGGCGGTCGGCCACCGGGCCACCGTGATCGCGGGCGCGGGCACCTACGACACCGCGCATTCCATCGAACTCGCCCGCAACGCCCAGCGGGCCGGCGCGTACGGCCTGCTGGTGGTGACGCCGTACTACTCGCGTCCCTCGCAGGAGGGCCTGCTCGCGCACTTCACCGCGGTCGCCGACGCCACCGACCTGCCGGTCACCCTCTACGACATTCCGCCGCGCTCGGTGGTGCCGATCGCCAGCGACACCATCCGCCGGCTGGCCGAGCATCCGCGCATCGTCGCCGTGAAGGATGCTAAGGGCGACCTGAACGCGGGCGCCGACCTGATCGCGAACACCGACCTGGCCTTCTACTCCGGCGACGACACGCTGAACCTGCCCTGGCTGTCCATCGGCGCGACCGGATTCATCAGCGTCATCGGACATCTCGTCCCCGAGCGGCTGCGTGAGCTGCTCACCGCCTATACCGCGGGCGCGGTCGAGCGCGCCCGCGAGATCAATGCCGGCCTGGTGCCCTTGAACTCGGCGATGTTCCGTTTGGGCGGTGTCGCGATGAGCAAGGGCGGCCTCCGCCTGCTCGGGATCGACGCGGGCGAGCCGCGGTTGCCGCAGTTGATGCCGAACCCTGAACAACTCGAGTTCCTTGCCGCCGATCTACGGGCGGCGGGGGTACTCGGATGAGAGAGCGGAGCGAGCGAATCACCACACAGCAGAGTGAGCTGAATACCCAGTGCATCGAGGTTCGGTCATGACCGAACCTGTCGCACGTCGTCCCCGTCGGACCGCGTCCCGGACCGCCGGTCCGCCGCCGCCGGCCCCCGTCGAGCCGCCCAAGCGCGTCGAGAAGCCGGCCGCCCAGCCCGAAGTCGCGGTGCAGGCGCAGGTCGCGCAGTCGCCGGCGGCCACGTCCGAGCCGGCGGCGCCGAAGACCGCGCAGCCGCGCAAGTCGGCGGCGAAGAAGTCCGCGCCGGCCAAGCAGAGCGCCGCACGCGCGGAAGCCCCGCCCAACGGCCAGCAGGCGCGCAAATCCGGTCGCGGCCGTCAGCAGTCCGGCCGCGGTCGCGCCGAACAGTCCGCGCCGCAACCGGATCCGCGCGCCGCGGCGCTCGCCCACGATCGTCTCGGCGCACCGCCGAAGCTGGCCAAGAACGGCCTGCGCGTCTTCGCGCTCGGCGGCATCGGCGAAATCGGCCGCAACATGACCGTTTTCGAGTACGGCGGCAAGCTGCTCATCGTCGACTGCGGCGTGCTGTTCCCCGAGGACCAGCAGCCCGGCGTCGACCTGATCCTGCCCGACTTCCGGCCGATCGAGCACCGGATCAACGACGTGGTCGCGGTCGTGCTCACGCACGGTCACGAGGATCACATCGGCGCGGTCCCGTTCCTGCTGCGGCTGCGCGCCGACATCCCGGTGGTCGGCTCCAAGTTCACCCTCGCGCTGGTCGCGGCGAAGTGCCGGGAGCACCGCCAGCAGCCGAAGCTGATCGAGGTCATCGAGGGCCAGCACACCAACCACGGCCCGTTCGACTGCGAGTTCTTCGCGGTCAACCACTCCATCCCGGACGCGCTCGCCGTCGCCATCCGCACCCCCGCGGGCGTCGTGCTGCACACCGGTGACATCAAGCTCGACCAGCTGCCGCTGGACGGACGCCTCACCGACCTGGCCGGTTTCTCCCGGCTCGGCGACGAGGGCGTCGACCTGTTCCTGGTGGACTCCACCAACGCCGAGGTGCCCGGCTTCGTCACGCCGGAACGCGAAATCGGCGGCGTGCTCGACACGGTGATCGGCAAGGCGCGCAACCGGGTGATCGTCGCCTCCTTCGCCAGCCACGTGCACCGCATCCAGCAGGTCGTCGACGTGGCCCAGAAGTACAACCGGCGGATCTGCTTCGTCGGCCGCTCGATGGTCCGCAACATGCAGATCGCCCAGGACCTCGGCTACCTGACCGTGCCGGAGAGCGTGGTCGTCGACCTCGACCAGGCCGCGACGCTGCCCGGCGATCGACTGGTGCTGATCTCGACCGGTTCGCAGGGTGAGCCGCTCTCGGCGCTGTCCCGGATGGCCCGCGGCGATCACCGCCAGATCAACATCCGCGCGGACGATCTCGTGGTGCTGGCCTCCTCGCTCATCCCGGGCAACGAGAACTCGGTGTTCGCGGTGGTGAACGGCCTGGCCAGGCTCGGCGCCACGGTGATCACCCAGCAGAACGCCAAGGTGCACGTCTCCGGGCACGCGTCCGCGGGCGAGCTGCTCTACCTGTACAACGCGGTGCGCCCGACCAATGCGATGCCCGTGCACGGCGAATGGCGGCACCTGCGCGCCAACGCCGCGCTGGCCATCGCGACCGGCGTGCCGGAGGACCGGGTCATGCTGGCCGAGGACGGCGTGGTGGTCGACCTGGTCGACGGCATCGCCTCGATCGTCGGCCGGGTGCCGGTCGGGCACGTGTACGTCGACGGCCTCTCGGTCGGTGACGTCGGCGAGTCGACGCTGTCGGACCGCCTGGTGCTCGGCGAGGGTGGTTTCATCTCGATCACCGTGGCGATCGACGAGACCACCGGCAAGGCGGTGAGCGCGCCGGAGGTCAGCGGACGCGGATTCTCCGACGATCCGACGGCGCTGTCCGACGCGGCCGAACTGGTCGAGGCGGAGTTGCAACGGTTGGCCACCGAGGGCGTCACCGACATCCACCGGATCGCGCAGAGCGTGCGGCGCGTCGTCGGCCGCTGGGTCGCCGACACCTACCGTCGCCGCCCGATGATCGTGCCCACGGTCATCGGCGTCTGATCAGAACAACGAAAAGCGCCGGAAGCCATTGGCTTCCGGCGCTTTTCCGTGGTCAGTCCCTGGTCATTCCTCGCATGCCGCGGACTCGATCTTCGCGCTCTTGACGATGTTGCAGGCGAAGGTGTGGTCCACCTTCCACTCGCCGCCCTCGGAGACGAACGAGACGAACGCGCCGTCGACCGGGCTGCCGTTGATGGTCACCTTGGCGTCGGCCTTCAGCTTGCCGTCGGCCGGGTCGTTCACCTTGGTGATCTCGACCTTGACGCCCTGCTTCTTGGCGGCGTCGACCAGGTTCGCGACCAGGTAGGGGTCCTGCTCGGCGGCCTGGATCCAGCTGATCTTCTCCTTGTTCGGCACGTTCGGATCGAATGCCTTGCTCAGGCGATCGTTCAGCTGCTGTGTCGAAGGCTTGGCCAGGGCCGGCGAGGACGGGGTGGTCGGCGCGGAGCCGGTTTCCTTCTCGCCCTTGTCGCTTCCGCCCTGGAGTTCGCCGGGCTTGGTGTCGGCGTTGGCGGTGGTGCTCGGCGACGAGGACTCCTTGTCGCCGGAGGCGCAGGCGGTGAGCGTGCACGCGGCGGCGGCCAGCACGACGGCCACGGCGGTCCGGAAAGTGCGGTGTTTCACGATGTTTCCCCTGAATCGATTCGCGGACATCAGCCGTGGTTGGACGTGCAGTTCCAGTGCACGATGTAGGCGTCGGAGGAGTTGTTCACCCGCGCCTTGCTCTGCGCGCCGCTGCGCGACGCGGCGTAACCCCAGCTGTAGTCGCCGGTCCGGCTCGAATAGGCCACCGCCCCACAGCCGTTGGCGAACCAGACCACCGTCTCGCAATCGCTCGCGCCGCAGCTGCGGACCGCCCGCGCCTGCGCGGAGCTCGAATCGGGGTAATCGTAGGAGTACCCGATCAGTCCGGTGGAGGTGGACAGTGCGATCGCGCCGTAGTTGTAAGCCTTGGCTTGCGCGGCAGGCGCGCTGATAGCCAGCGCGCAACCCGCGGCGGCCACGACGGCTGCACCAGTCATAAACTTCTTCACAGGGAATTTGCCCTTCTTGTATTTAGGTCCACGACCCGATGGACCGAGTGACAAGGTACATAGCGAACCCTCATTGCGCTACCCAAGAATTCGGGGGTTCTGCGTTTCGCCGTCCGTGACGCCGGGGCGAGGACGCCCGACCTGGTCGGTATGTTCGAAGGGTGAGCATCGCGCAGCGGGAACGTCAGAAGCTCGTCGAGACCATGACCGCGGTCGGGCCGGAGGCGCCCACCCTGTGTGGCACCTGGACGGTGCGAGACCTCGCCGCGCACTTGGTGGTTCGGGAGCGCCGCCCCGACGCCGCGCCGGGCATCCTGCTGAAGCCGTTCGCCGGGTATCTCGACCGCGTGCAGGCCACAGCGGCGAGCCGGCCGTTCCCCGAGCTGCTGGAACTGGTCCGGACCGGGCCGCCGTGGTGGTCGCCGCTGCGCCCGGTCGACGCGATCGCGAATCTGACCGAGATGTTCGTGCACCACGAGGACGTGCGGCGCGGCAGCCCCGGCTGGGAGCCGCGGGCGCTCGCGCAGGCGGACGAGGACAGGTACTGGCAGCTGGTCCGGCGAATGGCGCGGCGGTCCTACCGGAAAGCGCCGGTGCGGGTCGTGCTGGAGACGCTGGACGAGCGGCGCGCGGTCGTCCGGTCGAAGCCGGGCGAGGAAGTGGTGCTGACCGGGGCGCCGTCGGAGCTGCTGCTGCATTCGTTCGGCCGCAATGAGGTCCGGATCGAGACCACCGGTACCCCGGAGGCCGTGCAGGCGGTGCTGGCGCTGGATCGCTCCGTCTGATCGTTCGTCCCGCGTGCGCGCCGGCCGATCGGACGGTTCGCTGGACGACGTCGCGGGCTCGGCAGGTCGGCTTCGACACGCGGGATCGGCCGCTGGGGGCCTGCGCAGTCGGATCAGCGGCGACCTGGGCATCTGCACAGTTAGGCACTGATGAGACCTGCGATACCAGTGTTGCGGATGGTCTGGAAGGGGCGGTTGCGGCTAGCCTGGGTCCATGGCAGGTAAGTCCCGCAGCACCACGACTACTCGGGCGCGGGCGGGATCGGCGCGGGGACGGACCACGGCGGCTCGGTCCCGTTCGGCAACGCCCCGCACCACGACGACCCCGCGGGCGCGCCGCCCACCCGCGCACAGGCCGGTTCGGCGCGCGTCGAACACCGCGCCGCTGGCCGTGTTGAGCCGCGGCATCAGCAGCGGCTGGAACATGCTCGCGCGGGGGCTCGGTGCCACCACCCGGACGCTGAGCAAGGCGGGGGAGATCGAGCACGGCCATCGTCGCGACGGCATCGCGCTGGCCCTGATCGCGTTGAGCGCGGTGATCGCCGCCGCGGTCTGGCTGTCGGCGGGCGGTCCGGTGGGGCACTGGGTGGGCGAGGCCATCCGGGCCGTGTCCGGCTCGGCCTCGGCCGGACTGCCGTTCGTGGCCACCGGGATCGCGGTGATTCTGATGCGGACCGAGCCACGTCCGGAGATCCGGCCGCGCCTGGTGCTCGGTGGGCTGCTGGTCGGTCTGCCGGTGCTCGGGCTGTGGCACGTCATCGCCGGCGCGCCGACCGACCCGCACGGGCGTTCGCGCGCAGCGGGTTTCGTCGGCTTCGTGGTCGGCGGCCCGCTCACCAACGGGCTCACCGCCTGGCTCTCGGTGCCGATCCTGTTGCTGGCCATCGTCTTCGGCGTGCTGCTGCTCACCGGCACGACCGTGCGCGAGGTACCGGCCCGGCTGCGCGAGTACTTCGGCACCGGCAGCGGTGGCGACGAATACGGTGAGTACGAGGGCGAATACGGGTACGACCCGGCCAAGTACGACGCCGACGGGTTCCCGCTGCACTCGGCCAAGGCGAAGCGCCGCGGCCGCACGCCTGCGGAGAACTACCCGCCCGACGAGTTCGGCGATCCCGACGCGGTGACCGAGGTGCTCGGCGAGCCGCCGTTGCAGGACGCCAAACCGATCGCGACCGAAACCCCGGCCGCCAAGCCGAAACCGAAGAAGCAGCGCCCGGCCGTGAAGGTCGAGGACCAGACCCCGCCGCCGCCGAAGCAGCTCGAATTCGTCGCCGATCGCGAGGTCGAGGGCGACTACGTGCTGCCGCCGATGTCGTTGCTGACCGACGGCGACCCGCCCAAGAAGCGCAGCGCCGCCAACGAATCGATGATCGAGGCGATCACCGAGGTGCTGGTGCAGTTCAAGATCGACGCGGCGGTCACCGGTTTCGTGCGCGGCCCGACGGTCACCCGCTACGAGGTGGAACTCGGGCCCGGCGTGAAGGTCGAGAAGATCACCGCGCTCGCCCGCAACATCGCGTATGCCGTTGCCACGGAGAACGTTCGGCTGCTCGCGCCGATCCCGGGCAAGTCCGCCGTCGGCATCGAGGTGCCCAACTCCGATCGCGAACTGGTCCGCCTCGCCGACGTGCTCAAGGCGCCGTCCACCCGTAACGACCACCACCCGTTGGTGATCGGGCTCGGCAAGAACATCGAGGGCGACTACCTGGCCGCGAACCTGGCCAAGATGCCGCACCTGCTGGTGGCCGGCTCCACCGGCTCCGGTAAGTCGAGTTTCGTGAACTCGATGCTGGTTTCGCTGCTGCACCGGGCCACGCCGGACGAGGTCCGGATGATCCTGATCGACCCGAAGATGGTGGAACTCACCCCGTACGAGGGCATTCCGCACCTGATCACGCCCATCATCACCCAGCCGAAGAAGGCGGCCGCCGCGCTGGCCTGGCTGGTCGAGGAGATGGAGCAGCGCTATCAGGACATGCAGGCCAACAAGGTTCGCCACATCGACGACTTCAACAAGAAGGTCAAGTCCGGCGCGATCACCGCGCCGCTCGGCAGCGAACGGGTGTACCGGCCCTACCCGTACATCCTCGCCATCGTCGACGAGCTCGCCGACCTGATGATGACCGCGCCGCGCGACGTCGAGGACGCGATCGTGCGGATCACCCAGAAGGCCCGTGCCGCGGGCATTCACCTGGTGCTGGCCACCCAGCGACCCTCGGTCGACGTGGTCACCGGCCTGATCAAGACCAACGTGCCGTCCCGATTGGCCTTCGCCACTTCGTCGTTGACCGACTCGCGGGTCATCCTGGATCAGCCCGGCGCCGAGAAACTGATCGGCATGGGCGACGGCCTGTTCCTGCCCATGGGCGCGAACAAGCCGACCCGCCTGCAGGGCGCGTTCATCAGCGACGAGGAAATCCACGCCGTCGTCGACTTCGCCAAGAACCAGGCCGAGCCCGAGTACCAAGAGGGCGTCACCGCCGCGAAACAGGGCGAGAAGAAGGATGTCGACCCCGATATCGGCGACGACCTCGACGTGTTCATCCAAGCCGTCGAACTGGTGGTCACCTCCCAGTTCGGCTCCACCTCCATGCTGCAGCGCAAACTGCGCGTCGGCTTCGCCAAGGCAGGCCGCCTCATGGACCTGATGGAAACCCGCGGCGTAGTCGGCCCCAGCGAGGGCTCGAAGGCCCGCGACGTCCTCATCAAGCCCGACGAGCTGGACGGTCTGCTGTGGACCATCCGCGGCGGTGGCGAGGAGCCCCCGCCGGACGAGTCGGCGTAGCGGTTCGCTCGGCGAATTCCGTACGGCGGCAATGCGTTCAGTCGGCCTGCTCGCCGGAGCGGACGCGCTCGCGCCAGGTGCGGTTCTTGGCTCGATTGCCGCAGTTGGTCATGTCGCACCAGCGGCGGGAGCGATTGCGTGAGGTGTCGAAGTAGACCCAGCGGCAGTCGGCCGCGGCGCAGGATTTGACCCTGGCCCAGTCGCCGGAGGCGCGGACGGTGAGGTAGGACTGCGCCACCGCGGCGACGGCGTGCCGCGCCGGATCCGCGGCGGAATCGGCGACCAGGTGTGGGCCCCGCTGATTGTCCCCGAGCTGCAGGATCACCGGCGCGGACGCCAAAACCGTTGCCGCACTCTGGATCACGTCGGTATCGGACTGCTGCCCGTTGTTGGCCGCGGCCAGCTCACGCATGCCCTCGCGCAGATTCCGCAGTGCCAGTAGCGCATCCGGCCCGACGGCGGGTCCGGCGCCGTCGGACCCGAGCCAGGAGGCCAGCCATCCCGGGGCGCGCTCGTCGGTCAGCACGTCGTCGCCGTCGGGGCAGTGCCGGGTGTTGATGAACGCCACCAGCCGATGCACGGCTTCGGGCTGACCTTCGATCGTCATGAGACCAGTGTAACCACTTGACCGGTCACGGTGTCGCGGGTCACAATGACCAGTGTTACGAGTTAGCCGGTCACTTTCACGGGGAATCCGGCGCTATCACCGAAACAGGGAGCACATCATGGCAACCATCACCCGTACCTCGACGTTCGATCGAGCCGCCGCGGTGCCGACGATCGGTGCCGCGCTGAGCCGTTACGGCTTGGCGCTGGTCATCGTCTGGATCGGCGCGATGAAGTTCTTCTCCTTCGAGGCTCAGGGGATCCAGCCGCTGGTGGCCAGCTCGCCACTGATGTCGTGGCTCTACCACCTGCTGAGCGTCGATGCCCTCTCGGCGGTCCTCGGCGTCGTGGAGATCGCGATCGGGCTGGCCATCGCCGCAGGGCGTTTCGCCCCGCGCGTCGCCCTGCTCGGCAGCGCCGGCGCGGTCGTCCTGTTTCTGACCACCCTGAGCTTCATGCTCAGCGCGCCCGGCGTCTGGCAACCCGGTTACGGTTTCCCGTTCCTCGGGTCGGGCGGCGGGTTCCTGATCAAGGACCTGGTGCTGCTCGGCGTTTCCGTCGCCACCGCGGGTGACGCCATCACCGCCATCCGCGCCCAGCGGCGCTGACGTACCGACTACGTCATGGTCGGCGTCAGGTGACAGATGTGGCGGCGGGACCGGCCGACGCACAGTGGAAGCCGTCAAGTCCACTGTTTCGCGGAAGGAACATCCACATGGCCGGCATCCGACGTCCCCATAACCGGCGCGCTGCCCGGGCGATCGCGGCGATCACCGCCGCGGTGGCCGCGGGCAGCCTCGCCGTCGCCTGCACCGCGAGCACGACGCGTGCCGAGCCGACCGAGGACGCGCCGAAGCCCACCGTCGTGCTGGTGCACGGCGCGTTCGCGGACGGGTCGAGCTGGAACGACGTCATCGACAAGCTCCGCAAGGATCGGTATCCCGTGGTCGCGGCGGCCAATCCGCTGCGCGGCCCGGTCGCCGACGCCGCCACGCTGCGGGGATTGATCAGTCATATCAACGGACCCGTCGTGCTGGTCGGGCACTCCTACGGCGGCTCGGTCATCAGCACCGCCGCCGCAGGCAGCGATCAGGTGCGGGCCTTGGTGTACGTCGCGGCGTTCCTGCCCGCACCCGGCGAGACCGCGCTCGAGCTGACCGGCAAGTTCCCCGGGAGCACCCTGCCCGGCACGCTCGACCCGGTCCCGTTCACCGGTCCGGACGGCAGCGCGGGCACCGATCTCTACATCCAGCAGGACAAGTTCCGCGCCCAATTCGCCGCCGACGTGCCCGCCGATCGTGCCGCGCTGGCGGCCGCGGCCCAGCGTCCGATCGCGCAGGCCGCGCTGGCGGAGAAGGCCATGGTCGCCGCCTGGACCGACAAGCCCAGCTGGGATGTGATCACCACCCAGGACCTCAACATCCCCGTCGCGGCGCAGCGATTCATGGCCGAGCGGGCCCGCGCGCACGTCACCGAGATCGCCGCGTCGCACTCGGTCGCCGTCGCGCATCCCGATGCCGTCGCGGACGTGATCGAGCAGGCCGCGCGCGCCACCGCCGCCCACTGAGCAGCGGTCCGCGGAGTTCGCCGGGGGCGGTCTACCTCGCCCCCGACGGGCCGAATGTTAGGGTGATCCGGTGATCATGGAGGAAGTCGACAGACTGTAGCCGCCCAGTCGGGGGCGGCGTCTCGATCGCACATTCCGCTCGGCGTCCCGTATCGGGGACGGTCCGAGGTCTTCGTGCCTGCGCCTGTTTCGCCTCCGTCTGCTTCCGCAACGTTCCGAAATCACCCGCGCCCATGGTCTTCGCGACCTCGGCGCGCAACGTGCGGCCCGCTCCTCAGCGAGCAGGAAAGAGTCGACCAACCATGTCCATATCCACGCAATCCGCGATCACCTTGCAGCAGTTGACCTTCGAATGGCCCGACGGCACCGTCGCGCTGTCCGGGGTCGACGGCACCCTCACCGCCGGGCGCACCGGCCTGGTCGGCCGCAACGGCGCGGGCAAATCGACGCTGCTGCGCCTGATCGCCGGAATCCTCACCCCCACCTCCGGACGCGTCGAGACCACCGGCGCGGTGGGTTATCTGCCGCAGACCCTCACCCTCGGCCGCGACGCCACCATCGCCCAATTGCTCGGCATCGCCGACACTCTCGCGGCGCTGCGGGCGATCGAGTCCGGCGACAGCGCGGAACGGCACTTCGAGACCGTCGGCGACGACTGGGACATCGAGGCCCGCGCCGACCAGGCCCTGGACGAAATCGGTTTCAGCGCAGCCGATCTGGATCGGAAGGTGGGGGAGATCTCCGGCGGCGAGGCGGTGCTCGTCGCGATCACCGGGCTGCGGGTACAGCGCACCCCGATCACCCTGCTCGACGAGCCGACCAACAACCTCGATCGCGAAACCCGTTCCCAGCTGGCCGAATTCGTCGACACCTGGCCCGGCACCCTGGTGGTGGTCAGCCACGACCTGGAACTGCTGGAGCGGATGGACGCCACCGCGGAGCTGCGCGGCGCCACCCTGGACGTGTTCGGCGGCCCCTACAGTGACTGGCGGCGGCACATCGAACAGGAACAGGCGGCGGCCGAGCAGGCGGCCCGCACCGCCGAGCAGGCGTTGAAAGTCGAGAAACGCCAACGCGTCGAGGCCGAGACCAAACTCGCCCGACGCGAACGGACGGGGCGCAACACCCAGCAGAACGGCGGCATCCCGCGAATCCTGGCGGGCAATCGGGCCAGCAGGGCGCAGGCTTCGGCCGGGGCCATGCGTACCACGCTGGACGCGAAAGTCGTTGCGGCTCAGGACGCGCTGGCCTCCGCGGCGGCGCGGGTGCGGCGCGAGGAACACATCCATCTCGAATTGCCGGACCCCGATGTGCCGCGCAGCCGCCGCATCGCGGAACTGCGCGACGGTGAGCGCGGCATCGTCATCCAGGGCCCGGAGCGGGTCGCCCTGATCGGCCGCAACGGCGCGGGAAAGACGACACTGATCGAGGACCTGATCCACGGTCGTGCCCCGGAACGCGGCACCCTGTACACCGACCGGGTGGGCTACCTCCCGCAACGCCTCGACGGCCTGGACGAGCGGGCCGGCGCGCTCGACAACGTGCACGCGGCCGCCCCCGCCACCCCGCCTGCCACCATCCGCAATCAGCTGGCCCGGCTACTGCTGCGCGGTGACAGCGTCGAGCGACCGGTCTCGACCTTGTCCGGCGGTGAGCGTTTCCGAGTGTCGTTGGCGCGCTTGCTGCTTGCCGATCCACCGGTGCAATTGCTGATCCTCGACGAGCCGACCAACAACCTCGACATCGCCAGCGTCGACCAGCTCGTCGACGCGCTGGCCGACTATCGCGGCGCGATGCTGGTGATCAGTCACGACTATCCGTTCCTGCGCCGGATCGGCGTCGACACCGTGCTCGAGCTCGAGTCCGGCGGCGGCCTCCGGCAACGCGCCTACCTGTAGCGCGGCGGCGGGGCCGGTGGTGCGTCACCGGCCCCGGCCGATCACCAGCGATCGGCGTCGATGATCGCCTGCGCGAACGGACGCGGCGCTTCCTGCGGCACGTTGTGCCCGATGCCGTCGAGCACGCGATGCTCGTATTTGCCGGAGTACTTGCCGCGGTACGGTTTTCCGTCCTTGGCCGCGCCGTCGAAATCGCTGCCGATGGTGATGGCGGGCACGGTGATGGCCGGCCCGG
The DNA here is from genome assembly GCF_042793755.1 of Nocardia sp. NPDC056564. Lineage (NCBI taxonomy): Bacteria > Bacillati > Actinomycetota > Actinomycetes > Mycobacteriales > Nocardiaceae > Nocardia > Nocardia sp. NPDC056564. Next base: position 597,640 of record NZ_JBHTUR010000002.1, read on the forward strand.
CGGCGAGTTGCTGCTCGTAGGCGTCGTATTGCGGCTCGCCGGGCGCCAGGCTCAACCGCCACCGGTAGTTGTGGATGACGATGTCGACGTGGTCGGGGTTGTCGAACGCGGCCGCGCTGCGGTCGTAGGTCGCGTCGTCGAAATGCCACTGCGGGGAGGCGCGCTGCCAGATCAGCTTGTTGAAATCGTGCCGGTTGCGGGCGTAGCCGAGGCGGCCGCGTTCGGTGGCGAAGTAATACTGGTACCACCAGCCGAGTTCGGCCTCCGGCGACAGCGGCTGCTGCTGTGCCGCCTGCTGGGTGACGATGTATCCACTCACCGCGACGATCGCCTTGCAGCGTTGCGGCCACAGGGTCGCGATGATGTCGACCGTCCGTGCGCCCCAGTCGAATCCGCCGAGGACGGCGCGGTCGATGTGCAGCGCGTCCATGAGGTCGACGATGTCGCGGGCGATCGCCGTCTGCTGCCCGTTGCGGACGGTCTCGGCGGACCGGAAGGTGGTCGGGCCGTAGCCGCGCAGGAACGGGACGATCACCCGGTACCCGGCGGCCGCCAGCAGCGGACCGACGTCGGCGTAGCTGTACGGGTCGTAGGGCCAGCCGTGCAGCAGGATCACGGGTTGTCCGGTGCCGGGACCGAATTCGGCGTACCCGACATTCAACGCTCCGGCGTCGATCTGCTTGATCGGGCCGAGCGTGGTGTTGGCGCCCGAGCCCGCCCGCGGGTCCGAGCCGGGCGCCGTGGTCGCGGGCGCGGTGGTGGAGTCGGTGGCGCAGGCGCCCAGCGCGGCCACTGCGCCGGCGGCCAGCGCGCCACCGAAGAATCGTCTGCTGATGTCCATCTGCGCTCCTGCTCTCGGTTCTCGGCGGATCCGCGGCGAGGTCCGTCACCGCTGGTACCGACGCTAGGGAGCGCACGGGATCCGCCGCGAGCGTCGGATGACGTAATCAGTGTCGGTCAGCGGCGCCGGGCGGCGCGTTGGCTACGAGTTCGTGTCGCCGAGGGCAGGCAGCAGCGCGGCCAGCTCGCCGCGCGCGCTGATGCCGAGCTTGGGGAAGATCCGGTGCAAATGGGTGCTGACCGTGCGATGCGACAGGTACAGCCGCTGCCCGATCTCCCGGTTGGTCAAGCCCTGCGCCGCCAGTTGCGCGATGCTCAGCTCGTGCGGGGTGAGCCGGTCGCGGGCGTCCGGTCTGCGGTCCGGGCTGGTCTCGCCGGCGCCGCGCAGTTCGACCCGGGCGCGTTCGCTCCATGCGGTGCCGCCGAGGGCGTCAAAAGTCTCTCTGGCCGTGCGCAAATGGGTCCGGGACTCGACTACCCGGCGCTGCCGGCGCAGCCATTCGCCGTAGGCCAGGTGCAGGCGGCCGCGCTCGGCCGGCCAGCGGCGCAGATCGGCCGACAGTGCGGCGGTGAACCGCTCGTCGGCCGCGTCGGTGGCGAAAACGGCTTGTGCGTAACGCATTCCGATGTGCAGCGCGGGTGAGGAGGTAGACGCGGCCGCCGGCTCCAGTTCGCGCACCAACTTCTGCATCGCGTCGGACTGTCCGGCGCGCACCGCCGCCTCGGCCTGCTCGGCGAGGAAATACCCGCGCAGGAACGGTGAATGGGCCGGATCGCGCGGATCGTGGATGCGGTTCAGGTCGGCGAACGCGTCGTCGAATCGGCCCTCGCCGAGGGCGATGAGTCCGCGGGTGAGCTGGACGGTGGCCAGCACCGGCCGCGCGCCCGAGGCCAGCCCGATCCGTTCCGCCTCCGCCGTCAGCGTCACCGCCTGCGGGTAATCCCCACGCAGCGCGGCGATTTCGGCCTGCACCGCGAGGGCGAGCCCGTGCATGAACGGCTGGCCGGTCTCCCGCGCGAAGTCGGCCGCCTCGGTCGCGACCGGTGCGGCGGCGGCGAGGTCACCGAGCCGGGCCAGGCTCCAGGCCTGCACCGTGAGCGCGCGGGGCAGCAGCCCCAGTTGCCCGGCGGCGCGCAGTCCCGGTGCGGCGGCGGTGGAGAAGTCGACGGCCAGGTCGAAGGCGCCGACCTGAAGGGACGCGCTGCCCAGGAAGCGGTCCACCTCCGGGTCGCGGCCGGTGGTCGAGACCAGTGCGCGGAGGTGGCGCAGGACCCGGTCGCCGCGCTCGAACGGAGCGACGTACGCCTGAATCGCGACCATGCGCGGGTCGTCGCCCGGAATCGGGAGCGCGTCGGCGACGGCGAGGAGGGCGCGGCGGGTGTCCGGTCCGGGTTCGACCCAGAAGCACCGCATGGCCGCGCCCCACAGGATGCGCAGGGCGGCGTCGGTGTGCCCGTCGGCCGCGACGGCGGTCGCGGACGCGGCCAGTTCGGCTATCCGCGAGGGGCTTTCGCGCATTCCGTCGTCGAACCCGCTGAGCAGCCGGCTGGCCGTGGCCGCGTGCCGCGGGGTCAGCGCGAGCGTGCGCGCGAGGCCGACCAGGCGTTCGGCGGAGTCGCGGCGGCCGGAGTCGACGGCCAGTTCGGCCGCGCGAAGCAGACGATCGGCACGCAGGTCGGGACGGGCGCTCAGCGCCGCCGCCCGTTCCAGTGCCGCGACCGCGCCCGCTCGGTGTCGTGCCTGTTCCGCGGTCGTTTCGAGTTCGGCCGCGAGTTCCTCGTCGGGGCCGACGGTGCCTGCCGCGCGATGCCAGACCCGGCGATCCGGCAGCGCGTCGAGTGCCTCGGCGAGGGCGCGGTGCGCCCGGCGGCGGTCGGCGGCGGGCGCCGTCGCCGCGAGCGCGGACCGCATCAGTGGGTGCCGGAAGGTCACTGTGCCGGTGCCGATTTCGATCAGCCGGGCCGCGGCGGCCGGCGCGAGGATCTCGGGCTCGACCGGGTGTCCCAGCAGAATGCCGGTGGCGGTGAGCGTTTCGGCCAGCGAGTCGCTGTCGTTGACCGCCGCGACCAGCAGCGCCGAGCGGCTACCCGCGGGCAGTGCGGCGGCGCGTGCGGTGAAGGCGCGTTCCAGTCGTTCGGTCAACGGCAATGCGTCGGCAGGCTCGGTGAGTTCCGCTGCCGCCATGGGCAATTCGAGCAGCGCCAGCGGGTTGCCCCGAGCCTCCGCGTGCACCTGCCGCCGGACCGCCGGGGGCAGGTCCGCCGCGGAGCGGTCGAGCAGCGCGGTCGCGTCGTCGTCGGACAACCCGTCCAGCCGCAGCGCGGTCAGTCCGGCGTCGCACAACGGTGAGGTGCCGCCGTCGCGCAGGGTGCCGAGCAGGACGAGCGGTTCGGACTCGATGCGGCGGGCGACGAAGGCGAGCGCGTCGGCGCTGGCCGGATCGAGCCAGTGCGCGTCCTCGGCGACGACCAGCAGCGGCCGATCGGCGGCCGCGTCGGTCAGCACGGTCAACGCGGCCAGGCCGACCAGATAGGGACTCGGGTCGCCCGCGGTGTCGGACATGCCTAAAGCGATGGTCAGCGCCTCGGCCTGGCGGGCAGGCAGGGCCTCGAAGCTCCGGCGCAGGGGGTAGACCAGCCGATGCAGTCCGGCGTACGGCAGATTGTGCTCGGCCTCGACGCCGGTGGCGCGCAGCACCCGCAGCCCCGCGACGGCCGCGGCCGCCACCGCCGCCTCCACCAGCGCCGACTTGCCGATGCCCGGCTCGCCCTCGATCAGGATTCCGCTCTGTTCGGCGGGCCCGTCCAGCAGCGCGGCCAGGGCCTTCAGCTCTGCGTCTCGTCCGACCAGCGGCATCGTGCGGCATCCCTTCTCCGGGTCCTCCGGCGATATCGCCGACCCGTCGCGACCCTATCCGACCCGCGAATACGTCAACCCAGCGTCATCCGACTGATTCGCCGACCACCCCCCGATGGCGAAGGTATTTCCATGGCTACCGTTCGTTTCCACCTCGCGTCCACGCCGACCCCCGCCGAGGCCGTGCGCGTGCTCACCGATTTCGGCCCCACCCGCCCCGAGCCGTGGCCGTCCATCGACGCCGACCATTTCGTCCTACACGGCCGCCGCGAGACCTGGGCCGAGATCACCGCCGCCGCATGGGAGCGATCCCGCCACCAGCGGGACCCGGCCAGCAGCAAACTCCTGCCCACATCGCTCCCCCTGATCGGACCACCCTCCCTACGCAAACCCCTGCACCACCCACTGAAGTCCGCCTGATGTCCCCACTCACCCGCCTGCTCCACTGGGCCGACCAACTCAGTGCGACAACACTTTCGACCATCCCGGCCGCACTATGGATCTGGTCGGAGACCGCACTCCTACACGGCCGCGGCCCCACCATCCGAGATCTACTCAACCACCCGTAAATCGCTGAGCCCGAGAAGATTCGACCCGCCAGCCTTTTCGGGGCTGGGCCAACCAGCGTGGAGCAGGAACAGAGCGACAGATCGCAGGGTTTACCTGCTATGAAGTAGCTCATGAGTACCCACGTCGAGGAGGTTGCCGTCGGCGACGGCAGTGGAGTGATCGACGTTCGAGGAGTTGGGCATCGCCTGGATCTGGCCGGTGGATGGAGTAGTCATGGGTTGCTGCGTATCGGCGGCGATGTCACCGATCTCGACACGTCCGCATACGAGGGCAGCGTCGGTCGGCTCGTCGCTCGTGTTCCCGCGCGGCCACCGCGGCCAGCGGCTTTGGCCGCTCTCCGGGAATTGACCACCGGCACCGCCACGGGTCTTCCACTGCGGGAGTCGTTGCAGCCGTTGCTGCAACTGCTGGCTCCGAGTCGCTACGAACTCCGTGGGCCAGAGCCATTGTGGCCGGATTATCCGGAAGCAGTGCAGAAGCAGTGGACCACGGTCTCGCGATTGGCGGTCGTATGCGCGGAGCCCGCCGAGCCCATCTGGTTCTATCCAGGGCCGGACGACTCCACCTACCTGGTTCCGACGGAGGGTTGGCCACCGGCCGATGACGCCGCCGTCGCCCACTATCGACAGCTGATCAATGACGGCGGGCGTCCGGCGGTGATCGCGCTCCGAACCCTCAGCAGATTTCCCATGAGCGGGTTCGTCATCGACGGCCACCACAAACTCCGCGCATACCTCGACCACGAAACCATCCCGACCGTAGTCTGGATCACCCGCCTCGACGCACCCGAAATGACTGCCGCCGAAATCCGCGACAGCTTCCCGGAACTGGTCGAAAACAATCAGTACTTCCGCACCTTGCTACAGGTCCTCGACGAAAACGAAAAGCATTCCTGAAGAGCGATCTCCGCTGCTCCTGCTCGACGTTCTTCGCCAGCTGTGCTGACCGCTTGAACTCGCGCAGGTTTCGGTATGCCGGGAGCGACAAGCCATTGCGCCGGGGAAGCACGCTGCCCCGGCGGCGGGAGGATATCGCGGCCTACTGCTTCAGTCCTGCTTTGTGCAATTCGAGCCGATTACTTGGTGCGGCAAGAGAACCCTCGCGGATTCGCATTTTCCGGTCAAACCGCTACCGCTGAGGATGAACGGACCCTTATGGGTTCCGTGCTTGGTCGGCGCGTCACCGGTGGCTTTGCAATTGGTGCGGATGATTATCTCGTCTCCCTGGAGCTGCCCGTCGTCGCACGAATACTTGGGCACTACTGCGGCGTAGGCCGTGGGCGCGACAGTCGCTGCGACTGCGGCGGTCACGACACACGCCGAGACAAAGGTGAAGAGGCGTGCGAAGGCATGGCGCATAGCGGTTCCCATCCGTCGAAGGTGGACCAGCTGATCCGGCTCACCCGTGTCCCCACGTATTCGGAGCTATGACGCTTCCGGATGGTGTAGGTGGTGTCGGTTCCCTCGGCGAGATTCGAACTCGCACCTCCCGGAATCTAGGTCCGGTGCCTCTACCGATTGGGCTACGAGGGATCGGGTTTCGTATCCGGGGGTGGAGTCGAACCACCGGCCTGCACCTTCGGACGGTGCCGCTCTTCCACTGAGCTACTCGGATGCGAACACGAAAAAGGGGTCACTCCTTGGCGTTTGCCGCGGAGTGACCCCTTTCTCGGGTCTATGGGTAGACACGATTCAGAGGCCGCTCCGTACGGTCAGCCGTCGATAGGCGACCGTCGATAGCACGGCATCGGCGCACGACTGCCAGGCACCACGGCGCGACATCTGTCGCCGCTGGGTACCGGTCATCGTCCTCGCCTTCCTGATCGTGTGGTTTGTTGGTACCGACGTTAACATCCGGAATTCCCGATGGGAACCGAATTTTCCACTCAGAAGGTTCGGTTGGACTCCCGTGAGATCTTGAACCCGGCCCCGGTGGTGTCGTTCGTGCAGGTCACTCCGCTTTCGGCGGAGTCACAGGTGAACGCCCCCACGGTGAGCATCCCACCGTACGGCAGCACCCGGCCGCCGCCGCGATCGCCGCCGTCGGTCGGCGCGCCGACGAACACGCCCTGGTTCAAGCAGAGCGCCTCGGAGCGCGTGCCGACGGTGAGCGCGCTCGCCTGCGGATGCTTGCTCCAGCAGTCCTTGACCTGCGCGGGCGCGGGGGAAGTCGGTCCCTGGCAACCGGCTTGGGCGTTGTCATCGATCGGCTGATCGAGGATCGCGCAGAGGAACGACCCGCTCGGCGACTGGAAGTAGTACCCCATCGCCTGCCGGTACTGGGCCGGATCGACCGGACCCGACACGGGGCCGCGGGTCGTGGTCGGCGCGGCCGAGGAGGTCGGCGCCGGGGTCGCCGACGCGACTGGAGAACTGCTGACGGGCGAACTCGGCGTCGCCGAGCCGGGGGTTGTCGGTGTGCCCGAACCCTTGTCGTCATTGCCACACCCGGCCAGCAACGCCAGCGCGACGGCGCAGGGCACCACAGCGATACGAGCTCCTCGGATTTGCATGAGGGGCATTCTGTACCGCGTCCGCGAGCCTGTCGGTCAGGACGCGCCGGGCTGTTTGCGCGCCTGCACCGTGAAGCTGAGCGGCAACCGCTCCGGGTGTTCGGTGAGGTGCCATTCGTCACCTTCGCCGCGCGTCATCTTCCCGGGCAACGCCTCCCACGGCACGGTTCGATGCTCGGTCAGCCCGGTGATCGACAGGCCGGCCCGCAGCAGCGCGGTCACCAGCTCGCCGAACCCGTGGTTCCACTCGTGGGTCGTGGTCTGGACGAAGTCGGCGTCGGTCTCGACGTAGGTGCCGCCGTCGGAAAACACCATCGGCTCCGGCGTTTCGAAGTACGGGTAGCCGACAACCAGTCGGTCCGTGTGGGTTTCGTCGATCGTGCACAGCATCGGATGGCCGTCCCGGATGAACAACTGTCCACCCGGTCGTAGCAGCCCGGCGACGGTCTGCGCCCAGCGGTCGATGCTCGGAAGCCAGCACAGCGCACCGATTCCGGTGTACACCAGATCGAATTGTGCTGCGCCGAGCGCTGATACCGCGTCGTAGACGCTCGATTCGACGAAATCGATCTGCGCCCCGGTCTTTTCGGCGAGCGACCGCGCCTGCGCCAGCGACGCGGGGGAGAAGTCGAGCCCGGTCATGGTCGCGCCGAGCCGGGCCAGCGAGAGGGTGTCGGTGCCGATGTGGCATTGCAGGTGCACCCCGCGCAACCCGTCGACCTCGCCGAGCAGCGGCAGATCGAACCGGACGACCTCGCTGAGAAAATCCGGTTCCGCGAGAAACCGGTGCACCGCGTAGTCGCGCGACGCGGCGTGCACGGGTGCGCGCTCGTCCCAGTTGGCCCGGTTGAGGCGGAGGTAGTCGTCGGTCACGGGGGTCACTCTGGCACGGACACCCCGGCGAGCGCATGTGAAATTATGGTCAGCAACCAATCCGCTAGCCGACTAGAACGGACAAATCGGGCATGATGGACGCCATGACCTTCGCTACCGATCGACGCACCGCATGCAGGTAACCGCTCTCGAATGGGTGATCACCTGCGTGGTGATCCTCGGCTTGTTCGTCTTCGACTTCTTCGCCCACGTGCGCACCCCGCACGAACCGACCTTCCGTGAGTCCGGATTCTGGTCTGCCGTCTACATCGGCCTCGCCCTGGCCTTCGGCGGTTTCGTCGCCTGGCGCTGGGGCTCGACGTTCGCGGGGGAGTACTACGCGGGCTTCGTCACCGAGAAGGCGCTCTCGGTGGACAACCTGTTCATCTTCCTCATCATCATGTCCACCTTCGCGGTGCCGCGGATGTATCAGCAGAAGGCGCTGCTGATCGGCATCGTGATCGCGCTGGTGATGCGCGGGGTGTTCATCGCCGTCGGCGCCGCCGCGATCAGCGCGTTCAGCTGGGTGTTCTATCTGTTCGGCCTGTTCCTGATCTACACCGCGATCAAGCTGATCACCGAGAGCGGCCACGAGGCCGAGCACGAGGAGAAGCGCGACAGCCGGGTCGTCGCGCTGGCCAAACGGATACTGCCGACCACCGACAGTTACGACGGCGACAAGCTGGTCACCCGGATCGACGGACGTCGCACGGTGACCCCGCTGCTGCTGGCGTTGCTGGCGATCGGCTTCGCCGACCTGTTGTTCGCCCTGGACTCGATCCCGGCGATCTACGGTCTGACGAGCGAGCCGTATCTGGTATTCACCGCAAACGCGTTCGCGCTCATGGGTTTACGGCAGTTGTACTTCCTGATCGGTGGACTCCTCGATCGACTGGTCTATCTGTCCTACGGCCTGTCCGCGATTCTCGCGTTCATCGGCGTGAAGCTGGTGCTGCACGCGTTGCACGAGAACACGCTGCCGTTCATCAACGGCGGCGAGCACGTCAGCGTGCCGGAAATCTCCACCGGGGTCTCGCTCAGTGTGATCATCGGCATCCTGGTCATCGCGACGGTCGCCAGCCTGCTGCGTACCCGCGCCCGCGCCCGGTCGAACTGAGCGGGGCGCAGACGTTCAGAACACCCGGTTGCTGTCCGGCGCGATCTCGAACCCGTGCCCGTCTTCATCATTGCTGCAGGTGACGCTGAAAGTGTCGGCGCGGCAGGTGAATCCGTGCGCGTGCAGCGTGGTTCCGGCGGGCAGCACCGGGCCGGCCTCCAGCCGCGGCCCGGTGTAGAAGCCCTGGTTCACGCAGAGGTACCCGGCCTCCTCGCCGACCGCCACGGCCGCGGCCGCCGGATCGGTGCTCCAGCATTTGCGCATGTGTGGCGGCGCGGGGCCGGTCGCGCCCTGGCAACCGGCGGTGCGCCGCGGCTGACCGGTCGGCTGGTCGAGGATGCCGCAGGTGATCTGCCGGTCCGGCGTCTGGAAGTAATAGCCGTCGGCGTTGCGATACAGCACCGGGTCGGCGACACCGGGCTGGATCAGCGGACGGGCCGACGAGGAGGTTGCTGGGTCCGATTTGTCTGGTACGCCCAGGTACGCGTACAGCAGGCCGGCGGTGGCGGCCGTCGACGCGAAAACCGCTACGGATGTGCGCATGGCCGCGAGTCTGCCGCTGTGGTAGGAGGTATGTCCGTATCGTGCGCGGTGTGTCGCCGGAAGTTAGCTGTCTTCGGCTAACTACCCGGCCTCGCCGCCTGATTCCCCGCAGGAAGAACCGGTAAAAGGGGAAGCAGGACGGGCGAGCGGAGCGCGGGTTCAGGACGCGAAAGCGCCCAGCACCGGCAGCCATTCGACGACGCGCACGTCATCGATCAGCCCCTCCCGCGCGAACGGGTCCGCCGCGAGCAACGCGTTCAGCGCGTCCGCGTCCGCGGCCTGGAACAGCAGCAGCGCGCCGGACCCGTCCGGGTACGGCCCGCTGGTCAGCAGGGCGCCCGCCGCGAGCTGATCGGCGAGCCAGCCGCGGTGCGCCGGGCGGTGAGTGTCCCGGCCCGCGACCGTGGCCGCGGAGTAGGTGTAGTGAACGGCGAAGATCGGCACGGGTGAATCGCTTCCTGTCAGAGAGTGAGCAGCATCCGAGTATTGCCGAGGGTGTTCGGCTTGACGTAGCTCAGGTCGAGGAACTCCGCGACGCCGGTGTCGTAGGACCGGCACATCTCCGCGTACACCTCGGCCGTCACCGGCGTCCCCTCGATCTCGGCGAAACCGTGCCGCGCGAAGAACTCCACCTCGAAGGTCAGCACGAACACCCGCCGCAACTCCAGCTCGCGGGCCACCGCGATCAGATGCTCCACCACGAGCCTGCCGACGCCACCGCCCTTGACATCCGGATGCACCGCGACCGTGCGCACCTCACCGAGATCGGCCCACAGCACGTGCAGCGCGCCGCAGCCGACCACCCGGCCGTCCAGCTCGGCCACCCAGAATTCCTGCACCGCCTCATAGAGCGTGACCAGGTTCTTTTCCAGCAGTATCCGGCCGGCGTAAACATCGACGAGGCGTTTGATCTCGGGCACGTCGGAGGTTCGCGCGCGTCGGACGACCACAGCGGTGCTCACGGGGGTGGCGGTCGACGCAGTCGACGGGGCGGGTGGACGCTGCGTGTTCAGAGGCACGCCGGGATGTGCGTCGCTGGTCGAGCCACCTAGTGGTCCCCGAGAGTTCATGGGGTGCAGAGTAGTCGGGTGGGTTACCGATAGGCTGAACGTGTGCCGCACATCCAGTCGTCCCGCTCCCCGCAGTGGGTCAGGCATGACGCGCGCCGGGCCGGCGCCGGTCATTGTCATGCCGTGTCGAGTCTGGAGTGTCCATGAGCGCCCAGCCGGAAGAGATCGAGCGGCGTTGGACCGGGGCCAGTCCCATCCGATCCGGCATTTCCGCGCCGCCCGCCGAACCGGTAGTGCCGCTGATGAATATCGCGAACATCCTGACCATGCTGCGGATCGCGCTGGTCCCGCTGTTCGTGGTCGCGCTGTTCGTCGACGGCGGGCACGACCCGGCCTGGCGGATCATCGCGGCCGCGCTGTTCGGCATCGCCGCGATCACCGATCGATTCGACGGGCAACTGGCGCGCAAATACGGCCTGGTCACCGACTTCGGCAAGCTCGCCGACCCGATCGCGGACAAGGCGCTGATCGGATCCGCGGTGATCGGGTTGTCCGTGCTCGGCGATCTGGCCTGGTGGATCACGCTGGTCATCTGCGGTCGCGAGATCGGCGTGACGCTGCTGCGGCTGGCCGTGGTGCGCCGCGGCGTGATTCCCGCCGGACGCGGCGGCAAGCTGAAGACCCTCGTGCAGTCCCTCGCGATCGCGGCGCTGCTGTTGCCGTTGGGCGGCTGGCTCGCGAGCGCGGGCATGTGGCTGATGTATGTGGCCGTCGCGCTGACCGTGCTCACCGGCCTCGACTACGTCGGCCAGGCGACGCGCGTGTGGTTCGCGGGCGGGCCGGGCCGAACGCGCGGCGCATGACCGCGACGTCGTCGGTCTCGGCCGATCCGCTGACCGCCGATGCGCCGGTCGCCGAGCTCGTGCACGCGCTGACCGCCGCCGGGCAGACCGTCGCGACCGCCGAATCCCTCACCGCCGGACTGCTGTCCGCGACCATCGCCGGTGTTCCGGGCGCCAGCGCCGTGCTGCGCGGCGGGCTCGTGGTGTACGCCACAGACCTCAAACACAGCCTGGCCGGCGTCAGCGACGAAGTACTGGAGACGGAAGGTCCGGTCGCCGCCAGCACCGCCGAGCAACTGGCGGTCGGCGCGCGAACGCATTGCGGGGCAGACTGGGGGGTGGCACTGACCGGTGTGGCCGGGCCCGACCCGCAGGACGGACATGCGGTCGGCACGGTTTTCCTCGGTCTGGCCGGTCCTGGGCACACCGAGGTGATGCGGTTGAAACTCGTCGGTGACCGATGGACGATCAGGATCAGTGCGGCGCACACCGCGGTGCGCGAATTGCTGCGCTGTGTACGACGGCCGGATCAACGTCCGGCCGGGCAGGACGGGCAAGGTGAGTGATTTGCGCCGGGCGGGAACCAACCGGCCCATGTCCGACGTTGTGCCAGAAAGAACGGCGTGCGTGGCACTCGTGAGTGCCGCGCGGGTCCCCTGACAGGGAGCGAAGGAGAACGAGATGACGCTGCTGCGAGAGGCCATCGGGGACAGTCTGCGGCGTGCTCGTCTCGCCCAGAGCCGGACCTTGCGCGAGGTATCCACCTCCGCGCGCGTGAGCCTGGGCTATCTCTCCGAGGTCGAGCGGGGCCGCAAAGAGGCCTCCAGTGAGTTATTGGCCGCCATCTGCGCGGCCCTGGACGTGCCGCTGTCCCGGGTGCTCTGGGACGTGAGCACGATCATGGCCGGCGCCGACGGCCTGCCCACGCGCACCCCGGCCGACGCGGCGGCCGCGCCGCTGCCGGTGGACGCGGAGGAGACCACCGTGCCCGCCGAGGCCGTGCCCGCCGCGGACGCACCCGCCGCCGTGCCCGCGCTCGCCCCCGCGAGCGCCAGCCTGTCGGTGGCCGGCGCGGCCGGTCGTCCGCTGCCGCTGGCCATGGACACCCGAATCGTCATTCCCGCACCCAAGGCCGACATGCTGGTCCTGGTGAAGGGCATGTGACGCCGAGCGACAGGTGGCCACCGCGGCAACGCTGCGGAGCGGCGCCCAAAGCGGATAGATTCTCACTAGGCGTCGGTTGGGCCGGGTACACCCGGCCCGGCGGCCGCATGGTGGAGGATAGGCACATATCGAGTGCGTGACGGTCGCGCACTGGAGCCGCGTCGAGGGCGCGGCACGTCAGATGGAGGCGGGATCAATCGATGGCTAATCCGTTCGTCAAGGCCTGGAAATACCTGATGGCCCTCTTCGATTCGAAGATCGAGGAGCATGCGGATCCGAAGGTCCAGATTCAGCAGGCTATCGAGGAAGCTCAGCGCCAGCATCAGGCCCTCTCGCAGCAGGCCGCGTCGGTCATCGGCAACCAGCGTCAGCTGGAGATGAAGCTGAACCGGCAGCTCGACGAAGTCGAGAAGCTCAACGCCAACGCGCGTCAGGCGGTCACGCTCGCCGATCAGGCCGCCAACGCGGGCGACACCGAGAAGGCGATCCAGTACACCAACGCCGCCGAGGCGTTCGCCGCGCAGCTGGTCACCGCCGAGCAGTCGGTCGAGGACCTGAAGGTGCTGCACGACCAGTCGCTGCAGGCCGCCACCCAGGCCAAGAAGGCGGTCGAGCAGAACGCGATGCTGCTGCAGCAGAAGGTCGCCGAGCGCACCAAGCTGCTCAGCCAGCTCGAGCAGGCCAAGATGCAGGAGCAGGTCTCCGCGTCGCTGCAGCAGATGGATTCGACGCTGTCCGCGCCGGGCACCACGCCGAGCCTGGACGCGGTGCGGGAGAAGATCGAGCGCCGCTACGCCAACGCGCTCGGTTCCGCCGAGCTCGCGCAGAACACCGTGCAGGGACGCATGCTGGAGGTGCAGCAGGCCAGCATCCAGATGGCCGGGCACAGCAAGCTGGAGCAGATCCGCGCGTCGATGCGCGGCGATCAGCTGCCCGCGGGCGGCGCGGCGCAGCCCGCCGTCAATCCCGCACCGGCCCAGGCCAATCCGGCGCAGCCGCAGATGAACAAGGGGCAGGCCGCGCAGCAGTAACGGCCGTAAGCTCGGCCAGGACTTTGTCGGTGGTGGATGGTTCACTGGCAGACACTGCACGGGTACCCGGTGGGCCGGCCGTCGGCCGCACCGGGACCGTGCTGGTCCGATCCGCGCTAGCAGTGGGAGAGATGGCATGACTCGGGATAAGTCGCTTCCGGGCCGCAGGCGCGACGCCGCGATCGTGCGGGCGCAGGCCGCGCTCGCGCCGCAACCGGGAAGCCTGCCCGACAGTTTGCGCGAGGCCGGCGAGCACGCCCTCGTCGCGGTGCGCCGCTGGGCCGATCCGCGCGAGCGGGAACTGCGCCGCAGGCGCCGGGTCCGCCGCCGCAGCTTCCAGCTCGGCACCGCCTCCGGCCTCACCACCGCGGGAGCCGTTGGGCTCGTGGTCATCTCGGCCCCCGCCTGGATCGTGGTGGTGCTCGGCGGCGGCGCGGTCGCGCTGGTCACCGGCACCGCACTCAGCGCCCGCCGCTACCTGAGATTGCGCGGCGCACCGCTGCCGCAGGCCACGTTCATTCCCCGCAAGCAACCACCGCTGTGGTCCCGGGCGCGCGGACCCATCGCCAGGCTGGTGCGTGCCGAACGGGCGCTGCACGGTCTCGGCGCGCAGATCGCCCGCGGTAACCGCCTGCCCGACGACGAACTCACCGACATGCTCGAGACCGCGGGCTCCGGTTCCGCCGCCCTGCACGCGCTCGCCGCCGACGTCACCGCGATGGAACAGGCGCTCGGCGCCATGGGCCGCGCCAAATCCCCTGCGGCGGAAGCCCTCACCGACAACCTCCAGTTCGCCCTCGGCCGGCTCGACACCGGCGTCATCGAGTACGAACAGGTGGTCGCCGCCGCGGGCCGCATCCTCGCCGTCCCGGAGAGTGCCGTCCTCCGCCACAATTTCGATGCCATCGTCGCCGACCTCCGGCACGCCGCCGACCGCCTCGACGGCTGGGCCCAGGCCCTCACCGAGGTAGCCGACCAGCAGATCCCGACCTCCCACCCCGGCCACTCCTGATCGTCGCCCGAACACGGTGCGGGCCACCTTCCTTCGATTTCAGCGGCGAAGGAAGGTGGCCTTTGGCCTGTCCGGCGGGAGGAGGGTGCCGGACAGGCAGTCACCGGTCGGTGGTGACGCCTCGGGTGGCCCGATTCGGGCGAGAAATGAGCCGGCGTAGTTTGCCGAGCGGGCGCACAAGAAGGGCCGCCGCAAGCACGAAAAGTGCTGCGGCTGTGAGCTTTACGATGTTCGGGGCGGCCGTTCGCCGCGCTGGCACGCCTCGGCGCTGCGGCGCTGGGTGCTCAGGTGTGGTGTTCCGCGGGGGTGTATAGGGCGGACCCAGATACTGTTCCGTCAGGTAGCGGGGGGCCGGGTCGCAGAGGGGTAGGCATGGTGAATCCCGATGGTGCGATACCGGGTAGTCGGGCGGTGAGGCATCGCTCATGGGTTCATCGTCGCTGTTCGGCGGACCCGGGTATATCCGCCGAACAGTCGACAGGGACTACCGGTGAATCGTGCGCTACCGGAGCTGATTCAGCGCAGGGTGTCCTTGCGCCGTAGTTCCTCGGCTCGGGCGCGCAGGGCGGCGTTCACCAGCTCGCGGCCCTCGGCCACCAGGTCGAGCACCTCCCAGGAGGCCTTGCGGGCCGCGCCGCCGACGATTCCGGCGATCGCTCCGCCGTGGCGACGAGCCGCCGCGGCCAGTTCTTGTGCGAGTTCGTTTTCCATCAGCCACCGACCGTCACGTGGGATTCAGTGTATGAGTGTGTGCCGAACAAGGTGTGTACATAAGTCGACCATCCCTTCCTGACTGCGGCTATCCGGAGAGCTGCGCGCAAGATCAGAGTACAACCGTACACTGACCGACCGCGCGGCCGGGAGAGCGCAAAACCCAAGCCTTTCGCGAAGCGTAATAGGCGGCGGGGCCGTCCGAAACACCGACTTTCGCGCGCCCGCACTGCTCGCCCGCGACACATCGCCCGGTCCGCGGCCGATTTCGCCGACGTGGCGTTTGGTGTAGATCACGCCGGGTAGTTGCCTTCATGTAGCTGATCGGTCCGATTCCAGCACAGGGATCGGGAACATTCAGTACAAGGGCAGGAGCAGACAGATGCTTGATATTGCCTACCGAAAATCCGCGATCGACCAGGACACGCAACGCCTGGATATCAGCAGATATCTGGCCTGGGGCAACGTCGACGATCCGGTCCGACGCTCGCGGCAAACGCAGCGAATCGCCCAGGATCTCGGCCAGTCCGATCACCGAGCAGATGCCTGAATCACTCTCATCGAACGCACGCGGAGGAATCGAATCATGACCGGAATGCTGGAAGAACTCATCGGAAGCGCTGTGTACTCGCCGGAAGGCGACAAGATCGGCAAGGTCAAGCGGATCTACGTCGACAACACCTCCGGCGCCCCGACCTGGGTGTCGGTGACCACCGGAATGTTCAGCGGTGACTCGCTGGTCCCGCTGGCCGGCGCCCAGCTGCGCCACGACCCGGAGGCCCTGCAGGTGCGCGTGGAGAAGGAGGACGTGAAGACCGCGCCGCATCTCGAGCACGACGGCCTGATCAGCCCGGAGGCCGAACGAGAGCTGTTCGACCACTACCACATCGACCCGAACCGGGCCGGCATGGACATGGGCGGCAAGCAGCAGATGCGCGGCGGACGCCGACCCGACGAGCAGACTCGCCGCCCCGACGCCGGTCGGCCCGCCGACGACCAGGGCATGGTCCGCTCCGAGGAGCGCTTGGCGGTCGGCAAGCAGAACGAAGAGGTCGGTCACGCGCGACTGCACAAGTATGTGGTGACCGAGGAGCAGACCGTCACCGTGCCGACCACGCACGAGGAGGTCCGGATCGAGCGCGAGCCGATCACCGACCGCTCGCAGGTCGGCCGCGCCGACATCGGCGAGCAGGAGGCCGAGGTCACCCTGCACGAGGAGCGGGTGACGGTGCAGAAGGAGACGGTGCCGGTCGAGCGCGTCCGCCTCGCCGTCGACGAGGTCCAGGACGAGCAGACCGTGTCCGACACGGTGCGCAAGGAGCGGATCGAGACCGAGGGTGTCGACCGCGATCGGCGTGACCCGCGGCGCCAGTGACCGTCGCCGCCTCGATTGATATCACTGGGTGTGGATCAGGGTGCACCTGATCCGCACCCAGATCTATCGGATCATCCAGGGTGACAACGATATTGCGCAGGCCGATCGATCAGAACCCAGGTTCGGGCCGCCGCAAACGATGCGCCGAGGTCGCCACGTCGCGGTACCGGATGATCCGCCGCACGGTCGAATGCGCTGGGCTGCTCGGTCTTACGACCGGCGGGACCGGATGCAGGCCCGGGTCGTGCCGCAGGATGCGCAGCTCGAGCTCGACGGTCTCCGGAGCGAGCGCCGCACCGAATTGCGCGGCGAGCGCTGACCGTAAGCCGCGCAGCCGATCGAGCGCGTCGACCTGCCTGCCCGCTCGATAGAGGGCCAGCGCGTGCAGCCGGGCCAGCGGTTCGTGCAGCGGATGCTCACCCGCCAAAATGCCCATCCCCCTGAGGCATTCGAGCCCGGAACCGAGCCGCAGCGCCGCCTCCAGTCCGGCGACGGCCAATTCGAGCCGCCAGGCGTCCAGCCGCGCGGCCTCCACCGCCGCGTACGGGGCCCACAGTAGGTCGGCCAGCGCCGGTCCCCGCCAGAGCCGCCCCGCTTCGTCGGCCGCCGCCCAGACCTCGGTGTACCGACCGGCGCGCTGCGCGGCGTGCAATCGATCCGCGATGGATTCCGCGGCGAGCAGATCGCCGACGACCATCGTCGTCCGATATCCCGCCGGCGTGCGCAACACCGTCGCGCCGTACGGTCCCAACGCCGTTCGCAACCGCGACACCACCACCCGCAACCGTTCGACCGGACGCGACAGCTCGCCGTCACCCCACAGGTCGGCCGCCAGTCGCCGATCGGGGACGGGCACCCCGCCCCCGAGCGCGAGCCGGACCAGCACGGCCCGCTCCATCGGACGGTCCACCCCGATGGTCCGCGCCCCGTCGATAACCGACACCGGCCCGAGAACGCGCACCTGGGCGTACCCCGGCTCGGGGACCGGGGCCGCATAGGCAATGCTCTGCGGCACAGTCATTCTCACTCCTCCTTCCGCTTCGACGGCGCGGGCCCGACGACGGTGACCCCGTAGCGCGCGAACTCCGCCTCCACCTCCGCGACCGAGGGTCGCCGGGCATCGGCGGGCGGCAACACCAGCTCGCTCGCCGCGGTACCGAACGCTCGATGCGCCCGCTCCACCCCCGCCGGCGTGTAGTGGTGCAGCACCCGCGCCGTCGCGGTATGCACCGCGAACCCGTGCGGAATCCCCCGCGGCAGCCACACCGAGCTGCCCGGCCCGGCCTGGATGCGGGCCAGCCCGCGATGCACGGTGAGCTCACCCTCGAGCACGAAGCACAACTCGTCCTCCCGCGAATGCAGATGCATCGGCGGCTCGTCACCCTGCGGCAGCACGACCTCGGCCAGCGACAGCACCCCGCCCGTGGTCTCGGCGCGCTGATGCCAAATCACCAGGCAGCCGAACGCCCACTCCGCGATCGGCCGGTGCGGCTCGAGTTCCTGACGCTGTTCCGGCACGGTGGCACTCCTCGATTCGAACAACCCGCTGTGACCATGCTCGATCCGCGGGACCCGGAACGGAAACACCGATCGGCTGTCGGATCTACAATCCGGAGTTGTGGATGTGGAATTCCGGCACTTGCGCGCGTTCCACGTGTTGGCGACCGAGCTGAACTTCACCAGGGCGGCGGCTCAGCTGCACCTGACCCAGCAGGCGTTGAGCAACCAGATCAAGCAGCTCGAAACCCGCATCGGCGCGACGCTTTTCCAGCGCAACAGCCGTCAGGTGACGCTCACCGACGCTGGCCGCACGCTGCTGACCCGGGTGCCCGACATCCTGGACACCGTCGGCGCGGCGATCGCGGACACCCGCGACACCGAGTCCGGTCAGCGGACCGAGCTGATCGTCGGCATCCGCGGCGTCACCGGCCTGGACATCACGCCCCGCGTGCTGCGCGCCTTCGCGACCGAGTATCCGCACGTCGCGGTGACCGTCGGGAAGGTCGGCTTCGACGACGCGAGCGCGGGTGTGCTGGTCGGCGCGTCGGATGTCGGGCTGATCTGGTTGCCCGCGCCGGACGGGCTCGACGTCACGCCGCTGCTGGGGGAGGAGCGGATCGCCCTGCTGCCTGCCGATCATCCGTTCGCGGCCGCCACCGCGGTCCCGCCCGCGGACATGGCCGTCCAGCCGTTCGCGTGGTGGACCGACAACCGCGATCTCGCGGCCCGCGACTTCATGACGCTGGCCGACTATCGCGACGGCCCGGCGACCATCGGCGCCGAGGTGGCCACGCTGGAGGATCTGCTGGCCGCGGTCGGCAGTGGTCAGGCGGTCGCGGTCTCGGTCGCCTCGGTGTCGCGTTTCTTCCCCTGGTCGGGCGTGATCACCCGGCCGCTGCTCGATGTCGCGCCCTCGGTGCTGGCCGTCGCCTGCCGCGCGGGCGACGATCGTCCGCTGGTCGCGGCCTTCATCCGGGTCGCGACGAAGGTCGCGGCCGAACTGATCGACGAGGGCGCCGCGACTCGCGTCCTACCCACGACGGGCGGGTAGTCAGGGTTCACCCTGATCTTCCCCGGATATCGTTGCTGACCTGGTGATTTATCGTCGCTCAGCTGTCAGAGTGGAACCTGTCGGATCGTGGGAGACGGTTCGCTTAGACCCTCGGAGGCTGGCACATGTTGTGGAAGATTATCGGTATCGTCGCGGTCGTCTGGATCGCGTTGGCCATCATCGGTGCGTTGATCAAGGGCCTGTTCCCGATTCTGGTGATCAGCGCCATCGTGTTCGGGCTGTACCTGCTGTACAAGGCGGTGTCGGGCTCGGACAACTCGGTCAGCAAGCTGTAGCTTCCGCCTGCGGAGCGGCCGGCGCGCGCCGGGTAGCGCTGCGCGGCCGTGCGGGCGGTGGTCGGACGGATCCAGGTGTGGCCGGGATGCCACCGGGAGGCGCGAGCGAAGTCGCGAACCGTCCGGGCCAGGGGCCGTGCGCTCCCCGATGCGGGGACCGCGCACGGCCCCTTCGTCACTGTTGCCCGCCCGCCGGACCTGGCCCTCTAGGCTGACCCGAGGACTAGGAAAGGGGTCGGTTGGTGGAGCAGGTGCCGGAGGATTGGCAGCGCGGAATCGTGATCGTCGCGCATCCCGACGACATCGAATACGGCGCCGCCGCGGCGGTGGCCCGCTGGACGGGACAGGGCAAGGACATTCGGTACGTCCTGGTCACCAGCGGCGAGGCGGGGATCGCCGGACTGCCGCCCGCGGAATCCGGGCCGGTGCGCGAGGGGGAGGAGATCGCCTCCGCCAAAGCCGTTGGCGTGCAACAGGTCGAGTTTCTCGGTTACCCGGACGGCCGGGTCGAGGAGTCGTTGGCGCTGCGCCGCGATCTGGCCGCCGCGATCCGCCGGCGTCAGCCGGAACTGGTGGTGCTCTTCAACTTCGGTGACACCTGGGCTCCCGGTTTCGCCAACAGTGCCGATCATCGCGCCGTCGGCCGTGCCGCACTGGACGCCATCGCCGACGCGGGCAACGAGTGGATCTTCCCCGAACTGACCGACGTCCCGTGGTCGCCGCGATGGGGAGCGGTGGTGGGCCCCAAGGTAACTCACGCCGTCGACGTCAGCGCGCACATCGAGCAGGCGAAGGCCTCGCTGGCCCAGCACCGCCGCTACCTCGAGGTGCTCAGTTCCGAGCCGGTGGAAGACCAGGTCCGCGCCATCGTGGATCGGGGGACCGGACCGATCGACGGGTTCCCCGCCGAACGTGCCGTCGGCTTCGAGCTCTACTACTTCAGCTGACGCAGCGCCCGCTCGGCGACCCGTTCGATGACCGGAATCCAGGAGTCGAGGGGCGCCACGGCGAGGCCGACGACTTTGCCCGCGTCGTCGGCGCGGCGCAGGGCGAGGGCGGCGTCGAAGTCCGGGTCGGCCTCGAACGCGGCGGCTTCCGCGGCGTTCATCGGCCCGCCCTGGGTGATCAGGGTGCGTTGGCTGGAGCGGGACAGACCCGCGGTGTGCGCCGAATCCGTCGCCGCCAGATAGCGTTTCGCGACCACGTGCAGCTCGACCAAGCGGGCAACGCGCGCACCGAGCAGCTCGCGGATCGCGGCCGCGCCATGCCTGCCGTGCCCCGCGTCGTCACCCGGCACCAGCTGGTGGCCGATGTCGTGCACCAGCCCCGCGACCTGTAACTGCTCATCCCGCGGATACCGCTGCCGCAGCAGTTCCGCGCACTGCCGGTCGTGGTCGAGGATGTCGACCGGATCGCCGCTGCGGTCCGGCATGTCCCAGACGTCCTCGCCGTCGGCCAGCAGCACCATCAATTCGTCCACCGTGGACACCCGCACGATCCGCTCCCTCTCGGCTATTGATTGGTCTAGACCATATCGCGACCGGCGGCGGAGGTCACGTGAAGTTCCGCTGACGAGCAGGTGAAGACGCGGGACGTGGGTGTGACCGAGCCGCCCGGCGGTGTGGCACGCTATGCGGATGCGAGTAGCCGTAGTCGCGGGACCCGATCCGGGACATGCGTTTCCCGCCATCGCGTTGTGCTTGCGTTTCCTGGCCGCCGGCGACGAGCCGGTGCTGTTCACGGCCCCGCGCTGGTTCGAGGCCGCGCGGGACGCCGGCATCGGCGTGCGCCGGCTCAAAGGCCTGGCGCCCCGACCTGCCGACGACGACACCGACGCCGGCCAGCGCATCCACGAACGCGCCGCGCACATCTCCACCGAGATCATGCCCGACCTCGGCGCCATGCTGCCGGAACTGGTGGTCTCCGATGTGCTCACCGCGGGCGGCGGACTGGCCGCGGAACGCCTCGGCGTGCCCTGGGTGGAACTGTCCCCGCACCCGCTCTATCTGCCGTCGAAAGCCTTGCCGCCCATCGGGAGTGGTCTCGCTCCCGGGGCGGGGCTGCGCGGCCGGATGCGCGACGGCCTGCTGCGCACCATGACCGCTCGAGACATCCGCAACGGCCTGCGTCAGCGCGGCCACGCGCGCGAAAGCGTCGGCCTGCCCGCCACCGACCCCGGGCCCGACGCCCGCCTGATCGCCACCCTCCCCGCCCTGGAGGTGCCGCGTCCCGACTGGCCGGACAACGCCCACGTCATCGGCCCCCTCTTCTGGGAACCGACGGACGCGATCCTGGCGCCACCGCCGGGCGACGCACCCCTGGTGATGATCGCCCCGTCCACCGCCCACACCGGCGTCGCGGGCATGGTCGAAACGGTCCTGGACGGCCTCGCGGGAGCCGATGTCCGCGTGGCCATCTCGACGCTCGATCCGCCGCCCGCCGACCTACCCCCCTGGGCCATAGCGGGTCTGGGCCGTCAGGACGAACTGCTCACCCACGCCGCGGTGGTGGTCGGCGGCGGCGGCCACGGCCTGCTCGCCAAGTCCCTCTCCGCGGCGGTCCCGATCGTCACCGTCCCCGGCGGCGGCGACCAGTGGGAACTCGCCAATCGGGCGGTCCGGCAAGGCAGCTCACTGCTCGTCCGCCCGCTGACCCCCGCCGCGGTCCGCGCCGCGGTCCTGGACATCCTCGGCACGCCGACCTTCGCCGCGGCCGCGAAACAAGCGGCCTCGACCGCCACCGAGGTCGCCGACCCGATCCAGCTCTGCCACCAGGTACTCGATACGGTCCGAGCGGGGTAGTGGCCGACCGCGGTCGCTGCTGCGCGCGGCCGGCGTCGGCCAGTAGCGGGGCCGGTGGGGGTGGCGGCTGCGCGGGGGTATCTTGGGCACGGTGCGATTGACGGAGTTCCAGGAGCTGTTGCATACCGAATTCGGGACGGCGCGGGGAGATGCCCTGCTGGCCGATCACGTGATCCCGTCGTTGGGGCGGACGGGGTCCGACGCCATCGAAGCGGGGGTCGATCCGCGCGAGGTGTGGCGGGCGCTCTGCTCGGAGTTCGACGTGCCGCGGGGGCGGTGGTGAGCGTGCCGGGCCAGGCGGTGGATCACGACGGTCCGCTGTATCGGTTCGACGAGCGGGAGCGGATGATTCCGGTCGACCCGCAACGGCTGGCCGCGCGGCTGGCCAAGGCCGAACCGGCCGACTTCGCCGGATACCGGCAGACCGGGATCGAGGCGATGCTGCTCGGCCGCTACGACCAGGCCCTGGATCTGCTGGACCGGGCGCTGGAACTGGTGGACACCGAGGAGCGCCGGATCACGGTGTGGATCAACCTCGGCGACGTCTACCGCTACCGGGGCGACGCGTTCACCGCCGAGACGCTCTACCGCCGCGCCGTCGAGCACGCGCGAGTGGCCGCGCCGGACGTGTTGTCGTTCGCCGTGCAGCATCTCGGCAAGGCGCTGGCCGAACAGGATCAGCTGACCGAAGCGCACTCGCTGCTGCGCGAGGCGCTCGACCTGCGCACGGCCGAAGGCGATCCCGAACAGATCGAATCGACCCGGGTCGCGCTGGAGCGGCTGGCCTCGCTGCCGATTCCGTTGCCGCCGAAGGCCGCCGCGCTGCTCGGCACCGAGCCGACCTGGTCGGACGAGCACGAGGGGCAAAGCGGCGGCGTCGCGTTCGTCAACGAGGCGTTCTGGGTGAAGCGCGGGCCGAAGGCCGTCGCGGAGCACGAGCGCTTGACCTGGTTGCGCGACCGGGGAATTCGGCTGCCGGAGGTCCTCGTGTTCGACGGCGACGTGCTGGTACTGGCCGATGCGGGCGTCTCGAGCCTGGCCGCGCGTGCCGACGCGGGGTCGGGCGCGACATCGGTCGGCACGGTCATGGGCGAGCTGCTGCGCCGGTTGCACAGCATTCCGATCGCCGAATGCCCGTTCGACGGACGGCTCGACGTCGTGCTGGCACAGGCGCGTCGGCACGTGATCGAAGGGCTGGTCGACCTCGACGACTTCGACCCGGAAAACCGGGACCTCGGCGCGGAAGACATACTGGCGCAACTGGTTACCGAACGTCCCGACCGGGAGGACCTGGTCGTGGCGCACGGCGACTTCACCCCGCCGAACGTGCTCGAAGGCTCGATCCTGCTCGATGTCGGCGCGCTCGGCGTCGCCGACCGCTATCGCGACCTGGCTCTCGCCGCGCGTGACCTGCGCGACGACTTCGGCGACGCCGAGGTGCGCGCCTTCTTTACCGCCTACGGTCTCACCGACCCGGATCCCCGGCGCCTGGAGTACTACCGCCTGCTCGACGAATTGTTCTGAGACTCAAGGCTTCTTCGCGTAGTGCCGGGCCGCCTTGGTCCGGTTTCCGCACGTCGCCATCGAATGCCAGCGGCGGGTGCCGTTCTTCGAGGTGTCGTAGAAGAACAGCACGCAGTCGGGGTGCGCGCACTGGCGGATGCGGTCCGGCGCTTCGGCGAGCAGGTGGAGCAGGTTGTCGGCCGCCAGCCAGGCGGGCAGCCAGGTGGGGTCGGGGACGTCGATGACGTTCTCGGGGCCGGCGTCGGTGAGGGTGCGCCGGATTCGTCCGTGCTCGAGCACCTCGTTCAAGGTCTTGTGCGCGGCGTGCCGCACGACGTCGTAGATGGCGGTGCGTGCGGTCAGCACCGCGGCGAGGGTCGCCTCGTCGGCGGTCGCGCGGTCGGTCAGCCCCGCCGAGGCCAGCCAGATGCCGAGACCTGTCACATCGGTGAGCAGGTCCTGTAGCTGTCCGTGCTGGTTCCACCGCGTGTCCAGCAGGTCGAGCGACAGCGGTTCGCCGAGGTGGGGGCGTGGATCGTGCATGACTGAGGGTATCCAGCTCCTTCCGGTGCTCGGGGCGACAGGGCGGGTATATAACCGTTAAAAGTCATTTTACAGGTTGACGGCGGTGGCGGGCGATGGTTATCGTCTAACCAGTAAAACCGTTGCAGACGGTTTCGCCCGTCGAGGAGGATCACATGACCACGGTCGCCGCACCCCAGCTCGCCACCGGACACATCGGCCTGAACGTCTCCGACCTGGAGCGCTCGGTCGATTTCTACCGTCGCGCACTGGGTTTCGAGCAGCTCGGCGCGAGCACCGACGGCGAGCGGAAATGGGCGTTCCTCGGCGCGGGCGGCAAGCTCTCGTTGACGCTGTGGCAGCAGAGCGCGGGCTCGTTCTCCGTCGAAACGCCTGGCCTGCACCATCTTTCGTTCCAGGTCGACTCGATCGATCAGGTGCGCGCGGTCGAGGCGGCGCTGCGCGCGCAGTCGGTGCGGATCCTGCATGACGGCGTCGTCGCGCACGGTGAGGGCACCGCGTCCGGCGGCATCTTCTTCACCGACCCCGACGGCATCCGGCTCGAGGTCTACGCGCCGAGCGGCGCCGAGTCCGCGCCCGCACCCAGCGGCGCGGCGCCGACCTGCGGATTCTTCTGAGCCGCAGCGTTGTTTAACGGATTACCCGCCGGACAGGAGTATTGCGATGTCGCCCTTCCATTCCGGTGAGCTCGCCGTCCAGCAGCGGATGGGGCAGGCGGAGATCGCCGACCGGGTCGGCCGGTCGATCCGCGCCGACATCCCGGCCGTCGCCGCGTCGTTCCTGGCCGAACAGCCCATGGTGGTGATCGCGGCCGCCGACGACGCGGGCCGGCTGTGGGCCAGCGAGCTGGTCGGGCCGCCGGGCTTCATGCACGCCGTCGACGCGGACACCATCGCCGTCGACGCGCGGCCCGCGGTGGGAGATCCATTGCGGGAGGCGCTGTCTCGTCCGGCCCGGGTCGGCATGATCGCGCTGCAACCGCAGCGTCGCAGGCGGATGCGGGTCAACGGCTCCGCGACGGCCGCGGTCGGCGGTCTGCGCATCGCCACCGAGCAGGTCTACGCGAACTGCCCGAAGTACATCACCCGCAGGCACATCGAGTCCTACCACCCGGAGGTCGAGCCGCCGCTGCCGCGGCGCGGCACCGAACTCGACGCCGGTCAGCAGGCCGCGATCAGCGCGGCCGACGCGTTCTTCGTCGCCACCGCCGACGCCGAGGGTAACGCCGACGCCTCGCATCGCGGCGGCAATCCCGGCTTCCTGCAGGTACTTTCGCCGACCCACCTGCGCTGGCCGGACTATCGGGGCAACTCGATGTTCATGACTCTCGGCAACATCGAGGTGAACCCGCGCTGCGGCGTCCTCGTCCCGGACTGGACCACCGGCGGCACCCTCCAGCTCACCGGAACCGCCGAGTTGACCTGGGCGCCGGAAACTTTCACCACCGGTGCGCAATGCTCGATCGACTTCACCATCGCCGAGGTGGTCGAACGCGCCGGCGCGGGCCCACTGCGCTGGGGTCCGCCCGAACTTTCCCCCGTCAATCCCTGAACCACCAGAGAGAAGGAGTCGTCCGTGCGACCCCCAGTGCCACCGTTCGATCTCGAATCCGCCAAGGTCAAGGTGCTCGCCGCCGAAAACGCCTGGAACACCCGCGACCCGGAGAAGGTCGCCGCCGCCTACACCGAGGACTCGGTGTGGCGTAACCGCGACGAGTTCTTCACCGGCCGCGCCGCCATCGTCGAATTCCTCACCCGCAAGTGGGCTTCGGAAAACGGTTATGCCCTGCGCAAGGACCTCTGGGCCTTCGAGGGCAACCGCATCGCCGTGCGCTTCCAATACGAATGGCACGACGAATCCGGCCAATGGTGGCGCAGCTACGGCAACGAACAATGGGAATTCGCCCCCGACGGCCTGATGTCGCGCCGCGAAGCCAGCATCAACGACGTCCGCATCCCCGAATCCGCCCGCCGCATCCACGGCCCCCGCGAACCAGGCGACGATTCGGTTCTACCCCAGCAGTAATCACTCTCCACCCACGAGCAGCGCCCCACCCGCCCGACCTAAACCGCAACCGCCCGGTGCCGCGCTGCGAACGGGACATGACGGCGGCAGAGTACGAGTGGAGCCGCCGTCATGTCCCGTTGATCACGAAGGATGTCGCTAGTGAATACCTGCGTGTGGAGAATTGATGCGCGGTGTCAGGCGGCGGCGACTTTCTGGTGGGTGTTGTCCGGTGCTGCGGCGGGGCGCCGGTGGTGGAGCAGGGCGAAGGCGATCACGCCGAAGACGATGCCGACCGCCGCGGCGACGGTGAAGGCCGCGTCCAGGCCGGATACGAAGTGCGGCAACGTCACCGGCTGGTCGTCGCCCGAGACGCCGCGAAACACCGTGCCCAGCACCGCGACTCCGAGGGCCAGGCCGAGCTGTCGTGCGGTATTCACCGCGCCCGCCGCGGTGCCGCCCTGCTGCGGCGGCACCGCGGCCATGCCGACCGATACCAGCGCGGGCGCGTTGACGCCGATGCCCGCGCCGATCACCACGAACCCGGGAACCAGTGCCGCCCAGGATGATCCGGCATCGATCACGGTCAGCAGTCCGGTGCCGATGCCGACCACCACCAGCCCGGCGCCGATGGTCCACTTGGGCGCGACGTCGTGCATCAACCGGCCG
Source organism: Nocardia sp. NPDC056564 (assembly GCF_042793755.1). Taxonomy (NCBI): domain Bacteria; kingdom Bacillati; phylum Actinomycetota; class Actinomycetes; order Mycobacteriales; family Nocardiaceae; genus Nocardia; species Nocardia sp. NPDC056564. The sequence continues at coordinate 624,464 of NZ_JBHTUR010000002.1, forward strand.
AACACCCCGGCGACCAGGAATGCCGTCGCGGCCATCGGCAGCAGGGCCAAGCCGGCGTGCAGCGGCGTCATCCGCAACTGCTGCTGTAGCCACAGCGAAACCAGGGGAGTGCAGGCGAACGCCGCGAACGTCTGGCCGCTCGCCCCCAGCAGCGTCGCGCCGAAGTCGCGATTGCGCAGCAACGCCAGCGGGAACATCGGTGCGGCGCCACGATTCTCGACGACCGCGAAGATCGCGGTCGCGGCGGCGCCCAGGACCAGCGCGGTCACCGCACGACCATCCGACCAGCCATGCTCACCACCACGAATGACGCCATAGGTGAGCGCGGTCGCCGCGGTGGCGAAGGCGAGCATGCCGGGCACGTCGACGGCCTTGTCCGCCCGCCGCACCGACGCCGGAAACACGCTGACGGTCAACGCGATTGCCAGCACCGCGATCGGCAGGTTGACGAAGAAGATCCACCGCCAGGACAGCGCCTCGGTCAGCACGCCGCCGAGCACCACCCCGATGCCCGCCGCCGCACCGGACACCGCACCCCAGACGCCGAACGCGATGCCGCGGTCGCGTCCGGTGTAGGTCGAATGCAGCAGCGACAGCGTGGTCGCGAACATGGCCGCGCCGCCGATTCCCTGAAGCACCCGCGCCGCAATGAGATTCGACGCGGTGTCGGCAATCCCGCAACCGAGCGAGGCGAGCGCGAACAGGACCAGCCCGGCGAGGTAGGCGCGTTTCGCGCCGACCCGATCGGCGAGCGAACCGAGCACCAGCAGCAGCGCCGCCAAGGCCAGCGCGTACCCGTCCACCACCCATTGCAGGCTGGACAACCCGGCACGCAGGTCGACCGCGATGTCGGGCAACGCGACGTTCACGATGGTGACGTCGATGAGCAGCATCAGCGTGCCGAGACACGCGGCGAACAGGGGGAGCCATTTCTTCACAGGTGCCTCCACGGCGGAATCGAACGATATCGACGCCTAGCGTGCGGCAATCGAACGTATCGCCCTAGTCAGATCGGCTGCTGCGTTAGATTCCTCCTATGCGGCACGACGATGCTCCGGAATCCTCCGCGCTGGACGTTCTCGACCGGCAGATCCTGCACGCACTCGTGCACGACGCCCGGATCCCGTTCACCACGCTCGGCGCCATCCTCGACGTCTCCGAACAGACCGTCGCCCGGCGCTACCGTTCGCTGCGCGAGCGCGGCATCATGCACGTCTCCGGGCAGGTGAACGCGGTCCCGCTCGGGCACGCGCGCTGGGTGCTGCGGATCAAATCCACCCCGGACAAGGCGCTGCGATTGGCCGAATCACTGGCCGGATTCCCGGATTTGAGCTGGGTCACGCTGCTGTCCACCGGCTCGGAGGTGACCTGTGTGAGCCGGCCGCGTTCCATCGAACGCCGCGACGCCCTGCTGCTGCACACCTTGCCGCGGGCCAGCCAGGTGCGCGAGGTGATCGCGCACGAGGTGATGCACCGGTTCGAGGCCGACGAGGAATGGCCGCGCTTCGGTCATCTGTTCACCGCGGAGCAACTGCGCGCGCTGGGTCCACAGCGCTCCCGGCTGGAGGGGACCGAGCCGGACGCGCCGCCGGACCTGACGCCGGAGGACGAGGCGATGCTCGCGCTGCTCGGCCGGGACGGCCGCGCGCCGTACGCCCAGATCGCCGCTGAAACCGGTTGGACCGCACCGAGGGTCGCGCGCCGCATGGCCGAGCTGGCCCGGTCCGGCGTGCTGTATTTCGACCTGGACTTCGCGATCGAACGCATGGGGTACGGCGTGCGCGGGGCGCTGTGGCTGCGGGTCCGCCCGGCCGAACTGGACGCGGTGGGCCGGGCGCTGGCCACCCATCCGGAGATCGTGTTCGTGGCCGCGACCACCGGCCCGACCAACCTGATGGCGTCGATGATCTGCCGCGACACGCCCCACCTCTATCGCTACATCACCGAGCGCCTCGGCCCGCTGGACGGCATCACCGACTTCGAGGTCACCCCCTCGTTACGCGTGTTCAAGCAGGCGCAGACGCTGCTGCACAGCGATCGGGTATCCCTGGTGCGTTGACCCAGGTCGAACCCGGATTTCGGGCGGACGCGAGGAACCGCTCGGGCACCGGCTAACCTGACCTGCGACTTACCGTCGGCCGCCACCGGCACTGAGCTGCGCACACGAGCCCGGCCGGAAAACTCGGGAAGCGGTAACCGGCCGCGTCGCTTGACTCGAACACGTGTTCGTCTAATCTTGCCGTCAGAACTTGTCGGTGCCGCCCTCTAATGTTGGCGCCAACCACAGCAGAGACTTACCCGTCGAAAAGGGGATCAAGACATGGCACCACAGGCGTACGACCGCGACAAGGCTCTCGAACTCGCACTGGCTCAGGTCGAGAAGAACTTCGGCAAGGGCGCGGTCATGCGTCTCGGTGATGAGGTACGTCAGCCCCTCGCGGTGATCCCGACCGGGTCCATCTCGCTGGACGTCGCGCTCGGCATCGGCGGCCTGCCGCGCGGCCGCATCGTCGAGGTCTACGGCCCGGAGTCCTCGGGTAAGACCACGGTCGCGCTGCACGCGGTGGCCAATGCCCAGGCGGCGGGCGGCGTCGCCGCGTTCATCGACGCCGAGCACGCCCTCGACCCGGATTACGCCAAGAAGCTGGGCGTCGACACCGACGCGCTGCTCGTCTCGCAGCCGGACACCGGTGAGCAGGCGCTCGAAATCGCCGACATGCTGGTGCGTTCCGGCGCCATCGACATCATCGTCATCGACTCGGTGGCCGCGCTGGTGCCGCGCGCCGAGATCGAGGGCGAGATGGGTGACAGCCACGTCGGCCTGCAGGCTCGTCTGATGAGCCAGGCGCTGCGCAAGATGACCGGTGCGTTGAGCAACTCCAACACCACCGCCATCTTCATCAACCAGCTGCGCGAGAAGATCGGCGTGATGTTCGGTTCCCCCGAAACCACCACGGGTGGTAAGGCGTTGAAGTTCTACGCCTCGGTCCGCCTCGACGTGCGCCGCATCGAGACGCTCAAGGACGGCACCGACGCGGTCGGCAACCGTACCCGGGTGAAGGTGGTGAAGAACAAGGTCAGCCCGCCGTTCAAGCAGGCCGAGTTCGACATCCTCTACGGCCAGGGCATCTCCAAGGAGGGCTCGCTCATCGACATGGGCGTCGAGCACGGCTTCGTGCGCAAGTCCGGCTCCTGGTATACCTACGAGGGCGACCAGCTCGGCCAGGGCAAGGAGAACGCCCGCAAGTTCCTGCTGGAGAACACCGACATCCGCGACGAGATCGAGAAGAAGATCAAGGAGAAGCTCGGCATCGGCGCCGATGTGACCGCGGACGCGGGCACCGAGGTCCCCGCCGATTTCTGATCCGATGAACGGCCGACGCTCGCCCCAGCCGCGCCGGACCGCGCCCGATGAGTCGCGGTCCGAGCCGGTGCAGGAGATGCGCCGTCGGCTTCATGAACTCCTGTCCGCCTCTGGTGCCTCCACCGATCCACTCGGATCTTGGCCCGGCGAACAGGACCCCGGACGAGTTCGTTCGGCCGAAGGTGGTTCGGCCGAAGCGGACACGTTGGGAACTCGGTCGAGCGCGTCCGATCCGCAGCGGGCGCGTTCGACTGGGTCCGGCCGCGGACGACGAAAGTCGTCCCGGCGCACAGACTCCCAGTCGGCTGATTCCGAACATGCCGAAGGCCGATGGGCGGATCCGGTGGCGGCCGGATCCGAGCGGGGTGGCCGCTCCACGGAGCTCACTCCGCCAGGCGGGACGGTCGAGCAGGCGAAGGAGGCATGTCTTCGCCTGCTCGCCGTCCGCGCCCGCAGCCGCGCCGAACTCGCTCAGCGCTTGGCGACCAAGGGTTACAGCGCCGAGATCACCGACCGCGCCCTCGACCGGCTCACCGAGGTCGGCCTGATCAACGACGCGGCCTTCGCCGAGGAGTGGGTACACGCCCGGCACACCTTCTCCGGCAAGGGCAAACAGGCGCTCGCCCAGGAACTTCGCCGCAAGGGCGTCGCCCAATCCGACGCCGACGCCGCCCTCGACGCGATCAGCTCCGACGACGAGGAGTCCCGCGCCCGCGAACTCGTCCGCCGCAAACTCCGCAGCATCCCGTCCGGCCTCGACCGCGAGAAGACGATCCGCCGGCTGGTCGGCATGCTCGCCCGCCGCGGATACAGCCAATCGACGGCCTTCACCGTGGTCAAAACCGAACTGGCCCAAGCCGAATTCGATACCTCGGATCTGGAACAGGACTAGGCACCCGTTACGACCGAACCAGTGGAGGCGACGCCATGAGCAAGTTCTTTGCCATCCCGCAAGCCGATACCTATTTCGTCGTGATGACCACGCTCGTCACCGTTCTGGGCGCCTTCCCCCTGATCCATGTGTTCCGCGGTACCGCATCGCCCCTAGATTGGACCCTGGCGATCCTGGTGACCCTCAACTGGATCGTCGCCGCGATCGCACTGACCAGGCGGTACCGCCACCGGAACAACCAATAACGACCCTGCGTCTGCCGCGTCAGGTCATCGGAGCGGACAGAAGCGATCCATCCGAGTAGATGTTTGCCCTGCGGCATGGTGAGCATTTCGCCGAAGCCACGGACATGCTCGGCGGCTTGAAGCGCTGGGGCACTGTTCCAGCACGGCTTTCAAACTTGACCTGCGGTTACCTGGTTGCCTGTTTCAGTCGCTGGCACACTGGAGTTGTGTTCTCGGAGAGCCTGCAACGACTGCTGCCGTGGTATCCCGAACTCGAGTCGGCCGACAATCTCCTGAGCATGCTGCAGACCGCGATAGACAGCACCGGGTTCGATGTGATCGTGCTGCCAGCACGTGAGCAGGACAAGCGATTCGTGAGCGCGCGAATCGACGACGGCATCCGAAGCCTCAGTATCGACCTCGACACCACCAAGCGGGCGTTCGTGATGCGATTCCGGGCGTATGGGGTGCTGATGGCCGGCGGCACCACCTCCGATCTGGCGGCTTGCGCAGCTGCGGCGGTGCAGTGGCAGTCCGGCACCACCAGCTGGGCGCTGTACAAGGCGTGGTCGTTCGTCGAGTACAAAGAGTTTCGGGCGCAGGCGGATGAGCACGACCCGGTGGCGGCCCGATGGGCTTTCTTGCGAACCCAACGCCCTGACCTGGACCACCGCCTGATCGAAGCGGCCTATGCGCAACCGCGTCTGCGAATGCTGTTCCCGGCCACCAGCGTCAGCACGACTCTTATCCTGAGCCGCTGCACACGGTACCCGTTCTCCTTTGACGTGCCTTCCGTGTGCTCGACTGGCGGGAAGTATTACGTCTTGCGTGGCCGCTACATGCCCGAAGGGCCGAAAACGATCGCTGTTGTCGATATGGCTGAAGATGCGGTCGCACTAGCCGTGGCGCACCTTCCCGAAGGTTGCGGGCCCGCCATCATCGGCACGTACCAGGACCTCGATACATCCACGCCCTCGGCAAGAACCCACCTCTGACGGCCGTGCGGCGCGGATGACGCTAGATCCAGGCATGTGTCTCCGCGCGCGCCAGCGGCTCCGGACCTGATCAACTACCGTTCCATACGGCCATCGCGTTCACCGGTGCCCAGTCGCCCATCTCCGATTCCGTCGAGCGGGTCGGCGCCTCGGGCGTGACTCGGCTGTCCTGGGCCGAAGTGCTCTTGCCATCGTCTGGTGAGCTGGCTGCCGTCTCCTGTGCACCGGGGGCGGGTAGTTCACTGTGTGCACCGGCTGGTCCAGCCATCGATATGACAGCACCGATCGTCACCGCGGCGAGCGCACCGACCATTCCACCCTTGCGAACCACAGAAACCCTCCACACTCCTTCATTCATTCCTGTTGCACCCCGGCGATGGCCGATGAACTGCCTGCCGCCGCGCCGCACCCCGGCGAAGTCGGCGACTGGATACCGATCACCGGCAGGGTCGTCTCGTCGGCCAGTTCGGATCCGATCGGTACGCTGGTCCGATGAGCACGGTACCCAGGTCTCTGGGTGAAATCAGTTGTAGTACATACTTTTTCCGATAATCCCGTCGCTTATGTAGAGGTGATTGTTTCGCTGCGATACCTGCCGTCGTGGTCACCACCGGCATCTCGAGTGGGAATCAATCGCGGCACAGACGTCGGCGGGGCGAGCGACCAGATCGGTACACCCGCGCGGGGCGACGTCGGTTGCGCGGGGCCCGCGACCCGAACGGTGGTGACCAGCCCGCTTGACGTCAGTCCAGGCGTTCGAACCCGTCCGGGTGCTGGTCGCTGCCGGTCTCGTCGAGGGGGGTTGCCGCTTCTCCGGTTCCGGGCGCGGGCCACCGGTCCGCGGGCAGAACCCAGCGCGCGTAGGTGTTCTCCGGATTCACCGTGATCACGTCGCACACCCGCACCACCCGATCCAGCTCGTCCGCGAGATGCGCGAGATTCGGCATGACGACCGCATCCGCCCCTACCCGCTCGATGGCGTTCAGCAACTGCTGCACCGGCTGCTCGGTCTGCGCGCCGAACACCACGATCTTGGTCAGTTCATACCCGAGTCTCTTTGCCACACTGCGAATCTGCGTCTCGTCCCAGACCTGCGATACCCCCGACACATCGCGGCGCAGGTACCCGATCGCCGTAGGCCGTCCCCACATCCCCAGTTGCCCTCTCCTCGGTTTCCGTCTCGCGTGCAACCTCCGAGGTTAGAAGTGGCCGGTGCCGGATGGACAGCATGTTGCGAAAAGTTGCGGACATCGGTGGCGGGCGGTTCCTGACTGGAACCTTCCCGGATTTCCCTGCACCACACGCTTATTCGATCACTTGACCAGCAAACCTGGCCTTGACCGGCGGTCCGGCGGAGCGCGACAATCGACGCGCTCGGGGCAACAGTTCGCAACATCCCAGGACAAGGGGTCAACGATGCGTCTGACTTTTATCGGCGAAGATCCGGGCTCGAACCCCAACGGTTCGCCCACGGTGTACCGCACCGACCGGGATTCGTGGATCGTCCAGGGATGGGTAGTCACCGACCCCGAGGCTCTTGCCCACATGAACATTCCGCAAGGCGAAACGTGCGTGGAGATCCCGGACCGAATGATTCAGTTCTTCAGGAAGGGAGACCGTGGCATCGATAGCCTATGAAGAGTTCGAGCGATTACTGGGCGAGTTCGCGGTGGAGTCAGTGCATCTGGAGACTCGGGACACCTACAGCACGGCGGCCGAGCTGCCGCATATCGCGCAGTGGACGGCCGGTGAACCCGACGACCTGGCCTGGCTGCAAGGCTGGTGCACGACGGTCCGCGCCCACGTCGCGGCGGGCCGCTCGGTGCGCCGGGCCAGGGTCGTGTCCGAGCCGCTGAGCGACTATCAGCGCTGGTCGCACAGCATCGCCGCACCGATGGTCGAGGCCGGCGAGGATATTCGCTGGGTGCCTCGGCGCCGGACATCCTCGGTCGCCATGCCCGGCAACGACTTCTACCTGCTCGACAACCGGCTCGTGATCTTCCTCCACTACGCGGGCGGCGGCGTGGCCACCGATCAGGTCACCTCCCTCGATCCGCACGATATTCAGCTGTGCCGCAACGCCTTCGAGGCCGTGTGGCGGCTGTCCATCCCACACCGTGACTACCGGCCCAGCTAGTTCCGCGCAGGAGGCTCGACGGGCCCTCGGCAACCGGCTGCGGGATATCCGCAAAGCCGCGGGTATCACCATCCGTCAGCTCGGCGCGGAGACCGGTCAGCATTTCACTCGGGTGTCCAAGATCGAGAACGGCGTGCAGTTCCCGACCGATCGAGACATCAGCGCCTGGTGCCGGGTCTGTGCCGCCGTCGATCAGGAACTCGATCTGATGGCGACCTTGCGCGCGGTCGACTCGGCCTATCTCGAATACCGGCGGCAGAGCCGGGCCGGCATGAAGCGAGTGCTCGGCGCGCACACCCCCGAGCGGTACCAGGCGACGAAGGTGTTCCGCATCTACGAGCACAACGTCATCCCCGGCCTGTTCCAGACGGCGGAGTACACGGCGGCCATGCTGTCGTTCTGGATCCGTTTCCTCGAAACGCCCAACGATCTCGAGGAAGCCGTCGCGGTCCGCATGGATCGGCAGCGGGTGTTGCACCGCGGTGGCAAGCGGTTCGTCGCCGTGCTCGAGGAGCAGGCGCTGCGCACCTGGTTCGGCACGGCGGAAGTGCAAGCGGGACAACTGGGCCGGCTGCTGGAGCTGATGTCGATGCCGAACATCTCGCTCGGCATCATTCCGCTCATGACCGAACGCGAGGCGGTCGGTTCCACCGGATTCTGGATCTTCGACGACGCGATGGTCGCGCTCGAGACGCCGACCGCGGGTATCCAGGTCACCCAGCCGGCCGAGTGCGCGTTGTATGCCCGCATGTTCGAGGTGCTCAAGGGAGCGGCCGTGTATGGCCGGGAGGCCCGGGGTTTGATCTTGCAGGTGCTGAGCGAGCTGGACGAATAGGGTCGCGAAGCTCACAGCCCCGGGATGGAGACGAAGACCGCGCCCGCACTGTCCTGTCGGAAATAGATGTCGCCCGGGGGATTTCGATACGCCGGGATGCCGGAGTCGGGGAGCCAGGTGTAGTCGACCAGTTGTAGCGACAGGGGACCGGCCGGCGCGACCAGTTCGACGTCGACGCCGTCGGGTGCGGGGGCGTAGAACTGGAAGCCCGTTTTCGGCACCGGGGTCAGGTCGCGCCCGGCCACCCGAAGGGCGGTCGGTGCCGTCTCGTAGCGCAGGGCGATGCTCGTGGCGGCGCGCGTGGTACGGAGGCGCAGATGGACGGTTCGTTGTCCGGATTCAGTTGTGTCGGAGAGGATTTCGGCGGTCGGTGGCGAGAGTTCGGCGGCCGGTGCGGGGCCGCTGGCGACGGTGGTCGGCCAGAGCTGAGCGAACGGCCCGCTCGGTGCGCTCTCGCCGACGAAGTTGCGGGTCCACCGATCGGGGGAGTCCCGCGACAGCCAGCGGGCCTCGTTGCGGTCGGCGTCGAGTGCGTACACGAGCTGCGAGGTCAGCGGATGCTGGTCATCGAAACGATCGACCGCCAGACCTGTGGCGGCCAATGCGACGGCCACGGCGAACGCGGTCGACGGAATCGCCCAGCCGCGCCGATCCGGCCATGCCTGGGCCAGAGGCAGCAGGAGCAGCCCGCCGAGCAGCACCACGGCGGGCGCGACCAGGAACGGGGCGGTGGTGATGCCGGTCTGCAACGCGGGCCAGGTTGCGCTGCCGAGGAATACCGCCGCCGGTACCAGGAAGATGGTCAGCACGGGCAGCCGCCATCGTTCGGGTACCACGAAGGTGGCAGCCACCCCGACCGTCGCACCCAAGGTGGGCACGACCAGCACATGCGCGGTGGCGGGCGCGACGATCGCGAGGATTCCGCCCAATACCGCCAGGCAGCACAGCAGCCCGGCCATGGCGGCCGTGGTGCCGAACAGTCGTCGCGCGATCGCGTACCAAGCCAGGAGAACCGCGGCGGACAACACGAGGATCGACACGTAATAGAACTCGGGCCGATAGGGATCGACGAACAGCGGCCGGTATTCCGGCCGGATCATCTTCACCACTTCCCACAGCCCGTACACCGCGCCCGTCGCCAGCGGGGCGGCGACCAAAGCCGTTGCGGCGGAACCGAATATCTTCCGCAGACTGGCCTCGCCGGCCCGCCGGAGCCGCCAGCTGAGCCCCGCGACGGCAATGCCGGTGGCCGCCGCGAGCGCCATGATCACCCAGAACGGCAGCACCACCAGGAGCCCGAACGGCAGCTGGAAGAACGACCGATCGGCGTCGTCCTCGACCCGGAGATCCTTGCCGCCGAACTCCTTGACCAGCGCGAGACTGTTGTCACCCATCTGCTGCATCGTCGCCAGGTCGACGTGCGCCGGATCGTCGAAGATGTTGTGGTAGTACGCGCTACGACCGGCATAGGCCCAGTCGAGCACCCGCAGCCCGCCCGGCTCGAACGAGGCGAAGTCGGTATTGCTCCCGGTCTGCGCGCCCGCCAACGTCGTGGTCAACGAGTCCGTGTTCGGATACGGCGCGACCTTGCGGACGGCGTCGACCAGCGAGCTGTCGGGATGGGTGGTCCGCCACAGCAGCACCGGCCCGCCCGCCCCGCGTGCCTCGTGGTTGACGACCACACCGTTGGCCCGGCCGTCCTTGCCCGACGCGACGAACGCCTCCGCCCCGAGCAGCCCTGTCTCCTCCGCATCGGTCAGCAGCACCACCACGTCATTGCGCAACGCGGTGCCGCCCGCCCGCAGCGCCCGCACCGCTTCCAGCACGGCCGCCACCCCGACCCCGTCGTCGTTCGCGCCGGGCCCCGAAGCGACGGAATCATAGTGCGCCGTCAGGAAAACCGTCCCGGTCGAATCCGTCCCCGGTATCCGGGCGACGATGTTCGCCACCCGCGCCATCCCCACCACATCCCGCCGCAGCGACCCCGGATACCGCCCGACCCCCTGTTGGATCTCGGTATCCACCCCGAGCTCGCGCAACGCACCGACCAGATGATCCCGAACTCGATCGTGCTCCGCCGTCCCCACCGGATGCGGCCGCTGCGCAATCTCCCGCACCACCCGAAACGCCCGCTCCGCACTGAAAACGTCCCCCGCCGCCGCTTCCCCCCGATACCCCCGCGGCTGCTGCTCCCAAGCCGTCCCCACAACTACAGCAAGCAGCACAACAAACGCCAGAACCCCGGAAACCCTTCGCCCGACCCACACCCCAGCGATGCTAGCCGCCCCCTCCGACACCCACCCGCCCCCAATCCTCACGCCATCCCCCGAAGACAGGGCACCACGAGGTCACGCCGCTTCGACCAAAGCATCGGCGCAGTCTCCAGCAACGCACACGGCGGTGCACTGGAGCGCATTACCGCTTCCAGCACACCGCCGAGTCGTCTATCCGAATCCGAACCGGTGACCTCTTGCCAGTCGTGCTCAGTAGTCCCTGGTCTCTACTCCGGGATGCGTCTCGATAGTGAATTCGGGGCAGGTCACCATGGACGCCCCATTTTGTACCCAGATCGGCGCGGTGCGTGGAACTTCCTGTGTGCCATCGATGCTGATGCATATCGCGGTGGCTCGATAGCTCCCGCCGTTCGAGTTTCCGCACGTGACGATCGCGCCTCGTCCGATCAATTTCGTAACGCAATCTGTCGGCGTTCCTGCGGCGGCAGACGGTGAGCCGAGAATCTGTGCGACCGAAGTGGCGGCGAAGATGCCGATGGCGGCGAGATATTTGATGCGCATGTGCTGTTTCCCCCTAATTCTTCGTATCGAGGCCGCTGGAGGACACGTACTGTGCTCCCCGGCAGAATGCCCGCGATACCGTGGTTGCTTCTTCCCATTCCCCGTATTGGAACGACCGTTCCCCCGTGCCGGGATCTTCGCAAACCGCTACCGCTCGGTGCCACCCTGAGCCAGAACTGCACACCGTGTTCACTGATATCTTTCTGGAATCGATTGTGTCGGTGCAGTTTTCGGGCCTCGCGGAAGCGACCCCGGTGCCGACCAGCGCAACCAATGCCCCCATGCAGGCAACTGTCAAAGTGCCTGCCATCACCCTTGTTGTCGAGGATGGTTGTTTGCGAACTGAACTGGCATACCGCATAGCTCTACCTTTGATGGATGATCGTGCTGGCAACGAACCTGACTCGGACAGCCCCCGCCTGCCCGCGCCCCCTCTGAGTTGTTCTTCAGAAGGTTTGACGCATCAGCGTTGCGATCGGTTCCATCGGACTTCTCAGACTCATCGGAATGCCGAAGCGCGCACTCCGACCTGCGGCGGAACGCGGCATTCAACGCGAACGGCGGTGCGCTGGAGCGGATTACCGCGTCCAAGGCACCGCCGCATCGCGTCGGGGTCGGGCTGTTACTTCTTGGTGAGGTCCATGCCGGGTGCGGCGTCGGTGAGTACCGATTCCGTCCCGACCACGGCGCCGCCGCCCTTGCCCTTCTTACGTGTGCGCAAGCGCCGTTCCAGGCGGGTGGCCGCCTGGGTCAGGGCGCTGTTGAGCACGACCATGACGATAGCGATCACCATGAGGCTGGGGATCGTGTTCTGTTCGGCCGAGCCGAGCTGCTGGCTGGAGCGAACGATCTCGACGTAGGTGATCTGGTAACCCAGTGCCGAATCCTTCAGGGCGACAACCATTTGGGAGATCAGCGCGGGGAGCATGGCGGTGATCGCCTGCGGGAGCAGGATCAGCCGCATCAGCTGGTTCTTGCGCATGCCCAAGGCCACCGCGGCCTCGGTCTGTCCCTTCGGCAGCGAGCGAATGCCCGCTCGCACGATCTCCGCGACGACCGAGCCGTTGTAGATGGTCAGCGCGATCACCACGGCGGCCAGCGCCAGATCGTCCGATTTGAACACCTGGTACTTCGCGAACGTGAAGTACAGGAAGATCATCAGGATCAGCACCGGAATGGCGCGTGCCACCTCGACGATCGTGCCTGCGACCGCCCGCACCACGCGATGTTCGGACAACCGCAGAATGCCGAAGATCATGCCGATCACCAGCGCGAACACGATCGACAACAGTGCGGCGACGACGGTGCCCTTCAGGCCGGGCAGCAGGTACGTCTCCCAGACCTGGAGGTCGAGGAACGGTTTCCACTTCTCGGCGGTGAACTGTCCCTTGTCGGCGAAGCCGCTGTAGAGCACCCACAGAAACGATGCCACGGCGACGATAACGACGACCGAGTAGACATGGTGCCGAAGGCGTCCGCGGGGGCCTGGTGCGTCGAACAGCACCGAAGGCGCAGCAGTCATCGTGCGACCTCGAATCGTTTGGCGAGCCAGCCGAAGAGCAGGCCGGTCGGCAGGGTCAGGATGACGAAGCCGAGGGCAAAAATGGCGCCGACGGAGATGACGTCTGCGGCGTTCTCGTTGATGTCGGCCATCAAGAACGCGGCCTCGACCACGCCGATGGCGGAGGCGATCGTCGTGTTCTTGGTCAGCGCGATGAGCACGCTGCCGAGCGGGGCGATGACTGCCCGGAAGGCCTGCGGCAGCACGATGAGCCGCAGATTCTGGCTGAAGGTCAGGCCGAGCGAGCGACCCGCCTCCGACTGGCCCATTGCCACGGTGTTGATGCCGGAGCGCAGGGATTCACAGACGAACGCCGCGGTGTAGATGCTGAGTCCGACGATGGCGTAGCGGAAGTTGTTCTGCGCGACCGAATCCGGTCCCTCGCCGGCGAGCTTCCAGCCCATCGTGGTGTAGAGGCCCAGCGACATGAAGACGATGATCAGCGTGAGCGGGGTGTTGCGGAAAATGGTGACGTAGGCGGTGCCTACCGCGCGGGCGATCGGTACGGGGGACACACGCAGCGCGGCGACTAAAGTGCCCAGGATCAGCGCGCCGACCGCCGAAAGGACGGTCAGTTTGATGGTCACCCAGAAGGCGTCGAGGATTTGATCGTCATACCTCGAGATCAGGTCGAACACGGCGTCCGTGTCCCTCCCATCGGGTCTCGATTTTCAGGGGAGTGCGGCGGGCGGCCCGGCCCGGTGACGTCGGGCCACCCGTGCGGGGTAGAACTCAGTACCGGTCGACCTTCGGCGGCTCGGGCGCCTGGTATCCGGATCCGCCGACGCTCGCGTCGAAGGCCTTCTTCCAGGAACCGTCGGCGAACATCGCCTCGATCGCGTCGTTGATCTTGTCGCGGAGTTCCTTGTCGCCCTTCTTCAGGCCGATGCCGTAGTTCTCCTTGGTGAACGGCTTGCCGACGACCTTGAACGCGCCGGTACTCTGCGCCGCGTAGCCGGCCAGGATGATGTCATCGGTGGTCACGGCGTCCCACGAACCCGCGCGCAGGCCTTCCAGGCACAGCGAGTAGGTGTCGTTGGCCTGCAGCTGGGTGTCCTTGAAGTTCTTCTCGATGTTCTGTGCGGGCGTGGAGCCCTTCACCGAGCAGACCTTCTTGCCCTTCAGCGACTCCGGGCTGCCGATGTCGGTGTTGTCGGCACGCACCAGGAACGACTGTCCGGCAACGTAGTACGGGCCGGCGAAGTCGACCTTCTGCTTGCGGGCGTCGTTGATCGAGTAGCTGGCCACGACGTAGTCGACCTGGCCGTTCTCGATCAGCGTCTCGCGCTGGGCGGACGGCGATTCCTTGAACGTGATGCCTTCCGGCTTCACCCCGAGCTTGCCCGCCACGTACTTGGCGACCTCGACGTCGAAGCCGCTGTAGGACCCGTCCTTGTTGCGCAGCCCGAGGCCGGGCTGGTCGAACTTGATGCCGATGGTGAGCTTGCCGTCCTTGGCGTGATCCAGGGCCGACTTGCTGTCACCGCCGCCACACGCGGTGGCGGTCGCGGCGACGACGGTCAGCGCGATCGCGCCGATTCCGAGTCGCAGAGCACGGTTGATCCTCATCGAGTTTCCTTCTCCCTCTCCTGGGTTTGCTGGCCGTGGTCTTGGCACAAGGCCGGCCAAGGGTTCGGCACGGGCGCAGCGGGTCGATCTCTATGTTTCAGTGGCTCAGAATCTTGCCGAGGAAGTCCTTGGCACGATCGGACTTCGGCGCGGTGAAGAAGACCTCTGGTTCGGTGTCCTCCACCACCTGGCCGTCGGCCATGAACAGGACGCGGTTGCCCGCGCGACGGGCGAAGCCCATCTCGTGGGTGACGACCAGCATGGTCATCCCGTCCTTGGCCAGCGAGACCATCACGTCGAGCACTTCCTGGACCATTTCCGGGTCCAGCGCCGAGGTCGGCTCGTCGAACAGCATCACCTTGGGGTTCATCGCCAGTGCGCGGGCGATGGCGACGCGCTGCTGCTGGCCACCGGAGAGCTGGGCCGGGTACTTGTCGGCCTGGTTGGCGATGCCGACCCGGTTCAGCAGTTCCATGGCGTGGGTGTGCGCCGCGTCCTTCTTGATCTTGCGGACCTTCATCGGCGCGAGCATGACGTTCTCCACGATCGTCTTGTGCGCGAAGAGGTTGAACGATTGGAAAACCATGCCGACGTCGGCGCGCAGCGCGGCGAGTCCGCGGCCTTCGGCGGGCAGGGGGACACCGTCGATGGCGATGTCACCGGAGTCGATGGGTTCGAGGCGGTTGATAGTGCGGCACAGCGTCGATTTCCCGGAACCGGAGGGCCCGAGAACAATGACTACCTGTCCTTTGGGGACTTCCAGGTCGATATCGCGCAGGACGTGAAGTTCACCGAAGTGCTTTTGCACGTTGCGCATCGAGATCATCGGCGCGCTGGCGGCGCTGGCGTCCCCGGTTGAAGCGTTCCCGGTTGTATCGGGCGCGGCGGCGTCGTCGGTCATGGTCCAAGACTGTAAAGGCAAAATGCGGATTTGCCCGAGTTTCGGCGACACACCGTTTTGCCGCGCCGAGCAGACACGTCCCGTTAACGCTCTCGTCCGGTTCGTCCGAATCGCGCCCGTCGAACGCCTGGGCGGGCGCTGCGCCGACGCAGCGTGCCTGATCAGCGTAGGTGTGTGCGAGGACGCCCGCTGCCACAAGTGAGCGGGCCGACGCCAAACGTGCCGCCGTTTGGCGGCGCGTTCCCGAGGCCTATGCCCCTAAAATTGGGGTTGCCGCTGCCCGTACTCTGGACGCGTGGATTCGATCGGACAGGCGGTGTTGAACCCCGACCAGCTCCCCGCAGACGGCGCTCGCAGCTATGAGGTACGCACCTTCGGCTGCCAGATGAACGTGCACGACTCCGAACGCTTGTCCGGACTCCTGGAGGACGCGGGCTACGTGAAGGCCGCGCCGGGGGCGACGGCCGACCTGGTCGTGCTCAACACCTGCGCGGTGCGGGAGAACGCGGACAACAAGCTCTACGGCACGCTCGGCCATCTGGCGTCGATCAAGGCCGACCAGCCCGGCATGCAGATCGCCGTCGGCGGCTGCCTGGCGCAGAAGGACCGCGGCACGGTGGTGCGCAAGGCGCCGTGGGTGGACGTGGTGTTCGGCACGCACAACATCGGCTCGCTGCCGGTCCTGCTGGAACGCGCGCGGCACAATGCCGAGGCGCAGGTGGAGATCCTGGAGTCGCTGGAGGCGTTCCCGTCGAGCCTGCCGGCCAAGCGCGAGTCCGCGTACTCGGGCTGGGTGTCGATCTCGGTGGGGTGCAACAACACCTGCACCTTCTGCATCGTTCCGTCGCTGCGTGGCAAGGAGGTGGACCGTCGTCCCGGTGACGTGCTCGCCGAGGTGCAGGCCCTGGTCGACCAGGGCGTGCTGGAGGTGACGCTGCTCGGGCAGAACGTGAACGCCTACGGCGCCTCGTTCGCCGACCCGGCGGAGACGCGCGATCGCGGCGCGTTCGCCAAGCTGTTGCGTGCGTGCGGCGACATCGACGGCCTGGAGCGCGTGCGCTTCACCTCCCCGCACCCGGCCGAGTTCACCGACGACGTGATCGAGGCGATGGCCGAGACGCCGAACATCTGCCCGCAGCTGCACATGCCGTTGCAGTCCGGCTCGGACAAGGTGCTCAAGTCGATGCGCCGCTCCTACCGCAAGGCGCGCTTCCTGGGCATCATCGAGAAGGTGCGGGCGGTCATGCCGCACGCGGCGATCACCACCGACATCATCGTCGGGTTCCCGGGGGAGACCGAGGAGGACTTCCAGGAGACCCTGGACGTGGTCCGGCAGGCGCGGTTCACCAGCGCGTTCACCTTCCAGTACTCCAAGCGGCCCGGGACGCCGGCCGCGGACATGCCCGATCAGCTGCCGAAAGCCGTTGTGCAGGAACGTTATATGCGGCTCATCGCGTTGCAGGAGGAAGTCTCGCTGGCGGCGAACCTGGCGCTCATCGGCACCGAGGTCGAACTGCTGGTCGCCGACGGCGCGGGCAAGAAGAACGCCGCCACCGCGCGGATGAGCGGTCGCGCCAGGGACGGCAGGCTGGTGCATTTCCGGCCGGGCGGCACGCCGGAGCCGATCCGTCCCGGCGACATCGTCACCGTCGACATCACCGAGGCCGCGCCGCATCACCTGATCGCCGACTCGCCGATCAAGTCGCATCGGCGCACCGCCGCCGGCGACGCGCACGAACGCGGCGTCACCCCGAAGACCGAGCCGATCGGCGTCGGCCTCGGACTGCCCCGCATCGGCGCGCCCGCGCCGGAACCGGTCGCGGCCGCCGGCTGTTCGACCGGTTGCGGCGCATGAGTGCGCGAAGCTCGGACACCGTCGGCGTACTCGGTCATGAAGGCGGTTCGAGCGCCGGGCCGATCGAGCGCGGCGCCGGTGCGCGCAAGCCGGAACCGAGGATCGAGGGGGCGGCGTGAACGACAAGCCCGGCGAAGACGGCTTCGTGGCCGGTGGCGCGGAACCCGAGCGCAAACCTACTACCGGCGGTAGTGGGTCGGCCGCGGCACCGGAACCCGGTGATGGCACAGTGGACGCGGGCACAGCAGCGAACCACGAACCAGCCGAACGAAACGAGGGTTCAGTGAACTCGGTCGAGAGCAGCAACTTCGAACAGTTCCGCGATGATCTCGATGCGGTGGAACGGCGCATCGCCGGCGAGATCGATCCCGGCGTGCGCGCCATGGTGGTGGCCGGTGCGGTGTTCGTCCTGTTGCTCTCGCTGGTGCTGCCGCATGCCGGCGGCGCGCGCGGGTTCGACGTGCTGCTCGGCACCGAGGCCGCGCGGATGGAGCACATCGGGCTGCCGTCGCGGATCTTCGTCTGGTTCCTGGTCGTCTTCGGGGTCGGCTTCTCGACGCTCGCGCTGATGACCCGGCGCTGGTTCCTGGCCTGGATCGCGGTCGCGGGCACGGCGATCACCAGCGTGTTCGGCGTCTTCTCGATCTGGCACCGGCAGACGCCCGGCATCAACAACTACCACGGCGCCGGCCCGGCCATCGGGCTCATCCTGGGCACCATCGCGGCGATCGTGTTGACGTTCCACTGGATCCGCGTGGTCTGGAGTCGCACCGCGTTGCAACTGGCGGCGGAAGAGCAGCGCCGCAACGCGTCGGCCGCCGCCGAGGAGCGCGACCGCCGTCGCCTCACCGGCGAAAAGTGAAGTAGCGGTTCAACTTCCGCGGGTGCATCACGCCGTTCGCGAGCGGGCGCACGACTCCTGGACGCCACCTGTTCGTGGGATTCGCCGGATCGACATGCGCGGCACGGATCACCCGCACACCATCTGACGAGACGCATACCGAATCGCATGCAATTCGGTATGCGACGCGTCAGGACGTGTGCGGCTTCGGCGATCGGTGCCGCCGTGCGGGTCGCTAGCGGTTGGTGACCGCGCCCTCCGCGGCCTCGGCCCACTCCCGCCACTGCTTGGCCTGTTCCAGCGCCTTCTCCGCGTCGCGCGCCTTGCCCGCCGCCTGGGCCTTGGCCGCCTGCTCCTCGAATTGCGCTACCCGCTCACGGAATTGGGCGGCCCGCGCCATCGCCTCCGGATCGGTCCGCCGCCACTGCGCGTCGACCGCGTCGCGGACCCGCTTCTCGATGGCGCGCAGCTTGCCTTCCAGCTCCTGCATGCGTTCGCGCGGGACCTTGCCGATGGCGTCCCACTTGTCCTGCAGCTCACGCAGCGACGCGCGAGCGGCCTCCAGGCCGTTGGCCGGGTCGATGTGCTCGTAGGCCGCCAGCAGCTCTTCCTTGGCGGCGGCGTTCGTGTCGAACTCGGCGTCGCGTTCGGTGACGGCGGCGTTGCGGGCGGCGAAGAACACGTCCTGAGCGCTCTTGAACCGCCGCCACAGCGCCTCGTCGGCCTCGCGCGGCGCCCGGCCCGCGGCCTTCCATTCGGCCAGCAGGTCGCGGAAGATGCCCGCGGTGCCGACCCAGTCGGTCGAGCCGGACAGCTCCTCGGCGCGCACGCACAGCTCTTCCTTGCGCGTCTTCGCCGACGCGCGTTCCCGGTCGAGTTCGGCGAAGTGCGCACCGCGCCTGCGGTTGAACGCCTCGCGTGCCTTCGAGTAGCGCTTCCACAGCGCGTCGTCGACCTTGCGGTCCACGCCGCGGATCGACTTCCACTCGTCGAGGATCTCGCGCAGCCGATCGCCCGCGGCCTTCCACTGGGTGGACTCGGCGGCGATCTTCTCCGCCTCGGCACACAGCATTTCCTTGCGTTCGGTGTGCTCGTGGCGCGCCTTGTCCTTCTCCTCCTTGGCCTGTGCGGCAGCCTCTTCGGAGTGTTCGGCGATCGCGGCCAGGCGCTTGGCCAGGCCATCGATGTCGCCGATGACGGCGGCGGTGGGCAGCGATTCGGCGAGGGCGACGGCGGCGGCCTTGGTCTTGCGCGCGTCCGCGCCTGCCGCGAGGCGGGCTTCCAGCAGCGCGACCTCGGTGGCCAGGTCGTCGAACCGGCGGCCGAAGTGGGCCAGCCCCTCGGCGGCGTCACCGGCCTGCCAGGAGCCGACCTGACGTTCGCCGTCGGCGGTCTGCACCCAGGCGGTGCCGTCGTCGTCGACCCGGCCCCAGGCGCTGGGATCGGAGGTGGTGGGCACGACGGGATGCGGATGCTGGGTCTGGCCCGGCGTCGCGTGCGGCTTGGGAGGCTGGACCGAGCCGCCGGGTTTCGGGGCACCGGAAGAGCGCGGCATCGCGCCGGGGCTGGCTTTCGCGGTTCCGTTGCTGTCGGTCATTGCTCCTCGTCCCTGCCGCGCGTCACGGCTGCCTGGTTACGCCCTAGCTCATCCCATTGAACCCGGTCCGAGCGCTTGTGACCATCGACCCAGGCCTTCACGTGCAGGAATCTCGGGGATTGCAACCCCTGATGACCTGGGTTGTAGCTCATCGAACAGTATCAATCTCGACCAGCTTTGCGGCAGAGACACTCGAACCCGGGCGGTACCCGCGGTGCGTAGGGGCGGCGTGCGGAACGGTTACGGTTGTCCCGTGTTCTCGATTGCCGCCCTGGTCCCGTCGCCGCCGATCCTGGTGCCCGAGCTCTGCGGCGGTGCGACGGGCGCGATTCCCGGCCGATCCGACGATCCGCGGGCGGTGCTGCGGGCGGCCGTGCTGGCCGCCGCGGAAAGGCTTGCGGGAGTGACAGACCGCTGGACAGTGCTCGGCACGGGAGCCGCCGACCAGGTGTTCGGCCCCGAGGCCGTCGGGACGTTCCGCGGCTTCGGCGCGGATGTGCGGGTCGCGCTGTCGCCGGACGCGTCGGGGGAGCCGGATCCCCAGCATCCGCTGCCGGTGTTGATCGCTGGATGGTTGCGGGGGCAGGTGGCGCCGGGCGTGCGTGCCGAGGTTCGCGTTGTGGCCGAGGACACTCCGGTGGCTTGCTGCTTCGAACTCGGCGCGAAACTACGCGCGGAATTAGACAATTCAGACGAGCGGAACGGTGTGCTCGTGATCGCCGATGGTGCGGCGACGTTGTCCCTGAAGGCTCCCGGGTATCTCGACGAGCGGGCTCCCGCGGTGCAGGCCGAGGTGGACCGTGCGCTGGCCGCGGGAGACCGGGCCGGACTACGTGCCCTGGATCTCGAGTTGTGCGCGGAATTGGCGCTGTCCGGCCGGGCCGCGTATCAGGTCCTCGCCGGCTTGTTCGACACCGATCCGGTGGTCGAGACGCTCTACCAGGACGCTCCGTTCGGCGTCGGTTACGACGTGAGTCTGTGGCGACCGGCGGAGTCCGCATGAGTGCAGGCGCCAGGGCATCGGACCGGGGGCGCGCACCGGCCTGGTTCGCCTCGAAGCTGGTTGTCGCGAGCTCCCGGCGACCCGATCACGCGCGTGCGGCACGCGATCTCGCCGCGCACCGCGGGGCCGAGTCGTGAGCGATCCCGGCATCACCCCGATCGCCGTTGTCGGCCCGACCGCGACCGGCAAATCGAACCTCGGCCTCGAACTGGCCGAACGACTCGGCGGTGAGATCGTCAACATCGACGCGATGCAGCTCTACCGCGGCATGGATGTCGGCACCGCGAAGCTCACCGTCGAAGAGCGGCGGGGCATTCCGCATCACCAACTCGACGTGCTCGACGTGACCGAAACCGCGACCGTCGCGGCCTACCAGGACGCGGCCGGCGCGGACGTGGCCGACATCATGGCGCGCGGTCGTGTCCCGGTGATCGTCGGCGGCTCGATGATGTATGTGCAAGCGCTGCTGGACAAATGGGAGTTCCCGGCCACCGACCCGGCCGTGCGCGCCCGCTGGGAAGCCGTGCTCGCCGAGGGCGGAGTCGATGCCGTGCACGCCGCGCTGCGCGCCGCCGATCCGGCCGCGGCGGCCACCATCCTGCCCACCGACGGACGCCGCATGGTGCGCGCGCTCGAGGTCGTCGAACTCACCGGTCAGCCGTTCGCCGCGTCCGCTCCGGAGATCGGCACGCCGCGCTGGGGCACCGTGATCATCGGCGTCGACCGGGACACCGCCGCCCTGGACGAGCGGATCGAACGCCGCACCGAGCTGATGTTCGCCGCCGGACTCGTCGACGAGGTCCGCGGCCTGCTCGACCACGGCCTGCGCGACGGCGTCACCGCCCGGCGCGCCATCGGATACGCACAAGTCCTGTCCTACCTCGACAACGAATACGACTTGAAGCACGCGCAAGAACGCACCCTCATCGGCACCCGGCGCTACGTTCGACGGCAGCGCTCCTGGTTCCGGCGCGACCCCCGGGTGCACTGGGTGGACGGCGCCGCCCCCGATCTGGTGGCGACCGCGCTCGCCCTGCTCGACGAGAAAGAACGGACTCCGCAGTGACCCGACGTGTGAGCACCCGCAATGCCTCGGTCCAGGTGTGGCAGGCGTACCTGAACAACCGGACCAAACGTCATCGCGACGGGCGCTTCCTGGTGCAGGGCGTGCGCCCGATCACCCAGGCCGTGGCCAACGACTGGCCGTTGGAGACGCTGCTCTACCGCCTCGGGACTCCCGACTTGTCCAGTTGGGCCAGGGAGGTGCTGGACACCAGCGACGTGCCGCAGGTCGGCCTGGTGCCGGAACTGATGGCCGAGCTGGGGGAAAAGGCCGGCGGCATACCGGAATTGGTGGCGGTCGCGGTGTCGCGGCAGCAGGAGCTCGACACCTTCGAACCGGGGGAGCCGGGGGAGGACGCGCCCGTGGTCGTCGTGTTCGACCGCCCGAACTCACCGGGCAACCTCGGCACGCTGATCCGTTCGGCCGACGCGTTCGGCGCCAGCGGGGTGATCGTCACCGGGCACGGCGCCGACCAGTACGACCCGCAGGCGGTGCGCGCCTCCACCGGTTCGCTGTTCGCGATGCCGGTGCTGCGCGCGGCCGGCGCCGCCCAGGTTCTGGAGTTCCGGGATCGGCAGGTGCGGCGCGGGATTCCCACCCGGATCGTCGGCACCGACGAGAACGGGCCGCGCGCGGCCTACGACCACGACTTCACCGAGGCCACCATCCTCGTCGTCGGCAACGAGACCAGCGGAATGAGCGCCGCCTGGGCCGACGCCTGCGACGACATGGTGCACATTCCGATGGGCGGCACCGCGAGCTCGCTCGGCGCGCCCTCGGCCGCCGCGGTCGCGCTCTACGAAATTTCCCGGCAGCGCCGGACGTTTGCTAAATGACGAGTAGTTAGGGAGAACGCGTACGTGTCGGATATCGAGTTCACCAAGGGGCACGGCACCCAGAACGATTTCGTGGTGCTGCCTGACCTCGAGGTTCAGCTGGAGTTGACCGCCGAGCGGATCAGCGCGCTGTGCGATCGGCAGCGCGGCCTCGGGGCCGACGGTGTGCTGCGGGTGGCTCGGGCCGGTGCCTTGCGGGCCGCGGGCGTGCTCGCGGAGCTGCCGCCCGCGGTGAGCGAGACCGACTGGTTCATGGATTACCGCAACGCCGACGGTTCGATCGCCGAGATGTGCGGCAACGGGGTGCGCGTGTTCGCGCACTACCTGGTGTCTTCCGGTCTGGAGAGCGCGCGCGAGTTCGTGGTCGGCAGCCGCGCCGGGGGCAGGCCGGTCGTCGTGCATTCCGCCGGTTCGGTCGACGGCGACGTCACGGTGGACATGGTCACCGTGGACATGGGCGTCGTGCGCGAGCTGGGCGAATCCACCGCTACCGTCGCGGGCTGGGCGTACTCCGGCATCGGCATCGATGTCGGCAATCCGCACCTGGCCTGCGTTGTCCCCGAGCTGTCCGCCGACGGGCTGGCCAAGCTCGACCTGTCCGTGCCCCCCGGCTACGACCCCGACCTCTTCCCGCACGGCGTCAACGTGGAAATCGTGACCGCGCTCGCCGACGGCTCCGTCGACATGCGCGTCTACGAACGCGGCGTCGGCGAAACCCGTTCCTGCGGAACCGGAACCGTCGCCGCGGCGGCAGCCGCGCTGGCGCGCGAAGGCTTCGATATCGGCACCGGCACCGGTGAGGTCCGCGTCCGCATCCCCGGCGGCGAGGTCACCGTCGGCCTGGCCAACGGCACCGCCTGGCTGCGCGGCCCGTCGGTACTCGTCGCGTCGGGCGCCATCGCCGAGGGCTGGTGGCAGCACCTCTGACTGCCTGGACGACTGCCCGCCGGCGAAACTCGCTTGACCGCGCTCCGGCGGTAGGGAACCGTGATGGGCGTAATCTGAGGGGACACCGGCACACAACCAAGTGCCAACGATGATGTCGATCTGCTTACCGGGGGAGCGGTCTTTCTGCCAGTCCCGATAGCAATCGATGAGGTTTGATGACGAAATCCAAGACATACGAATTCACTCCGGCCGACGACTTCACCGAGACGGCCGATGACGACATCCAGCTCGACGCCGCCGCTGACGGCGCTGGGGCCGACGACGCCGTAACCGGTGATGTCGTCGCCGAGCACGCCGCGCGGATGAAGCGCTCCGGTGGCTGGACGTCCGCCGAACCGACGGTCGGCGAGATGCAGCTCGACGAACGCAGCTCGCTGCGGCGCGTCGCCGGACTGTCCACCGAACTCACCGACATCACCGAGGTCGAGTACCGGCAGCTGCGCCTGGAACGGGTCGTGCTGGTCGGCGTCTGGACCACGGGCAGCGCCGCGCAGGCCGACGCGAGCATGACCGAGCTGGCCGCGCTCGCCGAGACCGCCGGTTCCGAGGTGCTCGAAGGGCTGATCCAGCGCCGCGACAAGCCGGACCCGGCCACCTACATCGGTTCCGGCAAGGCCGAGGAGCTGCGGGCCGTGGTGCTCGAAACCGGCGCCGACACCGTCATCTGCGACGGTGAGCTCACCCCCGCGCAGCTGACCGCGCTGGAGAAGGTGGTCAAGGTCAAGGTGATCGACCGGACCGCGCTGATCCTCGACATCTTCGCCCAGCACGCCACCTCCCGCGAGGGCAAGGCGCAGGTCGCGCTCGCGCAGATGGAATACATGCTGCCGCGACTGCGCGGCTGGGGTGAGTCCATGTCCCGGCAGGCCGGTGGCCGGGCCGGCAGCAACGGCGGCGTGGGCCTGCGTGGTCCCGGTGAGACGAAGATCGAAACCGATCGTCGCCGCATCCGCGAGCGGATGGCCAAGCTGCGCCGCGAGATCCGCGAGATGAAGACCGCGCGCGACACCATGCGGGCCCGCCGCAGCTCCAGTGGCATCCCGTCGGTCGCGATCGTCGGCTACACCAACGCGGGCAAGTCCAGCCTGATGAACGCGCTCACCGGCGCCGGACTCCTGGTGCAGGACGCGCTGTTCGCCACCTTGGACCCGACCACCCGTCGCGCCGATCTCGACGACGGTCGCGAGGTCGTGTTCACCGACACCGTCGGTTTCGTCCGGCACCTGCCGACCCAGCTGGTCGAGGCCTTCCGGTCGACGCTGGAGGAGGTCACCGGCGCCGACCTGCTGCTGCACGTGGTCGACGGTTCCGACGCGCTGCCCGCCGAGCAGATCAAGGCGGTCCGCGAGGTGATCACCGACGTGATCAAGGAACAGGGCACCTCCGCGCCGCCGGAACTGCTGGTGGTCAACAAGATCGACGCCCTCGATCCGATGGCCCTCACCCGCCTGCGCGGCCAGCTCCCCGACGCGGCCTACGTCTCCGTGCGCGCCGGTCTCGGCATCGACGCGTTGCGCGAACGCCTCGCCGAGGTGCTCGGCGGCCTGGACGCCGAGATCAGCATCCTGCTGCCCTACAGCCGAGGCGACCTCCTCGCCCGAATCCACGCCGACGGCCGCATCATCGACTCCACCCACGAGGAGGGCGGCACCCGAGTCCACGCCCGAGTCCCCCACTCCCTCGCCGCCGCCCTCTCCGAATACGCCCACGCCGGCGGCCCTCCCACCCCCGAATCCAACGGCCACCCCCACCCCTGACCTAACCGGTCCCAAACCCAACCCCCAAGCCCGGACGAAGCCACGCTCACCGAGCCCGACAGGCTCCGGCCGACGCAACACCCACCTTCAACCCGGACCAACTCCCCCAGCCCTATCGCCTCTGGGGCCGCAACCGCCCCTACACCCAGCCAGGTCCCACCCAACGAGACTCTCGCGTCAAACGGGACCTGGCTGAGCGCACACTCGCACTTTGTCGCAGCCACGTCCCGTCCGGTGTGCTTGCTGTCATCGAACGGGACCACGTAGAGGCCTTACCCGTACTTTGCCGCTGCTAGGTCCCGTTCGATGAGTTCGCTGTCGTCGAGTGGGACCTGGTTGAGCGCGTACTCGCACTTTGTCGCAGCTATGTCCCGTTCGGTGTGCTTGCTGTCGTCGGACGGGACCAGTTAGAGGCCTTACCCGTGCTTTGCCGTTGCTAGGTCTCGTTCGGTGAGTTTGCTGTCGTCGAGTGGGACCTGGTTGAGCGCGTACTCGCACTTTGTCGCAGCCATGTCCCTTCGGCGTGCTTGCTGTCGTTGAGCGGTGCCAGGTTGGGGGGCTGGCCAGGTTTGCTGTGGCTACGTCCCGTTCGATGTGTTCACGGCCGTCGCGTGGGACTTGGTTGAGCGCGTACTCGCACTTTGTCGCAGCTATGTCCCGTTCGGTGTGCTTGCTGTCGTCGGACGGGACCAGGTGGAGGGCTTACCCGGGCTTCCCCGCTGCCAGGTCCCGCTCGATAAGTTCGCTGTCGTCAGGTGCGACTTGGTCAGGGTGGCACACGCGGTTCGGCGCCGAGGGATCCCACGGTTGACCAGTCGTGGGTAGTCGCCCTTGGTACGTGCGGAAGTGAGCAGCAAGCGACTGTTGCCGAACGCGCGCGAGGCGTCGTGGAGCGGGAGAAGGTGTTTGGCTGAGTGCGGATTCATACTCCGCCGCAGTCAGGCCCCGCTCGGCGTTCTATGTGCCACAGTGCGGGACATGGTCGAGCGCTTACTCGCACTTTGCCGCTGCTAGGTCCCGTTCGATGAGTTTGCTGTTGTCGCGTGGGGCCTGGCTGAGTGGGCACTCGCACTTTGTCTCACCCATGTCCCGTTCGGCGAACTTGCTGTCGTTGAGCGGAACCAGGTTTGGGGGCCTGTCCATGCTTGCTGTGGCTACGACCCGTTCGATGTGTTCGCGGACGTCGCGTGGGACTTGGCTGAGTGCGTACTCGCACTTTGTCGCAGCCGTGTCCCGTTCGGCGAACTTGCTGTCGTCGGACGGGATCTGGTTGAGGGCGTACTCGTACTTTGCCGCTGCCAGGTCCCGTTCGATGAGTTCGCTGTCGTCAGGTGCGACTTGGCCCCGCTCGGCGTTCTATGTGCGACCGTGCGGGACATGGTCGAGCGCGTACTCGTACTTTGCCGCTGCCAGGTCCCGCCCAATCAGTCCGCTGTCGCCGGGCGGGGCCTGGCTGAGTGCGTACTCGCACTTTGTCGCAGCTATGTCCCGTTTGGTGTGCTTGCTGTTGTCGGGCGGGACCGGGTAGAGGGCTTACCCGCCCGTGTTTTGCCGAGGCTAGGTCCCGCTCGGTCGGTTCGCTGTCGTCAGGTGCGAGTTGGCCAAGGTGTCACACGCGGTCGGCGCTGTGGGGTCCCACGGTTGATCAGTCGTGTGTAGTGGTGGGCGCGGGTCGGCCTTCGGGCGTGCGGAGATGGGTGGTATGTGACTGTTGCCGAACGCGCGTGGGCGTCGAGTAGCGGGAGAGTTTCGAGGGACTTGGCTGAGTGCGGATTCATACTCCGCCGCAGCCCGGGCCCCGCTCGGCGTTCTATGTGCCACCGTGCGGGACATGGTCGAGCGCTTACTCGTACTTTGCCGCTGCTAGGTCCCGTTCGATGAGTTTGCTGTCGTCGCGGGGGACTTGGTTGATCGCGTACTCGCACTTTGTCGCGGCTATGTCCCGTTCGGTGTGCTTGCTGTCGTCGACGGGATCTGGTTGAGGGATTACTCGGGCTTTGCCGCTGCCAGGTCCCGGGCGATCATTTCGCTGTCGCCGGGTGAGGCCTGGCTGAGTGCGTACTCGCACTTTGTCGCAGCTGTGTCCCGTTCGGTGTGCTTGCTGTCGTCGAACGGGACCCGGTAGAGGGCGTGCTCGTACTTTGCCGTTGTCAGGTCCCGTTCGATCAGTTTGTGGGGGGTCGAGTGGGACTTGGTTGAGGGGTTACTTGCGCTGTGTCGCCGTTAGGTCCCGCTCGGTGGCTGGGCGGGGTGGGTGGGCGGGAGTTGGGTGGATCTTGATCCGGGGGTGGGGGCGAGGGATTCGTTCGGGAGGTTGCGGGGTGTGTGACAGGTGGTGTCTGGTTTCTAGTCAGCGGTTAGGTGTTTGATGGAAGTGGGGGCTGGTCGTTGCGCTCTTTCGGTGCTCGAGTCGGGCGGCGCTGGATCGGTTCGGGGCGCTTGCTTGCCCATTGAGGTATAGGGCGGTGCGGGAACGGTGGTGTGATCTGTGTCGCGCTGCCTTGGTTGACGCGAATGAGTCACGCTGCGCGCAAGGGTTGTGGGGGAGTGCGTGAAATTGCCAGCAAATTTGTGGGCCAGGGGAAGCATGGGATGAGGCTGGTTGAGGGGTGGTTTTTGGGTAGGGGAAGATCGGGGAGGCGATAGCAGACCGGGCGGACTGTGTTGGCGCTCACATCTGATGCGGCACAGTGGATTTCGTTACGGTATTCTTCGGGGCGACATCAGGAGGGATGTATGTCGCACGACCGTTCGGGTTCGGCCGATTCCGCAGACACGGCGTCCGGTGCGCTGTTGCTCGACCCGCCCGCGCTCAGCGATGGGGCTCCGCTGGCGGTTTCGCTGACCGACAGCGATCTTCGGGTAATCGAGACGCTGCTGTCGCCGCTGCGGGCGTGGACGAGTCCGCGGTTCTACGGGCTGGACAACATCCCGACCGAGGGGCCCGTGCTGCTCGTCGGCAACCACAACCTGATGGGCGGGATCGACGCACCGCTGTTGCTGCCCGAGGTGCTGCGCCGGCGCGGCAGGCTGATTCGCGGACTCGCCGAGAACGTGCTGATCGCGGTCCCCGGGGTGCGGCACTTCCTGCATCGCTACGGTGCGGTCCGCGGCACCCGCGGTAACTGCCTTGCCCTGCTGAAGCGCGGCGAGGCGGTCATCGTGTTCCCCGGCGGCGGGCGGGAGGCGGTGCGCCGCAAGAACGAGAAGTACCTGCTCAAGTGGGAGGGTCGCACCGGTTTCGCGCGGATGGCGATCGCGGCGGGCGCGCCGATCGTGCCGGTCGCGATGATCGGCGTCGACGACGCGTACGACATCGTGATCGACGGCGACCACCCGCTGCTGCGCCCGCTGCGCTGGACCGTCCAGGCCCTCGGCATGAACCCCGAACTGACACCCCCGCTGCTCCGCGGCCTCGGCCCCACCGTCCTCCCCCGCCCCGAGCGCTTCTACTTCTCCGCCGGCACCCCCATCGACCCGGCCCCCTGGCGCGACACTGACGACATCACCACGGCCGCAAAGGAATTGAGCGAAGTAGTCCGCAAGGCCCTGGAGGAGGAACTGAAATTCCTCTTCAGCGAACGCGCCCACGACCCCGGCCGCACCCTCGCCGGTCGCCTCCGCGACCGCCTCCGCCGCTGACCCCTCGGCGAGAAGTGGGCTAGTTGGGGTGGGGGGTGAGGTCGTAGACGGCGATGTTGCCGATGTGGGTGGCGGTGTAGTGGTGGCTGACCCAGGTGGCGATGTCGGGTTTTCCGGTTACCTGCCAGGGCTTTTCGGGGGTGGTCGCGGCGGGCCGGCCGCCGACCTTCCAGGAGGCGGGGAGTTGCATCTCCTGGACCAGGTAGTAGGTCAACTCATGATCGGCCACGATGTGCTGGAACTCCTCTAACGTTGGTGCCGGGTCTTCGGCCGCGAACCCGCCGATGGCGATTACCGGTGTGCGGCTGGCTAATTCGAGGGCGGCGGCGATCGAGCCGCGATCCACCGCGGCAGACCATCTGGTGGTGCTGCTCATCAGCATGGTGACGAGCTGCGGGTTGGTGAAGGCGCCGCCGTCGGCGAAGTTCTGGGTCTGGCGATGGATCAGGGCGGCGATGCCGGTTTCGACGGGCTTGGCCGGTCCGACGACGGGACTGCGCCCGGTATGCGCCTGCGGCAGCGTGGCCGCCGCATAGGCCGTCGATCCGCCGAGCCCGGCGAGCACTCCGACGACCAGCAGAATCGCGGTCGCCCTGGTCCGCGCGGCCCGCCACCCGTCAGGAACCGGGATCGCGGTCACCAGGACGCCGAGCGCCGCGGCCACCGCCACCGCCGCGACGGTCCAGCGCAGCCACGGCAGCCAGTCCGAATTACGGTGCAGCACAACCAAAGCCCACAACCCCATGCTCAGGATCAACGCGGCGGCCCCGAGCTTGCCGAACAGCTCGTCCCGTCGCCGCCACAGCTCGTGCACACCCACCGCGACCATCCCGGCCGCGGCGGGCGCGAGGGTCAGCGTGTAATAGGAATGCTCGATCGCCTTCATCGCACTGAACGCCCCACCCATGGTGATCAACCACAGCCCGAAAACCATTGCCGCGCCGCGTATCAGGTCTGTTCGCGGCGCACCCCATCGCGACACCAACACCACCGCGAACGCCACCAGAGCCGCCGGAATCAACCACGAGATCTCGAACCCGCTCTCCCCGGCGAACAATCGGCCGAGCCCCGGCGAACCGAAATCGTTGAAACTCTGCAACAATCCCGGCGGTGTCTGATACCCGTCCGGCAGCGCGATCTGACCAGTCGCCGGCGTGTTACCGAGGAACCGGCCGAACCCGTTGTACCCCAACACCGAATCCATGAACGAGTTATCCGCCGACCCCGCCAGATACGGCCGCGACGACTCCGGCCACAGAATGGTCAGCAGCACATACCAACCCGCCGACACAACCAGCGCAGCGGCCGCACCGGCCAAGTGCCACAACCGATTCCGCAGAGAAGTCGGCGCAACGATCAGATAGGCGACCCCCAGCGCGGGCAACACCATCAACCCTTCGAGCAACTTCGCCAGGAACGCGAACCCCAGCGCCACCCCCGCCAGCATCAGCCAGCGCCCATTCGCCCGCTCCAACGCCCGGATCGTGCAGTAGGCCCCCGCCGTCATCAGCAACACCAGCACCGCATCCGGATTGTTGAACCGAAACATCAACGCCACCACCGGAGTTACCGCCAGCACCAGCCCGGCCAGCAATCCGGCCCCCCGGCTGAGCGTCGCGCGCGTCACCGCCGCATACGTCAACCCCACCGCCCCCACCGCCATCAACGCCTGCGGAACCAGCATGCTCGCACTGCTGAACCCGAACAGCTGCCCGGACAGCCCCATCACCCACTGCGAGACCGGCGGCTTGTCCACCGTGATGAAGTTGCTCGGATCCAGCGACCCGAACAGCAACGCCTTCCAGTCCCGTGACCCCGCCCAGGCCGCTCCCGCGTAGAAGTTGTTGCCCATGCCGTTCACCGTGATGTGCCACAGGTACGCGATCGCGGTTCCGAGCAACAGCACGGCCAGCCCGGCGCGTTCCGCCGGACGCGCCGGTGGCAGAGCTGTCGGACTGGGGGAGGGGGCAACGGAACCGGTCGGAGCCGTCGCGATGAGGGTCGCCGCCATGGCCCAACGGTCGCACGCTGATGTTCACCAAAAGTTGGACAGCGGGTTAACACGGCGTCGGAATTGTGTGGTCGAGGACACGGCAGGCTCCGCAACGGTTTGTCGAGAATCTCGGTCTTCTTCCGCCCGACCCGCCGCAGGGCCTGGTTAGCAGACGATTACGCCCCAGAAGTGA
Source organism: Nocardia sp. NPDC056564 (assembly GCF_042793755.1). Classification (NCBI taxonomy): domain Bacteria; kingdom Bacillati; phylum Actinomycetota; class Actinomycetes; order Mycobacteriales; family Nocardiaceae; genus Nocardia; species Nocardia sp. NPDC056564. The sequence goes on from NZ_JBHTUR010000002.1 coordinate 655,465, forward strand.
ACTGCGATTCTCATTCCGGGTACCGTATGAGACAACGACGGGTCGGTGTGGACCGGCCGGTGTGGTCACTAGGAGGTTGGTGTGGAGCGCACACTGTTCGAACCCGAGCATGATCTGTTCCGGGAGTCGTTCCGCAAGTTTCTCGATCAGCACGTCGCGCCGAACCACGCGAAGTGGGAAGAGCAGGGAATTGTCGACCGCGAGGTCTGGCTGGAGGCGGGCAAGCAGGGCTTCCTCGGTATGGCCATGCCGGAGGAGTATGGCGGCGGCGGGGTCAAGGACTTCCGCTACAACGCGATCGTGGCCGAGGAATCGGTGCGCGGCCAGTACTCCGGACTCGGGTTCGCCCTGCACAACGATGTGATCGCCCCGTACCTGTCCGAGCTGGCCAACGAGGAGCAGAAGCGGCGCTGGCTGCCCGGCTTCTGTTCCGGCGAGATCATCACCGCGATCGCCATGACCGAGCCCGGCACCGGCTCCGACCTCCAGGGCATCAAGACCCGCGCGGTCCGCGACGGTGACGACTGGGTGCTCAACGGCTCCAAGACCTTCATCACCAACGGCATCAACTCCGACATCGTCATCGTGGTCGCGCAGACCGACCCCGACAAGGGTGCGATGGGCTTCAGCCTGCTCGTCGTCGAGCGCGGCATGCCCGGCTTCGAGCGCGGCCGCAACCTGGACAAGCTCGGCCTCAAGGCGCAGGACACCGCCGAACTCAGCTTCACCGACGTCCGGGTGCCCGCCGCCAACCTGCTCGGCCAGGAGGGATCGGGCTTCATCCACCTGATGCAGAACCTCCCGCAGGAGCGCCTGTCCATCGCCGTGATGGCCGCCGCGGCCATGGAGGCATGCCTGGACATGACGGTCCAGTACGTGCGCGACCGCAAGGCGTTCGGCAAGCCGATCGGCACCTTCCAGAACACCCGCTTCGTGCTCGCCGAACTCGCCACCAAGACCACCGCCGTCCGCGTCCTGGTCGACCGCTTCATCGAGGACCTCAACCGCGGCAAGCTCTCCGTCGAGGACGCCGCCATGGCCAAGTGGTGGAGCACCGAGGAGCAGGTCGAGCTCATCGATCGCTGCCTCCAGCTGCACGGCGGCTACGGCTACATGAAGGAATACCCGATCGCCAAGGCGTACATGGACGCTCGCGTCCAGACGATCTACGGCGGCACCACCGAGATCATGAAGGAAATCATCGGGCGTTCGCTGAAACTGTCCTGACCGCAAGCCGTTTCGAGGACGAGGTGGCGTGCGGCCGGCCACGGCCCGCGCGACCTCTGCTCATCCGAGGGGCAGCCGGTAGGTGAGGGAGTCGCGGGGCGTGAATCCCGCTCGCTGGTAGAGACGGTTCGCCGCCTCGCGCGACGGTCGCGACGTCAGATCGACCGTGCGCGCACCGGCCTTGCGCGCGAGTTCGACCGCGGTGTTGGTGAGTTCGAGCGCGACGCCCTTGCCGCGGGCGGATTCGTCGACGACCACGTCTTCGATTCGGGCGCGGATGCCGGTCGGAATGGCATAGGTGATCAGCGTGAGCGTGCCGACGACGCCCGCGTCGGATTCGGCGATCAGCAGTGTCGCGGAGTCGGATTCGATGAGGTCGGCGAGCGCTTCGACGGTGAGCGGCGCGGCCGTCTTCGACAGCTGGCGGACCAGCGCGTTCAGCTCGTGCGCGAGCTCGGCCGTGGCCTGGAGTGCGGTGGAGATCTGGATATCACTCATGCGGTCAACGTAATCGACGGCCCGGAGGACCGATCGCTCGCGGTCAGCTCAACCGGTGTTCGGCGAGAAGCGCTGTGTCGTCCAGGATTTCACCGGTCGGCCCGTCGGCGACGATGCGGCCCGCGTCGAGGATCACGACCCGGCCGCAGATGCGCTGGGCGTAGGGCAGATCGTGGGTGACCATCAGGATCGTGGTCGGAAGGGCGGTCAGGACGTCGGCGAGTTCGCGGCGCGCCACCGGGTCGAGGTTGGCGGCCGGCTCGTCCAGGACGAGTACCTCTGGGCGGCAGGCCAGGACGGTGGCCAGCGCGGCGCGGCGGCGTTCGCCGACGGACAGTTGAGTGGGGGACCGGTCGGCCCGGTCGGACATGCCGACCGCGGCGAGCGCGGCGCGGACGTGCTCGGCGAGCCGATCGCCGCGGACACCGAAATTGGCCGGTCCGAAGGCGACGTCCTGCTCGACGGTCGGCATGAACAGCTGGTCGTCAGGGTCTTGGAAGACGAGGCCGACCCGTTGCCGGATGGCGCGAACGGTACTGCGGTCCAACCGGGTTCCGCCGATGTGCACCTCGCCGGATGCCGCGGTGAGCACCCCGTTCAAATGCAGCATGAGGGTGGACTTCCCGGCGCCGTTGGGACCGAGGACGGCGACGCGTTCACCGGGGTGGATGTCGAGATCGACGCCGTGCAGCGCGCCGGTTCCGTCGGGGTAGGCGAAGGTCAGATCCACCAAACGTACCGCGGGCGTGGCGAGATCGGTCATCGGAGCACCCATGCGGTCAGGCAGACGCCGAGGGCGGCGGCAGCGGGTACGCAGCCGAGCAACCATTGTTTACGGGTCGCGGGCAGCGTGCCGAAATCCGGTACGGCGCCGTCGAACCCGCGCGACAGCATCGCCAGATGAACTCGCTCGCCGCGCTCGTAGGAACGCAGGAACAGCGCGCCCGCTCCCCGCGCGGTCGCGCCCACCTGGCGCAGCGTTCGCGGATCGTCGCCACGGGAGATCCGCGCCAGCCGCATCCGCGCCGCCTCCTCCAGCAGCACGTCCACGTAACGCAGCATCAGCACGACAATCGTGACGATCAGGCCGGGAACCCGCAGTCTGGTCAGTCCGCCCGGCAGCTCGCGCACGCTGGTCGTGGCCGCCAAGGTCAACGAAACCCCCACGCCGATCGTCCCTTTCGCGACAATGCCCCATGCCGCATACAGCCCGGTGGTCGACAGCGACAGCCCGAGAATCGTTGTCCGCGGCGCGCCCGCCGCGAACGGCAGCAGCACCGCCAGCACCACAAACGGCAGCTCGATGAGCAGCCGCGGCCCGATCCAGCGCAGCGGAATGCCCGCCCACCGCCACAGTGCGACCAACCCGAGCGCGTAACCGGCGAACGGCCAGAACAACTCTCGCGGCGTCGCCACGACGGCGCCGACCGCGAGCACCGCGCAGACGATCTTCACCTCGGCCGGAACCCGATGCGCCGGTGAGTTTCCCGGCAGATACAGCCGGTGGGTGGTCACGGTCACTTAGGTCGTCTCCGACTGCTTGCGCCGTCCCGTTCGGATCAGGTTCACCACCGCGAACAGCACCGCGAACGCGGCGGCCACCCCCAGAACGCCTGCCACGCCGGTGAGTGTGTCGTCGCCGTCGATGGTGTACCCGGCCAGCGGCGATTTCGCGAGGTGGTGCTCCGTGGCGTTCTTGGCGATGCAATCGCCCGCGAGCTGTTCGGCGCCGTCCACCTGAACCGTCGTGCAGCCGCGCTGCGTGGTGGCGTCGAGCCCGTCCGGCTGCGAACTCGCCACGTACGACAGCAGTCCCGCGACGAGCACGGCCACCGCGGCGAAGGCGAACAAGAACCCGGTCATCGACAATCTGGGGCGCAGCGGTGCCGCGGCCGTCCGGCGCTGACCGGTGACCCGCAGTAGATAGACGAGATCCGGGCGCGCATTGACCACGGCGATGAGCGTGATCGCGGTGATGATCCCTTCGCCGACACCGATCAACGCGTGCGTGACCAGCATGTACCCCGCGACCGCGCCGACCGTCGAACCCGCCGCGCCGCCGATCGCGTACTCGATCACGAAACCGAGTGCGGCGCCGACAGTCCCGACGAAGGCGGCGACGAATCCGACGATCCCGATCCCCGCGTCGGCCCGTCGCCGCGAAAGCACCGGCAGGACAAGGCGAGCGACCGTGTAGCCGATGGTCACGCCGATCAACGACATGTTGGTGATGTTCGTCCCCAGCGCGGTCAACCCGCCGTCGGCGAACAGAAGCGCCTGCACGACAAGCACGATCGCCACGCACAACGCGCCGACATACGGCCCGACCAGGATCGCGGCGAGCGCACCGCCCAGCAGGTGCCCGCTCACCCCCGGCATGATCGGAAAGTTCACCATCTGCACCGCGAAGATGAACGCGGCCACCAGTCCGGCCATCGGCGCGGCCCGCTCGTCCAGTTCGGCGCGCGCCCGCCAGCCCGCGAACCCCAGGCCCGCGACCGCGATCACCGCGAAGATCAACGAGGTCGGCGCGTTCACGATGCCGTCGCTCATGTGCATGGCCTGGGTGGTGCTGCTGCTCACTCCTGAAGACGATACGCGCGATACCTGATCAGTTGAACAGATGTTCTGATATCGGCAAGGGCTGGTCGTTATCGCCCGGGAACGGCAGAGTGGACGTGTGGCAGTGAGCATTCCGCTGGATCCCGATCACGCAGGCCGGGCCGCGTCGGGTTTGGACATCGGCGGCATCGAGCACTGGGCCGGTCGGTTCGAACTGCTCTCCGACGCCAACCGGCTCCGGCTTCTGGTGTGCCTGCACCACGCGCCCGACATCAGCGTCAGCGACCTCGCGGCGGCGGTCGGCATGTCCGGGACCGCCGTCTCGCACGCGCTGCGCCTGCTCCGGCATCAGGGGTGGGTGGCCAGCTCGAAGCACGGCCGCATCGTCCGCTATCGCCTCGCCGACGACACGATCCACGACCTGCTGCACTGGATCGGCGCCACCCACGCCGAGGAATCGAGGGGACACGAGGCGGTCGGCAGCACCTGACCGTCCGGCCCGGCCGATGTTGCTGATCGATCGCCGCACGATTGAGCCGCGCCAGAACGGGTTACTCCTATCGCGACAGGTGTTATCCGGTCGAACGAAGGACGAGGTTAGTGATGGCCGCGAAATTCGAGCTGTACACGGACAAGGCCGCGAAGACCCGGTGGCGGCTCAAAGCGCCGAACGGTGAGGTCATCGCCGCGAGCCAGGCGTATGAGAGCAAGGCCGCGGCCAAGAACGGCATCGAGTCGGTGCAGAAGAATGCCGCCGTGGCGACGATCGTCGACCAGACCGGATAGCCGGCCGGCGCCGAGGACTACCTCGTTGCCGGACATTGCCCAGCTCCCACCCTCGCCGGTCGCGCCCTGCGGTCCGTCCAGGACTTCGGGGTCGGCGATCACCCACGCGTCGGGCTCCCCGGCCGTGCGCCGCCGCGCCCGCCGCAGTCACGAGGCCGTGTCCTCCCGCCGGTCCACCACCGCCGACACGCGGTGCCCACGCTCGCGCCACGCCGAAGCAAAAGCCTGCGCCGCAGCGACCGAGTTCGCGTCGCGACCGTGTCCAATGCTGACGGTCGTCCCAATCCGCAGCTGTTGCTGCAACATCACCAGCAGCCGCGCGAGCTCCACATCGGTGGGCGACGGCCGCGGACAACCTCCGCCGCATGCTCGCCCGAGGACGCCACCAACCCGACATCGGTGAGTCAGGTCAGGATGCCGGGCCGAACCAGGTGGTCAGTGCCTCGGTCAGGCCTTCGTCGCCGGGCTCGTCGGTGACCCAGGCGGTGTAACCGTCGGGGCGGATGAGGATGGCGGCGGGGACCGCGATGTCGCCTACGGCGGGCACGGCCCAGTGGTCGTCGCGGCTGCGGGCGTCGATCACATCGATGCGGTCCTGCCATCCGCTGGGCAACGGAACTTGGTTTCCGTTGAGGCGCAACAGAATCGGATGGGCCAGTCGAAGCAGTTCGAAGACCCGGGTGTCGCCCTCGTCGGTGCTGAGATCTCCGTCGGGCACCCGCCGTCCGGCCAGCGGGTGATCGCCCTTGGTGTCATAGCGGATATCCAGACCGGTGATCATCAGCCCGAGTCGCCGCCGCACCGCGTCCATCTCGATCAGATCGCCCATGACCTCGCGCAGCGCCTCCATGTGCGCACCGGGTCGCTGCAACGCTGTCTGCGCTCGCGTGTTGTTCAGCACCCGCGTACCGACCGGATGCCGTTCGGACTCGTAGGTATCGAGCACCTCGGATGAATTGGTGCGCAAGGCGATTGCCAACTTCCAGCCGAGATTGACCGCGTCCTGCACGGACAGATTCTGCCCCTGCCCGCCCGCGGGGTAGTGGATGTGCGCGGCGTCTCCGGCGAGAAACACCCGGCCGTTCCGGTAGTGCTCGGCCTGCCGCGCCGCGTCCCCGTAGTGCGTCACCCAGCGCGGGCTGTGCATGCCGAAATCGGTGCCCGCGATCTCGGCGTAGTTGGCCCGGAACTCCTCGAACGTCAGCGTCGATCCGCGCGGCATGACCAGGTCGTGCCGCTGTACGACCAGTCGATACCAGCCGGGTTCGAACTGCACGACCGAGTAGTCGCCGGCGCCACGCCGCCGGCCGAAGAACTGGGTCTCCGGCGGAGTGGCCAGTTCGACGTCGGCCAGCATCCCGGTCGCGGTCGCCTCGGTTCCGGGGAAGGCGATGCCGGCGAGTTTGCGCACCGCACTGCGCCCGCCGTCGCACCCCACCAGGTAGGCGGCGCGAATCGTGTGGGTCCGGTCCGGTCCGCCGACCTCGACGTCGATCCCCGCCGCGTCCTGCCGGAACCCGGTCACCGGCGATCCCCATCGCACTGGCGCACCCAATTCGGTTGCGCGCCGGTCGAGTTCGCGCTCGACCACCGACTGCAGCACGGCCAGCATGAACGGGTATCGAGTGTGGAAGTCACCGAAATCCAGGTGCAACGCACCGAAATGCCCGCCGGGTAGCGCTCGCCCCTGCGCTAGCAGATCGTCGAGTAGTCCACGCTGGTCGAAGATCTCCATGGTGCGGGCGTGGATGCCGCCCGCGCGCGATTCGCCGGTGCGCGCAGGCAGTCCGTCGAGCAGCACAACGTCGACTCCGGCGAGCCGCAGTTCAGCGGCCAGCATCAGCCCGGTAGGCCCGCCACCTGCGATGACAACCTCGGTGGTCTCCATGACGCTCTCCTTGACAATGTTAAACCACTTAACGATGTTAAGTAGAAGTGAACGTTGTTAAACTGTCAAGAGATCCCCGACAGGAGGCGGCGAGTGAAGCTCGATACCCAGGTCATCGCCCAGGCGGCGCTCGACCTGCTCGACGAGGTCGGCCTCGACGGCCTGACCATGCGCAAGGTCGCCGCCGCGCTCGACGTGCAAGCCCCCGCGCTCTACTGGCACGTCAAGAACAAGCGTGAACTGCTCGACGCGATGGCCCGCACCGTCTTCGTCGACGCCATCGACGGCGTCGAGGCGCCGCGGCGCGACGAGACCTGGCAGGACTGGACGATCGCGCTCGCCGCCCGGCTGCGCCGTTCGATGCTGCGCTATCGCGACGGCGCGAACGTCCTGGCCGGCACCTACGTCGACGACGAAGCAATGTGGCGCACAGTGGAATTGACGTTACGCACGCTCGAGGACGCCGGCTTCACCCTGCCCGAGGCGGCCCGCGTATTTCCGATCCTGCTGCATTACACGGTCGGCTTCGTGATCGAGGAGCAGGCCCGCGGTGGCGCGGAGTACGACAGCAATCCCTACCGGCCCGACCGAATCGAAACGGTCCTCGACGCTGGCCGTTTCCCGCTGACCGCCGCAATGGTGGGCGACCTTTTCACGGCGGACTTCGATGCCGAGTTCGACCACGGCCTGTGCGTCATTCTCGCCGGAATCGTGGCCACCCGAACCGAACGAGCGAACTGATTCGGCCCCGGGGGCCGCGGGCGCGGAGGTAGCCTCGAAAGGGGTTCCTACTCGATGATCCGAGAACCGCGATGCACGAAATGGCCATCACCCAGAGCGTCATCGATGCTGTGTGTGAGCACGCGGCAGGCCGGACCGTACACAGCGTCACCGTCGAGGTCGGCGCGTTATGTGCGGTAGTACCCGACGCGATGCAATTCTGTTTCGAACTCGCCGCCGAGGGGACGGTCGCGGAGGGGGCGCGACTCGTCATCGAGCAAATACTCGGCACCGGCGAGTGCCGGTCGTGCGGCGCCGAATTCGGCTTGGCCGATCCGATTGTGCTGTGTCGATGCGGGAGCGCTGACGTCGAGATCCTTTCCGGACGCGAGCTCCGCATCCGGTCGATGGAAGTGAGCGAAGCATGTGCGCAACCTGTGGATGTGGCGACGACGCGGCAGCCGTGATCCGTGTCCCGCACGAACACCACCAGCACGGCGATCATGGGCACGACCACGAGCCCGGCCATGATCATCACCACGGCCCCGGCGCCGATCACGTACACCTGCCCCGCACCGAGACGGTCAGCCTGGAACTGAAGGTGCTCGCCAAGAACGACGAACTGGCACAACATAATCGGGAGTGGCTGGCCGAGCGCGACATCCTCGCGATGAACATGATGAGCTCGCCGGGCGCGGGCAAGACCACCCTGCTCGAGCGGACCATCCGCGAGCTCGGCGACCTGCCGGTGGCGGTGATCGAGGGCGATCAGGCGACCCTGCTGGACGCCGAGCGCATCCAGGCGACCGGCTGCGCGGTCGTGCAGATCAACACCGGCGCCGGTTGCCACCTGGACGCGCAGATGTTGCGCCAGGCGCTGGAAACCCTTGATCCCGCGCGCGGCACCGTGTTGTTCATCGAAAACGTCGGGAATCTGGTCTGCCCGGCGCTGTTCGATCTCGGGGAACGCAGCAAGGTCGTGGTTATCTCGGTGACCGAGGGCACGGACAAACCGTTGAAGTATCCGCACATGTTCGCCGCGGCCGAGTTGGTGCTGATCAACAAGATCGATCTGCTGCCTTATGTCGACTTCGATCTGGACAAGTGCGGCGAGTTTGCCAGGGCGGTGCATCCGGGTGTCGAGATCCTGCCGCTGTCGGTTACCACAGGTCACGGCATGGATCGCTGGTACTCCTGGCTTTTGGAGCAACACCGTCCTCTGAAATCGAGCGGTCTTGAGGATGTTGTCAAGCCGGGATTAATATAACGTGATCAGGATCACATTCGGTTGATGTGTCTTCAAGCCTAGAGAGACCGCGAATCCGATGATCCGCTGTGGAAGGTGGCAGCTAGATGCCAACTCAAGAAGCAGTGCGTGCCGAAGAGACTCTGATCCATGTGCTCTGGATCAACGCGGGTCTGAGTTGCGATGGAGACTCGGTAGCACTAACCGCCGCCACCCAGCCAAGTATCGAAGAGATCGCCCTTGGCGCCCTACCCGGGCTCCCCAAAATCGCGGTGCATTGGCCGCTGATCGATTTCGAGTGCGGCCCGAACGGTGGGGCCGACGACTTCCTGGAGTGGTTTTTCAAAGCCGATAGAGGCGAACTGGAACCCTTTGTGCTGGTCGTAGAGGGTTCGATACCCAACGAAAATTTGCACGACGAAGGGTACTGGTGTGGTTTCGGCAATAACCCCGCGACGGGCCAGCCGATGACCACCAGCGAGTGGCTGGATCGCTTGGCGCCCAAGGCGACCGCGGTCGTCGCGGTCGGCACCTGCGCCACCTACGGCGGCATCCACGCGATGGCGGGCAACCCCACCGGTGCCATGGGCGTGCCCGATTATCTCGGCTGGGATTGGCAGAGCAAGGCAGGCATCCCGATCGTGTGCGTGCCCGGCTGCCCGATTCAGCCGGACAACCTGTCCGAGACGCTCACCTACCTGCTCTACATGGCCACCGGCCAGGCGCCGATGATCCCGCTCGACGAGGCGCTACGCCCCAAGTGGCTGTTCGGCGCGACCGTGCACGAAGGTTGCGACCGCGCAGGCTATTACGAGCAGGGCGATTTCGCGACCGAGTACGGCTCGCCGAAATGCATTGTCAAACTGGGCTGTTGGGGCCCGGTCGTCAAATGCAATGTGCCCAAGCGCGGTTGGATCAACGGCGTCGGCGGTTGCCCGAATGTGGGCGGCATCTGCATCGGCTGCACCATGCCCGGCTTCCCGGACAAGTTCATGCCGTTCATGGACGAACCACCCGGCGGGAAGCTCTCCTCCGCCGCATCCGGACTCTACGGATCGGTGATCCGCAGCCTCCGACACATCACCGGCCGCACGGTCGACCAAGAGCCGCGCTGGCGGCACAAGGGCGAGAAGCTGACCACTGGCGCGACTCGCACCTGGTAGGAGGATCTTCGATGACTGCCATCGTTCCCGAGCCGTCGCACAAGAAGATCGAACCCAACAGCCTCGTCGAGATGGCCTGGGATCCGATCACGCGCATCGTCGGCAGCCTGGGTATCTATACCAAGATCGACTTCGAGAACCGGGAAGTCGTCGAGTGCCACAGCACTTCGTCGATCTTCCGCGGCTACTCGATCTTCATGAAGGGCAAGGATCCGCGCGACGCGCACTTCATCACCAGTCGCATCTGCGGCATCTGCGGTGACAACCACGCGACGTGCTCCTGCTATTGCCAGAACATGGCGTACGGGGTGAAGCCGCCGGCCCTGGGCGAGTGGATCGTCAATCTCGGCGAGGCCGCCGAGTACATGTTCGACCACAACATCTTCCAGGAGAACCTGGTCGGCGTGGACTTCTGCGAGCGCATGGTCGCCGAGACCAATCCCGGCGTGCTGGCCATGGCCGAGCAGACCCTCTCGCCGCACTCCAACGACCACGGCTACCGGACCATCGCCGACATCATGCGGGCGCTCAACCCGTTCACCGGCGAGTTCTATCGAGAAGCGTTGCAGGTCAGCCGGTATACGCGCGAGATGTTCTGCCTGATGGAAGGCAGGCACGTGCATCCGTCCACGCTGTATCCCGGTGGCGTCGGCACGGTCGCGACGATCCAGCTGATGACCGACTACATGTCCCGGCTGATGCGCTATGTCGAGTTCATGAAGAAGGTCGTGCCGATGCACGACGACCTGTTCGACTTCTTCTACGAGGCGCTGCCCGGGTACGAACAGGTCGGCCTGCGCCGCACCCTGCTCGGCTGCTGGGGCTCGTTCCAGGACCCCGACGTGTGCAACTTCGCCTATAAGGACATGGCCGAGTGGGGCCGCAAGATGTTCGTCACCCCTGGTGTCGTCGTCGACGGCAGACTGGTCACCACGTCGCTGGTCGACATCAACCTCGGCATCCGAATCCTTTTGGGCAGTTCGTATTACGACGACTGGACCGATCAGGAGATGTTCGTCAAGGCCGATCCGCTGGGCAATCCGGTGGACCGCAGGCATCCCTGGAACCAGCACACGAACCCCAGGCCGCAGAAGCGCGACATGGACGACAAGTACAGCTGGGTCATGTCGCCGCGCTGGTACGACGGCACGGACCATCTCGCGCTCGACACCGGCGGCGGGCCGCTCGCCCGGCTGTGGCCGACCGCGCTGGCCGGGCTGGTCGACATCGGTTATGTGAAGTCGACCGGGCACAGCGTGCAGATCAACCTGCCGAAGACCGCGCTGAAGGGGCCGGTCAGCTTCGAATGGCACATCCCCGTGCACGGCAGCAACACGATCGAACGCAACCGGGCCCGCACCTACTTCCAGGCCTATGCCGCCGCGTGCGCACTGCACTTCGCGGAGAAGGCGCTCGCGGAGATCCGGGCCGGCCACACCAAGACCTGGGAGAAGTTCGAGGTGCCCGACGAGGGCATCGGCTGCGGCTTCACCGAGGCGGTGCGCGGCGTGCTGTCGCACCACATGGTGATCCGGGACGGCAAGATCGCGAACTACCACCCGTACCCGCCGACGCCGTGGAACGCCAATCCGCGCGACAGCTACGGCACGCCGGGCCCGTACGAGGACGCGGTGCAGGGCCAGCCGATCTTCGAGGAGAACGACCGCGAGCACTTCAAGGGCATCGACATCATGCGCACCGTGCGCAGCTTCGATCCCTGCCTGCCCTGCGGCGTGCACATGTACCTCGGCGACGGCAAGACGCTGGAGAAACTGCACTCACCGACGCAAACGCTGACCGCGGAGTGAGGCCCGGTCGAGCGGAGGGTCGGAAGAGATGACCGTGGACGATCGTCCGGGAGACCAACCAGACACCGCGCTCGATGACGAAACCCGTTGGCGGACAGCGGGTGAACGGATCGAGACCCTGCTGGACGCGAGTTCGGCCGGTGGTGCCATGGCGCGTGAGCGGGCGGAGAATCTGGTGCGCGAGGTCGCGGATCTGTACGGCGCGGGGTTGCGGCGCGTGCTGCGGCTGCTCGGCGACGACACCGGCGCGATCGAGCGGCTCGTGCGCGACGATCTGGTCGCCAGCCTGCTCCTCGTGCACGGACTGCACCCGCACGACGTGCACACCCGGATCCGGACGGCGCTCGATACCGTGCGGCCCTACCTCGGGTCGCACGGCGGCGACGTGGCCCTGCTCGGCGTCGAGGACGGGGTGGTCCGGCTCGAGCTGTCTGGCAGCTGCAAGACCTGCCCGTCGTCATCGGTGACCTTGGAATTGGCGGTCGAGGACGCGGTGCGCGCGGCCGCGCCCGAGATCGTGTCCATCGAAGTGGCGCAGCCGCCGGCCGCATCGGGCGTGATCTCGGCCGACTCGTTGTTCTCCCGGGTGCACGCCGGTGCTCAGCAGTCCGACCGCCCCGCCGGAAACTGGGTTCCCGTACCGGAACTCGGGGAACTTCGACCCGGCGAGGTGGGCGGGTTCGCGATCGCCGGCCTGGTCGTGCTGGCCTGCCGGGTGGGCGACAACCTGTTCGTCTACCGGGATCACTGCCCGAGCTGCGACCACTCCATGGCGGGTGCCGCGCTGCATCGGCGGGTCGGCTATCCGGTCGGCGACGCGGTGCTGCGCTGTCCGCACTGTCTCGCGCATTTCGATGCCGTGCGGGCCGGTGCGCGGGTGGACGGCGACGGACATCTCGAGCCGCTGCCCGTGCTGGTGCGGGCCGGGGAGCTGTCGGTGGCCGTGCCGCTGGGGGTGCGCGGATGAGCTCACCGTTTCGTGTCCTGCAGCGCATCACCGCCGCTCGCCCACCGGCGACCCCGGCCGGGGAGCGGTGCGAGATGTGCGCCGAGCCGATCACCGACGAGCACCAGCACGTGGTGAATGTCGAAGGCCGGCAACTGATGTGCACCTGTCGCGGGTGCTATCTGCTCTTCACCGATCAGGGCGCCCGGCTGCGCTATCGCGCGGTGCCGGACCGCTACCTGCGGTTCCCCGGCTTCGACATCAGCCAGGGGGAGTGGGACGCGCTGGAGATCCCGGTGGGACTCGCGTTCTTCTTCCACAACTCCGCGCTGGACCGGACCGTCGCGTTCTATCCGGGACCGGCCGGTGCGACCGAATCCGAACTGCCGCTGGCCGAATGGCAGGCGGTGCTGGACCGGCATCCCGAATTGTCCGTGCTGGCAGCGGATGTCGAGGCGCTGCTCATCCGGGTGCCCGAACGCGGCACCGGTGACGCGACGTGTCTGCTGCTGCCGATCGACGCCTGTTACGAGTTCGTCGGCCGCATGCGCACGCTGTGGCAGGGCTTCGACGGTGGCCGGGACGTGCGCGACTACCTCGATCGGTTCTTCGCCGCGGTGTCGGCGCGGGCGCGGCCCGCGCCTCCGGGCGGTGCGCGATGAGCCCGGTCAACTCGATGACCTTCGCGGTGCTCGACGTCAAGCCGGAACCCTTTGCCGTGAGCCCGAATCTGACCGCGCGCATCGGCATCGCCTCGCTCGCCGAGGAACCCGTGCACGCCATCGCGTTGCGCGCGCAGGTGCGCATCGAACCGCATCGCCGCCGCTACACCGAGGAGGAGGGCGCGGGCCTGGCCGACCTGTTCGGTCCGCGGGAGCGCTGGCGGGACACCCAGCGGACCTTTCTCTGGATGCACTGCGCCACCATGATTCGCGGGTTCCACGGCGGGTCCGAGGTGGATCTGCCGATGCCGGTCACCTACGACTTCGAGGTGACCGGGTCCAAGTATCTGCACGCGCTGCGAGAAGGCAGCGTGCCGTTGCTCTTTCTGTTCAGCGGAACGGTATTTCTGCGCAGGACAACGGGTTTCGGCATTCAGCAGATTCCGTGGGATCGCGAGGACAAGTTCGACATGCCGGTCTCGGTGTGGCACGACGTGATGGCCGCGCACTATCCGAACACCGGCTGGGTGCGCTTGCGCAGGGAGACCCTGGATGCGCTGGCCGCGTACAAGTCCGGACACGGCATGCTCGGTTTCGACGACGCGGTGTCCCAGCTGCTGGCGCGATGTACCGAGCAGACGTCCAACGGTGGCGAGGCACAGCCATGACCGACGAGACCAGAGCCAGGGCCCGCGCCGTCGCCGACGCGGTGCTGTACGAGGGCTACCTGCTCTATCCCTATCGGGCGAGTTCGCGAAAGAACCAGTCGCGCTGGCAGTTCGGCGTGCTCGGCCCGCAGGGCGCCGCCGCGGCCGGGTGCGGCGAGGAATCGAGTATCTCGGCACAGTGCCTGATCGACGCGCTCCCCGACACGGCGATCACCCTGGCGGTCCGGTTCCTGCAATTGCAGCGGCGCGCGGTCGAGGACCGAGACGGGGTGCGGACCCCGGAGCTGACCGTCGATGCCCAGTCCTGGATCGCCTGGGACGAGGCCGCCGAACGCGAAGTCGTGGTCGGCCCGCTGCCGCTCGTCGCGGGGACGTGGCCGGTGCGGGTGAGTGGCGGCACCGACATCGAAGACATCACGAACTCGAAGGGCAGGCTGGCCGGCCGATTGGTGCGTACCCGCCTCGCCCTCGACGCGGAACTCGAACTCTCCGTCGACCGGGACGCCGGCTATACGCGGCTCTCGGTGCTGCTCCGCAATATCGGCCCGCCCGCGACGGACCAGCGCGATGCCATCGCCCGCTCGCTGATCGGCGCCCACATCATCGCCGAAGTCACCGGCGGGCAGTTCATTTCGTTGCTCGAACCGCCGGACGACGCGGCCGCGGCCGCCGCCCGCTGTGGGCGCGACCGTTGCTTTCCGGTGCTCGCCGGACCGCCGGGCGACCACAGCCTGCTGCTGATCTCGCCGATCATCCTCTACGACCACCCGGAGATCGCCGAGCAGAGCGAGGGTCCGCTGTTCGACTCCACCGAGATCGACGAGATCCTCACGCTGCGGGTGATGACCATGACCGACGAGGAGAAGGCGCAGGCCCGTGCCACCGATGCGCGGGCGGCCCAGATCATCGACCGCTGCGACGCCATGACACCGGAGTCGATGCAGCAGCTGCACGGCGTGCTGCGCGATCCGTATCTCGGTCAGGCCCGGCTGATTCCGGAGATTCCCGAGGGCGTCGACTGGTGGGATCCGCTGGCCGACAACGCCGTTCGACCGGAGTCCGATGCGGTGTCGATCGCCGGGGTGCGGGTGCGCAAGGGCAGCCTGGTGCGGTTGCATCCCTCTCGGCGGGCCGATGCGCAGGACCTGTTCTTCGACGGCAAGCTCGCCCGCGTCACCTCGGTGCACGAGGACGTGGACGGCCACGCGCACGTCGGGGTCGTCATCGAGGACGACCCGGCGGCGGATCTGCACGAATGGTACGGGCGCTACCTGTATTTCGCGCCGGATGAAATCGAACCACTCGCCAGCCCAGAAAAGTAGAAGGAGGCCCGATATGGAGATCGTCGGAATCATCGCGACCGCAGTCGTCGCGGTGGTCGTCGTCGGCGCCGCGTACATCGGCATTCGCTCGATACCGGATTTGCGGCGGTACCTGAAGATTCGGCATATGTAGTGCCGAGGACAACGTCATGACCGACGCCGATTTCACCGTACGGGGGTCGCGCGACCGCTCCGGACGAGATCGCCACCGGCGAAGTCGGCGGCGCGGATGTCGGCGGGGCGACCGCGCCGACCGAGGATCAGGGGTGATCTGACGACGACGGTGCTGGTCGCGGGGATCGGCAATATTTTCCTCGGCGACGACGGATTCGGGCCGGAGGTGGTGCGGCGGTTGCCCCACCACCCCGATCCCGCCGTGCGTGTGGTCGATTACGGGATTCGCGGGATGCATCTGGCGTATGACCTGCTCGACGGGTGGGACGCGCTGGTGCTGATCGACGCGGTGCCGAATCGCGGTGCGCCGGGCAGTGTCCGGGTATTCCAGGCCGAGCCGGAGGGCGCCGGCGCCGCGAATCTCGATGCGCACGCGATGAATCCGGAAGCGGTGTTCGCCGGTGTTCGGGCTCTGGGCGGCACGCTGCCGCCGACGTACGTGGTCGGTTGCCAGGTCGAGAACGTCGAAGCGGGCATGGGCCTGTCCGCACCCGTTGCCGCCGCGGTGGATACGGCGATCTCGGCGGTCGTCGAGGTCCTCGCGGGTTTGTCGCCGGACTCGACCACCGAATCCGCGGTGTCGTCGCGCACTGACCGGCCATCGGCCGGTCGAGAGGAGAAATGAGCCATGTGCCTCGGCATTCCCGGCCAGGTCGTCGAGATCCTCGACGGATACCACGATCAGATCGCGCTGGTCGATGTCCAGGGTGAGCAGCGGAAGGTGAATATCGGGCTGTTGGACGGCGATCCGGTGCGGCCCGCCGACTGGGTGATCATCCATATGGGCTTCGTGGTGGAGAAGACCGACGAGGCGGGCGCGGCGGCGGCGCTGTCCGGGTTGCGCCTGCTCGGGAGCGGTGACGAACCATGACCGCGCACCGGTCGCGGCGCAAGGTGGTGGTGCGCGGCGTGGTGCAGGGGGTCGGCTTCCGGCCCTTCGTCTACACCACCGCCGCGGAACTGGCGTTGTCCGGGCGGGTTTCGAACGACAGCTCCGGCGTGCTGGTCGAAATCGAGGGCGCACCAGCTGATCTGGACGAGTTCGTGCGCCGGGTGCGGGTGCACCCGCCGCCGCTGGCCGTGGTCGAATCGGTCGAGCAGGAGACCATTCCGCTGCGCGGCGGCACCGGCTTCCACATCGCCGACACCACCCGCGACGGTGTGGGCCGCACCCTGGCCTCGCCGGACGTCGCCCTCTGCGCGGAGTGCGCCCGCGAACTCGCCGATCCGGCCGACCGCCGCTACCGCCACCCGTTCATCAACTGCACCAACTGCGGCCCCCGCTTCACCATCATCGCGAGCCTGCCCTACGACCGCCCGCACACCTCGATGGCCGACTTCCCGATGTGCGCCCGCTGCGCCGCCGAATACGCCGACCCCGCCAACCGCCGCTTCCACGCCCAGCCCATCGCCTGCCCCGACTGTGGCCCCACGCTTGCCTACACCGCCCCCGGCGACCCGCTGACCGCCGCTCGACACCTGTTGCGCGACGGCGGCATCCTCGCCGTCAAAGGCATCGGCGGCTACCACCTCGCCTGCGACGCCACCAACGAATCCGCGGTCGCCGAACTACGCAGGCGAAAGTGCCGCGGCGACAAGCCATTCGCCATCATGGTGCCGGACTTGGACACCGCCCGCGCGATTGTCGAGGTCGACGCCGCGGCTGCCGCCCTGCTCACGAGCCCGGCGCGGCCGATCGTGCTGCTGGCTCGCTGTGGGGGCTTGAGCTCCGCTCCGGCGGTAGATGATTCGCGGGCGGCAGGTGCCCGGCGGGCGGTAGACGCCCGCTCCACGGCAGGCCGGGTGCCGACGGAACTCGGTGCGACGGCGCCCCCGCCGGTGCGGCCAGGTGCCGAATCCATCGAGCAGTCGGCACGGCTGGAATCGGCTGTGTCCGTCGGCGTGGCCGAGGCCGACCGGCCTGTGCCCGGTCGGCCCGATATCCGGATCGGCAGCGCCGGCCGCCCGGACGCGGTCAACGAGGTGGCTCCGGCGGCGTCTGTGGCGCCGGGCAACCCTGATCTGGGGGTGATGATTGCTTACGCGCCGTTGCACCTGCTGCTGTTCGGGCTGCCCGGGGATCCGCCGGGGCCGCGGGTGCTGGTCATGACTTCGGGAAACCTTGGTGGGGAACCGATTTGCTATGACGACGAGGATGCGCGGGCCCGGCTTACCGGTCTTGCGGACGGCTGGCTGTCGCACAATCGGCGCATTCTCGTCCCGTGCGACGACTCGGTGGTCCGGCTGGTGGACGGGATCGAGCTGCCCGTGCGCCGCTCGCGGGGCTATGCGCCGTTGCCGCTGGCGCTGCCGATTCCGATGCCGCCGACGCTGGCGGTGGGTGCCGATTTGAAGAACACGTGCGCGGTGGCGGATGGGCGGTATGCGTGGCTGAGCCAGCACATCGGGGACATGGACGACCTCGCCACGCTGCGTGCGTTCGATGACGCTGAACATCACCTCGAACAGCTGACCGGCGTCGAGCCGATCCAGATCGTCGCCGACGCGCACCCCGGCTACCGGTCCACCGCGTGGGCGCGGCGGCATGCGGGGGACCGCCCGGTGCGGCTGGTGCAGCACCATCACGCGCATATCGCATCCGTCATGGGGGAGCACGGATTGGGCGCGGCGGCAACGGTTCTCGGGATCGCGTTCGACGGCACCGGGTTCGGGCCGGATGGCGCGGTGTGGGGCGGTGAGGTGCTCGCGGCCGGCTACAAGGGATTCCGGCGACTGGCCCACCTGAAGTACGCGCCGCTGGCGGGTGGCGACGTGAGCGTGCACCGCCCGTACCGGATGGCGCTGGCTCACCTGTGGGCGGCGGGCATCGAATGGTCGGCGTCGATTCCGTCGGTGCGAGCCTGCCCGGCCGGCGAACGTGGCGTGCTGAGACATCAATTCGAGACCGGCCTCGGGTGCGTGCCGACCTCCAGCATGGGCCGATTGTTCGACGCGGTGTCGTCACTGGCCGGGGTCCGGCACGTGGTGGATTACGAGGCGCAGGCGGCGATCGAACTCGAAGGGTTGGCGCGGGGGGTGTCGGACGATGCCGGGTATCGA
Organism: Nocardia sp. NPDC056564; assembly: GCF_042793755.1. NCBI lineage: Bacteria > Bacillati > Actinomycetota > Actinomycetes > Mycobacteriales > Nocardiaceae > Nocardia > Nocardia sp. NPDC056564. Next base: position 674,195 of record NZ_JBHTUR010000002.1, read on the forward strand.
TTCGAGATATCCACCGACGAGCCCGCGCTGCTCGACCCGGCTCCGGTCCTGGCCGCGGTGGTAGCGGATGCGGCACAGGGCATTCCGGCCGCCGTGATCGGCGCCCGCTTCCACGACGCGGTGGCGCACCTGATTCTCGAACTGGCGGTGGCCTATTCGACCCCGTCGACCCCGGTCGCCCTCTCCGGCGGCGTCTTCCAGAATGCCCTGCTGCTCGCCCGCACCCGCGGACTGTTGCAGGACAACGGCTTTGCGGTCATCTCCCAGCGCAGGCTGCCGCCCAACGACGGCGGCCTGGCGTTCGGGCAACTACTCGCGGTCGGCGCGGGATGAGGAAAGGAGTGCGACTATGTGCCTGGCCGTACCAGGAAAAGTGCTCGACCTGCAGGAACGCGACGGCACCCTGATGTCGGTGGTCGACTTCGGCGGCGTGCACAAAGACGTGTGCCTGGAATACATCCCGGACGCCGCGGTCGGCGATTACGTGGTGGTCCACGTCGGCTTCGCCATCCAGCGCCTGGACGAGGAATCGGCGCTGGCGACGCTGGCCGAGTTCGAACGTCTCGGCGTGCTCAACGAGGAATTCGGCGACGGCTTCGCGCTCGCGGCGAAACAGGCGGGCCTCGCCGATCCGACCGCCGCACCAGCCCAACCAGAGACAGAGGTGACGTCATGAAGTATCTCGACGAGTTCAGCAATCCGGATCTGGCCGCGAAGCTGCTCGACAAGATTCGCGCGGTGACCACGCGGCGCTGGGCGATCATGGAAGTCTGTGGCGGGCAGACGCATTCGATCATCCGGCACGGCATCGACCAGCTGCTGCCGAACGAGATCGAGATGATCCACGGCCCCGGCTGCCCGGTGTGCGTCACCCCGCTGGAGGTGATCGACAAGGCGCTGGCGATCGCCGCCCGCCCCGGCGTGATCTTCTGCTCGTTCGGCGACATGCTGCGCGTGCCGGGCAGTTCGAAGGACCTGTTCCACGTGAAGAGCGAGGGCGGCGACGTGCGCGTGGTCTACTCGCCGCTGGACGCGCTGAACATCGCCAGGGACAACCCCGACCGTCAGGTGGTGTTCTTCGGCATCGGCTTCGAGACCACCGCGCCGGCCAACGCGATGACCGTGTACCAAGCCAAACGCCTTGGCATCGAGAACTTCTCGCTGCTCGTCTCACACGTGCTGGTGCCGCCGGCGATCGCCGCGATCATGGAGTCGCCGAGCTGCCGGGTGCAGGCGTTCCTCGCGGCCGGGCATGTGTGCAGCGTGATGGGCACCGAGGAGTACCCGCCGCTGGCCGCGAAATACAAAGTGCCGATGGTGGTTACCGGTTTCGAGCCGCTCGACATCCTGGAGGGCATCCGCCGCACGGTGATCCAGCTCGAGGCAGGCAGATACGAGCTGGAGAACGCCTATCCGCGCGCGGTGCGGACGGCGGGCAACCCGGCCGCGCGGGCCATGCTGCGCGACGTGTTCGACGTGACCGACCGGGCCTGGCGCGGCATCGGCATGATTCCGCGCAGCGGATGGAAGTTGTCCGAGCGTTATCAGGACTATGACGCCGAGCTGCGGTACGCCGTCAGCGACATGCACACCGACGAGTCGTCGATCTGCCGCTCCGGCGAGGTGCTGCAGGGCCTGATCAAACCGCACGAGTGCGCCGCGTTCGGCAAGCAGTGCACGCCGCGAAACCCGCTGGGCGCCACCATGGTCTCGTCCGAGGGCGCGTGCGCGGCCTACTACCTGTACCGGCGTCTGGATCTGCCCGCGGAGGTGGCTCATGCCTGACGAAACGGTCGTCGCGGGGGCGACCATAGACATGGAGAGCTGGGTCTGCCCGATGCCGCTGCGGGATTCGCCCAACATCGTGATGGGGCACGGCGGTGGCGGCGCGATGTCGGGCGAGCTGATCGAACACCTCTTCCTGCCCGCCTTCGGTGCGGCCGCGGACGCGGGGCTCGGCGACTCCGCGGTGGTCACCCTCGGCGGTGTGCGGCTCGCGTTCTCCACCGACTCGTTCGTGGTGAAGCCGCTGATCTTCCCCGGCGGCTCGATCGGTGACCTCGCGGTCAACGGCACGGTCAACGACCTCGCGATGTCCGGCGCGCGCCCGATGGTGCTGTCCACCGCGTTCATCCTGGAGGAGGGCACCGCGCTCGCCGAGATCGCCCAGGTCGCCAAGGCAGTCGGCACGGCGGCGCTCGCGGCCGGGGTCACCCTGGTCACCGGCGACACCAAGGTGGTCGACTCCGGGCACGGTGACGGCATTTTCATCAATACGGCCGGCATCGGGCTCGTGGACGACGGCGTCGACATCCGGCCGCAGCGGGCGCGGCCCGGTGACGTGGTGATCGTCAGCGGCGACATCGGGGTGCACGGCATCGCGGTGATGAGCTGTCGCGAAGGGCTCGAATTCGGCACCACCGTGTGCAGCGACACCGCGCCGCTCAACGGCCTGGTCGCCGCGATGCTCGCCACGGGCGCGGACCTGCACGTCCTGCGTGACCCGACCCGGGGTGGCGTGTCGGCCACGCTCAACGAGATCGCGCGCGCCGCGAAGGTCGGTGTGTCACTGGATGAACGGAGGCTGCCGGTGCCCGCCGCCGTACGCGACGCGTGCGGTTTGCTCGGGCTCGACCCGATGTACGTCGCCAACGAGGGCAAGCTGGTCGCCTTCGTCGCACCGGAGGACGCGGACATGGTGCTGGCCGCGATGCGCGAGCATCCGCTCGGCTCCCGCGCCGCGGCCATCGGCGTCTGCGTCGAGGAACACCCCGGCATGGTGGTCGCGCGGACCGCACTGGGCGGCACCCGCGTGGTCGATCTCCCGGCGGGGGAGCAGTTGCCCCGAATCTGTTGAGCCAGGGTCGTTTACCCGCGCGTGGCAGCGACAGCCGGGGCGAGTGTTGTCTCGGCGGCGCTCGCGCTGACGACCACCCCGCAGGGGAGGTGCCTCCGGACCTGTTGAGACAGCAGGGAATCGAACGGATCGTGAGAGGAGTCCGCTATCGAGCGGGTTGAGCGTGGCACGGAGATCTTCGCCAGGTACGCCTACGCGCCGAATCGACTCGGGTTCTGCGGACCGGCGGAGGCCGTCGCGCTACGCGCCGGGACCGAGGCCGATGTGCGTGCGGTGGCCAAGCAGTTTTCCGGTGCGTGGCCCTACCTACAGGTGATGTCCAGACTGACCGGCATCGCCGACCCACTCGACCACCGCCTGGTCGAATCGTATTGGCTGGGCGGCGGTATCGGCGCGGACCTCGACCCCGAAGCCTTCACCGCCGAGCTGCTCGCCCTCATCGGGCCGTTGGCCGGTCACTACTGGACCCATCTGACCGCTGACCTCGCCGGCGAAGCGGCCGCCAACCACTGCTTCCACGTATTCGGCGTATACCCCTGGACCCGCCTGCTCGGCAAGGGGAAGAGCGACCACCCGGTCCGGGTGCTCGACGGCTGCCGCATCTCCTGGGGCACCGTACTCGACTGCGCGGAAACCGGCATCACGCTCAGTCGCCGCGAATTGGTCTGGGACGGAAGCGCATTGAGCCTGTCGGAACCCAGACCCCGGCACGCCGGAATCTGGACCGACGGCTACTCGGCCGTCCCCGACGTGACCCGCGGCGACCGAGTCGCCGTGCACTGGGGTCGCCTGTGCGGCCGCCTTGACCCCGGCCGGCTCCGCAACCTCGAGGCGAGCACCGCCCGCCAGCTTCAGGTGACCAACGCGCGGTTAGCCGGACGGCACTGATCGTCAGGTCGCGGTACCCGAGGGATTGTCGATGACGAAGCGCCACTGCCCGTCGGCGCCGCGCCGGACGACATCGGTCGCGGTGCCGCCCATATCGATCTCGCGTCCGTCGGGGCCAGCGCCGGTCAACGACCATTCGATCACGAGCAGCGCGATATCGTTCGCGATATACGCCTGGCGCAGTGCGGCTTTCATGGGTACGCCCAAGCCCATGAAGTCGGCCAGGGCGGCGGATCGGGCGTCGCCGGCGACCGGATGCCCGGGCTGGGGGACCACGACAGCGTCGGGATCGTAGAGCCCGTCGAGTGCGGCGATGTCCCGCGCATTGAACAACTCGACCCAGCGTGCGACGTGCTCGGTCAGGTCGGCGTGCGTAGGCCCCGCATCGTGATCAGTCGTCATGTTCACCCAGCGTATCCACGCCCCGAGATCCACACCACAGCCATTCCATTGGCGTCAGTCACGCACCCACCAACGGGACACGGTGGAGCCTCCACTCACACCTTTCCGCGACCACGTCCCGTTGACCGTGAACACTGTCGCCGGGCGGGACATTATGGTGGCTTTCTGGCATGGCGCCGCCACCGGGTCCCGTTTGGTCAGTGACGTTTGGTGGTGTGGACGCCTCGGCCGGGGTGCCATACCTCGACGACCAGTAGTTGTTGTTCCTGGTCCACGGTGGTGAGGACGGCGGCGGTGAGGTCGAGCCGGAAGGCGTGGTCTTCGCCGGTGGGGTCGGCGCCGGCCGCCGCGCGCTCGGCCGGGTCGGTCAGTTCCACGGCGACGCCGGATACCTTGGCGTCGCCGTCGGCCGGATGCGCGTGAATCGCACAGCGGCCGTCCCGCTGGAGGTCTCGTACCTTCCGTGCGTTGGGCATGGATCCGAAGACCAGGTCGGCGCCGTGGAACGCGACCTCCGAACCGCTGACCCGCGGTGATCCGTCGCGCCGGATCGTTGCCAGCACATGACTCTCGTGTAGCTCGAACCGCCGCTTCACCGCCGCCGCCAGCTTCGGAGCCTCGTCCTCGAAATCGCGCCAACTTGCCACGGATCCACTATCGCACCGCCCACCGACAGAATTCCGGTCGCTGATCAACGGGCGGTGCGGCGGCGGCGTGCGAGTGCGCGCCGGCACGTCCAGGGACACCGCCACGGGTGACACCGTGGGCATCAGCGTGCGGAGATCCGTGCTTACTCCGGCGAACCGCGCCCGCAATGGCTCAGGCAGTACTGATTGTAAGTGTGGTCACGGGTGGGTGGGGGTGGTGAGGTCGTACACCGCGACGTTGCCGATGTGGACCGGGGTGTAGTGGGCGGCGACCCAGTCGGCGATCTCCTTGTTGCCGGAGGGGCGCCACAGGCCGGGCTCGGTCGGTGGCCGGCCCGGTGCGGCGGTCTGTTGTCCGGGGTCGGGGATGATGCCCGGTTGGTCGGGGACTTTCCAGGAGTCCGGGAGTTGCACTTCCTGGGCGAGATAGTAGGTCACCTGGTGGGTGGCGACCAGGTGTTCGAAGTCGGGGAGGGTGGGGACCGGGTCGTCGGAGGTGAAGCCGCCGATGGCGATGACGGCGGTGCGGCTGTCGAGTTCCAGACCCGCGGCGGTGGCGGAGCGGTCGACGGCGGCGGACCAGGTGGTTGTCGTGTTGCGGAGCAGTTCGACGACTCTGGGTTCGGTCGAGCCGTCGAGGAACGCGGTGACGGCGCGGCGCATTTGGTTTGCGGGGCCGGGCTTTTCGGGTTTCGCCGGGCCTACGGACGGACTGCCGCCGGTGTGTTCTCTGGGCAGCGTGGCGGCCGCGTAGGCGGTGGTTCCGCCGAGTCCGGCCAGCAGGCCCGCGATCACCAGCACCGAGGCGGCGCGGGCGCGCACGCGCGGGGACCCGGTGGGGAACGCGGTGGCCAGCAGCCCGAGAGCGGCGAGCGCCGACACCGCGAGCAAGGTCCAGCGCAACCACGGCAGCCAGTCGGCGTTTCGGGTCAGCAGTACGAAGGCCCAGACGCCGGTAGCGAGAATCATTGCGGCGGAGCCGATTCGGCCGAACGTCTCGGCACGCCGGCGCCATACCTCGTGCACGCCGAGGGCGAACGTGGCCGCCACCGCCGGTCCGATGGCCAGCGTGTAGTAGGCGTGCATGCCGCCCTTCATCGTGGTGAACGCGATCCCGTCGATGATCAGCCACAGACCGAAAACCAATGCCGCGCCGCGTATTCGATCAGTACGCGGTGCGCGCCACCGCGATATCAGCACCACCGCGAACGCCAGCAACGCCGCGGGCAGCAGCCAGGAGATCTCGAAGCCGATCTCGCCGGTGAACAGCTTCCACGGCCCCGATCCACCGAACCCACCGAATCCGCCGCCCCCGAGGTCGTGCGGCATCTCATAGCCGGGCGGCAATGCGAACCGGTTGCCGCCGCCTCGGTGATTCTGCCCGAGGAATCGCGCGAAACCGTTGTAGCCCAGCACGAGATCCATAAAAGTGTTGTTCGTCGAACCGGCCAGATATGGTCGCGAGGACGCGGGCCACAGCATGGTGAGCAGTACATACCAACCCGACGAGACGACCAACGCGACGGCGGCACCGGCCAAGTGCCACAAGCGATTCCGCAGGGATGTCGGCGCGACGATGAGATAGGCGATGCCCAACGCGGGCAGCACCATCAACCCCTCGAGCATCTTGGCCAGGAACGCGAAGCCGAGCGCCACCCCGGCCGCCATCAACCAGCGCGGACTCGCGTGCGTCAGCGCTCGAATCGTGCAGTATGCCCCGGCGGTCATGAGCAGCACCATCACCGCGTCGGGATTGTTGAACCGGAACATCAACGCCACCACCGGGGTAACCGCCAGCACCGCCCCGGCGAGCAGCCCGGCGCCGCGACTGCCGGTCGCGCGCGTGAGCGCGGCATAGGTCAACGCGACGGCGGCGACCGCCATCAACGCCTGCGGGATCAGCATGCTCGCGCTGCTGAAGCCGAACAGCTGACCGGACAGCCCCATGACCCACTGGGAGACCGGCGGCTTGTCGACGGTGATGAAGTTGCCGGGATCGAGCGAGCCGAACAGCAGCGCCTTCCCGTCGCGCGAGCCCGCCCACGTGGCGGCGGCGTAGAAGTTGTTGCCCATGCCGTTGACGGTGATGTGCCATAGATAGGCGACGCCGGTGCCGATCAGGAGCGCGGCGAGTCCCGCCCGTTCCCAGCGGTGGGCCGGCGGCAGGCCGTCCGGCTCGGGCGGGTCCGCGGTGTCGGTCGCATCGGGCAGGGCCGGGTCGGCGCTGATCGTGGTCACCGCAGGAGCATGACCGGCGCAGCGGTGAAGGCGCTGGGCGCTCGCTGGCAATGTGCTGTGAACGCCGCGGACGCGCGAACGGCCGCACGGATCACCGTGCGGCCGTTCGCCTGTCGAGCTCGGCTAGACCTTGCGGATCACCGTGACGACCTTGCCGAGTACCTGCGCGTCATTGCCGGGAATCGGTTCGAACACCGGGTTGTGCGGCATCAGCCAGACGTCCTTGCCGGTGCGCTTGAACGTCTTCACCGTGGCCTCGCCGTCGATCATGGCGGCGACGATGTCCCCGTTGTCGGCGACGTTCTGCTGCCGCACCACCACCCAGTCGCCGTCGCAGATCGCCGCGTCGATCATCGACTGACCGACGACCTTCAGCAGGAACAGCGAGCCCTCGCCGACCAGCTCCCGCGGCAGCGGGAACACGTCCTCCACCGCCTGCTCGGCCAGGATCGGGCCACCGGCGGCGATCCGGCCGAGGACCGGCACGAAGGTCGGCGTCGGCCGGCCCGGATCGGCTGCGGCGCCGTCGGATTCGTCGACCGCGGCGGCGTGCAGGCTGGTGACCGCGCGGCCCACCTCGTCGAGGCCGCGAACGTCCACGGCGCGTGGACGATTCGGGTCGCGCCGCAGAAAGCCCTTGCGCTCCAGCGCGCGCAGCTGATGCGCTACCGAGGAGGTGGACGTCAGGCCGACGGCGTCGCCGATCTCCCGGATGCTCGGCGGGTACCCGCGCTCGCTCACCGAAGTGCGGATCACGTCCAGCACTTTGCGTTGACGCACGGTGAGATCCGCTTCGGTAACCGCCGTGTCGACGCCGCCTTCGCTCTCTATGTCCGTGTCGTCTGTGTGCCTCACCGCAACCGCCCTTCCTTGCTGTGTCCGGGCTGATCCGCCGCCCGGCATATCTCTGCATGGCCTGTCCTGAATTTCGTCTTTCGAATCTAGTCCGGTCGGGCCGATGTTTCAAACATCTGTTCGAGAGTGTCGGGCGTTTCCTACTGACATTGTCGGTGGCACGTGGTAGAAATCGAACATCAGTTCTTCGAACACCTGAGCGAACAATGCATCGAAAAGCGGCACTGAACAGCGGCACCGACCAGCCCGACCGGTCCGCCCGGCTCGAACACCCCAGCTCGAACACAGACGGAGCACCCACCACGGAGGTTTGTCCGATGAGCACTGCGATCAGCGACATCAACACGGAGATCGGCGCGACCGGGAAGGCGCTCGCGCCCCGGGTCGACGACGCCCGTGCGATCGATACTCGCGTGGTCGACCCGCGCGAGATCGGCGCGGCGGAGATAGATCTCGCCTTCGAAACCGTCCCGCGGGTGCATCGGGGCACCTTGCGCACGCGGACCCTGGATGCCACCCACCGATCCGTTGTCGACCGCCGTCCACGCCACGCGCGGCCCGGCGGCGGGGTGGTCGTATACGACCGTGGCACACGCACTTCGACCGTCCGCAAGCCCAGCGGTGTGCATCCGGGTGAGCTGGTCGAGCAGGCGCAGGTCGGTTTCGCCGTGCTGGCGGTGGCCGCGCTGCTGAGCGCGTTCGTGGTGGTCGCGCTCATCACGCTGGCGCATCTGCGGGCGGGGGACTGGGGTGGCGACACCTCGACGAGCACGGTGCCCGCGGTGGTGGACGGCCGGTCGGCGCCGGTGGACGCCGTGCCCGGAAGTGTGCTGCCGCAAGGTGATATCGCGCCGCGCTGATCGCCGGGTCCGCTCGTGAACTCCGTTTGCCCCATGAATCCTGCCGAGTAGCGGGCTTGGCGGCCGACTGTGCCGCCCCGGTCGCGAAGTGGCCGAATTTGTTGATCGCTGACTAGAACATGTTGCTAGTGTGCTGAAAACATGATCTGGCAAGGGCCTTTGCCAGACATGGCCTTGGCCCATCGACGAGTTCGGGACAGCTAGCAATGACGCACCTCGGCACCGCCGCACGCCCTATCCGATCGCTCGCCCGAATCGTCGGGCTCGCCCTGTGCCTGGTTTTCGGGTTCGCTTCGATCCCGGCCGCTCAGGCGGCGCCCGCCTACGCGGAGTATCTGGACCTGCCGTCCGTCAACGGTGACGGTGCGGGTGGCGGCGGCCTGAATCCGGCTCTCCCGCTGGACGAATCGACCCTGGCCGCGGCCCTCGGCGAGGCCCGCGCCGACGGGGTGCCACCCCGCCGCTACGCCACCCTGCTGCATCAGTACTGGCTGGTGGTCGCGACTCGCAACGCGGGCATCGACCTCGCGGCCTGGGATCCGGTGCGCGGCGTGCATGCCAACGAGCGCACGTTCAACCAGGTGTACGTCAACTACCTGCGACTCACCACCCAGCACCCGGAGTTCTACTGGGCCGGGCTGGCCGGCATCGCGGGCGGCTCGTTCGCCTCCGGATTCTTCGACATGAGCGACGTCGGCGTGGTGCTCGACGTGCCGGGCATCCATCAACTCGGCGACGCGGTGGCCGACCTGTTGCGCGGCACCCCGCCGGAACTGGTGCGCGAACTGCCCGCCGACATCCGCCTGCTGGCCGCCGAGGGCTCGCGGCTCACCGCCGAGGACCTCGCCTGGTACCAGACCCGGCTGATGATCATGCAGAAGCACATCTTCACCGACCTGGTCCCGATGCACGAGGCGTACGTCGCGCTGGGTATGCGCGGCATCGATGAGCTGTACGACGCGGGCGTGCTCGACGCCGACATCCACACCGCGTGGCAGTCGATCGCCGCGGGCACCCGCGCGGGCAATATCGACGCGCTGATCCGGATGACCGACCGCGAGCAGAACCGGGTGATCGCCGACCAGTGGGACGCGACCTCGTCCGGGCGCGCTCCGATCGGCCGCGTCCTCACCTATGTGAGCACCATCGCAGGCAAACCCGCCGTGCCCGGCGTCCGCGCCCCTGGCGTGTTCGCCCCGTCGACGGTCCGCGCCGACCTCGGCGGCCGCACTCTTGCCCTGCGCACCCCGCTGCCCGGCTTCAACTGGGCCGACCGCGACACCCGCTGGACCTACATCACCGGCGACCTGGTCCCGCGCCATATCGATATGGAGCTGAATCCCGCGCTCGCGCCCGCCGTGCTCGGCGAGTCGTTCTGGAACAAACTCGCCCGTGGCCGCCTGATCCCGCGCCTGCCCGAGCTCATCGCGGACCTGACCGCGCAGTGGCAGGTCGTCGAATAGCCCGGCCGCAGGCGGCGATTGCGGGGGTATCGCCGCCCGGTAAAGGGTGAGTGGGACAACCGGAGTACCCGGACGGGTATCCTCGAAGTGCTATGCAGGTATTCCGCATATCGCCTGAGGTTTACCTGGTGTCGGGGTCTAGGCCCCTGTACACGTGCTCGCCGGGACGGTCACCCCGATCGGTTGCCGGGCCGGCCGCGAGCGCGCGCATCGACGAAGGATCCCCCGGATGCATTGCCCGTACTGCCGACACCCCGACTCCCGGGTGGTGGACTCGCGCGAGGCCGACGAAGGTGCGGCCATCCGCCGCCGCCGCGCGTGCCCGCACTGTGGGCGGCGGTTCAGCACGGTGGAAACCGCGATCCTGTCCGTGGTCAAACGCAGCGGCGTCACCGAGCCGTTCAGCCGGGAAAAGGTCATCCGCGGCGTGCGCCGCGCCTGTCAGGGCCGCGAGGTCGACGACGACGCACTGAACCTGCTCGCGCAGAAGGTGGAAGACGCGGTGCGCGCCAAGGGTTCTCCCGAGGTGCCCAGCCACGAGGTCGGCCTGGCCATCCTCGGCCCACTGCGCGATCTCGACGAGGTCGCCTACCTCCGGTTCGCCTCCGTCTACCGGTCGTTCACCTCCGCGGCGGATTTCGAACGCGAGATCCAGGAGATGCGCAGCGCGCGCGAGGCGGCGGCGGTCCCGGTCGAATAGCCCACCGCCGCACCACTTCTGCGGTGTCGCACCTGGAATTGCAGGCAAATTCAGGTGCGGGACATCAGCAGTGGTGCGGGTGGCTACCTGCGGATCGCCGCGATCGCGCGCTCGATTCGCTTGGCGGACACGGGGTATGGGGTGCCTAGCTTCTGGGCGAACAGGCTGATCCGGAATTCCTCGATCATCCACCAGATCTCGGTGACCGCCGGGGCCTGGCGACGGTTCTCCGGCAGCGAGTTGACCAGCCGGTCGTAGGCGGTGAGGACGCGGTCGAGTTCGATCATGCCCTGCCGGTCGCGGACGGCGGAGGCGGGCAGCGCCGCCAGCCGGACCACGGCGGCCTGGAGGTAGCGGGGGAGTTCGCGCAGGCGGGTGCTGCCCCATTCGGAGACGAAGCCGCGGAAGACGAGGTTGTCCAGTTGATCGCGCACGTCCTCGGCGATGTCGCGTTCGGAGGTTTCGGCCAGCGCGGCCGAGACCCGGTGCGCCTCGGCGAGAATCGGCACCACAAGCCGGACCAGCTGAGCCACCGCGGAGACGAAATCGGGGCGGATCCTGGCGACCAGCGCGGCGAAGTCGTCCGGGTTGTGCACCGGGCCGCCCGCGGCGGCGATGAGCTCGTCGGCGGCCGCGGCGCGGCAGTCCTCGATCAGCGCGTCCAGTGAGCCGTACGGATTCTGGGTCAGCGCAAGGCGATCGGTGGGGCGCAGGCTCGACGTGACCGCGCGGACCGAGGTAGGCAGCGCGTTCAGCACGAGGGTGCGGGTGCCCGCCCGCATCGCGGCGGCCTGTGCGGCAGGGGAACTGAGCACTCGGACGGCCACGCCGTCGCCCTCGGGGACGAGTGCGGGATAACCGGTGACGGTCTGTCCGGCGACCTCGCGGCGGACCGTCGGCTCCACCGTGCCGAGCGACTCCGAGGTCCAGGCCACGGCCGGCGCTCGCTCGGCACTCGCGGTGGCGCGCGCGACCGACGCGGCAACCTGTTCGGCCAGTTGGGTTTTCAGCGTCGGGAGGCTCTTGCCCCTGGCCAGTACCTGGCCCGCGGTGTCGACGGCGGCGAAGGTCATCCGCAGGTGATCCGGTAGCGCGGCGGTGTCCAGGTCGGTCGGGTCGATGGTGATCGAACCCAGCCGGGACAGTTCCCTGGCCAGCCCGATCCGCAACGGCTCGGCGCGCGGGGTGAGCGCGGCCAGCGCGGCCGCCGCGAAGTCCGGGGCGGGAACGACGCTGCGCCGCAACGCCTTCGGCAATGTCTTGATCAACGCCGCGGCCAGCTCGTCGCGCATGCCCGGCACCAGCCAGTCGAAGCCGACGGCCCGCACGTGGGCCAGCTGCTCGACCGGGATGCGGACGGTGACGCCGTCTTCCTCGTTGCCAGGCTCGAATTGATAGGTGAGCGGGAAGCTGAGCTCGCCCTGCCGCCAGGCGTCGGGGAAGGCGGCCGGATCCAGCGCCGCGGTGCCCGCGTTGACCACCGTCGAGGTGGAGAAGTCCAGCAGGGCCGGGTCCTTGCGGCGCGCGCCCTTCCACCAGCTGTCGAAATGCCGCACGGACACGATGTCGGCGGGCAGGCGCTGGTCGTAGAACTCGAACAGCACCTCGTCGTCGACCAGGATGTCGCGGCGGCGGGCGCGGTGCTCCAGATCGGCCACGTCGTCGATCAATTCGCGGTTGCGGTGGAAGAAGTCGTGGCGGGTCTGCCATTCGCCCTGCACCAGCGCGTGTCTGATGAACAGTTCGCGCGACAGCTCGGGATCGATCCGGCCGTAGTCCACCTGCCTGCCGGTCACCAGCGGGATGCCGTACAGGGTGACCCGCTCGTAGGCGCTCGCCGCGCCGCGCTTCGCCGACCAATGGGGTTCGGAGTAGGTGCGTTTCACCAGATCGCCGGCGAGCCGCTCGGCCCACTCCGGCTCCACCTTCGCCGCGATCCGCCCCCACAGCCGCGAGGTCTCGACCAGCTCGGCGGCCATCACCCAGCGCGGCGGCTTCTTCGCCAGCGACGAACCGGGGAAGATCATGAACTTCGCGTTGCGGGCACCGAGGAACTCCCGCGACTCCGCCTCGCGCAGCCCGATATGGGAGAGCATGCCGGCCAGGAGCGCCTGGTGAATGCCGACGGAATCCCAAGGCAGGTCGTCGGATTCGAGCGCCGAGCCGCCCGCTGCCTGCCCACGGCCGCGCTTCGAGCCGCCCGCCCGGTCGCCGCGCGCCGCGTTGGCTTCCTGCCGGTCGGTTCTTCCTGCCGAAGCTCCGCCTCGGGTGCCGTCGCCAGCTTGGCTAGCTTCGGCGGACAACGTCGAGGCCTTGTCCCTCGACTGCGCACGGCGCGAACCTCCTTCGGGATTCGCCTGCGCGCCGCGCTGCCCGAGAGATCGGTCGTCGTCGCTCACGCCTCGGGCTTGTGCACGGCGCGAACCATCGTCGGCGGCTTGCCGTGAACCCGGCTGTCCGGCCGGCGCGTTGGTGCCGCGTCCCCGGCCCCGGCGCGAACCGCGGCCCGGCCGCTCCGAGGTGCGCGCCGAGTCGTCCGCCTCGTCGGCGCGATCCGGTCCGCCATCCGCCGACCAGCCGAGTCCCCTGGTGATGGTGCGCAGCTGGCCGTGCAGGTCCTGCCATTCCCGGATGCGCAGGTAGTGCAGGAATTCCTCGCGGCACATCCGGCGGAACTGGTTGGACGACAACGACTTCCGCTGCTCGTTCAGGTACTCCCACAGCCGCAGGTAGGCCAGGAAGTCCGAACCCTCGACGATGAACCGGGCGTGCTTGGTGTCGGCGGCCTGCTGGTTGTCGGCGGGCCGTTCGCGCACGTCCTGAATCGACAGCGCCGCGACGATGATCAGCACCTCGGCCAGGTTTCCGCTGCCGTGCGCCTCGACCAGCATGCGGGCCATCCGCGGATCGACCGGAAGCTGCGCCATGTCGCGCCCGATCGGGGTGAGCGTGAGCCCGGCGTCGGATTCGGGGGCGTCGCCCGTCCGGCGGCCCAGCGCGCCGAGCTCTTCCAGCAGCGCGATGCCGTCGCGGATCGCCCGTTTGTCCGGCGCCTCCACGAACGGGAAGTTCTCGATATCGCCCAGCCCGAGCGAGGTCATCTGCAAGATGACGGCGGCCAGGTTGGTGCGCAGGATCTCCGGTTCGGTGAACGCGGGCCGGGAGTCGAAGTCGTCCTCGGAGTAGAGCCGGATGCAGATGCCGTCGGCCACCCGGCCACAACGTCCGGCGCGCTGCCGCGCCGAGGCCTGGGAGACCGGTTCGATCGGCAGCCGCTGCACCTTGGTGCGCATCGAATAGCGCGAAATGCGTGCTGTCCCAGGGTCGACCACGTACCGGATGCCCGGCACGGTCAGCGAGGTCTCCGCGACGTTGGTGGCCAGCACCACCCGCCGGCCGGTGTGCGGGGCGAACACCCGGTGCTGCTCGGCGGTGGACAGCCGCGCGTAGAGCGGCACGATCTCGGTGCGCGGCAGCTTCAGATCGCGCAGAGCATCGGCGGTGTCGCGGATTTCGCGTTCGCCGGACAGGAACACGAGCACGTCCCCGTCGCCCTCGTCGAACAGCTCGGCGACCGCGTCGCCGATGGCGTCCACCGGGTCGCGGTCGACCACCCGGGTGTCCTCGTCGTCTTCGTCGTCGGCGCCGGGTAGTTCCAGTGCCAGCGGCCGGTAGCGCAACTCCACCGGATAGGACCGGCCGGACACCTCGACAATCGGTGCGGGAGTGCCGTTCTCGTCGGCGAAGTGGCGGGCGAACAGCTCCGGGTCGATGGTCGCCGAGGTGATGATCACCTTGAGGTCGGGCCGGCGCGGCAGCAGCTGTTTGAGATAGCCGAGCAGGAAGTCGATATTGAGGCTGCGTTCGTGCGCCTCGTCGATGATGATCGTGTCGTAGCGGCGCAGCAGCCGGTCACGCTGGATCTCGGCGAGCAGGATGCCGTCGGTCATCAGCTTGATCAGCGTGCGGTCGGAGGCGTGATCGGTGAACCGGACCGTGTAGCCGACGATGTCGCCCAGCTCGGTGCCGAGTTCCTCGGCGATCCGCTCGGCCACGGTGCGCGCGGCCAGGCGGCGCGGCTGGGTGTGGCCGATGGTGCCGCGGATGCCGCGCCCGAGTTCCAGGCAGATCTTCGGGATCTGGGTGGTCTTGCCGGAGCCGGTCTCGCCGGCCACGATCACCACCTGATGCTCGGCGATGGCGGCGGCGATGTCCTCGCGGCGCTGGGTGACCGGCAGCTGCTCGGGGTAGCGGATCTCCGGCACGGCGGCCCGGCGCGCGTCGATGCGGAGCTCGGCCGCGGCGATCTCCGCCTCGACCTCGCCGAGGTCGCCACCACGCGCCCGATCGAGCCGGCGGCGCAGCCGGTATTCGTCGCGGAGGGAGAGATTCGCCAGGCGGGTGCGGAGCTCGCGGGGTCCGGTGTCAGCTGTCCTGGTCATTGCACTCATAAGCGTAGCGAAGGGCGGCAACCGGAATTTCCGTCAGGCGACCAGACCGGGTTGCGGGCAGTGTGCGGACTGTCCGGATTTCCCGGGTTAACCGGGGTTGATATGCGAGGATCGGGCGATGGACGCCGATTCGGGCACGGCTTGGGTGTATCGCGGTCTGCGGATCGCCTTCGGCGTGCTCGGCGTCGTGGCGCTGGCGTGGATACCGCTGCGCAATCTGCACGAGACGGCGTTCTCCACGGGAAACTACTTCAGCTACTTCACCATTCAATCGAACGTGTTCGCCGTGCTGGTACTGCTGATCGGCGGTCTGCGCGACCCGGACAGCCGTCGCTGGGAAGTGGTGCGCGGCGCGAGCGCGCTGTATCTGCTCATCACCGGCGTGGTCTACGCCGTGCTGCTGGCCCACATCGATGTGATGCTCACCGATCGCTGGATCAACGACATCCTGCACCGGGTGCTGCCGATCGTGCTGGTCGCGGACTGGGTGCTGGTGCCCGCCCGGCAGCGGCTGGCCCTCTCGCCACGCCTGGTCGGGCTGTGGCTGATCTATCCGCTGATCTACGGCATCTACAGCCTCGTGCGCGGCCCGATCGTCGACTGGTATCCGTATCCGTTCCTGGATCCGCGGCAGCAGGGTTACGTCTCGCTGGCCATCGGCTTGATCGTCCTCACCGCCGTCTTCACCCTGCTGGCCGTGGCCATAGCCGCCGTCGGTGGCCTGGCCCGCCGCCGCACGCCATGAGGTCGCCGAACGGGACCTCGCCGAGGCGCGTCTCGATGTTTGCCGCGGCCAGGTCCCGTTCGTTGCTCGCGGAGACGTGGTGATGGCCATACGGGTCATCGGCCACGAGGGCATTCGGCCTGGTGAAGTGGGTTTTGCGGGGATCGGTGAGCAGACAACCCGTCGGCGCGATTCGGAGGGCGACACCTTCCTCCGGTAAAGGTGGACACATGAACTCGCTATGGCATGGATTTGCCGACATGGGTGCGGTCGAGCGGGACGGCGCGTTCGTCGTCGCCCGGGGCGAGGGCGCCTACATCTACGATGCCGACGACAACCGCTACCTGGACGCGACGGCCGGGCTCTGGTTCACCAACGTCGGCCACGGCCGCGGCGAGATCGCCGACGCGGTCGCCGCGCAGCTGCGCCGGATCGCGCACTACTCCAACTTCGGCGACTTTGCCGGACCGGCCACCCAGCAGCTCGCCGAGCGACTATCGGCGATGGCGCCGGTGCCGGGCAGCAAGATCTTCTTCACCTCCGGCGGCTCGGACTCGGTGGACACCGCCGCCAAGCTGGCCCGCCGCTACTGGCACGAGCTCGGCAAGCCGGACAAGACCATCGTGGTCGGCCGGCAGAAGGCCTACCACGGCATGCACGTCGCGGGCACCGCGCTGGCCGGGATCCCGGTCAACCGCGAGGGCTACGGCGAGTTCATGGCCGACGCGCGCACCATCGAATGGGACGACCCCAAGTCGCTGCTCGCCCTGATCGAGGAGGTCGGCGCCGACCGCATCGCCGCCTTCTTCTGCGAGCCGATCATCGGCGCGGGCGGCATCTACCTGCCGCCCGAGGGCTACCTCGCCGAGGTGCGCCGCATCTGCCGCGAGCACGAGATCCTGTTCGTGGTCGACGAGGTCGTCACCGGCTTCGGCCGGATCGGCGGTTCGTGGTTCGCCTCGTCCCGCTTCGACCTGGCGCCGGACCTTATGACCACGGCCAAGGGCCTCACCTCCGGTTACGTGCCGATGGGTGCGGTGTTCATCGCGCCGCACATCGCCGAACCGTTCTTCGCCGGCGGCGTCTGGTGGCGGCACGGCTACACCTACGGCGGGCACGCGGGCGCCGCCGCGGCCGCGCTGGCCAACCTCGACATCGTCGAGCGGGAGAACCTGCTGGACGAGTCGGCGCGGCTGGAAGCCACCCTGCACGCCAAGCTCGCCCCGCTGGCCGAGCACCCGCGCGTCGCCGAGGTGCGCAGCGGCCTCGGCGCGGTCGCCGCGGTTCAGCTGGTCGATCCCGCCGAGGGCCTGCCGATGGTGAAAACCCTGCGCGCCCACGGTGTTTCGAGTCGCGCCGCAGGCCAGGGCGCGATGCAGATCTCCCCGTCCTTCGTGATGACCGACGAGCAGGTCGACGAACTGGTCGAAGGCTTCACCCGCGCGCTCGGCTGATCCCGCACGGCTCTTGATTTCCCGCACCTGGAATCGCATGCGAATTTCGGTGCGGGAAATCAGAAGTGGTGCGGCGGGGCGTTCGGGGTTAGAGGGTGCGCGTCATGAAGTGGCTGTATGGGTCGGGGGTGTAGTCGGCGAAGGGGGCGCAGGGCTCGAAACCGTTTGCGGCGTAGAGCTTTTGGGCGGGGATGAAGAAGTCGGGGGTTCCGGTTTCCAGGCTGACCCGGCGGTAGCCGCGTGCGGTCGCCTCGGTGAGCAAGTGGCGCAACAGGATCGAGGCGACGCCGCGGCGTTTGTGCGTCGGGGCGGTGCGCATGGACTTGATTTCGGCGTGCTCGTCGTCGAGCCGCTTGAGCGCGGCGCAGCCGGCCAGGGTGTCCCCGTCCCACCCGCTCCAGAAAGTGATCTCCGGACGGCGCAGCGCGTCGAGGTCGAGCGCGTGCATGCTGTCGGCGGGGGAGTGCGTGGCCAGTTCGGCGACGTGTTCGGCGAGCAGGGCGGCGATCTCCGGTCCGGAGAGGTCGTCGACGACGATGCGCAGGTCCAGCGCCGAGTGCGAGCCGGTGACCGGGGCGTCCGCGGTAGCGGACTGGTCGGTATTTCTCAGCATTGGTCCATGATGCATCCCGCCACGGCAGCGCGCGCACTCGACGGACCCCGATCGAACAGGCTTTACTGAGAGGGCACTTGCCCGCACTTGCTCGGCGGACACCGCTGTCCGGCCAGGGGGTATGAATCATGAAGCTCGCCAGGGTCACCACGCTGGCGGCGGGCGCCGCTCGCCGCGCCGCCGACGAAACCTATTACGCCGCACTGGCGGTGCGCGCGGGGCTGGTGACCCCGGAGCGGCCGGACCGGCTGGTCAAGATCGGCGCGGCGGCCTATCGATTCGGCATGCTCGGCGCGATCACCGCGCTCGCCGCCCAGCGCTACCGTGACCGCACGGCGATCATCGACGAACTGGGCTCGCTCACCTTCCGCGAGCTGGACGACCGCACCAGCGCGCTGGCGAACGCCTGGCGGGCGCGCGGCCTGCGCGACGGCGAGGTCGTGGCGATCCTGGCCCGCAATCATCGCGGCTTCCACTACGCGGTCTTCGGCGCGGCCAAGTGCGGGGCGCGAATCGTGCTGCTCAACACCGATTTCGCCGGCCCGCAACTGCGCGAGGTGGTGGCCAGGGAGGGGGCCGATCTGCTGGTGTTCGACGAGGAGTACGCCGACGTGCTCGGCGACCTCACCCCGCCGCGCGGCCGCTATCGCGCCTGGGCCGAGCAGCCCGGTGTCGACACGCTGGACAATCTGATCGCCGGCGCGGCCCGCACGACCCCGCGGCGGGCCACCACCACCGCGAAGGTGGTCCTGCTGACCAGCGGCACGACCGGCACCCCGAAGGGCGCGCCCCGGCGCGAGCCGACCTCACTGGCGCCGCTCGGCGCGATCCTCGACAAGGTGCCGTTCCGGGCCCGCGAGATCACCGAATGCCCGGCGCCGCTGTTCCATACGCTCGGCTTCGCGCATGTGTTCATCGCACTGGGCTTCGGTTCGACGCTGGTGATCCGCCGCCGCTTCGACCCGCAGGCCGTGCTGGACAGCCTGGATCGCAATCGGGTCACCGCCTTGGTCGCGGTGCCGGTGATGTTGCGGCGGATGCTCGATCTGGGGCCGCAAGCCCGTGCGGGACATGACTTCTCCGCGCTGCGGATCATCTTCGTCGCCGGATCGCAGCTCGGGGCCGAGCTGTGCACCAGGGTGACCGAGGCGTTCGGTCCCGTGGTCTACAACCTCTACGGCTCCACCGAGGTGGCCTACGCGACCATCGCCACCCCCGCCGACCTGGCCGTCGAGCCGGGCTGCGTGGGTGGTCCGGTGCCGAGCGCGACGGTGAAGATCCTCGACGAGAACGGGGCGGAGCTGCCCGCGGGCCGGACCGGACGGATCTTCGTCGGCAACAACTTCCAGTTCGAGGGCTATACCGGCGGCGGCGACAAGGTCCGCGTCGGCGATCTGATGTCGACCGGCGACGTCGGTCACTTCGACAGTGCGGGAAGGCTTTTCATCGACGGACGCGACGACGACATGATCGTCTCCGGCGGCGAGAACGTCTTCCCCGGCGAGGTCGAGGAACTGCTCGCCGCGCATCCGGCGGTCGAGGAGGTGAGCGCCTTCGGCGTGCCCGATGAGCGCTACGGGCAGCGGCTGCGCGCGGTGGTCGTTGTGCGGGAAGGACATTCGCTCGCCGAGGAGGAGGTGCGTGAGCACGTCAAGGCGCATCTGGCGCGGTTCAAGGTGCCGCGCGATGTGTTGTTCATCGATGAACTGCCGCGCAACCCGACCGGGAAGGTGCTCAAACGCGTGCTGCGCGAGCTGTGATCAGCGCTGCCCGTTGCGAGCGAACAGGTGCCGCAGGAACCCGCCCGGCGGCCGCAGCGCCGCCTGCAGGCCGCCGGGCGGCGCCACGCTGATCAGGCCGCCGCGCCGGTGCATGACGCAATCGACGACCGCGTCGACGATGGTCTCCTGATCCGCGCGCGAGCCCGGCGCCACGGTGCTCACGATCACCCGCGTGCCCGACCGTTCCCGGTCGAGCGCGGTACCCAGGCCGGCCACGCCGTGTTCGGTCGCGCAGTACACCGCCGCGCCGAGCGCCGCGGGCACCCCGGCGGCGGTGCCGATGTTCACGACCTGCCCGTGTCCCTGGCTGACGAATCGTTGCGTGGCCACCCGGGTTCCGATGATCACGGCCCGCAGATTGACGTCGATCCGGAGATCCGGCTCGGCCTCCGATTCCGCGAGGAACGGGCCCGACGGCAGGACATCGGCGGCGTTCACCACCACATCCAGGCCGCCGAGTCTGCGCTCGGCGCAGGTCAGAAAGCTGCCGAAGCGCGCGCCGTCGGTGACGTCGAGCGCCAGCCCGATCACCGTGCCGCCGGGGGATCTGGTGAGTTGGTCGGCGGCCGTGCGGACCGCGCCCACGTCCACGTCGCCGAGGACGACATCGGCCCCCTCCGCCAGGAACGCCAGCGCGGTCTCGCGTCCGATGCCGTGCGCACCCCCGGTGATCGCGACCCGTTTGCCAGCGAGTGCCTTCCGAGCCATATGTTTTCGCCTGCCTTTGTCTCGTTCAAACGCTAGATTGTCGCTGGACGGCTCTCCATGCGATATCGGGTCATGACTTTGCGCAATCCGGCCAAGCCGTGCATATAGAACCGGTCGGACGGTTTTATCCGCCCGCCGAACCCGTTGGGAGAGCGGAACTTACGATCTCCGGCCAGAAACCTTGCGCATATCGGCCATAGCAAGCAACGATGGACGCGTGGCCTCATGGGAGTGGCGGCGGTCGGTGACACACGCGGTGATCCTTGTCGAGCTGGGAGAGGATCACGGGCTCACGCAAACCCAGTGCCTGCGTGGCACAGAGCTGGACCCACGCGTGCTGAAGACCCCCGGGGCGGAGATCACCGCCGCGCAGGAACTCGGCATCGTCCGCAACCTCGTCACACTGCTCGACGACAAGCCGGGCTTGGGCCTGGAGGCCGGCTCGCGCACGCACATCACCACCCTGGGCGTGTTCGCGCTGGCCGTGCTCAGCAGCCCGACGATGCGGCAGGCAATCGATGTCGCCATGCGCTACTTCAGCCTGATGACCTCGTTCTCCCGCGCCTGGCACGTCTATCGGGGCGAGGAGATCTGGCTCTACGGCGACGACCGCGAGCTGCCCGAAGACCTGCGCGGCTTTCTCGCCGAACGCGATGTCTCCGCGTTGCTGACGAACTGGTTCCTGGTGTTCGGCGTGCCGCCGCCGGTGGTGCGCGTCGAGGTGGCCGGCGGGCTGTTGCCCAGGCTGGTACCGATTTTCGACCAGTTCGAGATCCCGAGCAGCGATTCCGCGGAGTTGCAGACCGCGATCTTCGACGCCACCGGCATCGACGAGCCGATGCCGCAGGCGAGTCCGCTGACCGCGCAGCTGTTCGAGGAGCAGTGCGACGATCTGCTGCAACGGCGCGGCCTGCGCCAAGGCGTGGCCGGCTCGGTGCGGGCGATGCTGATGCATCAGATGAACGGCAGGCTCAGTCAGGAAGACGTCGCGGCCGGGTTGCACATGAGCCTGCGCACCATGCGCCGCCGGCTGGCCGAGGAGGGCACGTCCTACCGCCAGCTCTGCGCGGAGACCTTCGGCACCCTCGCGGAGGAACTGCTCGCCACCGGACTCACCGTCGAGGATGTCGCCTACCGCATGGGATATTCGGGCGCGCCGAGCTTTTCGAACGCGTTCAAGCAGTGGCGCGGCGTGTCGCCAGGGCGATTCGCCCGCTCGGCCGTCGATCGCTACCGGCAGACGGTGCCGCACTGAGCGTGCGGGCCCGGCGAAAAGGGCACCCCCGCCGTTATCGGGTGCGAGCATAGAACGGGCAGGTCCACGGTCGCCGCGAGGAGAGGTGGTGGGGGGTGGCGCAGTTCGTGCAGGAGTACCCCGCATTGCGGTGGTCGGCGGTGGCGGCGTTCCTGATCGCGGGGGCGATCGTGCTCGGGCGACTGGCGGTGCCCGCTCGAGGGGTGCGCGGCGCCGAATCGATAGGTTCCGGTTCGGTGGATCGGACTCGGCAGCAAGGAGATTCGACTTCCGATAGGCTGCGGCCGGTCGCCGGGTATCACGAATCCGACGCCGCGCACCTGATCATGTGTTTGGTGATGCTCGCGATGCTGATCTTTCCGGCGGCCGCGAGCCCGCTGGCCGTGCGCGGCGTGCTCACCGCGATGGTCGTGGTCTTCGCGGCCTTGCTGATGAGTCGAATCCTGGAGTGGCGCAGCGCGCCCGATCGGCCGTCGGCGGAGCGGCTGGTGCCGCTGGGCTACCACGCGGTAACCGCCGCGGCCATGCTGTACGCGATGTCCGGGCACGCGATGTCCGGTCATTCCGGCGGCCCGGCCCCGATTCCGGCGCTCGGGCTCGCCGCGCTGTTCGCCGTGGATGCCGCGGTGGTCGCGCTCGCGGTCGGGCGCTCCTTCGTCGACACGCCGGGCTACCTGGGTATTCTCTTGCGCTCCAATGGGTGTGTCGCGGCACTCACCTGGCCGCGGCACCGCACGGCGATGGTGCCGCACGTGGTGATGGACCTGGGTACCGCGTACATGTTGATCGCGGCAGTTTCGAGTTGACCGGTGCCGTAGACCAATCCATGAGGTAGCGCATACCGAACCCCTGTCATGCACGCAGGTATTCGGCGATGACGGATCACGGTTTCGCGATAGCCCATCGGCCCGGCGAGCCGGCGATCGACAGGGCGGACGATGACCTCTTACGCCGGTGCCCGCTGCCCAGCGAACTCGATCGACACCGCTCCGCCCTCGCCGCCCGCCGGCTCGTCGTCCTGCTCGCGGAAACCGGCGCCGCGGACCGTGCCGCGTTCACCGAGTTCTATCGCCTCACCAGTTCGCGGGTATTCGGGCTCGCCATCCGGATCCTGCGCAGCCACGCCGCCGCGGAGGAGGTCACCCAGGAGGTGTACCTCCAGGTCTGGTCGACCGCCGACCAGTACGACGCCGCGCTGGCCAGCCCGATCGGCTGGCTGATGATGCTCGCGCACCGCCGCGCGGTCGACCGGGTACGCGCGGAGGCCGCGTCCGCGGTCCGCGACCTGGCCTACGCCCACTCGCACGGCGGCCGCGATCACGACGTCGTCGCCGAATCGGTGACCCAGCGGATGGAGGAGCGGGAGGTCCTCGGCTGCCTGGGCGCGCTCACGTCCACCCAGCGCGAGGCGATCGCACTCGCCTACTACAGCGGGCGGACGTACCGTGAAGTCGCAGACCATCTATCGGTGCCGCTGCCGACCGTCAAGACCCGCATCCGCGATGGGCTGAAGAGACTGGAGAAGTGCTTGTCCGTGGAAGGCGCCGATGGCTGACCAACTCCCGCGATCCGACGCGGAACTGCTCGACCTGGCGTACCCGTGCGCGCTCGACGCCGTGGGGGACATCGAACGCCGGCATATCGAGGAGCGGTTGGCGAAGGCCGATCCGGCTGTGCGGCAAGCATTCTCGGAGACCGTCGAGCGGATGCACGAGGTGATGGCCCGGGTGACGGAGCTGGACGCGCAGGCGCCGCCGCCGGAGCTGGAGGCGCGGATTCTGGCCGCGCTGCCCGACGACGGTCGTGATCGTGTGCCGTCCGCGTGGCCGCGGCGGCTGCGGTGGGTGGTGCCGGTGGCCGCGGCGGCCTGCCTGGTGATCGGCGGTGGTTTGGTCGCTGACCGGATCGGTACCCAGCCCTCCTCGGTGCCGGGGGCCGAGCAGGTGCACCGGCAACCGGACGCGCGGACGTTGTCCAAGCCGGTCGTCGGCGGCGGCAGCGTGGTGGTGGAGTTCTCGGCGCAGCAGCGGCTGGCGACGATGGCGTTCGACGGCGTACCCCCGCCGCCGTCCGGGCGGGTGTATCAGGCCTGGCTGGTGCCCGCCGGCACCGAGCCGGTGCCGCAGTCGGCCGGGGTGTTCACCGAATTGCCCTCGGTGGCAAGGCCGTTCGTGATGTCGTTCGAGTCGGGGGAGACGCTGGCGGTCACGGTCGAGCCATCCGGCGGATCCGCGGCGCCGACGACCGAACCGATCGCCGGCGTCCTCCTGCCCTGAGCGCCGGACCGCGACCGGCGGTGCGGTGAACTCAGATCTCCACCGGCTGGTCGGCGACCACGCGGCCGCCGAGCCGGACCCAGCCGTCGGAGTCCCAGGCGGTGAAGAGTTGGGAGCCCTCGCCCTGGGTGATGACCAGGCCGCGGCGCAGCAGCGCGGTGATGGCGACGGCCGCCGCGCCGGTCGCCTCGTCTTCGGCGATGCCCAACGTGGGGGCGAACATTCGCGAACGCAGGGTGCCGCGGTTCTGATCGGTCCAGGCCCAGAAGTAGTGCGGGCCGCCGGTGACGTCGTCCGGGCGCAGGGCGGCCAGTTCCTCCAGGCTTTCGAGCTGGTGGAAGGTGAAGTCGGGCGCCCATTCGCCGCGGGCGGTGATCCAGGTGAGACCCTCGGCCAGCTCGACGGCGACCGGCCCGGCCGGCACGGTCAGCCTGCGCACCGGGATGCCCTGTTCGGCGAACCACCACGCGGTGCCGACCGACGGGTGCCCGGCGAACGGCAGTTCGACGGCAGGGGTGTAGATCCGTACCCGCGCGACCCCGTCGATCGGGTCCTCGACCACGACGGTCTCGCTGTATCCGGCCTTCGCCGCGAGTGCTTGGTGCTCGGTTTCGGGGACATCCGCGGCCCGCGCGATGCCCAGTTCGTTGCCGAAACGTCCGGCGGGATCGGTGAATACCCGCACCACGTCAACCTGTGTACCCATGGTTGCCGAGCGTACTAGCCGGGTCCGACACGAGGCTGTCGCGTAGCCCACACTCCGCGGGGATCGCGGCGTAACCGCTGGTGGGCGGGGTACCGCAAAGGCCGCCGCCGGTCCGTTGGACGAACCGGCGACGGCCTCTGCTCGGGTTTGCTCAGACCGCGGCGGCGGCCAGCGCCTCGGTGGACTGCACGGCCTGGCCGACGCCGGCGACGATCGCGGCCGCGCGCAGCGACTCGAAGATCACCTCACGGGACACGCCCGCTTCGCGCAGCGTGTGCTCGTGCGCCTCCAGGCAGTGCTCGCAGCCGTTGATCGAGGA
This sequence comes from Nocardia sp. NPDC056564, assembly GCF_042793755.1. NCBI lineage: Bacteria > Bacillati > Actinomycetota > Actinomycetes > Mycobacteriales > Nocardiaceae > Nocardia > Nocardia sp. NPDC056564. Next base: position 699,392 of record NZ_JBHTUR010000002.1, read on the forward strand.
CACCGCGAACGACCACAGCTCGAAATCGGCCTTGTCGACCCCCGGGGTGCCGATGATCTGCATGCGCAGACCGGCCCGCAGGTCGTCGTAGCGCCCGCCGAGAAACGCCTTGCCCCGGTAGAACACATTGTTCATGCCCATGATCGAGGCGGCGCCGAGTGCGGCGTTGTACGCCTGCTCGGACAGCACGTCCGCAGCCTCCTCGGCGATCTCGCGCAGCGTGGTCGCCGACCGGGTCGCGGCCGCCGTCGCCAGCAGGGTGCCCCACAGCTGCTGTTCGTTCAGCACGGTGGTGCGCGCGAGCGATGACAGATTGAGCTTGAGGTCCTTGGCGTACTCGGGAAGGGAGTTCTTCAGGTTCTCAATGCTCATGTATCTCTATCCTCGGGTCATCCCCGCCGACGCGGGGAACAGTCAATTCAGGGTCGATCATCTAGTGGCGCAGTGCTTCCGGGTTCAGACGCTCGCGGCGAGCAGTTCGCCCGCGTTGATGGTCGGGTCACCCTTCTTCCAGTTGCAGGCGCACAGCTCGTCGGACTGCAGCGCGTCGAGCACCCGCAGCACCTCGTCGACATTGCGGCCGACCGAACCCGCGGTGACCGAGACGAACTGCACCTCGTTATTCGGGTCGACGATGAAGGTCGCGCGGTCGGCGACGCCGTCGGCGTTGAGAACGCCGGTGGCGGTGGCCAATTCGCGCTTGAGGTCGGACAGGATGGGGAACGGCAGGGTCTTCAGGTCCTCGTGCTGGGCGCGCCACTGGAAGTGCACGAACTCGTTGTCGACCGAGGCGCCGAGCACCTGCGCGTCACGATCCGCGAATTCCTCGTTGAGCTTGCCGAACGCGGCGATCTCCGTCGGGCACACGAAGGTGAAGTCCTTCGGCCAGAAGAAGACGATCCGCCACTTGCCCGCGTGATCGTCGCTGGTGATCGTGGTGAAGTAGTCGTCAGGCTGCTGAGCGTCGACCTTCGACAGATCACCACCGATGACAGCGGTGAGGTTGTATGCCGGGAATTGGTCGCCGATGGTCAGCAAGGCCATGCCTAATCTCCTCAGTTCTGTGATGGGTTTGCTAGCACTGTGCAGAAAAGCAGAAAAGCTCACTTGCGATCTTGCCGAAGGGCTGCTGAAAGGTAAAGGTGATCAGTCGCACTACACTGATAGCCGTGACCGATCAGACTTATCAGCCGACCCTGTCACAGCTGCGTGCGTTCGTAGCGGTCGCGGAATACCGCCACTTCGGCACTGCCGCAGCGCGGCTCAGTGTGAGTCAGCCCACGCTATCGCAGGCGCTCGCGGCACTTGAACACGGGCTCGGACTGCAACTGATCGAGCGGAGCACGCGCCGGGTGCTCGTCACCGCGGCGGGGATGCGGTTGCTGCCGAAGGCGATGGCGACGCTCGAGGCGGCGGACCGTTTCGTGGCGTCGGCGACCGGTGACGGTCTCGGCGGCACGTTGCGGATGGGCATCATTCCGACGGTTGCTCCGTATGTGCTGCCGGGTCTTCTTCCCGAATTGCAGAAGAAGTTACCCGCGCTTCACCCGCAGGTGATCGAGGATCAGACCGCGCGTCTGCTGGACGGGCTGCGGACCGGCGTGCTCGATGTGGCGCTGCTGGCGTTGCCGACCGAGGTGCCCGGCCTGGTCGAGATCCCGCTCTACACCGAGGAGTTCGTGCTGGTGACCCCGCGCGGGCACGAGCTGGCCGGCCGCACCGATCTCGCCCCGTCCGTCCTCGACTCGCTACCGCTGCTGCTGCTCGACGAGGGGCACTGCCTGCGCGACCAGGCGCTGGATCTGTGCCGCTCCGCCGAGATCCACCCGGCCGCGGTCGGCGACACCCGCGCTGCCTCGCTGGCCACCGTGGTGCAGTGCGTCGCGGGCGGTCTCGGGGTGACGCTCATCCCGGAGATGGCCGTCGCGTCCGAAACCGCCCGGGGCACACTGGATACCGCGCACTTCGCCACGCCTGCGCCCGGCCGGACCATCGGCCTCGCCTACCGCACCTCGACCGCCCGTGCGGAAGACTACGAGTACCTCGCCGCGATCATTCGGACCCAGCGTCCGATGTGAGGGAGTTGGGGGCCAGGTGGTTTCGCCGTTCGGCTTGCGATGATGGTGCGGCGCGTGTCCGCGGATCGGGAGGAGCTGCGCATGAAACCGCCGACGAGGCGATGGGAACAGTGTGCGGCGCAGGGGTATTCGTTGTTCGTCTACGGCACGCTGCAATTCCCGGAGGTACTCGAGGTACTGATCGACCGCGTGCCGCGACGCCGCGCCGCTACGGCATCGGGCTGGCGAGTCGCGGCGCTACCCGGTCTCCTGTACCCAGGACTCGTTCCGCAACTGAACGCGCGTGCCCGCGGACTCGTTCTGAGCGGGCTCACCGCGGCGGAGTGGGAGATCCTCGACGCCTTCGAGGACGATCAATACGATCTCCGCGCAATCTCCTTGGCGGCCGCCGCGGATCGGGTCTCGACCTACGTCTGGACAGCCGCTGTCGCACAGGACGACTGGTGCCCGGAACATTTCACCGCCACCCACCTGCCTGACTTCGTCACCCAGTGCGCCGAATGGCGGCGTGGTTTCTAGCCGGGCCGGGGTGGATTGGCGTTTGTAGACGACCGGTCGTATATTGGCGTTATGGCGCGACCGCGACGGAGTGGGGACACTCGGCAGCTTCTGGTGGAGGAGGGGGCTGCGGGGTTTCTGTCCAGTGGGTATCACGGGACCGGCATCAAGCAGGTGCTGGACAAGGTGGGGGTGCCCAAGGGGTCGTTCTACAACTACTTCGACAGCAAGGAAAGCTTCGGGCGGGCGGTGATCGAGCATCATTCGCTGTGCGTGCAGCGCAATTTGACCGAGGCGTTCGGCGCGGCGCCGGATCCGGTGAGCGGGTTGCGGGCGTTCTTCGGGCGGCTGATGGACGAGTTCGTCCAGGCCGAATTCACCGGCGGATGCTTGATCGCGAATCTGGGTGGCGAGCTGGAAGGCAGTGAGCTGCTGCGCGAGTCGCTGTCCAGCGCGTGGGGCGCATGGCGGGACCGGGTGGCCGAGCAACTGCGAGAAGCGCAGGGGCTCGGGATGATTCGCGGTGATATCGACGCGACCGACCTGGCGGACCTGCTGCTCGAGTCGTGGGAGGGGGCGGTGATCCGGATGAAGATCGATCGGACCCTGACGCCACTGAACAAGTGTTTGGATCGTCTACTGGGGGACTACTTCCTGCCCTGAACTGGGCATTCCTATCGGGTCGTCTTTGCTTGACCATTCCAAGACGACCGGTCGTATCAATAGAAGGAGAAGTATATGCCGAAGACGGTGATCGTGACCGGATCCTCCAGCGGGATCGGGCAGGATATCGCCCGCGCGTTCGTGCAGCGGGGGGACAACGTGGTGCTCAACGGCCGCGACGCGGACAAGCTGGCCGACGTGGCCGCGCGACTCGACGCGCCCGCGCGGGTCGCTGCGTTCGCGGGCGATATCGGCGCTCCCGCAACGGGTTCCGAGCTGGTCAAGGCGGCGGTCGCGCGGTTCGGTGGGGTGGACGTGCTGGTGAACAACGCGGGAATCTTCGGCAGCAAGCCGTTCGTGGACGTCACCGAGGCGGACCTCGACAGCTACCTGAACGGCAATCTCAAGGGCACCTACTTCACCACGCAGGCCGTGGTACGGCAGCTGACGCGGCAGGGCACCGGCGGCAGCATCGTGAACATCGGCACGGTGCTCATCAACCACGCGCTGGCGGGGCTGCCTGCCTCCGCGGCGCTGGTCAGCAAGGGCGGCGTGCACGCGCTGACCACCAGCCTCGCCGCGGAACTCGCGGCCGACGGCATCCGGGTCAACGCCGTGGCCCCCGGCATCATCCGCACGCCGCTGTTCGGCGACGGCGACGAAACCGCTTCCGGCCGAATGGCTTTGCTGAACCGGATCGGCGAGGTGTCCGAAACCACCGCCGCCGTCCTGTATCTCGCGGACGCCGAGTTCACCACCGGTCACATCTTGCCCGTCGACGGCGGGTTCATCTCGGGGCGGGCCGCCTGATGCCTTACGTCAACATCAAGGTCACCGACGAGGGCGTCACCAGGCAACAGAAGGCGCGCCTGATCAAAGGCGTTACCGACCTGCTCCAGGAGGTCCTCGGCAAAGACCCGGCCACCACCTACGTGGTCATCGACGAGGTCGATCTCGCCAACTGGGGCGTCGGCGGACTCGACGTCGAGCAGTACCGCAAGCAACCCTGATCCCGCGAAGCACACCGGCCCCCGGGCGAAAGCGCCTGGGGGCCGGTGTGGTTGGTGCTATACGCGCAGGGCGTACGGTTCGATCGCGCCACGGACGAGTGCCCGCGCGTCGACGGTTTCCGGACGGTAGGGCAGCGTGGCCAGACGGTCGGTCATGGTCTGCACCGGGTCGTCCATCCGCTCGTTGCGTCCGAACAGGAACGTCCACTCGTGCTCGTCGCTGCCGTACTGCACGACGGTGTCGAACTGCTCGTGGAAGCGATTCCAGGACCGCTTCAACGTCTCGTTGCGCCACATGGTCGCGCAGCCGGCCTGGGCGCTCAGCACGCCACCGGGGGCGAGCAGCGCCCGACATCGGGACAGGAACTCCGACTCGTAGAGGCGGTTGTGCTGCGCGTCTTCGACCCGCTCGTCGGGCAGGTCGATCACGATGACGTCGTAGCGGGTGCCCGCCTCGGCGGCCTCGGCCAGGAAGTCCCAGCCGTCGGCGTAGTGCACCTTGATCGGGCCCTCACCCTTGACCGCCGCGGTCAGCTCGTCGGTGGTGTAGCCGTAGGGCAGGTGCTCGGCGCACAGCTCGACCTCGAGCTGGTCGATGTCGACGTGATCGACCAGCGACGCGCCGGCCTCGACCGACATCTGGCTGGCCACGCCCTCACCGGAACCGATGATGAGCACCTTCTCCAGCTTCTCGGCCAGCGCGAAGGCGGGGACCATCATCGCCTCGTGGTAGGTCACCTGGGAGAACTCCGTGGACTGGCGATCGTCGTCGGAGAACAGGCTGATGCCCTGCTCGGTGCGCGCGATCACCATGTGCTGGAACGGAGTATGGGTGTCCACGATGACCTCGTGCAGGTCCCAGATGCGGGTCAGGCCCGCGCCTACGGGTTCTTCGATTCGCTGCAGGTCGGCGGTCGGCGAGGCCGACGGGGTGGGTGAATACTGCGCGCCGTGGCCGCGGCGGATGACCTGCATTTGAACATCCTTGGGCGACAACTTGTCTCGTAGCAGTTCGACGGCTTTCGACGCGCCTGCGCCGATACTGCCGCAGGTGAAGACGTCGACAAAGATGTCGCCGGACTCCGGATAGGTGTGAATCGAGGCGTGAGACTCCGACAACAGCGCGAGGACAGTCACCCCCTGCGGATCGAACTTCTTGTGTACGACATCGCAGATGGTGACGCCCGCCGCGATCAAAGACTCACGCAACGCCGATTCGAGTCGTTCGAGGTCGTCGCAGAGGGTCGCGTCGACACCACCGAACTCGGCCAGCACGTGCCAGCCGGTGAAATCCGCCGTCATGGGCAAACTCACTCTCGCTCAGCGCCCGAGACATGAACGGTCAAGGGCGGAAAACCATTGAAGGACACCGACGAATAACTCGCGGTATAGGCGCCGGTGTCGAGGATCTGGATGCGATCACCGGCTCGCAACGTGGTCGGTAGGAGGACTCGCGTGCGTTGATACAGTACATCGTCTCCGTCGCAGGTCGGACCAGCCACCACTGCCTCGTCGACAGGGTCACCGTCCCGATCCGTGACGAATCGATAGGCGATGTACTCGTTCTCGGTCTCGGCCATACCGTTGTAGCGGCCGATGTCGAGATACACCCAGCGCCGGGCGTCCGGCGCAATGCGCACGCCGATGACTTCGGCGTGGATGATGCCCGCGGAACCGACCAGCGCGCGGCCGGGTTCGACCACCAATCCGGCGGTCCCGGGCAGGAATTCGGTCGCGGCGGCGTTGATCACCGCCGCGATCTCGGCGAGGGCGGGCGCCGGATCGGCGTACGCGATCGGCAGTCCGCCACCGATATTCACCGAAGGGACGTGAATATCCTTGTCCGCCAACGCCTCCACGATCCGGCCCGCCTGCTCGATGCCGATCCGCCAGGCGTCCGGATCGAGCTGCTGGGACCCGACGTGGAAGTACGGCCCGCCGACGATCAACCCGAGGTCACGCGCCCGCACCAGCAGCCGGAACGCCTCGCCCGGCGTGCAGCCGAACTTGGTGCCGAACGGGGTGCGCGACTCGGGAGCCGAAGCGAGGAACCGGCATTCGACCTCCGAGCCCGGCGCGTGCTCCACGATGCGCAGCAGGTCGTCCTCGGTGTCGAAGGCGTACCGGCGCACGCCGAGCGCGTAGGCGCGGGCGATGTCGGCGGCCTTCTTGATCGGGTTGCCGTAGCAGAGCGTGTCCGCTTCCACCCCGAGCGCCAGGCACAGCTCGATCTCGCCGATGCTGGCGACATCGAACTCGGCGCCTTCCTCGTCGAGCGCCCGGATGATCTCCGGCACCGGACTTGCCTTGACCGCGAAGCGAATCCTTGCCGCGGGCATGGCGGCATGGAGCGCGTGGAAGTTCGCACGCACTCGCTCGGGATAGATGACAAGAAACGGTGATTCGGGCATAGTTGATCTTTCGCTTGGCAGCAGCGGAGAGAGTATCAGCGGGCCCTACCCAGAAACGAATCCGTCAAACCTCGGGTCGGTGGCACTCCAGCGAAGCACCCGCTAACGGGCCGGAGATAGCCGCTGACCTGTATGGATTCCGTAGTGATTCGGGTGGGCCGGGCGGTGCGGTCAGCCCGCGGACACCGTGATTTCGTCGAACACGACCTCACCGGCGGCATCGGACTCGGCCAGGTCCACCACGCCGACGATCGACCAGCCGTGGTCGCCCGCCGGGTCGTCGAGGACCTGACGCACCTGCCAGAAACCGGGTCTTCGTTCGATCTGGAACAGTTGCGGTCCGCGCGCGTCCTGGCCGGTCCCGATGCGCTCGTACTCGTCGAAATACGGGGCCAGCTCGGTCTCCCAATCCGGCCCGGTGCCCAGCTCGGCCAGCAGGTCCCAGCGGCGCAGCGCGGCCAGCTCGACCCGGCGGAACATGGTGTTGCGGATCATCACCCGGAACGCGCGCTCGTTGGCCGAGATGGGGCGCACCGTCTCGGCGCCGAAGGCGAGCTGGTCGGCGTCGATCTCCGCGCCGGGGTTGGTGAGCTGCTCCCACTCGTCGAGCAGGCTCGAGTCGACCTGGCGGACCAGTTCGCCGAGCCACTCGGTGATGTCGTCGAGCTCCTCGGTGCGCGCGGAGTCCGGCACGGTGCGGCGCAGCGCGCGATAGGCGTCGGCCAGGTAGCGCAGCACCACGCCCTCGGACCGGGCCAGCTCGTAGAACGAGATCAGCTCGGCGAAGGTCATCGAGCGTTCGATCATGTCGCGCACCACCGACTTGGGCGACGGCGCGAATTCCGACACCCACGGGTGACCGGCGCGGTAGGTCTCGAAGGCGGGCTCGATCAGCTCGGCCAGGGGCTTGGGCCAGGTGACCTCTTCGAGCAGTTCCATCCGCTCGTCGTACTCGATGCCGTCGGCCTTCATCTCATTGATCGCCACGCCGCGCGCCTTGTGCTGCTGAGCCATCAGCAGCTGGCGCGGATCCTCGAGGGTCGATTCGATGAGGGACACCACATCGAGGGTATAGCCGGGCGCGTCTTTGTCGAGCAGTTCGAAGGCGGCCAGGGCGAACGGCGACAGCGGCTGGTCGAGCGCGAAGTCGCGTTGCAGGTCGACGGTGAGGCGGGCGCGGCGGCCCTGCGCGTCGGGCTCGTCGAGCTGCTGAACCACGCCCGCGTCGCGCAGCGCGCGGTAGAGGCGGATGGCGCGCAGGATGTGCTTGCGCTGGGCCGGGCGCGGCTCGTGGTTGTCCTCGAGCAGGTGGCGCATGGCGTCGAAACAGTTGCCCGGCCGGGCGATCACGTTGAGCAGCATGGAGTTCGTCACCGCGAACCGCGAGACCATCGGCTCGGGCTGGGCGGCGACCAGGCGATCGAAGGTCTCCTCGCTCCACGAGACGAAGCCCTCGGGCGGCTTGCGGCGCACCACCTTTCGCTGCTTCTTCGGGTCGTCCCCGGCCTTGGCGAGCAGGCGGGTGTTCTCCACCTCGTGCTCGGGCGCCTGCACGACGACGGTGCCCATGGTGTCGTAACCCGCGCGACCCGCCCGCCCCGAGATCTGGTGGAACTCACGGGCCTTCAGCCTGCGGGTGCGCACGCCGTCGTACTTGGTCAGCCCGGTGAGCAGCACCGTGCGGATCGGGACGTTGATGCCGACGCCGAGGGTGTCGGTGCCGCAGACGACCTTCAGCAGACCCTCCTGGGCGAGGCGTTCGACCAGTCGGCGGTACTTCGGCAGCATGCCGGCGTGGTGCACGCCGATGCCGTGGCGGATCAGCCGCGAGAGCGTCTTGCCGAAGCCGGAGGCGAACCGGAATTCGCCCAAAGCCGCGGCGATGGCGTCCTTTTCGGCGCGGGTGGCGAAGTTCACGCTGGTCAGCGCCTGGGCGCGTTCGAGCGCCGCGGCCTGGGTGAAATGCACCACGTAGACCGGGGCCTGGTGGGTGGTGACGAGTTCTTCCAGGGTTTCGGTGATGGGGGTGCGCGCGTAGGAGAAGGTCAGCGGGACCGGGCGTTCGGTGCCGGCCACGATCGCCGACGGACGACCGGTGCGCCTGCGCATGTCCTCGGCGAAGAAGTCGACCTCGCCGAGGGTGGCCGACATCAGCAGGAACTGCGCGCGGGGAAGTTCGAGCAGCGGGACCTGCCAGGCCCAGCCGCGGTCGGGGTCGGCGTAGAAGTGGAATTCGTCCATCACGACCTGGCCGACGTCGGCGGCCGGACCCTCGCGCAAGGCGAGGTTCGCCAGGATCTCCGCGGTGGCGCAGATGATCGGCGCGTCCGCGTTCACCGCGGCGTCGCCGGTCACCATGCCGACCTTGTCGGCGCCGAACACATCGCACAGGGCGAAGAACTTCTCGCTGACCAGTGCCTTGATCGGCGCGGTGTAGTAGGTGCGCTTGCCCTGGGCGAGCGCGATGAGGTGCGCGCCGACCGCGACCAGCGACTTACCCGAACCCGTCGGCGTCGCCAGGATGACGTTGGATCCGGACGCTAATTCGAGTAGCGCCTCGTCCTGCGCCGGATACAGCGGGGTGCCCTGTTCCGCGGCCCACGCCCCGAAGGACTCGTACAGGGCGTCGGCGTCGGTTCCCGGTATCTCCAGCAGCTCGGTCAGATCCACTCCGAACACCCTACGGGCTGGCGCCCGCAGGGTTGTTACCGCTGCTCACCTGTCCCCGGGCCGCTTTCCCCCTCGTAGCCGCCTTGCTCGGCCAGGAAGCGTTCGAACTCGGCGCCCAACTCGTCGCCGCTGGGCAGCTCGCCGTCGCCGACCAGCAGGCTCGACTGGCGTTCCTGGGCGCTGACGAAGCTGTCGTACTGGCGTTCCAGCGCGTGCACGACCGTCTCCACCTCGGAGTTACCGGCGATGTGCTCGTTGACCTGTTCGCGGACCCTGGCCGCGGCCTCGCCGAGCGCGGCGAGCGGAATCTCCAGGCCCGCGTTGTCGGCGACGTTCTCCAGCAGGGTCTGGGCGGCCTCGGGGTACGCGGTCTGAGCCAGGTAGTGCGGCACGTGCACGGAGAAGCCGACGGACTCCTGTCCGTGCTGGGCCATCCGGTATTCCAGCAGCGACGACGCGCTACCGGGCACCTGGAGTTCGCCGGGCCAGCGCTGATGCTCGGCGATCAGGTCGCGGTCCGACGAATGCGCGGTGACGCCGAGCGGACGGGTGTGCGGGATCGCCATCGGGATGGCGCTGAGGCCGATGCTGCGGCGCACGCCGAGCTGTTCGGCGAGCAGGCGCACCGCGGTGGTGAACTTCTCCCAGCGCAGGTCCGGTTCGATGCCGGCGAGCAGCAGGAACGGGGTGCCTGCCGTGTCGCGCAGGGCCCAGAGGTTGAGCTCGGGCTCGGCGTACTCGGAGAAGTGATCGGTCTTGAACGTCATCAGCGGACGGCGCGAGCGGTAGTCCAGCAGCTCGTCCACGTCGAACGAGGCGACCAGTTCGCTCTCCAGGCTCTCGCGCAGGTGCGTCGTGGCCAGCCGCACCGCATGCCCGGCATCGGTGAAGCCCTCGAGTCCGTGCACCAGAACGGGACCCTCGCCGTCGTCGGACGACAGCTGCGGAGCGGGAAACTCCAGTTCGTACATTCGCGACTCGTGGTCCATCGCGTCCTCCTTCCTGCGCGGTTCCTGCGGCACGGGTGATGCTCGGTCTTCGACACCGAAGTCATTCGAGACGAGCAGCGTCCGAGACGGGAACCATGTCCATTGTCCCCCATGTGGGTGACAGTCACCGCGCACGGCCGGACACCGACCCATACGACGAGGCAACAGCGTCAGCGCTCCGTGCATTCCCGGTGCGGCGGCGTGGCATCGCGGGTGGGCATCGGGAGTTTGGCACAGTGGGGTGGGTGACTGTGGCGGATTCGACGCGCAAGGGGGCGGGCATCGCCATGTCCGCAGCGTGTTTCGCGCTGCTCGCCGGCTGCGGGTCGACGGTGGACGGGCATCCGGTCGCGGGGGAGCAGACGGTGGTGTCGCGGCATGTCGGTGCGGCGTTGTCGGCGTTGCTGGTGGAACCGGGGCAGTTTCCGGCGCGGTACCCGGCGGTGGTGTTGCCCGCCGAGGCGGCGGCGCAGGCGGCCGGGGATCTGACCGGGGTCGGGCGGGGCGGGCGGGTGCAGCCGGAGCGTTGCGTGCCGCCGCAGCAGCAGTTCGGGCCGGACAAGACGGCGATCGCGGTCGGGACCGATGATGCCGCGCGGGCGACGATCACGGTGGAGCTGACGCGGACCGAGCAGCCGCTCGCCGTGTTGCGGAGTCAGCTGCGGCAGTGTGGGTCGGTGCAGGTGAGCCGGGGTGCGGCGAGGACGACCGTGACGACCGAGCTGGATTCGGCGCCGCCGATCGATGCGGATGACGCGTTGGCGTTTCGGCGGACCGTGCAGCCGGACGTCGGTGGGGCAGGGTTGAAGCAGGCGATGCGGACGTTGGCCGGGCAGGTGGGTGATGTGCGAATCACTGTGACGTTCATGTCGTTTTCGGGGGCCGAGCCGGATATGACGGCGGTGGATCAGCTGTTCACGACGGCCGTGCAGCGGGTGCAGAAGGGGTAGTCGGCCGGGCACGGTAACAGGTCGGGCGGACACCCCGCGCGGTCGGGACGGCGCGGGCGCGGGCGATTGTCCACAGCGTCCGGGAATTCCACAGGGCGAGCGAATTGCCTGGTCAGCGCGGTGGTCCCGCCGGTCTGGGAGAGCACGCTCGAGGCCATGACCACTCCCGCGAATCCACATTCCTCCGGCCGTGCCGACGCGCAGGCCGATTCCTCGTCCGACAGCGTTCGGGCTCAGGACGAACTCTTCTGCACGCGTCCGTCAATGCTCAGCGGCAAGCGGACCTCCCGCGCGCCGGTGAGCCTTGCGACCGCGTTGCGCTCGTGCCAGTTCCTCCGGTCCGGTGATCGTGCGCGATCCCATGCCGCGGGGGCGCAGGACGACACGGTGCGGACGGAACGTGAGCTGCCATCCGCCGGCCTGGTGCAGGCCGACGCTGTGGCGCAGTCGGACGAAACGGTGTGTTCCGACGGTGTTGTGCGGCCGGAAGGCGAAGTGCGGCCGGATAACACGACGCAGCAGGAACGGGCAGTGCAGCTGCACCGAGCGGCGCGCCCGGATCATGCTGGGCAGCCGGACCAAACGGGGTGCCCGGATCATGCTGGGCAGCCGGACCAAACGGGGTGCCTGGATGGTGTTGGGCGGCCGGACGACAAAGGGCGTCTGGATGGTGCAGGGCGGCCGGGCGAAACGGGGTGCCTGGATGGTGCAGGGCGGCCGGGCGAAACGGGGGGCCTGGAGAGTGTTGGGCAGCCGGGCGAAACGGGGTGCCTGGAGGGTGTTGGGCAGCCGGGCGAAACGGGGTGCCTGGAGGGTGTTGGGCGGCCGGATGGAGCGGTGCACCTGGATGGTGCTGGCAGGCCGGATGAAGTGGAATGCCCGGGTCGCGCAGAGCGGGTGGACCTGACGGCGGCCTCCGATTGCGCAGGGCAAGTGGAGGATGCAGCGATGCCGGGACGTGCGGTGGCGGCGGATGACGTGTCGCGGTCAGTCGATGTGGTGCGACGCGGCGACTCCCCGCAGCCGGGTAGCACGACTCGTCCGGACGGTTTGTGGCGCAATGAGATCGGCACGCTGGAGGACACTGCTCGCGTCGGTACCGGGACGACCGCGAACCGCGACCGCGACGACGCGGACGAGTTCTTCGATGACGAGGAGTTCGACGAGTCCGCCGATGCGGATTTCAGTGTCGCGGGCGGTGCGTACGGTGTGGGCGATCGCGGGCGGGTGCTCGTCTGTGCGGATCAGGCACCGCCGTTCGACGCGGATGCGCCGGATTGTGCTGTGTGCGTGGATGAACCGGGGGAGGTGATCGCGGCGGTGCCGGCGATGATCGGGTTCCCGCCGGAGCGGTCGCTGGTGGTGCTGGTGCTGCGGTCCTCGGGGCGTGGCACCGGGTCGATCATCGACGCGGTGGTGCGGTTCGATCTGGATCAGGACGGTGGGCGGCGCCGGCTGCGGGCGGGAATGGTGGCGCAGTGCGTGTTGCAGATCTGTGCGCACGATGACATCGCCGAGGTGCTCGTCGTCGTGGTCGACGACCGGGCGGTCGAAGCGCCGCGGCGGTCGGAGACCGGAGAGCGGTGCGGCACCGGACGATTCGAGGTGCTGATCGACGCGCTGGACCGGCGCCTCGCCACCCACGAGATCGCGCTGACCGGCGCCTGGGCGGTGCGCGCGATCGAGCCGGAACAGCACTGGTGGAGTCTGCTCGGCCCGGACCGGGAGGGGACACTGCCGGATCCGTCCGCCTCGTCGGTGGCGCTGTCCCATGTCCTCGACGGCAGGCAGATTCGTGGCTCCCGGGCCGAACTGACCGCGCTGGTGGCCGAGGATGTCGAGGTGCGCGATCAGGTGGCGGCGATCCTGGACGGGGCGCTGTCGGTGGCCCGCGACCGGTACGCGCGGGCGGTGCGCCGCGGCGATCCGAGCGACTACAGCAGGCAGGCCCTCGACTACGTGCTGTGGCAGATCGCGAACACCGAGTCCGGCGTCCAGCTCATGGTCCCCGAACTCGCGGAACTCGCTGCCGCCCTGCGGGATCGAGCCGTCCGCGACGCCATGTTCGCGCTCGCCGTCGGCGACCATGCCGTGGCTGCCGAGGGCCTCTGGGCCGCGCTCACCCGAGCCCTGACCGGTCGCGACCGTGCCGAAGCCGCGTCCCTGCTCGGCTACAGCGCCTACGTCCGCGGCGACGGCCCGCTCGCCGGCATCGCGCTCGAGGCCGCCCTGGACGCGGACCCCGACCACCCGCTCGCCACCTTGCTGGAGGCCTCACTCATGGTCGGCATGCGCCCAGACCAACTGCGCCGCCTCGCCCGCAGCGGCTACGACACAGCCGCCGACCTCGGCATCGACCTGGGCTCACCGGCGCCGTAAATCGCGCACCGACGCGCCGGCGCTGTCCCGTCTGTTGTCGAGGGGCACGGCAAACTCCCGCCTGGCAGCCAATCCGATTGGTATTAAACGATTTCGAAGGGATGACAGGGCGCGCCGCGTACCTGACAGCGGCCACCCGTCATCCCACACCGGAACCGAAACCTGTCAATCGAGGCGGGGTCCGGCGGCCAGTGTGCACAGGTGGTCGTGTGTGCGGCTTGGCCCTGTTGCTTGGTCGCGCGGTGCAGCGAGGAATTCGGATCGTTCGGGTCAGTGCTAACGGACTTTGGCGGGCGGTTGCACCGATGCGGAATGTTTTGTGGGGCAGGTGGCCGAGGAATTGGGCACCTTCGCAAGGGCTGCGCCTGGCGGTGGTGAATGCGGGTAGTGCCGTTGGATAGCGAAAGGGGCGGCATGGCGTGGAAAGGCCGTGCCGCCCCGTCAACGGGAAACGCTGAAATCAGGGGGCGCTGTGGGCGCGATCGCCGAGGGTCTGGAGGAAAGCCCAGGCGTCGGAGACGATTTCGTCGAGGTCGTTGTGTTCGGGGTGCCAGCCCAGGTCGGCGATGGCGCGGGCGCTGGAGGCGATGAGGGTGGCCGGGTCGCCGGGACGGCGGGGCGCGTCCTGGGCGGCGATGGGCAGGCCGGTGACGCGTTCGCAGGCCGAGATCACCTGGCGGACCGAGAATCCGGTGCCGCTGCCGAGGTTGTACACGCGGTGCGTGCCCGGCTCGGAGGTGGCCAGGGCCAGCAGGTGGGCCTGGGCCAGGTCACGGATGTGGATGTAGTCGCGGACCGCGGTGCCGTCCGGGGTCGGCCAGTCGGTGCCGAACACCGAGATCGCCTTGCGGTGGCCCAGCGCGACCTGCAACACCAGCGGGATGAGATGTGTTTCCACCACCCGGTTTTCGCCGAGCCCACCGTAGGCGCCGGCGACGTTGAAGTAGCGCAGGCTGGTCGCCGCCAGTCCGTGCGCGATCGAGTAGGAGGTGATGGCGTGATCGATGGCGAGTTTCGACGCACCGTACGGGTTGGTCGGCCGGGTGGGCGCGTCCTCGGTGATCGGCACCTGTTCGGGTTCGCCGTACACGGCCGCGGTAGAGGAGAACACGAGCCGTGGCGTGCCCGCGTGGCGCATCGCCTCCAGCAGCTCGAAGGTCTTCACCACATTGCCGTGCCAGTACTTCTCCGGCTGCTGCACCGACTCGCCGACCAGCGACTGCGCCGCGAAATGCAGGACACCGTCGAAGGATTCGGCGCCCAGCAGCGCGGTCGCGGCCTGGGCGATGTCGCCCTCGACGAACCGGGCCGCGGACGGCACACCGTCGGCGTTGCCGGTGGACAGATCGTCGACCACGACGACCTCATGACCCTCTTCGAGCAGCACCTGCGCGCATACGCCGCCGACGTATCCGGCGCCACCCGTGACGAGAAGTTTCACCCGTCAGACCAGCTTCACCTGGACGGCGTGGGCCATTTCGTCCGACAGCTCGAAACCGTCGTGACCCGGCACGGTGATGACCACCGAACCCGGCTTGTTCTCGACCGTGACGCGCGCGTCGGGCACGACGCCCGCCTCCCGCAGCTGGCCGATGACCTCGGGATCGGTCTGGATGTGCTCGGCCAGCCGGCGCACGACCACCGCGTGCACCTGGCCGTGCGGCAGATCCGAGAGCCGGACCAGGGTCTCCTCGGCGTGGTCCTGCGGCACGATGCCCAGCTCGTCCAGGCCGGGGATCGGGTTGCCGTACGGGGAGGTGGTCGGGTGGTTGAGCACCTCGACCAGGCGCCGCTCCACGTCCTCGCTCATCACGTGTTCCCAGCGGCAGGCCTCGGCGTGCACGTTCTGCCAGTCCAGGCCGATGATGTCGACGAGCAGGCGCTCGGCGAGCCGGTGCTTGCGCATCACGGCGACCGCCATCCCGCGGCCCTTCTCGGTCAGCTCGAGATGCCGGTCTCCGGCGACCAGCAGCAGACCGTCGCGCTCCATCCGCGCGACAGTTTGGCTCACCGTCGGTCCACTCTGCTCGAGGCGCTCGGCGATGCGCGCGCGCAGGGGCACCACGCCCTCCTCCTCGAGGTCGTAGATGGTACGGAGATACATCTCCGTGGTGTCGACCAGATCTTTCACCTGTTACCCCTTCGTCGGCACGAATTCTACCTACGCACACCGACACGGCCCTGCGCCGGACGGTGTCGCGCCGCGTGCTGCGCGGCAATGCGGGATTCCGGTCGGCGCACGGCTTGCCGCCGCGATCGCTCTTTCCTGTATTTCTACTGCATAGCAACGTTCGACGGGGTCCGTACCTTCCCGCGTAGCGTTGCGACCATGGCCACTGCACCGCGCAGGGAACACCTCCCGCCACCCGGCGAACACAGCAGCCGCGGAACCGTCGTCTGGACCGACCGTTTTCTCGACTACACCTGGACCCCGGAGCATCCGATGAAACCGGCGCGCCTGAAGTTCACCATGGCGCTCGCCGAAAGTCTCGGATTACTCGACGGTGTCGAGTTATTGGCACCCGCCGCGGCCGATCGGGCAGACCTGCTTCGCATTCACACCGCTGATTACATCGACGCGGTCCAACAGGCCACGCCACCGGCCGGATCGCCGCAGGCGCCGCCGTACGGCCTGGGGTCGCCGGACAATCCGGTGTTCCCCGGCATGCACGAGGCGGCCTCGGTGATCGTCGGCGGCACGCTGGCCGCGGCCAGGGAGATCGCCGAGGGCCGGACTCGCCGCGCGGTGAGCATCGGCGGTGGCATGCATCACGCGATGGCCGACTCGGCGGCCGGGTTCTGCGTGTACAACGATGCGGCCGTGGCCATCTCCTGGCTGCTCGACCACGGCTTCGACCGCATCGCCTACCTCGACGTCGACGTGCACCACGGCGACGGCGTGCAGCGGGCGTTCTACGCCGACCCGCGGGTGCTCACCGTCTCCCTGCACCAGCACCCGGCGACGCTGTGGCCGAACACCGGCTGGCCGGAGGAGACCGGCATGGGCGCCGCCGAGGGCACCGCGATCAACCTGCCGTTGCTGCCCGGCACCCGAGACACGCAGTGGCTGCGCGGTTTTCACGCCGTGGTACCCGGCGCGGTCGCGGCGTTCCGTCCGCAGATCGTGGTCAGCCAATGCGGGGTGGATACCCATCGCGAGGATCCCCTGGCGGATCTCGAACTCACGGTGGACGGTCAGCGCGCCGCCTTCCGCGCGATGCGCGACCTCGCCGACGAATACGCCGAGGGCCGCTGGCTCGCCGTCGGCGGCGGCGGGTACGGGCTGGTCCGGGTGGTGCCGCGCGCCTGGACGCATCTGCTCGCCACCGCGCTGGATCGCACCGTCGCGCCGGAGACCGCGATCCCGCAGGACTGGATCAACCAGGTACAGGCGGCGGCGCCCCAGGTGGATCCCCCGCGCACCATGGGTGACGGGGGCGACATCGCCTACCGCCCGTGGGATGGGCCGGGCGGCACGGGGGAGACTGGGGACGCGCGGGAGGACCGCGCCCAGCGCGCCATCGACACGGCCGTGCTGGCCACCCGCCGAGCGAGTTTCGGACTGCTCGGCCTGGACCCGGAGGACCCTCGTGACTGACCCCGTAGACACTCCGGACACCCCGGCCGTCCCGCCGCCCCCGCCGCAGCACTGGTTCGCCGACGTGCTCGCCTCCGACGGCGGCGTGGTGCGGCTGCGGCCGATCACACCCGACGACGCGGACGCGTTGCAGGAATTCCACGCGGCGCTGTCCGACCGCACCCGGTACCTGCGCTACTTCGGCCCGTATCCGCGGATTTCGCCGAAGGACCTGTACCGGACCACGCACGTCGACTATCACGACCGGGTCGGCCTGGTGCTGGTGCTCGGTACCGCGATCATCGGGGTGGGCCGCTACGAGCGGCTGGACCGGGTCGGCCCGCGCTCCGCGGAGGTCGCGTTCGTGGTGGCCGACGGGCATCAGGGGCGTGGGCTCGGCTCGATCCTGTTGGAGCACTTGGCCGGCGCCGCCGCGGAGAACAAGATCGAGACGTTCGTTGCCGAGGTGCTCGCCGAGAACACCACGATGGTGACGGTCTTCCGGGACGCGGGGTACCAGGTCGAGCGCAGCCGGGACGGGTCGGTGCTGCACCTGGAATTCGCCATCGATCCGTCCGAAGCGTTGCTCTCCGTGCGCGATTCGCGGGAGCGTGCCTCCGAGGCGCGCAGTGTGGGCAACCTGCTCGCGCCGCGCTCGGTCGCCGTGATCGGCGCGACGCCGAGCGCGGGCCGGGTGGGTGGCGCGGTGTTGAACAACCTGCTGTCCGGGGTGTTCCAAGGGCCGGTGTTCCCGGTGAATCCGAATCGGCACTCGGTGCGCGGGGTGCGGGCGTACGCGACGGTGCGCGAGATTCCGGACGAGGTCGATCTCGCGGTGGTCGCGGTGCCGCCGGAGGCGATCGGCTCGGTGCTCGACGACTGCATGGCCAAGGGCGTCAAGGGGCTGGTGGTGCTCACCGCCGGATTCGACACGACCGGTGTCGGCGGCGGTGCGGCCGAACGCGAGTTGGTCGCCGCCGCACGGGGACACGGGATGCGGGTGGTCGGGCCGAGCGCGCTCGGTATCGCGAATACCGATCCTTCGGTGGCGCTCAACGCGACCCTGGCGTCGCTGCTGCCCGGCCGCGGGCGGATCGGATTCTTCTGTCAGTCCGGGCCGTTGGGTGCGGCGATCCTCGGGGAGGCCGCGGCCAGGAACCTCGGCCTGTCCACCTTTGTCTCGGCGGGTGATCGTGCCGACGTGTCCGGCAATGACCTGCTCCAGTACTGGGATACCGACCCGGACACCGACGTCGTTCTGCTGTATCTGGAAAGTTTCGGTAATCCGCGCAAGTTCTCCAGGATCGCGCGCCGGGTGGCTCGGACCAAGCCGATCGTCGCGGTCAGCAGCGGCAGGCACGCGGCCCAGCCGGCCGGCGATATGGATCGCTCCATCGTGCGAGACCTGTTCGCGCAGGCCGGGATCGTGCAGGTCGACTCGATCTCGGAGCTGTTCGACTGCGCCGCGCTGCTCGGCTATCAGCCGTTGCCCGGTGGATCCCGGTTGGCGGTGGTGGGTAACAGTGCGGCACTGAATTGGCTGGCCGTCGATGCGGCGCAGGGCGAGGGGTTGGACGTCGGTGACCCGGTGAATCTGGGCCCGCAGGCTACCCCCGGCGCCTACCTCGACGCCACGGTCGCCGCGCTGCGTGCGGACGACATCGATGCGGTGCTGGTGGTTTTCGCGCCGCCGGTACCGCTGCCGATGGCGGGTTTCGCCGACGCGATCCGCGCCGCCGCGGCGGAGGTGCCCGATTCGAACAAGCCGATCCTGACCACTTTCGTTGCCGAACAAGGCATCCCGAATCTGCTTTCCGTTCGTGGTGTCGGTGCCGCGGCGGTGCGCGGGTCGATTCCGTCCTATCCCGATCCGGAACGGGCCGCGCGCGCACTGGCCCGGGTTCGGCGTTACGCGGAGTGGCGCACCAGGCCGGTGTCACAGGTGGTGCGCCCCAGCGGGATCGACACCGAACGCGCGCGCCGGTTGGTCGCCGAGTGGATCGCCGAATCGGGCGGCCGGCGGCTCACCGACCTGGAAACCGTCGAACTGCTGGACTGCTACGGCATTTCGGTGGTCGAGTTCCGTGCGGTACGCAACGCCGACGAAGCCGTCGCCGCGGCCGAGGAACTCGGCTACCCGGTCGCCGCGAAGGCAACCGGCGAAATGTGGCGTCGCCGACCGGATCTCACCGGAGTCCGCCTGGACCTGTGGCGGCCGGAGGCCGTGCGTCAGGGGTACGCAGACCTTGCCGAGCTGTGCGGCGACCCGGTCCTGCACATCCAGAAGATGGCCACCAAGGGTGTCGGCTGCGTCCTGCGCGTCCAAGACGACCCATCGTTCGGGTCGGTCATCGAATTCGGCCTCTCCGGCCTGATCATCGAGCTGCTCGGCGACCGCGCCTACCGCGCCCTACCCCTCACCGCCGACGAAGCCACCGCCCTCATCGACGCCCCCCGCGCCGCCCCGCTGCTCTCCGGCACCCCCGCCAGCCCCCGCGTCGACAAAGCCGCCCTGGCCGAACTGGCCCAACGCATCTCGGCCCTCTTCGACGACCTCCCGGAAATGCGCGAGCTCTCCTTCGACCCAGTCCTGGCCTCCACCAACTCCGCCGAAATCCTCTACGCCCGAGGACGAATCGGCCCCGAACCGAGCCGTTTCGACACCGGCCCCCGCCGCCTCGGCTGAGCAACGGGAGCGCGCGGGCCCGCTTCGGCCCGTGCGCGTCTCCGTCAACTTGGCGGGAACACGTTTGCGCGCGGTCGTATCCGCCCGAGCCGTGTCGCTTCGCCATGGGCTCGCGTCGGCTCGGCGCGTTTGTCGGAGCTGCGGGCATGCCTGCAACCGGTGTACGCCAACGTGTCGGAAATTCTTTGTGCCCGTGATGAATCGGCTCGGCTCGGGTCGGATCGCGCACCGGTGACTACACCCGTGACGAGCCGGGCCAGGCCGCGTATCTCCGCGAGTTGCTGGAGCTGTTCGATACCGCGGGTATCGACGCCACCTTCGTTTTCCTGTTCGCTCTCTACGACCACGTGCACCGCCCGGACGGTGACCCGCGCGACGACCTGGACCTGGCCAGCTACGGAATCGTCAAGGTCTTCGAAACCGGTCAGGGACACCTCTACCCGGATATGCCCTGGGAGCCGAAGGCTGCGTTCTACGCGCAGGCGGAGTTCTACGCCGCGAACTGACCGGCGAGCCACGACAGGGCGTTCGACCGCCGTGCCGACGCTCGGAACCGCTGAACCGGTCCCTTCGCGGAATGCGTTTGCCGAGTGCGGGCCCTCTGCGCTCACTGCGAACGCCAGGGATGGTCAAGGTTGGCCGACGGCATTGTTGACGCTTCACGGAGTCGTCAGGCCGGTGAAATGCGTACGCGAAGTTTGCCGGACCGAGCGCATCGACGGATCTGGCACGATTCACGCCGACCGGTTCGCGGCTCCCGGAGGGGGCGGAGAGCGCGGCACCGGCCGGCGTTGGCAGGTGACCCCGAAGGTCACCGAGTCACACGCCGGACCGATCAGGGGAATGGCCCGGCGTCATAAACGTGCCGGAGTGTTCCGGCACGGGGAGGGATCAGCTGGCGTAGGCGCGGAGACGGTCGGCCCGCTCGCCCTTGCGCAGCTTCGACATGACCTCGCGCTCGATCTGCCGGACCCGCTCGCGGGACAGGCCGAACAGCTTGCCGATCTGGTCGAGGGTGCGCGGCTGGCCGTCGTCGAGACCGAAGCGCAGGCGGATGACCTGCTGCTCGCGCTCGTCGAGGGTGGCCAGGACGCTGCGGACGTCGTGGTGCAGCAGTCCGGCGATCACCGCGGACTCGGCCGAGGTGGCCTCGGAGTCCTCGATGAAGTCGCCGAGCGGCGCCTCTTCGTCGTTGCCGACCGGCATGTCCAGGCTTACCGGGTCGCGGCTGTGATCGAGCAGATCGGAGATCTTCTCGACCGGGATGCCGGACTCGTTGGCCAGTTCCGCGTCGGTGGCTTCGCGGCCGAGCTGCTGGTGCAGCTCACGCTTGATCCTGGCCAGCTTGTTCACCTGTTCGACCAGGTGGACGGGCAGCCGGATGGTGCGGCTCTGATCGGCCATGCCACGGGTGATGGCCTGACGGATCCACCAGGTGGCGTAGGTGGAGAACTTGAAGCCCTTGGCGTAGTCGAACTTCTCCATCGCGCGGATCAGACCCAGGTTGCCTTCCTGGATGAGGTCCAGCAGCGGCATGCCGCGGCCGGTGTAGCGCTTGGCGAGCGAAACCACAAGGCGGAGGTTGGCTTCCAGCAGGTGCGACCGCGCGGCTTGACCCTCGCGGACGATTTGCGCCAGATCCCGCTTGCGGGTGGCCGACAGGCGTTTGCCGGTCTCCAACAGGTGCTGGGCGTAGAGGCCCGCCTCGATACGCTTGGCCAGCTCGACCTCGTCGGCGGCCGTGAGCAGTGCGGTGCGGCCGATCCCATTCAGGTACACGCGTACCAGGTCGGCTGCGGGGCTCTGGGCGTCGAGGTCCTGATCGCTGATGCGCACACGAGTGGTGGCGGGGCTTGTCATGACTTGCCTCCTGTCGGTGGTGTCTCACTCCGAACAACGGACCCGACAGAGAGAAAGTTCCCCGTCTCGGCTCAGATAAACCGCTCTGACGTGCGGTTTTCATCACTCTCGTCTGAGAAGTTCCTGAGAAGGTCTCAGACGTGGAACGAGCCTGTTGTCCGGTGCCTGCACCGACCTACCCGCGATTGCCGGAATTACACGGGGCGTACCAGTCCGTGGCGGACCAATCCGGCCACCACGGACAGCGCGTCGGCCGCGAACTCCGTGGTCACCTCGTCAGATCCGTGGGCAACCGCCAGCAGTTCGATCAACTCGTATAACGGGAGCCCATCGGCGCGCATTCCCGCGAGCAGGGAGATGGTTGTCTCGTCCACCTCGTGCTGCCAGCGGGGTCCGTCGCCGCGGTGCACGCGGGCCACCCGTGGCGCCCAGCCGTCCGGGCCGGGCAGTGACACGCGTTCCAGCGCGGTGGCCGGATCGACCACGAAACGCGAAGTCCAGGCGAGCTTTTCGTCACCGGCGACGGCGCGCAACCACGCCGAACGTTCGAAGTAGCGGGTGGCCTCGTCGCCGAGCGGATCGTCGAAGCCGTGGGTGAGGTCCTCGGCGAGCAGTTCGGTCGGGGCGTCGATGGCGCGCAGGTAGACGAAGCCGAAACCGATGCCCTCGACGTCGGCGGCGGTGAACGCGTCGAGCCACTGTTCGGCGCGGGCCTGGGCGGCGGGGTCGCGCGGATCGAGGCCGGCGTCGCGCAACCAGGTGCCGACATAGAGGGCGGGGTCGGCGACGTCGCGTTGGACGACCCAGGCGTCGACGCCATGGGCGGGCAACCAGGAGGACACGCGGTGGCGCCAGTCCTCGCCCTCGACGTGCACCCAGGCCGCGAGCATCGCCGCGGTGCCGCCGGGGGCGAGCAGGTCTGCCGCCTGTCCGATGACCAGCTCGCTGGCGCCGTCGAGAGCGAGGCCGGAATCGCGGTAGGTGTGCTCGATCCTGGCCGGGCCGACGACGAACGGCGGGTTCGCCACGACCTGATCGAAGCGGCGTCCGGCGACGGGCTCGAACCAGGAGCCTTCGAGGAGTTCGATGTCGAGTCCGTTGAGCGCGGCGGTTGCCTCGGCGAGCCACAGGGCGCGGGTGTTGACGTCGGTCGCGGTCACGGTGTTCGCGTAGGCGGCGGCGTGCACGGCCTGTACGCCGCAGCCGGTGCCGAGGTCGAGGACGGAGCCGACCTTGCGGGTCGGTGTCGCGCGCAGCAGGGAAAGAGAAGCGTGGCCGACGCCGAGCACGTGGTCTTCGGTGAGTGTGCGCCGATGCATCGAGTCGTCGAGGTCGGACAGAATCCAGCGGGTTCCCGCTCCCGCGTCCAGGGGGCGCAGATCGAGCGCCGCCCGAACCAGGTCGCCGTCGCGTTCGAGCAGACCCGCCGCTACCGCCCGCTCGACATCCACCGGCGCCAACGCCGCGGCGACATCCCGCTCCGGCAGCGGATCCCCGAGCAGCAGCAACCGGATCAGCGTGCCCACGTCCCCCGCATCCCGCGCGGCCCGCCGCACCGGCACCGGCTCCGACCGCCCCAGCGCCGCGTGCACGTCCGCGCCGAGCACCTCCAACAGCGTGTCGGCGTCATACCCGACCCGAGTCAGCGCCGCCCGCAGGTCCGGGCACAACGCGGTGAGCAGGGATCCGGTGGTCGTAGATCGGTTAGTAGGCACATCGGTACTCTGCCACCGCCCTGCACCCGCGATAGATCGAGGCAACGCAAACGGCCGTCTGCGCTCGCCCGTTGATCATGCTGGTCCAACGATAGGGAAGCAGGAGCACGTTAGGTGGGGCCCCGACCTGGCTTCGCGGTTGGCGTGGTCAATGCGGGAGGTTCGGCGTGGTCATCGGGTTGTGGTAGGGGTAAATGAGGGAGTCCGTCTGGACCGGATGCCGCGGATTGCGGCGTTGGCAGGGTGCTGTGCTCGATCCGGCGTTGCCGTACAAGGATTCGCGGTCGGGCTCTCGAAAAGGCTTGGCGGAGAGCCTGTTCTAGGTGATCGAGCCCGAACGCGGTGCGCCGAGGCGAGTCTAATGGCTGTGCCCGCCTCGACCGGTCAGACTCCTTGCGGGTCGCGGGCGGTGACGCAGTAGGTGGCGTCGGCGGGGTCGGTCATGACGATCCAGTGTTCGAAGCGTTCGACGACTGTGGCGCCCAGGGTTTCGTGCCAGGCGGCGGTGGCGGTGATGTCGGAGGACGACAGGTCGATGTGGGCGCTGGTGGGGCGGTCGTCGTCCAGGCGTTGCAGGAGTAGTTGGATGGGCAGGTGTTCCGTGGCGCGCAGGCGGGCGAATTCGGGGCGTCGGCCTTGCTGGAAGTTCCAGCCGGTCAAAGACTTCCAGAATTCGGTCTCGGTGGCGTGGTCGGTGGGGCCGATGTCGAGGCAGACCTGGTCGAGGCGGCTGAGGGTGCCGTCGGGGGCGGCGACGGCGGGCGCCGGGGTGCCTTTGGCGCGGCCACTCGGTGTGAGACAAAAGGTTTGGCCGCCGGGGGAACGCAGGACGGCATAGTCGGGGTGGTTCGCGACCAGGTCGGCGCCGAGGTCGAGCGCGGTGCGCACGGCGGTCGGGATGTGATCGACGTCGAGGTCAAGGTGGACGCCGCCGAGGCCGGTGACCGACTGCATCTTCACGCCCGCGGCGGCGAAGCGCGCGGGATCGGGGAGCAGCGTGAGGAATTCGTCGTGTTCGCCACGGCGCGCGGAGAGTTCGGTACCGGTGATGGTGGACCAGAACTTCGCGCAGTCGTCGAATCGCTGTGCGGGGCGGTCCAGGAAGGCCCAGATCCACCGAATCATGTTCACTCCTGTCTAGTGCCTCGAGACACGATAGGGAACGCCGCGCGCGGTGTCGAGCGCATTGGCGTGTCGGCCGCGCTGGCACGATCTTGGTGGTTTGTGGCATTCCGGCCACTCGTTGGGTGCGCGTTTTTCCGGCACGCTCAGCGGGTGACCGAACTGCAGACGCCGCCGACTGTTCCGCCGAACGACGCCGTGACCAGGCGGCCGCATCCCGCGTGGATCGTCGCGGGTGTCGGGTTCATCGCGTTGCTCGGGGCCGCGGCGTTCCGGTCGGTGCCCAGCGTGTTGATGGATCCGCTGCATGCGGAGTTCGGCTGGTCGCACGGGACGATCGGGGCGGCGGTTTCGCTGAATCTGCTGTTGTACGGGTTGATTTCGCCGTTCGCGGCGGCGTTGATGGACCGGTTCGGCATCCGCAAGGTGGTGTCGGGGGCGCTGGTGCTGGTGGCCGCCGGCGCCGGGCTGACCGTGTTCATGACGCAGCCGTGGCATCTGATGATGACCTGGGGGCTGCTGGTCGGCGTCGGCGTGGGATCGATGTCGATGCCGTTCGTGGCGACCATCACCGGGCGCTGGTTCGTGCGGCAGCGTGGGCTGGTGACCGGGGTGCTCACGGCGGCGGGCGCGACCGGGCAGCTGGTGTTCCTGCCGCTGGTGTCGATGCTGGCGCACGAGCACGGCTGGCGGGTGCCGTCGCTGATCGTCGCCGGGACCGCGTTGGCCGTTGTGCCGTTGGTACTGCTGTTCATTCGGGATTTCCCGAGCGATGTCGGGGTCACCGCGTACGGTGCGGAGCCGGGCAGCGTGGTCGGTGTCCGGACGCCCCCGACGGTCGGCGCGACGCGTGCGCTCACCGTGCTGGCCAAGATCGCGCGCACACCCGGATTCTGGCTGCTGGCAGGCGGATTCGCGGTCTGCGGTGCGTCCACCAACGGTCTGGTCGGCACCCACTTCGTCAGTGCCGCACACGATCACGGCATGCCACCGACCGCCGCCGCGAGTCTGCTGGCCGTGGTCGGCATCTTCGACGTCGCGGGCACCATCGCCTCCGGCTGGCTGACCGACCGCGTCGACCCGCGCTATCTGCTCGTCGGCTACTACGTCCTGCGCGGGCTGTCCCTGCTGATCCTGCCGTCGCTGCTCGGCCCGCACACCCAGCCCAGCCTGTGGGTCTTCATCATCTTCTACGGCCTGGACTGGGTGGCCACCGTCCCACCCACCGTCATGCTCTGCCGCGAACTGTTCGGCAACGACGGCCCCGTAGCCTTCGGCTGGGTCTTCGCCTCCCACCAGATCGGCTCCGCCGTCGCCGCCACCGGCGCCGGCGTAATCCGCGACATCCAAGGCACCTACGACCTCGCCTGGTACCTGGCCGGCGCCCTCTGCGCCACCGCCGCGGTAATGTCCGCCGTCATCCGCCGCAAGGCCTGACCCCCAGCCGCCACCCACGATCCGGCGGAATGGACAACGCAGAGTCGGACGCATCCATCACCGGCTGACCGGATAGCAACCACCCTGCCGACATCCGGCAGCCCCTCCCCACCAGCCCCCTCAGCGTTCCCCCGCCCAGCACAGCCAACACGTGCAACCAAACCCTGCTGAAGCCCCCACCCGCACGCCCCCTCAACCGTGTCCCGCCCAATCTCAACCCCTGCACGCGAACGGGACATGAAGGAGGGCCTACTCGGCCGCTATCGCCACTATGTCCCGTTGGCCGCCACCGTTGTTCGCGAGTGGGACCTGGCTGAGCTCCCACCGGCGTGTTGCCTCTGTCATGTCCCGTTCGGCATTGCACCTGGGTGTGAGCGGGACGTGAGTGAGGGGTCACCTGGCCAATGCCTCAGGTGTGTCCCGTTGGGTGTGATCGCGATGCGTGGGTGGGGTGTCGAGAGGTTGCTCGGCCGGTGTCGCAACGATGTCCCGTCGGGTGCCAGCGTTGATCCCGAGTGGGACCTGACTGAGTTTCCACTGGCGTGTTGCCTCCGCCATGCCCCGTTCGGCATTGCACCTGGGTGCGAGCGGGGCGTGAGTGAGGGGCCACCTGGCCAATGCCTCACTGGTGTCCCGTTGGGTGTGATCGCGGCGCGCGAGGGACGTGGAGGTGGGGTTACTCGGCCGATGCTGCGGGCATGTCCGGTTGGCGCTGGTTTTGTTGGCGAACGGGACGTGGAGGCCCCGGCACTCGGGTGATGTGTCCCGCCCGGCACCAGCCACTCGCGCGAAAGGGACGCCGTGAAGCCTCCTCCCACCTGATCCCTCACTCAACCGTGTCCCGCCCAACCTCAACCCAGTGTGCGAACGGGACATGAAGGAGGGCCCACTCGGCCGCTATCGCCACTATGTCCCGTTGGCCGCCACCGTTGTTCGCGAGTGGGACCTGGCTGAGTTTCCACTGGCGTGTTGCCTCCGCCATGTCCCGTTCGACATCGAACCTGGGCGCCAGCGGGACGTGAGTGAGGGGCCACCTGGCCAATGCCTCAGGTGTGTCCCGTTGGGTGTGGTCGCGATGCGTGGTTGGGGCGTCGAGGGGTTACTCGGCCCGGGGTCGCCACGATGTCCCGTTGGGTGCCACCGTTGTTCGCGAGTGGGGCCTGGCTGAGCTTCCGTCGGCGTGTTGCCTCTGTCATGTCCCGTTCGGCATTGCATCTGGTTGTGAGCGGGACGTGAGCGCGGGGGCACTTGGCCAATGGCTCACTGGTGTCCCGTTGGGTGTAATCGCGATGCGCGAGTGGGACCTCGAGGGGGTTACTCGGCCGGTGGCTTGGCCATGTCCCGATGGATGCCAACGGATTCGCGAGTGGGGCGCGAGGTGGCCCGGCTACGTCGTTGTTATGTCCCGTTGGGGAGGCGGTGTTTGGGTGCTGGATCGTCTCGTCGGGTGGGAAGCCCGTCAGCCGTCGATGGACTTGTGGGAGCGTGCTTCTATCGCGGTGCGGCGTTCGTCCCAGCGGCTGGGTTCGTCTTTGCGGCGGGGTGGGCGGTCGTTGGCGATGAGGACGGCGATCCAGGGGAGGGGGATGGAGACGGCGATGATGAGGATGGCCAGGAGGGCGCTGCCGAAGGTGCTGTAGGCGATCGCGGCCAGGACCAGGCAGGGGATGCGGAAGGCCATGATGATCGTGTAGCGGCGGACCCGGGAGCGGTGCTGATCCTCCAGCGACGGCTGGGCCTCGGTGATCAGGACGGGACGTTTGTCGTCGGTGCCGGGGAAGTATCCGGCGGAGCCGGTCGAGGCCGGGGGCATCGTCACGTCCGGGCGCTCACCATGGCCGATGTCGTCGGCATTGGGGGAGTCGCCGTGCTGCTGCATGCCTCCGAGTCTTCCACTGTCGGCGCAGCAGCGCACACAGCGTGGTCAGGCGGACACCGGACCGTGATCGGTCGCCGCCGTCGCGGATGCGGCATCATGGAATCCGTGAGCACCGACACCATGGTTCGCCCCGATTCGACCACCGACGAGTCGACGAGCGACGACACCCCCAAGTTCTTCCACTACGTCAAGAAGGACCGGATCGCGGAGAGCGCCGTCATGGGCACCCATGTCGTCGCGCTGTGCGGTGAGGTCTTTCCGGTGACGCGTTCGCCCAAGCCCGGTTCGCCGGTCTGCCCGGACTGCAAGAAGGTCTACGACGGGCTCAAGAAGGGCGATTGAGGCGACGTCCGGCTAGGACGCCGCGCGCGGTTGATCGGGTGTGTCCGCGGATGACGACGGAGGCTGCTCCGTCGTCTCGGTGGTCGCTGTCTCCGAGCCGGACGAATCCCCGCTGAGCTGGTTGGTGATCCATTCCTTGACCTGCTCGATCCGGGTCGCCCGCGCGGGCCAGAACTCCTGCACGGCGGCGTTGAACTCCGCGCCGAGGATCACCGCGAACCCGAGAAAATACGTGAACAGCAGGAACGCGATCGGCGTGGCGAGTGCGCCGTAACTCACACCGGTCTGGGTGACCCAGGACAGGTATCGCCGCAGCACCTCGCTGGCCGCGATGAAGAACACGGCCGCGACCAGCGCCCCGCCGAAGAGCCGGTGCCAGGGCAGCGAGGTGTGCAGCGCCAGCTTGTACAACGTGGTCAGCACGATGATCAGCAGCAACCCGACGCCGGGGTAGTAGAAGAAGTCCAGCAGCTGCAACCCGGTCGCCCGCCACGGCGCGGGCAGCACCCGGCCGATCAGCACGGGTCCCAGCGCCACCAGCGGCAGGATGAACACCGAGGCGACCAGGAACGCGACATACAGCAGCAGCGCGAAGATCCGCTGCCACACCGGATGCCGCAGGTCCTGCTGATCGTGCGCCTCGACGATCGAATCGACGAACGTCGCCATCGCCGAGGACCCGGCCCACAGCGACAGCACGAAACCCACCGACACGACCGCACCGCGCCCCTTGCCGAGGACGTCCTTGACGGTCGGCTCGATCAGATCCGACACCACGCTCGAGCTGAACAGATCCCGGCTGAACGAAATGATCTTGGATTCGACGATCTGCACGGTGTCCGGCCCGAACCAGGTGCCGACGTACCCGAGGCTGCCGAGCACGCCGAGCAGCAGCGGCGCGAGCGAGAGCGTCTGCCAGAACGCGGCGGCCGCCGATTTGGCGAAGATCGAATCGTCCCAGGCCTTCACCGCGACCCGCACAACGAGCTTGACGGTATTGCGGCGCGCGCGACGCGCCCGGATGGTGACCCGTTGACCGAAGGTCAGTTCGCGCGCGGCGATGCCCCCGCTGAGCGACGGTATGTCGGTCCGCAGCGGGTCGCTCGGCAAGGCGTTCTGGTCGGTCATCGTGCCTACAGCATCGCGCACCGGGCGTTCCCGCACCGGATTCCGGGGGCGACGTGTCGTCGGGCAACCGGTGAACTCCGGCGTGTCGGTAGTTGAACATGTGATGCCGATCGCCCATGCCGCGTCGGTTTGGCAACACGCCGGGCCGGGCCAGTAAGGTCGACTGGGTGACTGGGTCGGGTGGCGCCGCTGTGGCGGGAAAAGCGGAGACACCGGGCGATTCGGTTAGACCCGATGCGTCGGGGACGCCGAACAGCTCCGGTACATCGAGCGGCGGTTCGCTGCGTGCCTGGCAGCGCCGGGCGTTGACCAAGTACCTCGCGTCCAAGCCACGCGACTTCCTCGCGGTGGCGACGCCGGGCGCCGGTAAGACCACGTTCGCGCTGCGGGTGGCCGCCGAGCTGCTCGCCGATCGGACCGTGGACCAGATCACCGTCGTCGCGCCGACCGAGCACCTCAAGCACCAGTGGGCGCACTCCGCGGCGCGCTCGGGGATCCAGCTGGATTCACGGTTCTCCAACGCGACCGGCGGCACGTCCGGTGATTATCACGGTGTCGTCGTCACCTACGCCCAGGTCGCCTCGCATCCGTCCCGGCATCGCGTGCGCACCGAAAACCGCCGGACCCTGGTCATTCTGGACGAGATCCACCACGCGGGCGACGCGAAGAGCTGGGGTGAGGCGACCGCCGAGGCGTTCGGCGACGCGACCCGCAGGCTCGCGCTCACCGGAACCCCGTTCCGCAGCGACGACAGCCAGATCCCGTTCATCACCTACGAACCCGACGAATCGGGGTTCCCGCGCTCGCGCGCCGACCACGCCTACGGCTACTCCGAGGCGCTCGCCGACGGCGTCGTCCGTCCGGTGGTGTTCCTCGCCTACTCCGGCGAGGCGCACTGGCGCGACAGCGCGGGCGAGGAGCACACCGCCCGCCTCGGCGAGCCGCTCAACGCCGAACAGACCGCCCGCGCCTGGCGCACCGCGCTCGACCCGGCCGGCGACTGGATCTCGGCCGTGCTGCGCGCCGCGGACATGCGGCTGCGGCAGTTGCGCAGCACGGGCATGCCGGACGCGGGCGGCCTGGTGATCGCCACCGATCAGGAGCGGGCGCGCGACTACGCCGAACTGCTGGAACACATTTCGGGCACCAAGCCGGCGCTGGTGCTGTCCGACGAACCGACCTCCTCGGACCGGATCGAGCAGTTCGGCGCGAGCACCGAGCCGTGGATGGTCGCGGTGCGCATGGTGTCCGAGGGCGTCGACGTGCCGCGACTCGCGGTCGGCGTGTACGCGACCAGCGCCTCGACACCGCTGTACTTCGCGCAGGCCATCGGGCGATTCGTGCGCGCCCGCAAGCCCGGCGAGACGGCGAGTGTGTTCCTACCCTCGGTGCCGGTGCTGCTGGACCTGGCCGCGCAGCTGGAGTTGCAGCGCGACCACGTCATCGGTAAGCCGCACCGGGAGAAGGACGGGCTCGACGACGAGCTGCTGATCGACGCGAACAAGCAGCAGGACGAGCCGGGCGAGGAGGAGAAGTCCTTCGTCGCGCTGGCCGCCGACGCCGAGCTCGATCAGGTGATCTACGACGGAACCTCCTTCGGCACAGCGACTTTCGCGGGCAGCGACGAGGAGGCCGACTATCTCGGCATCCCGGGTCTGCTCGACGCGGACCAGATGCGGGCGTTGCTGCGCGAGCGGCAGACCAAGCAGATCGCCGATCGTGGTGAATCGGCGGCCGCCGAACCCGGTCCGCAGGTGGCGAGTTCGGCCGAACGCGTGGCCACCGCCGACCGCCTGGGTGAGTTGCGGCGTGAGCTCAACAGTCTGGTCGCCATGCATCACCACCGGACCAACAAGCCGCACGGTGTGATTCACGGTGAGCTGCGGCGCGAATGCGGCGGGCCGCCAACGGCTTTGGCGACGGCAGACCAGTTGGAGGAGCGGATCGCGGCGCTGCGGCGCATGTAGGTCGCAACGAGTTCGCTCCTGCCGCAACCGGATCGGTTGTCGAGCTCTCATTCCTGCAAGCCGATCGGCGACCTGCCCTTCGTGGTCGGCAGGCCTGGCGGGTCCTGCCGGGCGTAGATCTAGGCGGACCCCGGCCAGGCTGCCATTGCGCAGTCGATCGACTGCGTCAATTCGGCCAGCGAGGCTCCGTCGCGGGCTTGGATGGACAGGCCGTACAGCACCGTGGTGTAGAAGTGGGCCAGCCCGGCGGTGTTGGTCTCCGCGGGCAGATCGCCTTCGGTGACACCACGATCCAGCCGCTGGCGGACTTCTTCGATTGTCTCCCTGCGCTTTTCGACCAGGAAGTCGCGAATGCTCGCACTGCGCGTGGTGTAGGTCGAGCCGGCGAGCACGACCATGCAACCGTGCGGTTTGTCCTCGACGGTGTAGGCGATCGCGTTGTCCCGCAACATCGCATCGATCGCCTGCCGCGCGGTCGGCTCCTCGCGCAACGCCCGCGCGGTGTATCCGCCGTCGGTCTTCCCGTACAGCCCGATGGCCTCCCGGAACAGCGCCTCCTTGCCGCCGAACGCGGCGTACAGGCTGGGGGAGTTGATGCCCATGGCGGAGGTGAGGTCGCTCATCGATGAGCCCTCGTAGCCGTGCTCCCAGAACACCTCCATGGCGCGGCGCAGCGCGTCCGTGCGGTCGAATGCGCGCGGTCGTCCCCGTTCGGCCATGGTCGGTCCTTTCTGTGTCGATCGTTAAATATACCCCTTGACGCGATCGCGGTCGATGCGCTTAGCTATTTATGTACTGATCGACACAGAATATGGAGGAGGACCGATGTCGGGTCTCACGGGCAAGGCGGCACTGGTGACCGGCGGCAGCCGCGGAATCGGGGCGGCGATCGCGCGGAAGCTGGCGGCCGAGGGCGCGGACGTGGCGATCACCTTCCAGAACGCCGAGGTCCAGGCGAAATCCGTGGTCGCGGAGATCGAATCGCTCGGCCGGCGCGCGGTGGCGATCCGCGCGGACAGCGCCGTCGCCGGTGATGTGGTGCGCGCGGTGAATCAGGCCGCAGCCGACCTCGGCGGGCTGGACATCCTGGTCAACAACGCGGGCATCTTCCCGGCCAAGCCGTTCGAGGAGTTCACCGTCGACGAGATCGACCGCGCGCTGAACATTCACGCGCGGGCCGCGTTCGTCGGCGCGCAGGCCGCGGTGGCGCATATGACCGACGGCGGCCGGATCGTCAGCTTCGGCAGCAATCTGTCCGAGAAGGCCTCCTTCGCCGGGCTCTCGCTCTACAACCTGAGCAAGTCGGCGCTGAACGGATTCACCAAGGCGCTCGCCCGCGAACTCGGCCCGCGCGGCATCACGGTGAACCTGCTCCAGCCCGGTTCCACCGTGACCGACATGAACCCGATCGACGGCGGCCACTACGACCTGCAGGTCGGTCTGACCGCCCTCGGCCACTTCGCCGCGCCCGAGGACATGGCCGCCACGGTCGCCTTCCTCGCCGGCGAGACCGGCCGCAACATCACCGGCTCGATCTTCACCATCGACGGCGGGACCAACGCCTAGTCCGCTTGTCCGCGAAGGCAATGCAACTCCACGGAGTCGATTCATTGCCCAGCCGCACCTTCGACATCCGCACGGGTCAGCGCGGCGAGTCGGGGTGCGGGAAATCGGGAGTTGTGCGGCTGTGGTTGCGGGCGAATCAGCCGGTGACGTACTTCCCGGGGGAGACGCCTACGGCGCGGCGGAAGGCGGCGACGTAGGCGCTGGGGGTGGTGTAGCCGACGCGGCCGGCGCCGGTATGCCTTCCCCGGCAACGGCATTCGACTCGGTGGTGTGTTTCACCATGCGGCGTCACGTGCCCCGGCCGATCAGGCTGGAATCGGGTCGCCGAAATAACCGGCGGGATCGAAGGTGTTGATCGGCACCCACCGCGGCATCTCCGCGGGGGCGGGTGAATCATCCTGTGCCGCTTGGAAAAACCCTTGAATCTCCAGAGCGAGCCGCGGATTCTCGTCCACCCGCGCGGCCATGTCGTAGAACGCGGCCAGCACGTGCAGGCACCGCGCCGTGCGCGCCTTGCACGAGCAGTCGGTGCCGGCCAGCACCGGCGCGATCGTGTGCCCGGCCGCGAGCACCGCCGCGTGCATGTCGTCGGTGAGCACGGTGGTATCCGGAATGACCTCGCCGATCGCGGTGATCGCGGCACGGGTCAGCGGCGCCACCTCCAGATGGATCACCGACGCCTCGCTGCCGCGATGGATGGTGGCGCGCACGACCCGCCCGTCGATCGTGGCCTGCACCCCGTGGTTGCGCGCGATCGACCGTGCGCGGGGCAGCAGCGGCTCGGGCCGCGTCTGCCGCAGCGGTTCGGCGAGCCGAACCCAGTCCTTGCCCCACCTGGTGTACCCGAATTCATTGTCCGGCATCAGTTCTCCCTCTTTCGACGCAAGATCTCGACCAGCTGATCGTCATCGAGGCGGGCCAGCGCGGCGATGCCGGCCGAGTCGCCGAGGTCCGAGAGCGCCGACTTGCGATCGTGCATGCGGGCGATGTGTTCCTCGACGGACGTGGTCGAGGTGAGCGTGGTGACGGTGACCGTGCGGGTCTGGCCGATCCGGTGCGCCCGGTCCGAGGCCTGCGCCTCGACCGCCGGATTCCACCAGCGGTCGAAGTGGATGACGTCCGCGGCCCGGGTCAGCGTGAGTCCGGTCCCCGCGGCCCGCAGGCTGAGGATCAGCACGGGCGGCCCGTCCTCGGCCTGGAATCCGGAGACGATGGCCGCGCGTTCGGCCTGGTTCAGGCCGCCGTGGAAGAACGGCGCCGTGATCCCGAACTGTTCGGCGAGATGCCGGACCAGCAGGTCACCCGTCTGCCGATACTGGGTGAAAACCAGTGTCGGGGCGTTCATTTCGAGGTTGTTGGCCAGGATGTCGGTGCACAGGTCCAGCTTGCCGGAGCGCCCCGCGAGCTCGGTGAGCTCACCGGTGACCAGGCCGGGATGGTTGCAGACCTGTTTGAGCGCGGTCAGCGCCGCCAGCACCCGGCTCTGGCGATCGATGCCGGTGCCGAATCCGTCGTCGATGGCCCGATCGAGCAGCTTGTCGTAGAGATCCTCCTGCTCGCCGGTGAGGTCGCAGAGCAGGTCGGTGTGGATCTTCGCCGGCAGCGACGCCGCGACCTGCGCCTTCTTGCGCACCAGGACAACGGGTTCGATGGCGTCCTGCAGGCGCGCCGCCGCGGCCGCCGACCCCTCCTGGATCGGCCGGACGAACCGCCGCCGGAACTGCGTCTTGTGCCCGAACAGCGTGGGCGTCACCAGATTCAGCAGCGCCCACAGCTCTTCGAGATGATTCTCCACCGGCGTGCCGGTCAGCGCGACGCGCACCTCGGCGTCGAGCGCCCGTGCGGCCTTGGCCAGCTGGGTGCCCGGATTCTTCAGCGCCTGCGCCTCGTCGAAAACCGCCGTCGCCCAGCGCCGCTCGTCCAGGTGCTGCCGGTGGATGCGCACCGTGGGATACCCGGCGACGACGACCGTGCCTGCCCCGGCGTCGAGTTCGCCGCCGCGCCACACCTGGACCCGCAGTCCGGGCGCGAACCGATCGATCTCGTGCGCCCAGTTGCCGACCAACGACGTCGGGCACACGACGAGTTGCGGACCCTCGGCGGCCCGCCCGAGCAGAAATCCGATGGTCTGCACGGTCTTTCCGAGGCCCATCTCGTCGGCCAGGACGGCCCCTCCGTGCGCCGCGACGGTTTCCCGCAGCCAACTGACCCCGCGCACCTGATACGGCCGCAGATCGGCTTTCAGCGACGACCGCAATTCCGTTGCCGCGGCCTGGGTCTCGGCCAGCACCCGGATCGCGCGGTCGGCGGACACGATCGAGGTGCCTGCCGCGTTGGGCACCGCGTGGGCCGCGATCGGCAGTTCCGCTGCCGGGCCATCGGATTCCGCGCGCAGCGCCGTGCGCAACAGGCGAATCGAAGCCCCCGCGTCGGGCAGCTCCAGCGTCGCGAACGCGGCCGGATCGATCACCGCGCAGTCGACCGGGATGACCTCGATCGCCCCGTCGAAGCCGGTGGGCACGGCGAGGGCGAGGGTCTCTCGATCGCCGAGCGCGGCGGGTGCGGGTCCGGTGTTCTCCCCGGTCCATGTCCACAGCGCGAACATGTGACGGTCGGGCAGATAGGTGGCCTGTGTGCTGGGCAGAGCGAACCCCTCCATCGGCGTAAGGTGTACGAAGTATCTTGAATAACGTACAAAGTACCGAGTTTGTTCCGAGGAGCTCCTTGCCCGACGAATCCGCCGCTGAGCAGGCACGACAGTTGGTGAGCCTGCTGTGGCGGCACGAACTCCCGCCGCGGCCCGGTGCTCGCGGGCCGAAGCCCGCGGTCAGTGTGGACGCGGTGGTCGACGCGGCGGTGGCGCTCGCGGATCGCGACGGGTACGCGAAGGTGTCCATCCGCGCGGTCGCCGCCGAGCTGGGCTTGCGCCCGATGAGCCTGTACACCTACGTGCCGAGCAAGGACGCGCTGACCGTGCTGATGGTCGACGCGGTGGCGGACGAGGACGCGCCGATCCCGGCGGACCTGCCGGTGCGCGAGCGGTTGGCCGCCATTGCCCGCCAGGCGCGCGCTGAGCTGATCGCGCATCCGTGGCTGCTCGAAGTATCGCCGTGGCGCCAGGTGATCGGCCCCGGTCGAATGCGGCGCTACGAACGGCAGCTCGCGGCCATCGACGGCATCGGGCTGCCGGATGTCGAGCTGGATCGGGTGATCGCGGTGTTGTCCGAATTCGCCACCGGCAACGCGCGTGTCGCGGTCGGCGCGCGGCGGGACGCGCTGGTGATGACCGACAAGCAGTGGTGGGAGGTGCACGGCCCACTGCTCGCTCAGGTCATGCCGTCCAGTCTGTTTCCGCTGTCGTCTCGGGTCGGGCAGGCGGCCGGCGAGCTGTACCAGGCCCCCGCGGACCCGGACGGCGCCTTCGACTACGGCCTGGACCGCCTGCTGGACGGGATCCTGGGCGAGCGCAAAACCCCTGAACACACCGACAGCGGGCGATCCGTGGATCGCCCGCTGCGGTAAACGGTTTTCTGTTGTCGGATGCTGTTATCTCAGGACGCGAGGAGTTGGTCAGATAGCGGGAGCGGATTCCGTGTCGATCACGGCCTCCAGCTCACGCAGTCGATCCATGTGTTCGTTCGCGTGGTGCTGGCAGAAGAGCAACTCGCCACCTGCGGGCAGAACGGCGCGCACTCGTGCTGCCGCCCCGCAGCGGTCGCAACGATCGACCGCGGTCAGTGGGGTGCTAGTCAGGGTTCCTGGCATGACTCCTCCGTCCTGGCTCCCGGTTCACAGACCGTTCGCCTGGTGTGGGGCCCGTGGTCACTCCGCGGGCTCGCTACCGCTACTTCCCAGCAGTGGTATGACTACTCTGTCAGACGTTCGGGACGGGGGCTTTGTTCCCGTGAGTGATTCAGTGTGTTTTCGATAACACGACCAGGGATTTCGCTACTGGCGAACATTCCAGGTCACGCTTCGAACTCCGTTTGGTCACCACCTCGAACAGGCCGATCCAGTTGTCTACCGGGAGATTACCCGTGACCCACGACACTCACACGCTTGTTCACATATGCACTTTGGGCGAGTGGCTTTCCGCCCGGCAAACGGGCGAGTATCGCGCGTCGTCGCTCGACGAGGTGGGGTTCATCCACCTGTCCTCCCCGCAGCAGGCCCATCTGCCCGCCAACCGGCTGTTCTCCGGGCGGCGTGACCTGGTGCTGCTCCGGCTCGACCCGGCCCGGCTCGGCGCGCCGGTGAAGTGGGAGCCGGGCGTGCCGACCGACCCGGAATCGATGCTGTTCCCCCACCTGTACGGCCCGCTGCCGACCGGCGCGGTGATCGCGGTCGAGGAGTTCCAGCCCGGCCCGGACGGCGTGTTCGCCCCACTCGGCAAGTGAGTCAGCGGTCGCGGACCTCGCGCGCGACGATGGCGGCCTGAACCCGCGATCGCACACCGAGTTTCGTCAGCACCCGGGACACGTGGGTCTTCACCGTCGTCTCGCCGATGAACAGGCGGCCGGCGATCTGCGCGTTGGACAGGCCGTCGCCGAGGCAGTCGAGCACCTCGCGTTCGCGCTCGGTGAGGTCGGCGACTCCGTTCGGTTCCGGTTCGGCCGCATCGGTATTCGTCGCGGCGAACGCGGTGATCACCGCCCTGGTCACCTCGGGGGCGAGCACGCCGTCCCCGGCGGCCACCTTGCGGACGGCGTCGATCAGGGCCTGCCCCGACGAGGACTTCAGCACGAATCCCGACGCGCCGGCGCGCAGCGTCCGGAAGACGTACTCGTCCAGATCGAAGGTCGTCAGGATCAGCACCTTGGCCAGCTCGTCGGCGGTGATCCGCTCGGTCGCGGTGATCCCGTCCACGCCCGGCATGCGCACGTCCATCAGCACCACGTGCGGCCGCAGCGCCCTGGCCTGCGCGACCGCGACGTCGCCGTCGGCCGCCTCGCCGACCACCTCGAGGTCGTCCTCGGCGTCCAGGATCATCCGCAGGCCGGCGCGGATGGCGGCGTGATCGTCGGCGATCAGTACCCGGATCGTCATGCCTGGCCCGCGGCGAGCGGCAGCCGGGCCAGCACTTCCCAGCGGCCGGAATCCGGTCCGGCGGTGAAGTTTCCGCCGAGCGCGGCGGTGCGCTCGCGCATGTTGATCAGGCCGCGATGCGGTTCGCCGTGCTCGGTGCGGCGCAGCGCGGCCGGCGCCATCGGGTTGCGCACCAGCACCCGCAGCTGCTCGTCCCGCGTGCCCACCTCGATGTCGACCTGTTGTCCGGGTGCGTGTTTCATGGCGTTGGTCAGTGCCTCCTGAACGATGCGGTACGCGGCGTGATCGACCGCGCTGGGAAGTTCGGTGCCGTCGAGGTTTTCGCGCACCCGCACGCTGATCCCGGCCGCCCGGGCGGCCTCGACCAGAAGGGGCAGCTGGGCCAGGCGGCGTGGCGCGGCCACCTCGTCCACGCTGTCGCCGTCGCTGCGCAGCAGCCCGATCATGGTGCGCATCTCCTGCAACGCGCTGACGCTGTTGGTGCGGATCGACCGCATGATCCCGGTGACCGCCGGATCGGCGTCCTTGCGCGCCAGCACGCCCAGCGCGGCCTCGGATTGGATCGCGATGGCCGAGAGGTGCCCGGCGATCACGTCGTGCAGGTCGCGCGCCATGGTGGTGCGTTCGTCGGCGATGGCCGCGCGCCGGTCGAGCTCGGCGACCAGGGTGAGGGCTTGGGCGCGCGCCCGTTCGGCCCCGGCGATCTCCTTGTGCGTGCGCACCGAGTTGGCCCACCACAGCGGCGTCGCGATGAACGCGAACACCACGACCAGGGCGATCGAGACCGCGCGCAGATCGCCGGTGCGCACCAGGGTCAGGACCACGATCAGCCCCGAGAACACCGACCAGACCACCATGGTGATCCGCGAGGCGCGTCGCGCCGAGTACAGCACGGCGGCGTACATCAGGTCGCCGTAGAGGATCCACACCGGCACCGACGGGCCGAGGTGCATATCGATCAGCAGCGGCGCCAGCCCGAGGACCATGGCCACCACAGGCATTCGGCGACGCAGCATCGTCAACAGGCACAGCGAGGCCAGCACCAGCAGCCGCGTCGACATCGGTACGTCCGTCCCGCGATCGATCAGCGCGTACAGGTTCGCCGCGTAGAGCCCGGCGCCCGCGGCGAAGGCCAGCAGCGCGCCCAGCGCGTCGCGCGCCATCTCCGGAAGCTCTGACCATCGCCGCACGCCTCCATCTCAGCACAGCTCTGACCAGGCGCCATCCGCCGAAGTGATGACCGCGCGGCGGAGTGAATCGGACATCGGTCTAATCTGGACGGGTGAATGTCGACGTGACTGCCCTACCCGGGATCGGAGTCCGCAAAGACTTCGAGGTGCGCTCCGGCCGCCGGATCGGTGTGGTCGCGCATCGCGACGGCGACATCGACCTCATCGTCTCCAAGACCGACGATCCCGACGCCTGCGCCGCGCAGATCCCGCTGAGCACCGACGAGGCCGCCGTGCTCGCCAACCTGCTCGGCGCGCCGCAGCTGGTCGCGAAACTGAACGACGAACACAGTGACCTTCCCGGCATCACCACCCGGCAGTTGCCGATCGCCGACGAATCCCCTTACGAGGGACGCACACTCGGCGAGACCGCGATGCGCACCCGCACCAAGGTGTCGATCGTCGCGGTGATGCGGGCCGGCCAGTTGCATCCCTCACCCGGCCCCGATTTCACCTTCACCTCAGGCGATGTGCTCGTCGTCGTCGGTACCCCGGACGGCTTGGACGCCGCCGCCAAGATCCTCACGCACGGCTGAAACCGATGACTGGAACCGCGCTCGCCCTGGTCGAGCTCGGAGCGATTCTGTTTGTCCTCGGCACCTTCGGGCGCGTGGCTGGTCGCTTCGGCATGTCTCCCATCCCGCTCTACCTGATCGGCGGTCTCGCCTTCGGCCAGGGCGGCATCATCTCGCTCAGTGCCGCCAACGAATTCGGCCACATAGCCGGCGAGATCGGTGTGGTGCTGCTGTTGCTGCTGCTCGGCCTGGAGTACACCGCGCCGGAACTGATGACCGGCCTGCGCCGGTCCTGGGCGGCCGGGCTGGTCGACATCGTGGCGAACGCGACGCCCGGGGTGATCGTGGCGCTGATCCTCGGCTGGGGCGCGGTCGGCGCGGTCACCATGGGCGGCGTCACCTACATCTCGTCCTCGGGCATCGTCGCGAAGGTGCTCAACGACCTCGGGCGGCTCGGTAACCGCGAGACCCCGGTGATCCTGTCGATCCTGGTGTTCGAGGACCTGGCGATGGCGGTCTATCTGCCGATCCTCACCACGATCCTGGCCGGGCTGAGCTTCGCCAGCGGCGCGAAATCGCTGGCCGTCGCGCTCACCGCGATCACGGTGGTGCTGGTGGTCGCGCTGCGCTACGGCCGATACGTCTCGGCCATCGTGGACAGCTCGGACAACGAGGTGTTCCTGCTGAAGCTGCTCGGCGCGGCGCTGCTGGTGGCCGGCGTCGCCTCGGCGCTGAACGTGTCGGCGGCGGTCGGGGCGTTCCTGCTCGGCATCGCCATCTCCGGGTCGACCGCGCACGAGGCCGCGAAACTGCTGGAACCGCTGCGCGATCTGTTCGCCGCGATCTTCTTCGTCGCCTTCGGGCTCACCACCGACCCGCGCGCCATCCCGCCGGTGCTTGGCTGGGCGATCGCGCTGGCCGTGCTCACCATGCTGACCAAGCTCGGCACCGGCTGGTGGGCGGCGAGCAGGCAGGGCATCCGGCCGATGGGCCGGGCCAGGGCGGGCGCGGCGCTGGTCGCGCGCGGCGAATTCTCCATCGTCATCGCGGGATTGGCGGTGACCATGGGCGGCGTCGACAAGGAGCTGGCGGCGCTGGCCTCGGCCTACGTGCTGCTGATGGCGATCCTCGGCCCGATCGCGGCGCGCGTGGTCGAGCCGGTCGTCGGGGTGGTGCAGCGCCGGTTGAAGCCGGCCGGCGTCACTCCGTGAGCGTGACCGCGGGTTCGGGTTTGGCCGCGGTCTTGCGTTCCACCCAGCGGCCGACCACGGTCGCGAGCCCGCCGACGGCGAGGCCGATCAGGCACGCGCACAGGTGGCCGTAGTCGGTGAACGTCGGCCCGATCCACAGCGCCGCGACCAGGGTCAGGATGAGCGTGCCCGCCCACAGCAGCCGGACCAGGCCGCGGAACCGGAAGGTCAGCGCGGCGAGCACCGCCGAAAAGCCGTAGCTGGTGCCGACATCCGCGGCGACCGCCACCACCCGGGGGATGACGCCGCGGTCGATCGCGTGCGAGATGCCGGTGACGGTGAGCAGCGTGGCGCCGATGTGCCCGGTGGCGAACAGGATGATCCAGCGGGTGGTGCCCAGCCAGCGTTCCGCGTAGGCCATCACGATCAGGAAGCCGGCGATGGTGGTCCACGGGAAGCCGCCGTCGGTCCAGAACGCCGAGGCGACCAGCACCTGCACCGGGTTGTGCCGCATGTTGTAGAGGTTGGTGGAGGCGGAGAAGATCAGCCTGCGTTCGACCGAGTCGCCCACCCCGCGCAGCGTCCACCAGGTGACGAAGACGGTGAACGCGTAGGCGGTGCTGGCCGGCGCCGCGCCCAGGTGCTCGCGGATCGCGGGCAGCACCCGGTGCGCCAACCCGGGACGGCGCAACCAGTCCCACGCGACGCGGGCTTCGGTGCGGAGATCGATGGTCTGCGTCCAGGGTGACCGAAACCGGACCGGGGCGGAGGCAATCACCGACCAAGTGTGCCCGCTCCGGCTGAGAGTCAACCCGCGACCCGCCTGTGTGTGCGCTGTGTCACCGGCGGCGACACCGCGTCCGTAACGTCGTTTCACACCCGGGCAACAAACACTCCCAAGAATTGGTCCACCGACCAAACGGTATGTGGACGAGGAGTGCGTAGCGCCTATGACGATCGAGGATGTGCAGGTGACCGGCGCCGCCGGGACGGACTATCTGGCCAAGCGGACGTTGCGCTCCGGCTCGGCGGGCTGGGTGCTGCTGGCCGGGCTCGGCGTCAGCTACGTGATCTCCGGTGACTACGCGGGCTGGAACAGCGGCCTCGCGCAGGGCGGCTTCGGCGGCCTGCTCATCGCGACCGTGCTGATCGCGGGCATGTACCTGGCGATGGTCCTGGGCATGGCGGAGTTGTCCGCGGCCCTGCCCGCGGCGGGCGGCGGTTACACCTTCGCCCGGCGCGCGCTCGGCCCGTGGGGCGGATTCGCCACGGGCACAGCGGTATTGCTCGAATACGCGATCGCGCCCGCGGCCATCGCGACGTTCATCGGCGGGTATGTCGAATCGCTGAACCTGTTCGGGATCACCGACGGCTGGTGGGTGTATCTGGCGGTGTACGCGGTGTTCATCGGGGTGCATCTGACCGGGGCGGGAGAAGCGCTCAAGGCGATGTTCGTGATCACCGCGATCGCCCTGGTCGGGCTGCTGGTGTTCGCGGTGTCCGCGTGGGGCCGGTTCGAGACGGGCAACCTGACCGATATCCCGGCCGACCCGAATGCCGTTGGCAGCTCGTCGTTCCTGCCGTTCGGCGTGTTCGGCATCTGGGCCGCGGTGCCGTTCGCCATCTGGTTCTTCCTGGCCGTCGAGGGCGTGCCGCTGGCCGCCGAGGAGGCGCGGGAACCGGAGAAGAACGTGCCGAGGGGGATCATCAGCGCGATGCTCGTGCTGATCGTCACCGGTGCGGCCGTGCTCTTTCTCGCCACCGGAGCGCTTGGTGCGCAAGCCATTTCGACCTCGGGCAACCCGCTGGTCGAGGCGCTCGGCGACGGCGGGGCAGCGAAACCGGTCAACTACATCGGCCTGGCCGGGCTGGTCGCCAGCTTCTTCTCCATCGTGTACGCCTACTCGCGGCAGACCTTCGCGCTCTCGCGGGCCGGCTACCTGCCGACGAGCCTGTCGGTGACCAACGCGCGCAAGGCGCCGGTGCTCGCGCTGATCGTGCCCGGCGTGCTCGGCTTCGCGCTGTCGCTGACCGGCAAGGGCGCGATGCTGTTGAACATGGCGGTATTCGGCGCGGCGCTCAGTTACGTGCTGATGATGGTGAGCCACATCGTGCTCCGGGTCCGCGAGCCGAACATGCCGCGCCCGTACCGCACGCCGGGTGGCATCGCGACCACCGCGTTCGCGCTCGTGCTCGCCTGTGCCGCAGTGCTGGCCACGTTCCTGGTCGATCCGGTGGCGGCGACCTGGACGCTCGTCGCGTTCTGCGCC
Source organism: Nocardia sp. NPDC056564 (assembly GCF_042793755.1). Taxonomy (NCBI): domain Bacteria; kingdom Bacillati; phylum Actinomycetota; class Actinomycetes; order Mycobacteriales; family Nocardiaceae; genus Nocardia; species Nocardia sp. NPDC056564. The sequence continues at coordinate 742,569 of NZ_JBHTUR010000002.1, forward strand.
TGCATGGCCTACTTCGGGCTGTACAGCAGGCATCGGCTGGTGGCGAACTCGCCGGACGAGGAGTTCGCGATGCTGGCCGAGGCCGAGGAGGAGCTGGAATGACCTGCTACACACAGCAACTCGGTGGAACCACCTATCAGTTCGACGGGCTGGTCGAACTGCTCGCCAAGGCGACCCCGCTGCGCAGCGGCGACGAACTGGCGGGCTGCGCGGCGAGCTCGGACGCCGAGCGCGCGGCCGCTCAGTGGGCGCTGGCGGAGGTGCCGCTGACCCGGTTCCTGAACGAGCCGGTGGTGCCGTACGAGACCGACGAGGTCACCCGGCTGATCATCGATACCCACGATCGGGTTGCGTTCCAGCCGATTTCGCACCTGACCGTCGGCGGGCTGCGGGACTGGCTGCTCGCCGTCGCGGCCGGCCCCGGCGCCGCGGCCGTCCTGCGCGCGGTATCGCCAGGGCTCACCCCGGAGATGGTGGCCGCGGTTAGCAAGATCATGCGCAATCAGGATCTGATCGCGGTCGCCAGGGCCGCGGTGGTCACCGCGGGCTTCCGCACCACCGTCGGCCTGCCCGGCACGCTGGCCACCCGGTTGCAGCCGAACCATCCCACCGACGACCCGCGCGGCATCGCCGCAGCCACCCTCGACGGGCTGCTGCTCGGCTGCGGCGACGCGGTGATCGGGATCAACCCGGCGACCGATTCGCCGCAGGCCACCGCGGACCTGCTGAGCCTGCTGGACGAGGTGCGGGTGCGCTTCGACATTCCCACCCAATCGTGTGTGCTCTCGCACGTGACCACGACCATCGGCCTGATCGAGGCGGGCGCACCGGTCGATCTGGTGTTCCAGTCGGTCGCGGGCACCGAGGGCGCGAATGCCGGTTTCGGCGTGCACATCTCGCTGCTGCGCGAGGGCAACGAGGCGGGCCGGTCGCTGCGCCGCGGCACCGTCGGCGACAACGTGATGTACCTGGAAACGGGGCAGGGTTCGGCCCTGTCGGCGGGCGCGCATTTCGGCACCGGCGGCAAGCCGGTGGACCAGCAGACCCTGGAGGCGCGCGCCTACGCGGTCGCGCGTGACCTGGACCCGCTGCTGGTCAACACGGTCGTCGGCTTCATCGGGCCGGAATACCTCTACGACGGCAAGCAGATCATCCGCGCCGGGCTGGAAGACCACTTCTGCGGCAAACTGCTCGGGCTGCCGATGGGTGTGGACGTGTGCTACACCAATCACGCCGAGGCCGACCAGGACGACATGGACACCTTGCTGACGCTGTTGGGTGCGGCGGGATGCGCGTTCGTCATCGCGGTCCCCGGCGCCGACGACGTGATGCTCGGCTATCAGAGCCTGAGCTTTCACGACGCGTTGTACGCGCGGCGCGTCCTGAACCTGCGTCCCGCACCGGAATTCGAGTCCTGGCTGTCCGGCCTCGGCATGATCGACGCGGCGGGCCGGGTGCTGCCGGTGGAGCCGCTCGCCTCGCCGCTACGAGCATTGGCGGGCGCCTGATGAAACGGAGCAGGACCAGGTTGGAAGTCGTTGCGGCGCTGGATGAAACGGGCGCCGAGCCGGAGGGGGTCCGGACGAACCGAGCCGAAAGCGCTGCGGCACAGCAGTTCTGGCAGGATCTACGGCGTAGCACCCAATCGAGGATCGGCTTGGGCCGCACCGGCGACGCACTGCCCACCCGGCGGGTACTGGAATTCCGGGCGGCGCACTCGGCGGCGCGCGACGCCGTGCACCTTCCGCTGGACGTGCCCGCGCTGGGGGAGCGGGTCGCGGCCCTCGGCCTCGGTGCTCCCGTGCACGTGCGCAGCCGGGCCGCCGACCGCGCCGAGTATCTCCGCCGCCCCGACCTCGGCCGCCTGCCCGCCGAATCTTCCGGGCCCACACCCCGATCCGACCTGTCCCAGGTGCCGCACAGCGCCGCCGAGATCGGATTCGTCCTGGCCGACGGCCTGTCACCGCGCGCCCTCACCGACCACGGCCCCGCGACACTGGCCGCCCTGATCGAGGAACTCGCACCCCGCTACGCACTCGCCGCCCCGGTGATCGCCACCCAGGCCCGGGTCGCCCTCGGTGACCACATCGCCGCGGCGATGGGTGTGGCAACGGTCGTGGTGCTGATCGGCGAACGCCCCGGCCTGTCGGTGGCCGACAGTCTCGGCATCTACCTGACCCATCTGGCCCATCCAGGTCGTACGGACGCCGACCGGAACTGCGTCTCCAACATTCACCCGCCGGAGGGCCTCGGCTATCGGCAGGCGGCGAAGGTGGTCGCGGGCTTGGCCGCCGGCGCACGCGTCCTCGGCCGCTCGGGGGTCGACCTCAAGGACACCTCACGCGCAGGCGCGCTCGATACCGGCGAGATCGTCTCGATCGAGCACGCGGGTGGGCGCCTGCCGGAAGACGCGCACCCACGGTGAATCGGTCATAGTTGCCCCGCGCCGCGCACCACGCGCCTGGTCTGGGCGAACAGCATGCCGACGTTCACCGTCTTGCGGCAGACGACGACGATCACGACATCGCCGCGGCCTCCGGTCCTGATGAACAGATGGGTCAGATTGTCGCTGTTCACCAGGATCTCCTGGAAATAGTGGCGGTCGGTGCGCAGACCACGACGTTCCTTCCAGATGTCCTCGATCATCACGACGTTGCGGCCCTGGAACAGGTCCAGCGTCGCGGCGGAGAGTAGATCGAGGACCTCGGCCGGATGGGTGTCGAGCGTCTCGACCGCCAGCAGCATGCCCGTGGACAGGTCGATCGCCCCGGAGGCGACACACTCCGGGACCTCGTCGCGCAGGGTCTTCACCAGCGCACCGATTCGATCCGTCAGGGTTCCTGGAGCCGTACCCTCAGTGATACTCATTGCATCCCTTCTGATTTCCGCCTGCGGCGGAGTGGTGACATTCACGGCGCATCGGGGGCGGGCCGGGTGGTTTCCACCGGCGAACGACTCGGGACAGCCTGCGGCGGACGGGGGCGGAGCGCGTCGTTGATGCCGCTGGCGCCGCGCCGGCGGCGGGGCAGCGGCCACGGGCCCGTGCCGTCGCGGGGCAGCGTGCGGTCTGTCCTGCGGTCGTGGTCGGGCGGCGGAACCAGCAGCAGATTCTCGGCGAGCAGCCGGGAGACCTCCACGGTGACCGCGTACAGGCTGCGGTACAGCAGGAAGGCGATATCGCGGCAGGTGCGTTGCCCGTCCACCTGCCGGAGGATCTCCTGTCGCGGCGACGTCGCCGCGGTGGCCGCCTTGGTTCGGCCGAGTTCGCTGAGCAGCAAGCGGTTTCGGTGGGGCGACACCCTGGCCTGGGTCAGCGCCCGCAGCCGCCATTCGGTCTCGGCGAGCAGCCAGCCCGGCTCGACCCCGGCGACTCCGGCGAGTCCGGCGTGGGCGTCGGTCGATATCTCCGCCCAGAAGCAGCTGTCGAGCCATCCGGCAGCGATCGCGAAAGCGCCGTCGACCGCCGCCAGCATGGTCACCGCGCGGAGTTCGGCGTCACCGGTCGGCCCGCGTCCTGGTCGGGCCAGCAGCTCGAAAACACCTGGCGCCCCGGCGGAGTGGACCGCGACGATCTGCCCGCGCTCTACCCGGATGTCGCCACCGGGGTCACCCGCCACGCGCAGGATGCCGGTGCGCGCCTCGGCTGCCGCGTCCATCAGCTCGAGGACCAGGCGCTGGGTGGGTTTGCGGACGAGCAGGGGCATCCGCCGGTCGGGGGTACTGGGGTCGTTCGAAGTCACGAGCCACCTGATATCGGTATGTCTTGTGCCGGGAATGAACCGAAAAGAGGCGCGACATAACCGTTGTGGTGCCAGGGCGGAAAGCGGGGCCGCTATCCGGCGTCGGCGACGGTCACGGCGCCTTCGACCTGGTCGGCGAGAGCGCGATCGTCAGATCGAGGACCGGAGGGGCGATAGTCGAAACATGACCGCAGCACGACGCATGGGAACCATCCTGACAGCCCAGCGTTTTTAGAGCAATGTATTCCGGTAAATCGGTGCGGTCGGTTTGCTCGGTGATGGCCGAGCGGCCGCTATCCGGCGCACCGGGTCGGTCACGCTCCGTGGCTACGCGAGGCTTTCATCGCGGCGTCGGCGCGTGCGGCAGCGCTCTTCGCGCGTGCGGCGGCCTGCTTGACCAGTTTCTCTTCGGAATCGGTGACCTCGACCTGAGTGATCGTGGGGGTCGGCGCGGGCGCGGCCTGGGCCCGAACGACAAAACCGACCACGGCCAGCACGGCAAAGATCGCGATGGCGATGAACAGGGAACGCAGAACACGCACTTTGTCCTCCAGGAATGATCAGGGTGGAGCCGGACCAAGCGAGAGAAACGAGACGGTGTAGCACCGCCACCATAGCGGTCGCCACGGCGGCTACCTGGCCGGACCCCACCGAAGCCGACCCCGCGCGCGTGTCGGGAAACGACAAGGCCCGCATCCGCCGGTCCGCTGAAAACATCAGCGGCGCAACGAATGCGGGCCTCGAAACGACCTAATCCAGGTAGTCGCGCAGGACCTGGGAGCGGCTGGGGTGGCGCAGCTTGCTCATGGTCTTGGACTCGATCTGCCGGATGCGCTCGCGGGTGACCCCGTACACCTGGCCGATCTCGTCGAGCGTGCGCGGCTGGCCGTCGGTGAGGCCGAAGCGCAGCCGGACCACGCCCGCCTCGCGCTCGGACAGCGTCTCCAGCACCGACTGCAGTTGATCCTGCAGCAGGGTGAAGCTCACCGCGTCCACGGCGACCACGGCTTCGGAGTCCTCGATGAAGTCACCGAGCTGGCTGTCGCCCTCGTCGCCGATGGTCTGGTCCAGCGAGATGGGCTCACGCGCGTACTGCTGGATCTCCAGCACCTTCTCCGGCGTGATGTCCATTTCCTTGGCGAGCTCCTCCGGGGTGGGCTCGCGGCCCAGGTCCTGGAGCAGTTCGCGCTGGATGCGACCGAGCTTGTTGATGACCTCGACCATGTGCACCGGGATACGGATGGTGCGGGCCTGGTCGGCCATGGCGCGGGTGATCGCCTGCCGGATCCACCAGGTGGCGTACGTGGAGAACTTGTAGCCCTTGGTGTAGTCGAACTTCTCCACGGCGCGGATCAGACCCAGGTTGCCCTCCTGGATCAGATCGAGGAACGCCATGCCGCGGCCGGTGTAGCGCTTGGCCAGCGAGACCACCAGGCGGAGGTTGGCTTCCAGCAGATGGTTCTTGGCGCGGTTGCCGTCGCGGACGATCCAGGTGTAGTCGCGGCGCATCGCGACCGGCAGCTTCTCGCCCTGCTCGGTGAACTCGCGCACCTTCTCCGCCGCGTAGAGGCCGGCCTCGATCCGCTTGGCGAGCTCGACCTCCTCCTCGGCGTTGAGCAGCGCGACCTTGCCGATCTGCTTGAGGTAGGCACGCACCGAGTCGGCCGACGCGGTGAGCTCCGCGTCCTTGCGCGCCTGCCGGAGCGCCTCGGATTCCTCTTCGTCCCAGACGAAGTCGCCGGAGGCCTTGTCGGCGGCGGACGGCTCGACCTCCTCCTCGGCGGCTTCGGCGACCTCTTCGACGACCAGGTCCTCGGCGTCCTCGGTCAGGTCGTCCTCGGAGACCTCGAGATCACCGAGATCGGCGACGTCGAGCGAGTCGTCGTCGCCCGCGTCATCGGGGCCGGGCTCGCCGTCGGCTCCCACCTTCTTGGTGGCTGCCTTCTTGGCGGGCGCCTTGGCGCCGGCCTTCTTCGCAGGCGCCTTCTTGGCAGCGGCCTTCTTCGCCGGAGCCTTCTTCGCGGCAGCCGCCTTACGGACCGGCCGTGCTTCGGTTACATCTGCGGAATCGGCCTCGGCCGAATCGGCGGTCTGACGGGTATTCGTGGCTACCACGTACGCCCTTTCGTGACGGTCTCGTGCGGCGTCACGCCAGAGTGGTCTTCCGGCGGAGCGGTCTGTCGGGTTTCACCGGCGGAAGGCCGGTCGGGTTTCACCGGCTCAACACCGGGCACGTTCCATTGTAACGATCTAACCAGGGTACCTATGGCCACCATGCATGAGGCGGCGCTTCGCAAGCTCAGCTTGTGCCGCATGATCGGACCGGTGAAGCGTTGATTGGCTGTATCCACCCACGTTATACCGTCTGACGGCGGCACGTCGGAGGGTTGCCGGACATGTTCACGGCGCGATGCCCGCGTCGATCGCCATGGCCGCGCCGACGATGCCCGCCGTGTTGCGCAGATGCGCCGGGATCACCTGGGTTCGGTTGGTGAGCAACGGGATCCACTGGTCGGCGTCGCGGCTGATGCCGCCGCCGGCGACGAACACCTTCGGCCAGAACAGATTCTCCAGTCCGATCAGCACCGTGCTCACCTCGGCGGCCCACTGCTCGAAGCTCAGGCCGTCGCGGTCCTTGATCGAGGCCGCCGCGCGATGCTCGGTCTCCATGCCGCCGACCTCGAGGTGGCCGAGCTCGCTGTTGGGCACCAGGGTGCCGTGGTACAGCAGGGCCGAGCCGATGCCGGTGCCGAAGGTCAGCAACAGCACCAGGCCGGCGAAATCCTTTGCCGCGCCGTAGCGATCCTCGGCCAGGCCCGCCGCGTCCGCGTCGTTGAGCACGGTCACCTCGCGCCCGTCGAGGGTGTCCGAGAACAGCTTCCTGGCATCCGTGCCAACCCAGGCCTTGTCGATATTGGCCGCGGTGCGCGCGACCCCGTCCAGGATGACCGACGGCAGGGTGATGCCGACCGGGCCGTCCCAATCGGCTTGCGCGACCAGCTTTGCCACCGCGTCGGCGACCGCCTGCGGGGTGGACGGCTGCGGTGTCGCGATCTTGATTCGTTCGTGGACCAGCTCACCGGTCGCCAGATCCACCGCGCCACCCTTGACGCCGCTGCCGCCGATATCGATGCCGAATGCGTGCCCCCGAGCGGACATGACTGAGCCCTCGTTCCTGTGCTGGCCGGTGTGGAGCACAACACCGATGCACAAGGCTGCACCCCGGCCGTGAGCGGCGCTGCGGTGGTGTGCCCGACGACGGCGTTGTGTCGTGCACGACAAGAGTAATGCGCGATCGATGCTGCGCGTTCCCGAGGATCTGTGATGCGATGGGGAGCGTGCCGGAAACCTCATCGCCCGTGTCCGACTACACCTCCGAGATCATCGTCGCCCGCGGCGACGAGGCTGAACTGCGCAGAGTCGCCGTCGACCTCGCCGAAACCGCTGCGGCGCACGTCCGTGCCCGCCGTCCCGAGGTCTTCGGTCAGGCCAGTGGGCCGGCCGAGGGCGCGGTGCAGGCCAAGGCCCACCCGACCGACCCGGTGACCATCGTGGACACCGAGACCGAGGAGCTGATCCGCGGCCTGCTCGCCGAGCAGCGCCCCGGCGACCCGATCCTCGGCGAGGAGGGCGGCGGCAGCCTCGCCGACTCCGCCGCCGACGTCGTGCACTGGGTAGTAGACCCAATCGACGGCACGGTGAATTTCCTGTATGGGATCCCCGGCTACGCGGTCTCGGTGGCCGCGCTGCGCGGCGGCCGCCCGGTGGCAGGCGCGGTGGTGGACGTCGCCCGGCGGGCCACCTACAGCGCCGGGCTCGGGCTCGGCGCGATCCGGGTGGACGCCGAGGGCGCGGTGGAGCACCTGCGCTGCACGCCTGCCGAAACCGTCGCGATGTCGTTGGTGGCCACCGGTTTTGCCTATGGCAAGCACCGGCGGACCAGGCAGGCGCAGCTGATCGCGGAGATCCTGCCGCAGGTGCGGGACATTCGTCGCTTCGGCGCGGCCGCGCTCGACCTGTGCCACGTCGCGGCGGGCCGGGTGGACGCCTACTTCGAGCACGGCCTCAACGCGTGGGACTGGGGCGCGGGCGCGTTGATCGCGGCCGAGGCGGGCGCTCTGCTCACGCTGCCGCCCGCCACCGCGCCGGGGGAGGCCGGCGATCTGGTGATCGCCGCGGCCCCCGGCATCGCGGAGGAGCTGTTCGCGCTGCTGGATCGAGTCGGTGCGACGGAGCCCATCCCGGACCGCTAGCCGGTGCGCTGGACGCGAAAAAGCCCGATCGGTGCGACCGGCGCCGATCGGGCTTTTCGCTTCGCGCTGACCGGCGCTAACAGCGAGCTTGCCTGGCGGCCTCCAGCAGCTTGATATCGATCGAGGTGCTGTTGCCGGGCGCCGGGTTCTTCAGCGACCGCAGCACCTCCTCGGCGTCGTTGCTCGGGCGGATGTCGCGGAACAGCGAGCCGAGCACCAGGTCGACCGTCTCGTCGGCCCGCTGATCCTCGATCAGCTCGGCGCACGGGACCACCAGCTGCACGGACGCGGCGGCCGGGCGGCCGTTCACGCCGAACCGGATCTGCCCGGTGCACTCCAGATCGCCGTTGACGTATACCGAATCGTTGCCGTATTGCGTTCCCGGCGCGCTGGCAAACCCGAGGTCACCGAACTGCGCCGCGACGTGCGCGGCCTGGCCGCGCTGGTTGTTCGCGTTGAGCACGCGCACCCGGCTGGCCGCCAGCGGCGCCGGTTCCACATCCTGGAGCCGGCTCGCGCCGACCCGCTGCCCGAGTGTTGCCGCTGGTTGAGCGCCCGGCTCGGTGGCCGGGCTCGGCGAGTTGCAGGCCATCGCACTGGAGTCGTGCTCGGTCGTCGTCAGCGCCTTGACCCACACAATCGTGCAGATCAGCGTGACGATGCCGAGCATGATCAGCCAGGGCTGCGGGCGCCGTCGGAGGAAGGGCCTGCCCTGGGAATCCACGGGGCGGCCTTCGGTGATCAGTGAAACCACCAGCACACTCTACGAAAAGATGGCGGTACCCGGCGACGGCAGGCCGTCTCGACGGGCGCTCAGGTCGCGGAAGGTCTCGGGGAGTTCGACGGACGGTGTCGATTACCCGTCAGTTTCGAATCGTCTGTGTTTTGATTGCGACTTTTGTGCTGGGGTCCGCTATTGTCTGGCGGCCCAGATCGAATCGCCGGTGGCGAAATTGGTGGTCGGTCGCGGGAACAAGTAGGGCATGTCCTGCGTTTACCGAGCGCTATCCGGAGTGGATCAGCCCGATCCGACCTGATGGGTGAGCGGTGTACGTGTGACGTGCACCACCGGCGGGGCGGTGCGAGTCACGGCGATTCCAGCAGGAATCGGTGTGAGCAATCCGGTCCGGGATATATGTAGTAAGGACGAGGGGAAGACGACATGGCAACCGACTATGACGCACCGAGGCGCACCGAAACCGACGATGTGTCGGAAGATTCGCTGGAGGAGCTGAAGGCTCGTCGTAACGAGGCACAGTCCGCCGTCGTGGATATCGACGAATCCGATACCGCGGAGTCGTTCGAGCTTCCCGGCGCGGACCTGTCCGAGGAAGTGCTGAGCGTTCGGGTGATCCCGAAGCAGGCCGACGAGTTCACCTGTTCCAGCTGCTTCCTCGTGCACCATCGCAGCAGACTGGCCAGCGAGAAGGGCGGTCAGCTCATCTGCATGGACTGCGCGGCTTGAGTTAGCTCGAGGTGATCAGCCCGCGCTGGGCAGCCCCAGCGCGGCTAGGACCCGTTCCGGTCGACGCGTACTGACCAACCAGTACGGCGTCGGGTCGTCCGGGTCGTCGAGCACGAGGAGCACCATCGGCCCGATCCATGGCCGGTGCTGCACATAGGCGGCGGGGTCGAGCTGACGACCCAGCGCCGCACTCTTCGCCGTGCGGGCAACGACGGCCGCACGGGCGACGAAATTCACCGGCAGGTGGGCGCGGTCGGCGCGGAGTTCGGGCGTGCCCGACGAGTCCGGCGTGACCTCGACGCGGTGGCGGCTCAGCCACAGCAGCACCCACACCGGTACCGGGAACAGCAGCACATACGGCAGCCAGGCGCGCAATCCCGGTGCGCCCATATGGATTTCGGCCGCCAACAGCCCGGTGATGGCGAACGCCACCGGCCACCACCACAGCGGCACCCACAGGCGCTCGCGGTACGACGGCAGGCTCTGCTGGTTCTCGTCCATCTTCACGGGGTTGGGCTGGTCCGACACGACTCAACACTAATTCACGACACCGACTGGTCAACGCGTAGGCTCGACCAACGTGAGGGAGCGAAGCGAGCGAACCATGGATACAGCACCTGCGGTTACGGCGGAGCCGAGCGCCAGCGAGGCGGAGTCGTGACCGCCCTTTTACCGATACCACTGCTGCGGCTGGATCCCGGCATCCCCATGCCCGCGCGCGCCCATCACGGCGACGCCGGCGTGGATCTGTGCACCACCGAAGACGTCATCCTGGAACCAGGGGAGCGGGTGCTGGTCGGCACCGGTGTCGCCGTGGCGCTACCGGTCGGCACGGTCGGGCTCATCCATCCGCGCTCGGGCCTGGCGGCCAAAACCGGGCTGTCCGTGGTGAACACCCCCGGCACGGTCGACGCCGGCTATCGCGGCGAGATCAAGGTGTGCCTGATCAATCACGACCCGCGCACGCCGATCGAGCTGCGCCGCGGTGACCGGATCGCGCAGCTGCTGGTGCAACGGGTGGAACTGGTCGACTTCGTCGAGGTCGACACCCTCGACGAGACCGCGCGCGGTGCGGGCGGTTACGGGTCGAGCGGCGGTCACGCGAGCCTGGCCGAGGCCGGCCGGGCTGCCGCCAAGGAGGCGTGATGGGAATTTTCGGTAGGAAGCGGTCCGTCGAGGACGACCGGTATCCGGACGACGACTACGACGAGGTCGACGAGTACGACGAAGACGACTACGACACCGACGAGCACCCGATCGTCGCGGGCGACTACCGCGACGCCGGTGCGGGCAAGTCGGGTCCGTACGACTTCGCCGACGTATCCGAGCTGCTCGAGCAGGTCACCGATCAGCGGCTCGATCTCGGTTCGGTGATTCTGCCGGTGCCGCAGGGCGGTCAGCTGCAGGTCGAGATGACCCCCGACGGCACGCCGCAGGCGGTGCACCTGGCCACCGAGCATGGCAGGCTCACCGTCGCCGCCTACGCGGCGCCGAAGTCGGCCGGTCAATGGCGCACGGTGGCCGCGGATCTCGCCGATTCGCTGCGCAACGACGGCGCGCGGGTCGCGGTGGAAACCGGTCCGTGGGGTCGCGAGCTGCTGGCCATCACCGAGGGCGCGGATCTGCGCTTCATCGGGGTCGACGGACCGCGCTGGATGGTGCGGCTGGTCGCGGCGGGCCCGTCGGGTGCGTCGAACGACGGCAGCCCGCTGGTCGCGGCGGCCCGGGCGATCCTGCGCGAGACCGTGATTCGGCGGGGCGACGATCCGTTGCCCGTGCGGGAGCCACTACCCGTGGTGTTACCGCAGGAGCTGGCCGAACAGCTGGCCGCGGCGCACCAGGCGCAGGCCGAGGCACAGCAACAGCAGGCGGCCGCGCAGGCGGCGGCCCCGCAGGCCGTGCCGCCGCGGATGCCGGAGGGGCCGCGGCGCGGCGCCGACGGTTCCGCCATGCAGCAGCTGGGCTTGAACTAGCTAACCGAGCGCGGCGAATCCCGTGCGTCCGAGGATGGCCGGATCCGCGCCGAGTTCGGCGAGGGTGATCCGGCGGATCGCGGACCGCGGGATCAGCGCGGCCCATTCCTCGGCGATGGCGAACGGGTGCACCGGATCGTCGACCGCCGTCACCACGGCCACCGGCACGTCCAGGGTGCCGAGCAGTTCGGTCCCCGGCCACTTGTAGTGCGCCGCTTCCTCCAGTGCCGCAGGCAGATTCGGCCACTGCGACCGCCACGACCGGGTGAGCGCGTCGGCCAGCCAGCGCGGGCTGCCTGCCCGCATCCGCTCGAGCACCGCGTCCAACCCGTCGGCCCGCAACTGCGCCGCGGTCACCGACGCGCTCAACGCGGCGGGGCACGCGGTGGTGTCCGGCCCGGTCCACGCGGGCAGCGCCGCGATCACGCCGAGCGCCGATTCCGGGCGCTCGGCCGCCCACTCGATCGCGACCGCCGCGCCCAGCGAGATTCCCGCCACAACAATCGGTCCCGCCGCGGCGGCCGTGTCGAGCGCGGCCCGATAACTCGCGACCACCCCCTGCGGGTCCGGCTGTACCGCCAGCACGTCGAGCCGGCGCGCTCGGCACGCCGGTTCGAACGCGCGACGAGCGAAATCCGCATCGGATCCGGTTCCAGGCAGCGCCACCACGACGTGGGCGGCCGACACGGAGTGTGGGGAGTCGAACACCGGTCCGAGCGTAGCGGGGGTGTGCTGGTGCATCTACAGTGGCGGGTGTACGTCCACCGCCGGTCGTGCTGAGAATCCACGATGGTGTGCGATCCACACTGTCTGCTCTATGCAGGAGAGCGTGCGAAATGTCATCCGCTGCCTCAGGGTATTTTCGACGTCTGGGCCGCAGACTGACCGAGGATCTCGACCAGTTGGACGCCGAGGAGCTTGCCGAGAAATCGGAGGCTTCCGGAGCGTGCCGTGCGTCGGAGTGTCGCCGCGGCGACGAGGCCACGATGCTCGGTAAGCTGCGCAGTGTCGAAGCGTGTTCGAAGTCCGCTGGCGCTACTGTGCAAGCGGAATTCTTCGACGGAACCGATGCCATCACCCTGGTATGGATCGGCCGTCGGCGCATCCCCGGTATCGAACCGGGACGGCGTATCTTGGTTCGCGGCCGCGTCGGAGATCGAGACGGCCGCAAGGTGATCTACAACCCCTACTACGAACTGCGCGGGAACAGCTGACGTATGCCATCGAGCAACGACAACGCCCCCACGGGCGAACAGACCCCCTCGACCGAACAGCTCGAGCCCAGCGAGGCTCTCGACCCTGAAGAGGTAGCGGCCGAGCAGACGTTGCTCGAGCAGTTGGGCGGTTTCAGCGGCCTGATCTATTCGACCGTTCCGGTTGTCGTCTTCGTCCCCGTGAACAGCTTCGCCGGGCTCACCGCGGCGATCTGGGCCGCGCTCGGCGTGGCCGCGCTCATCCTGGTCTGGCGGCTCATCCGGCGCAGCCCCATCCAGCCGGCCATCTCCGGTTTCCTCGGCGTCGGCATCTGCGCGTTCATCGCCTACCGGATGGGCGAGGCCAAGGGCTTCTTCCTGTTCGGCATCTACACCAGCCTGGTCTACGCGGGCGTGTTCCTGGTCTCGATGCTGGTGCGCTGGCCCCTGGTCGGCGTCATCTGGGGCGTGCTGAACGGGCACGGCACCGACTGGCGCAGTGACCGGCGCGTGCAGCGCCTGTACTACCTCGCGACCTCCACCTGGGTGCTCGTCTTCGGCGCTCGCTACCTGGTGCAGTCCCAGCTCTACGACACCGACCGCACCGGCTGGCTCGCGTTCACCCGGATCGCCATGGGCTGGCCGCTCACCGCGGTCGCGCTGGCCGTCACCGTGTGGGCCGTGCGGCGCGCGGGACACCTGCCCACCAAGACCGCGGTGGCCGAGCCCGCGTAGGGCGTTAACCCCGCGGGTCCCGGCCGCGAAAACCCTCGGGGTGGGGTAACTCCCACCGCGGAGGTGGGGGGTTACCCACCCTGGGGTGCCTGGAGGGAAGCCCGAGTTCATCAGACGATCGTTGCGTACGGAAAACAGCGCACGATCGTAGGAAAGGACTCGGACGTGGCTACCGAGCACAACACCGCAGCACTGTCGAAGCACCACAATCCGGCCCTGTCGGAGAGCCGCCGGGTGGCGGCCGAACTGGACACGTTGATCGGCCCCGCGGCCGCGGGCGACCGCAACGCCATCACCGAGATCGTCCGCATCGTGCATCCACTGGTCCGCCGGTATTGCGGTGCGCGCCTTGGCAATACGGCGCACCTGCAGGTCACCGCGGACGACGTGGTGCAGGAGATCCTGATCGCCACGGTCAACGCCATCCCGCGCTACCGCGACCAGGGCAAGTCGTTCCTCGCCTTCGTCTACGGCATCGCCGCGAACAAGGTGGCCGACGCGTTCCGCCGCTCCCAGCAGCACCCCGCCTACCCGATGGCCGAGATGCCGGACACCGCGTCCACCGAGGCAGGCCCGGAGGAGTGGGCGCTGGCGCACGAACGCCGCGCGGCCACCAAGGAACTCATGAAGATCCTCGCCCCCGCCCATCGCGAGGTGCTGGTCATGCGCATCGTGCTCGGCTGGTCGGCGGCGCAGACCGCCGAGGCGATCGGCACCAGCCCCGGCGTGGTCCGGGTGATGCAGCATCGCGCGCTGAACAAGCTGCGCGCGGAACTGAAGGTCGCCTAGGTCCGACCGTCGCGCATCAGCCCTGTCGGGGAGTCAAGGCTTGATGCCATGGTTGGCCAGTTCGACCCGGAGGTCCTCTTCGGCCTCCACCGAGGTCACGAACAGCAACTCGTCGTCGCCCTCGAACGGATCATCCGGTTGCGGCACGATCACCCGGCCGCCGCGCAGAATCGTCACCAGGGCGGCGTCGCGCGGCAGGGTGAGGGTGCGTACCGGCTTCCCGGCCAGCCCGGTGTCGCCGGGCAGGGTGATCTCGACCAGATTGGCCTGACCCTGCCGCAGCGTCATCAGACGCACCAGATCGCCGACCGTGACCGCCTCCTCGACGAGCGAGGCGAGCAGGCGCGGGGTGGACACCGCGACGTCCACACCCCAGGACGAGTCGAACAGCCACTCGTTACGCGGATCGTTCACCCGCGCCACGACTCGCCGCACGCCGAACTCGGTCTTGGCGAGCAGGCTGTGCACCAGATTGGCTTTGTCGTCGCCGGTGGCCGCGATGACCACCTCGTAGGTTTCCAGTCCGGCGTCCTCGAGCAGCGCGAGCTCGCAGGCGTCGGCGTGCACCCAGACCGCGTCCGGGATCGCCTCCGGCTCGATGTGATCGAGCTGCCGTTCCAGCAGCATGACGTTGTGTCCACCGCGCAGCAACTCCCTGGCGATGGATCGGCCGACGGCGCCGGCCCCGGCGATGGCCACTTTCATGTTCAGTCCTCGCTCACGGGGGGCTTGCCTGCCAACGCGATGGCCTCACCCACGGAACCGGAGGTGGCGGCGACATAGACGACGTCGTCGGCTTGCACGATGGTCTTGCTGTCCGGCAGCAGGCCCTGGCCGAAGCGGATGATGAACGCGACCCGCACGCTCACCTCGCGCTCCAGATCGCGCACGGTCCGGCCATACCAGTCCTCGTGCAGCGTCAGCTGCGTCACAGCAACCGTGCCGGTGGGGTCGCGCCAGGTGGTGGTGCTGTTGTCCCCGATCAGCGCGCGCAGGAACCGGTCGGTGGTCCAGGGCACCGTGGCGATGGTCGGGATGCCGAGCCGCTCGTAGACCGCGGCGCGTTTGGCGTCGTAGATGCGCGCGACCACGCGTTCGACGCCGAACATCTCCCTGGCCACCCGCGCGGAGATGATGTTGGAGTTGTCCCCGGAGGACACCGCGGCGAACGCGTCGGCCCGCTCGATTCCGGCGCGTACCAGCACATCTCGGTCGAAGCCGACGCCGGTCACCCGCTCGCCGGTGAAGTCCTGGCCCAGGCGCAGGAAGGCGGCCGGATCCCGGTCGATCACGGTGACCTCGTGGCCGACCCGGACCAGGGCACGAGCCAGCGCCGAGCCGACGCGCCCACAACCCATGATCACTACGTACACCCGTGCACCCTCGTTCCTGGAACCAAGCGTTCGGTCTGCTAATTGTCCGATCGAACGGTACCTGCCGAACCATTCCATCGGCCACGTTCCCCCTCCGCCCAGTGGCCAAACCTGCGAGCCACGCGCGCGACCACCCTCGCGTACGCCTATGCTCGCTCCAGTGTCCAAGTTGACGACGGCAGCGAAACGAATGCTGCTGGGCAGGCCTTTCCGTAGTGATTCGCTTGGCCATACCCTGCTGCCGAAGCGCATCGCCCTTCCGGTGTTCGCCTCCGACGCGATGTCCTCGGTCGCGTACGCGCCGGAAGAAATCTTCCTGGTGTTGTCCGCGGCCGGAATCTCCGCCTATGTCTATGCCCCCTGGGTCGGATTAGCCGTCGCGCTGGTCATGGCGGTGGTCGTAGCAAGCTATCGGCAAAACGTGCACGCCTACCCGTCCGGCGGCGGCGACTACGAGGTCGCGACGACCAACCTCGGGCCCAACGCCGGGTTGACCGTCGGCAGCGCGCTGCTCGTCGACTACGTGCTCACGGTGGCCGTCTCGATCTCCTCGGCCGCGTCCAACATCGGTTCGGCGATTCCGTTCGTGGCCACGCACAAGGTGCTGTTCGCCGTCGTGGCCATCGCGATTCTGACCGCGATCAATCTGCGCGGCATCCGCGAGTCGGGCACCACGTTCGCCATCCCGACCTACGCCTTCATCGTCGGCATGTTCGTCATGCTCGGCTGGGGGCTGTTCCGCATCTTCATCCTCGGCGACGATCTACAGGCCGAGTCGGCGGGTTTCGGTTTGAAGGCGGAGGACGAGCACCTGTACGGGCTCGCCTTCGCCTTCTTGATCGCGCGCTCGTTCTCCTCCGGTTGCGCCGCGCTCACCGGTGTCGAGGCGATCAGCAACGGCGTGCCCGCGTTCCGGAAGCCGAAGTCGCGCAACGCCGCCACCACGCTGCTGATGCTCGGCACCATCGCCATTGTGCTGCTGATGGGCATCATCATCCTGGCCCAGAAGATCGGCGTCGTGTACGCGCACAACGACGACGACCTGATCGGCGCGCCGCCCGGCTACCACCAGAAGACGCTGATCGCGCAGCTCGCCGAGACGGTCTTCCACGGCTTCCCGATCGGGTTCTTCTTCATCACCACGGTGACCGCGCTGATCCTCGTGCTCGCCGCGAACACCGCGTTCAACGGGTTCCCGGTGCTCGGTTCGATCCTGGCGCAGGACCGGTACCTGCCCCGGCAGCTGCACACCCGCGGCGACCGGCTGGCGTTCAGCAACGGCATCCTGTTCCTGTCCGGTGCGGCGATCGCGTTCGTCGTGCTGTTCGGCGCCGAGGTGACCAAGCTGATCCAGCTCTACATCGTCGGCGTGTTCGTCTCCTTCGTGCTCAGTCAGACCGGCATGCTGCGGCACTGGACCCGGTTGCTGCGCACCGAGACCGATCCGGCGCAGCGGTCGCGGATGAAGCGGTCCAGGGTGATCAACGCGGTCGGTCTCAGCGCCACCGGCACCGTGCTGATCATCGTGCTCATCACCAAGTTCTTCGCCGGCGCCTACATCGCCATCTGCACCATGGTGGCGATCTTCGTCGTGATGAAAATGATTCGCCGGCACTACGATTCGGTCTCGCGCGAGCTGGAGGAGCAGGAGTGGGACGGCGTGCTGCCCAGCCGCTCGCACTCCATCGTGCTGGTCTCCAAGCTGCACCTGCCCACCCGCCGCGCCCTCGCCTACGCCCGCGCCACCCGCCCGGACACCCTGGAGGCGATCACCGTCAACGTCGACGAGGCCGACACCAGGGCGCTGGTGCGCGAGTGGGAGAAGAGCGATGTCACCGTGCCGCTCAAGGTGATCGAATCGCCCTACCGCGAAATCACCAAGCCCGTCCTGGATTACGTGAACCGAGTGCGCAAGGACTCACCGCGCGACGTGGTCACCGTGTTCATTCCCGAATACGTGGTCGGACACTGGTGGGAACAGGTGCTGCACAACCAGAGCGCGCTGCGGCTCAAGGGACGACTGCTCTTCGAGCCCGGCGTGATGGTGACCAGCGTTCCGTGGCAGTTGAGTTCGTCCACCCGTGCCCGCACCCCCGGCATGGTCAATGCGCCCGGTGCGGTGCGCCGCGGTTACGACGACCGCTCATGAGGACCCAGACGATGTTCCGGCAGGTTCCGGACGATCCCGGTGCGTTCCCGGCGATTCGTCTTCGGCTGCAACGCCTTCCGTTGACCCCGGACAAGCTGGGCGTGTATGCCCGGCCTGCCGCAGCGGGCACGCCGGGTGTGCACCCTGATCATGTCCCAGCGGTCATCGCGCGCGAAGCACTGAAGACGACGAGGCGAACCACACCGCAACCCATTTCGCGCGGGTCCCAGCCGAGCGTCGGCGAGGTATGCCCATGACCGATTGGCGTGGTACGAGTTTCGAGGCGCGGCTGGGCTTGCCCCGGCAGGGTGGGTTGTCCGAGGTGTGGGCCGTCTTCTGTTCGCGGGGTGCTGGCGGAGAGCGAACTGCTTTCCGTCCGGCGGGTGCTGGTGGGGTGTGGGGATGACTGTTCGGCGTGGTGTGGTGTTCGCGGTGAGTCCGGGTTTGCCCCGGCGTAGTGGATTGTGTGAGGCGCGGGCGGCCTTCTGCGCGTCGATAGCAGCGAGGGGCGGGCATGACCGATTGGCGTGATACGACTTTCGAGGTGTGCTTGGGCTTGCCCCGGCAGGGTGGGTTGTCCGAGGTGTGGGCCGTCTTCTGTTCGCGGGGTGCTGGTGCGGTGCGGACCGTGTTCCGTTCGTCGGGTGCTGGTGGGGCGCGGATCGCATTCCGTGAGTCGAGGGTCGGCGAGGTATGCGCATGACCGATTGGCGTGGTACGAGTTTCGAGGTGCGGCTGGGGCCGCCGGGGCACGGTGGGTTCTGCGTTGGCAGGCATGAGGGGCGTGTGGTTTTCGTCCGGCACGGGTTGCCGGGGGAGTTGGTTCGGGTGCGTGTCACCGAGGATCGTGGTGGGTCGTTCTGTCGCGCCGACGCGATCGAGATCCTCGAACCGTCGCCCGACCGCGTCCCCGCCACCTGTCCCGTCTCCGGTCCCGGCGGCGCGGGCTGCTGCGACTTCTCCTACGCCACCCCGAAAGCCCAACGTGCGCTGAAGGCTTCGGTGATCGCCGAACAGCTCCGGCGCCTGGCCGGCATCGATCGCGAGGTCGTCGTCGAACCGATCACCGGCGCCGGCGACACCACCACCGGTTGGCGCACCCGCATCCGCCTAGCCGTCGACGCGGAAGGTCGCGCGGGCGTCCACGGCTACCGCAGCACCGACGTCATCACCGATCTCCGCTGCCCCCAACCGGTTCCGGGCGCCCTCGACGGCATCGCGGACCGATTGTGGACCCCCGGAGCCGATCTGGTGATCGCCGTCGACGGCGACGGCGTCCGCCACATCATCGAACTGGCCCCGTCGCCCGACCGCGACCGCCGCGGCGACCGCGAATGGCTACGCGCCGAACCCACCGACCGCCGCGGCCGCAACCATCGCGCCCGTGACCGCCGCGGCCGCACCGACCGCGACGACGACCACGGCCGCAGGACTCGCGCCGAAGGCCCGGGCACCCGTGCCGGAGACGATCGCACCGGCACCGGCCGCGCCAGCGATCCGCGCGGCGGCACCGAGCGCGACAACCGCCGCCGCCCGAGCGGCAAACCTGGCACCGATCACGATGGTGGCCGCGCCGACCGCCGTCGCCCCGGCACCGGTCACGGTGGCTCCCGGGACGACGAGAACGGCCGCAGGACTCGTGCTGAAGGCCGGGGCACCCGTGGCGGAGACGATCGCACCGGCACCGGCGGCGCTGACGATCCGCGCAGTGGCACCGAGCGCGACAACCACCGCCGCCCGAGCGGCGAACGCGGCACCGACGACGCACCCGGCGTCACCGACCGCGCTCGCCGCCGCCCCGGGGAGATCGGCGGGGTCTCGCGTGCTGGCAGCGGCCGTGGCGGTACGGAACAGAATGGGCCGCGCGGCAGCGAAACTGAGCGCTCGTACGGCATGCACCTCGGTCAGTCCGGCGATGATCGCCGCGGGACTGCTCCGGGTGGTCGTGGTGGCGACGCTGGTCGGCGTAGCGCCGACGATCGTGACGGAGTGCGCGGGCGTGACAAGTGGCGCAGTGACGAGCACGCCGGAAGACCCGCCGGTGATGATCGTGACCGACCGCGTAGTGGCGACGAGTCGCGTGCAGGGGGCGAGCGCGCGGAGCCGCGGTACGACGCCAACGGTCGGCTAGAAGCACCGCAAGCGGGCGAGCGGCGCAATGCCTCGGCTCGGCGGGCAGCGACCCACGCCGCACGCGACGAATGGGTGATCGCTGGAACCGGCCGCGCGGTCGAGTATGTCGCGGGCCGCCGCTGGGAGGTCTCCGCAACCGGCTTCTGGCAGGCCCATCACGGTGCCGCACAGTGTTATTCGGACCTGATCGCCGAATGGTCCTGTCTACAACCCGGCGCTCTGGCCTGGGACTTGTACAGCGGTGCAGGTGTTTTCGCCGCCCGCCTCGCCGACCAGGTCGGCCAGACCGGCGCGATACTGGCCGTGGAGTCCGCCCGCCCCGCAGTAGCCGACGGCATCGCCGCCCTCCGCGACCTCCCGTGGCTCGACCTGCACGCCCAACGAGTAGAACGCTGGGTAGCCGAACGCGTAGGCGGCGCGGCCCCCGACACCATCGTCCTCGACCCCCCACGTGCCGGCGCAGGCAAAGAGGTAATAGCCGCGATCACCACCACCGGCCCCCTCCGCATAATCCACATCGGCTGCGACCCAGCCGCTTTCGCCCGAGACCTAGGCCTCTACCACTCCGCCGGCTACCACCTGACCGCCCTCCGCGCCTTCGACGCCTTCCCCGGCACACACCACGTCGAATGCATAGCCCTCCTGGAACCCACCCCCTAACCCCACCCCGGACCCTGGCAAACCCGAACCCAGGCAAGCCCGCGCCAATGCCCCGAACCCAAGCAATCCAGCGCCAATGCCCCGCTGGGCAAACCCCTTGCCGGCGAGCGGGACATGGCGGTGCCGAACCGCGAGTGAGCCCTCGGTGATGCCCCGCCCGGCGAACCATTGCTCGCTGAGCGGGACATGGTGAAGTCGCGGTGCGAGTTAGCCTAGGGCGGAGTCCCTTACGGCAACGTGTTGTTCGCCATCCGGGACATGGTCACGGCAAAGCATGAGTACAGTCGCCGTGATGCCCGTCCGGCGACGCGTCTTAGTTGCGGGACATGTTGGTGGCGAACCGCAGGTGGGCACACCGCGATGTCCCATTCGGCAACGACAAGGGCGATCGACGTCAGCCGAGCGCGCGTCGGCTGGTCAATCTGTTGGCAGAGCGTCGGCTTCGCCCCATTCGAGCGGCCCTCCCACCCCCGCGATCGTCCGCCGAGCGGGACGTAGCGGAGCCAAAACCCGAGCAAGCCCTCGCCGATGCCCCGTTCGGCAAAGCATTGTCGGTCGCGTGGGACGTGTTGGTGCCGAAGTGCGAGTAGGCCCTCGGTGATGTCCCGCTCGGCAACGATGGGGCGGCCGATGTCTGCTGACGTGTGTCGGCTGGTGAATCTGTTGGCAGAGTGTCTGCTTCGATCCATTCGAGCGGCACACCCGCGCACCCACCCGATCGTCCGCCGAGCAGGACGTAGCGGTGCCGAAATTTGAGCAAGCCCTCGCTGATGTTCCGTTCGGCAAAGCATTGTCGGTCGAGTGGGACGTGTTGGTGCCGAAGTGCGAGTAGAGCCTTGGTGATGTCCCGTTCGGCAACGATGGGGCGGCCGATGTCTGCTGACGTGTGTCGTTGGGTGAATCTGTTGGCAGAGTGTCGGCTTCGATCCCATCCAGCGGCCCGCCCGCCCCCATGATCGTCTGCTGAGCGGGATGTAGCGGTGCCGAGAACCCCGGCGGCTCGCTGATGTCCCGTTCGGCGGTTCGTTGTCCGTCGAGTGGGACGTGTTGGTGCCGAAGTGCGAGTAGGCCCTCGGTGATGTCCCGCTCGGCAACGGTGAGGGCGGCCGATGTCTGCTGAGCGTGTGTCGGCTGGTGAATCTGTTGGCAGGGTGTCGGGTTTCGATCCCATTCGACGGGCCCACCCGCCCACGTGATCGTCCGCTGAGCGGGACGTAGCGGTGCCGAGACCTGGGCATGCCCTCGCTGGTGTCCCGTTCGGCAACGCCTTGTCCGCCGAGTGGGACGTGTTGGTGCCGAAGTGCGGGTAGGGGTTTGGTGATGTCCCGTTCGGCGACGGTGAGGGCGGCCGATGTCTGCTGACGTGTCGGCGGGTGAATCTGTTGGCAGAGTGTCGGCTTCGCCTCATTCGAGCGGCCCTCCAACTCCGGCGGTGGTCCGCTGAGCGGGACGTAGCGGTGCCGAGACCCGAGCAAGCCCTCGCTGATGTCCCGTTCGGCAAAGCATTGTCGGTCGAGTGGGACGTGCTGGTGCCGAAGTGCGAGTAGGGGTTTGGTGATGTCCCGTTCGGCAACGGTGAGGGCGGCCGATGTCTGCTGACGTGTCGGCGGGTGAATCTGTTGGCGGGGTGTCGGGCTTCGCCTCATTCGAGCGGCCCTCCAACTCCGGTGGTGGTCCGCTGAGCGGGACGTAGCGGTGCCGAGACCTGGGCATGCCCTCGCTGGTGTCCTGTTTGGTAGCGCGTTGTCGGTCGAGTGGGGCGTGTTGGTGCCGAAGTGCGAGTAGGCCCTTGGTGATGTCCCGTTCGAGACGTGTTGTTGTCGAGGGGGCGGCGGTGTTGTGGAACTGCGAGTGGGTGTTCCGTGATGGGTGTCTGGTGGGTGGTCCAGGGTGGCAGCGTGGTGCGGTCGTCAGGTGGGCGGGTGTATGGGGGAGTGGCACGGCCTTTTATTTCCCGCGTACCGAATTGGATGTGATTCGGGGTGCGGGAAATCAAAGGGTTTGCGGCTGTTGTGGGTTGTGTGGGTGGGGGTCAGTCTTCGTAGGTTGGGGGGCGGCGGTCTCGGCGGGCGCGGATGGCTTCGTCGAAGTTTTCGGTGGTCAGGCGGACGTAGAGTTGGGCGGTTCCTTCGTGTTGCATGTGGGATTCGAAGGCGCCGGCTTCTATGCCGCTCCAGAGCATGCGTTTGGTGAGTTCGGTGCCGACGCGGCTGAAGCTGATGATGCGGTCGGCGATGTCGTAGCAGGTGTCGAGGAGTTTGGCGGCGGGGACGGTGCGGGATACGAGGCCGATGCGTTCGGCTTCGAGGGCGTCGACGTCGCGGCCGGAGAGCATGATCTCGAAGGCGCGGGAGGAGCCGATGGCGCGGGGGAGCAGGTAGCTGATGCCGAGTTCGGCGGAGGTGAGCCCGTTGTTGATGCCGGCCGCGCGAAAGTAGGCTTCCTCGGCCGCGATTCGCATATCGGTGACCATGCTGAGGCAGAAGCCGCCGCCGATCGCCGCGCCGTTGATCGCGCCGATCACCGGCTGATTCATCCGCCGCAGGGCGAGCATCACGTCGTTGAGCAGATCCATCGAACGGCGGGCGATGCTGGTGGTGGTGAGCCCCTCGACGTTCGGCACCTTGCCCGCGTTCTGCAGGTCGGCGCCGGAGCAGAAGCCCTGCCCCGCGCCGGTCAACACCACAACCCGAATGTCGTTGTCGGCGCTGACTTCTTCGAGCGCCTCGCGCAGCGGGATCATCACATCGAACGCCATGGCGTTCATGCGCTCGGGGCGATTGAGCGTGACCAGCGCGATATGCGGTCGCGGCGTGTCAACAAGCACGAACGACATACGAAACCCCTAACCGGCGGCAGCGTTGCCGCCGACCTCTCAATATAAATGCTGAACGGGCCACACTCACTGGATCGCGATTCGACCACTACGATCCCGATCGACGCCATCAGGAGCCCGATCATCGCCTGTGGGTCGATGTTTCGCGTCCAGCTTCCCCAAGGGCGTGCCGCCGACGCCGATCCTTGTCGGCAGTGCGACCCGCACCGCGGCATCCGCGGCTAGATCCGAATCAGCCCAGCTGAGCGGACATTCCATGCGGCGCACCGATTTCTTGACGATATAGCCGGGCGGGCGGCGTCGGTTGGGCCGCGCCCACCCTGACCCGATCGCGATTCCGCCGCTACGATCCCGATCGACGCCACTCTGGAACTCGGTCATCGCTTGCGGGGCGATCTTTCGCGTCCAACTTCTCCAAGGGCGTGCCGGCGACGCCGATCCTTGTCGGCAGTGCGACCCGCACCGCGGCATCCGCGGCTAGATCCGAATCAGCCCAGCTGAGCGGACATTCCATGCGGCGCACC
>NZ_JBHTUR010000002.1:766489-832778 GCF_042793755.1 Nocardia sp. NPDC056564
CCGATCCCTTGACGATATCGGCGGTCGGGCGGTGTCGGTTGAGTCGCGTTTCGAGTGCTCGGCGGCCTGCGCTTGTCCATCGCGGTTGAGGGGCCGGGTGGGTCGCCGTCGCCCGGTCGTGATCGATGTGGCGGGCGTGCGGCGTTCCGGTATCCGAATTGGCCCAGCTGGGTGGATATTTCACTCGGCGCATCGATTCCTTGACGATATCGATGGGCGGGCGGTGTTGATCGAGCCTCGTTTCGAGTACTCGGCGGCCCGCGCTCGCCGCGTCGTGGGTTGGCTACTGCGCGAGCCACACTTGACCGATCGCGGTTGAGGTGCCGGGCGGGTCGCCCGATCGTGATCGACGTGCCGGGCGTGCGGCGTTCCCGTATCCGAATCAGCCGAGCTAGGCGCCGATTCCACTCGGCGCAGCACCCACTCGACGGTATCGAAGGGCGGGCGGTGTTGATCGAGTCGCGTTCGAGTGCTTGGCGGCCCACGCTCGCCGCATCGTGGGTTGGCTACTGCGCGAGCCACACTTGACCGATCGCGGTTGAGGTGCCGGGCGGGTCGCCCGGTCGTGATCGACGTGCCGGGCGTGCGGCGTTCCCGTATCCGAATCAGCCCAGCTAGGCGCCGATTCCACTCGGCGCAGCACCCACTCGACGGTATCGAAGGGCGGGCGGTGTTGATCGAGTCGCGTTCGAGTGCATGGCGGCCCACGCTCGCCGCATCGTGGGTTGACTACTGCGCGAGCCACACTCGTCCGATCGCGATTGAGGTGCCGGGCGGGCAGCATTCCCCGGATCACGAAATGGGGTCTGCGCGGGCCACGTTCCCCGCTTCCGCATCGTGCGGTTCCTGCCTCGGACATCTCCGCCGACCGGTGCATCTCGTCGCTCTGACCGATCGGCGCATCTCATCGCTCTGGCCCATCGGGGACAGCCAGCTGATCGCCAGCGTATGCCGACGATCCGCTGACGCACCGAGAGTTCCGACCGGTCGGCAGGCGGCAGCCACAGCCGGGACTGACCGCAGAGCCGAGCCGCGAATGACCAACCGACGGAGAACTCGAGGTGCCAGCCGATGTCATCGGCTCGGTCCTGAGCACGGCGAGATCGCCCCGCCCACAACGGCTTGCGGCGAGTTAGCCGAACGATGGCCACGAGTGTGCCGGTGGGACAAATGATTCCGTCTTGGCCCGCATCCGGCGGACCGGGAACCAGGTGAACAGCAACGCGGCGACGACGGCGAACACGCCCCAGCCGACGAACCCGTACCCGGCGTAGAGCGGATTCGCCTCGTGCTCAGCCGAGTTGAACAGGCCGAACAGCATCGCGCTCCCATTGAACGCGGCATGCGCGACGGCACACGGCCATACGCTCCCGGTGTACATCCGTAACCATCCGAGGATCGCCCCGAACGGTACACAGAACCCGATGAACGCCACGGCCGCCCAGGCCCCGAGATTCGGATAGTTGTACCCGAGCAACGTCAGCGGCGCATGCCACAAACCCCAGATCACCCCGGTGGCAACGATTCCGCCGGCAATCCCGAGCCGATGGTTGAGCTGCGGCAGCAACCAGCCACGCCACCCGAGCTCCTCACCGAGCGCGAACGGCAGGGTGCCGAGGGTGGCCACGGTGACCGCGTCGACGATGACCGCCGCCACGGTCTCCGCACTCTGGAACTCGAAGACATACACGCCGAACACCACACTCAACCCGAACGCCAGCCACAGGACCAGCGGCGTCCCCACCCAGGCGACCACCATGAACCACACGGTCTGCCGAGGTCGCGCACCGAGCCGTAACCCGTTCTGCGCCAACAGCGCCGACCACGATAGTCGCCGATACCGCCACACCGCCAGCACCCCGAGCGCAGGGGAGAACATCATCAACGCGGCCCCCGTGTGCAGCCACAGAGCGGACTGCAAACCCTCCCCGTCGATCCACGGCCCCGACGCGAGCACCCAGGCCGCGGCGACCGCGACGAACAGGAACAGAACGAAATCGTTGCGACGAGCGATCATCCGACATCCTTAGGACGGCGTGCTGCCTTACCTATTCGGACGCAGGACGTGCCCCTCCGGTTCCCTCGGGGCCGAAAGTTCTCGCCTAATCCATCTGCCAGGTAACCCGGATCCCCGCCGAGATCTCACTCTCGCCCAGCTCGACCGGAACCGGCGCGGCCCCGTACGCGTCCATCGCGATCGACATCGCCTTCACCCGCGGAACCGAAGGCGGTGCGCTGGCGGTGTTCTCGGTGATCTCCAACACCGCCCCGAGCGTGCGCCCGGCCCGCGCAGCGAACTGCTCCGCCTTGGCGACGGCGTTCTCCCACGCCGCATCCCGCGCCTGGACGAGCAGCGACTCCTGGTCGGCGAAGGTGAGATTCAACCCACCGAGCCGAACATCGTCACCACCCGCGTCGACGGCGTTCGCGATGATCGTCGCGGGCCCCGGATCCGCGTCGTCGGCGAGGTTCCGCAACGCGATGGTCAGCGACGTGCTCGCGAGGTATCCGGTGATCCGATTGCCCTGACCTTCGGTCCACACGGTTTCGGTATGGACGGACAATCCGCTGGTGGCGATATCCTTCCCCGCGACCCCGTCGGAGCGCAGCGAACGAGTGACGGCGGCAACCCGCTCCCCGGCCTTGCTGTAGGCCAGCGCGACCTTCCCCGCCCGGCATTCGACCGAGATCGTGACGCGCATCAGATCCGGCGTGGCCCGCGCGGTACCGCTGCCGAAAATGGTGACGGTGCCCGCGGCAGCGGACTCGGACTTCTCGTTCACGGGATGCTCCTCTGATCTGTCGGCGGTGAGTCTCGCGTCATGAGGTCAACGGTGGAGATCGCGGAATCGTCCCCGCGAGTGGCGGGCCGCTCAGTAATCACCCCCGCGCACCGCGATCGCGCGTACCGCCGCGTCCATCTGCGCGTACGCTCCCGCCGCCAATCGCTCGAGCAACGCCAGTTTCAACTGCGGCGCCTGCGACGTCAGCTGATCGAAACGCGCAGGTTTCAACACCGCCACCCGCACCCCGGACTCCGCCCGCGCCTCGTTCACGAACGGCGTCCCCACCAGCATCGGAATCTCCCCGAACGACATCCCAGAGGACAAACTCACCAGCCGATGCGTCCGACTGTCACTGCCCTCGAAGGTGATTCGCACCCGGCCCTCGAGGATCAGGTACAACCCCGAACGCGCACTCCCGCGCCGCGCGATCACCTCGCCGCGCGCGAACGTGCGCACTTCGAACTCCTTGGCCAACGCGACCCGATCACCGTCCTCGAGCGCGGCGAGCGCCGGATGATCCTCGATCGCGATCGACGTGCACACCGGCTCGTCATCGGGCCGATGCCGGTCGAGCACGATGTCCTCACACCACTCGGTCGCGGTGTCGCGGTCGATGAACACCCGCCCGCGCGGATCGTCCGGATCCAGGCTGGAAACCAGGTGCCCGAGCTTGGCATCGGGATCGACGAGCGCCACCCGCACGCCGATCGCCGCGAGCTCGGTCTGCAAGTCATCGATCATCCGCACCGCGATCGCGCTCACCTCGCCGACCCGGCGCAGATCGACCACCAGCGCATCCAACTCGCCGGCCTGTGCCTCGATGGTCCGCACCGCGCTCTCCGCGCCGGCGAACAGCAGGTCACCGTGCAGTTCGTAGACCCGTGCCCGATGCCCGTGCTCGGCAAGCACCGCGATCTCGTCGGTCGTCCGGCGCAACCGCGACGGCACCTCGGCCACCGAGTACCCGGCCCGGATCGCCGTCCGCGCGGCCCGCGTGACGTGCAGGAAGTGCAGCTCCAGCCGCTGCGACAGCTCGCGGCAGGCCGCGACGCCGCGCACGCTGTTGCCGTGCGCGTCCAGCCGGGGGGAGTAGACCGCGATGCCGATCTGCCCGGGCAGCACCGCGACGATGCCGCCGCCGACACCGCTCTTCGCGGGCAGCCCGACGCTGGTCACCCAGTCGCCTGCCGCGTTGTACATGCCGCAGGTGGTCATCACGCTGAGCACCCGCTCGGTCAGGGCCGTCGACAGCGCGCGTTCCCCGGTCACCGGGTTGCGGCCGTTGTTGGCCAGGGTCGCCGCCATCAGCGCGAGGTCGCGGCAGGTCACGTCGAGCGAGCACTGCCGGAAGTAGCGGTCGACCGCCTCGTCCGGGTCGGAGTCGATGATGCCGAACGAGCGCAGCATGTAGCCGATGGCGCGATTGCGGAACCCGGTGCGCGCCTCGGACGCGTACACCGCCTCGTTCATGCTCAGTTCGCGCCCGGCGAAGCGCGAATAGCAGCGTCGGATGCGCTCGAATCGCTCGAGCGGATCGCGGCCGGTGATCAGTGAGGCCGCCGTGATCGCGCCCGCGTTGATCATCGGGTTGCGCGGTCGCTCGGTCACCGGATCCAGGCTGATCTCGTTGAACGCCTCGCCGGAGGGCTCCACATCGATGCGCGCGTCCACGAACTCGGTGCCGCGATCGGCGAGCGCGAGCGCGTAGGTGAACGGCTTGGAGATCGACTGGATGGTGAACGAGACGTCCAGGTCGCCGGTGCCGTAGCTCCGCCCGTCCGCGGTCGCCAGGCACAGGGCGAATGAATCCGGTTGCGCCGCAGCGAGTTCCGGAATGTAGTCGGCCAGTGTACCGGAATCATCCGGCAGGCACAGCTGGTAGACGTCGTTGACGATCCTGGACACGACGCCCGATTCGATTGTCCGCTCGATCGCCTCTCCGGCCTGGGCCACACGATCACTCTAGGCCGAGTACCGTATGCCGAGGCTCACATTTCGGCTTGATGTCGGCTGGTGGCGGTCATTGCCAGGTGCGGCAGTTCGGTTCTCGTTCGTAGGCACTGACCGCCGCTCCGTAGACTGATCGGATCAGATGCGCTATCCGGAGGGAGCGAGTTCAGGTGGGAGTGCTTTCCCGGGTCGACACGCCCGAAGATCTTCGACCGCTCACCGCGCGGCAGCTGCGTGAGCTGGCGGACGAGATCCGCGAATTCCTCGTGCAGAAGGTCGCCGTGACCGGCGGGCACCTCGGCCCGAATCTCGGCGTGGTCGAGCTGACCATCGCCCTGCACCGGATCTTCGACTCGCCGGCCGACCCGTTGATCTTCGACACCGGCCACCAGGCCTACGTGCACAAGATCCTGACCGGCCGTAAGGACGAGTTCGACACGCTACGCAGGCAGGGTGGCCTGTCCGGCTACCCGAGCCGCGCCGAGAGCGCGCACGACTGGGTGGAGTCCTCGCACGCCTCCGCGTCGCTGTCCTACGCCGACGGGCTGGCCAAGGCGTTCGCGCTCACCGGCCAGGACCGGCACGTGGTCGCGGTGGTCGGCGACGGCGCGCTCACCGGCGGCATGTGCTGGGAGGCGCTCAACAACATCGCGGGCGCCCCGGACCGGCCGGTGGTGATCGTGGTCAACGACAACGGCCGCTCCTACGCGCCGACCATCGGCGGCCTGGCCGACCGGTTGACCGCGCTGCGCACCCAGCCCGCCTACGAGCACGCGCTCGACGCCGGGAAGCGGATCCTGAAGAGCATCCCGCGGGTGGGCGAGTCGGCCTACTCGATGATGCACGCGGTGAAGGCCGGGATAAAGGACGCGGTGAGCCCGCAGGAGCTGTTCAGCGACCTCGGCATGAAGTACGTCGGCCCGGTCGACGGGCACGACATCGCCGCGCTGGAATCGGCGCTGCGCCGGGCCAAGGACTTCGGCGGCCCGGTCGTGGTGCACGCGGTGACGCAGAAGGGCCACGGGTACGCGCCGGCGGAGAACCACATCGCCGACCAGATGCATGCCTGCGATCCGATCGATCCGCTCACCGGCGTGCCCGTCGGCGGCCCGAAGGCGCTCGGGTGGACCTCGGTGTTCTCCCAGGAGTTGATCGCGCAGGCCGAGAAGCGGGACGACATCGTCGCGATTACCGCGGCCATGCCGGGACCGACCGGGCTGGCTGCCTTCGGGGAGCGGTTTCCGGAGCGCATGTTCGATGTCGGGATCGCCGAGCAGCACGCGATGACGTCGGCGGCCGGGCTCGCGCTCGGCGGGATGCATCCGGTGGTCGCGATCTACTCGACGTTCCTCAATCGGGCGTTCGATCAGTTGCTGATGGATGTCGCGCTGCTGAAGCAGCCGGTGACCGTGGTGCTGGATCGCTCCGGCATCACCGGGCCGGACGGTGCCAGCCACAACGGCATGTGGGATCTGTCCGTGCTCGGGATCATTCCCGGGATCCGGGTGGCGGCGCCCCGGGATGCGGCGACGTTGCGGGAGGAACTGGCGGAGGCGCTTGCCGTCAACGACGGGCCGACCGCGATCAGGTTCCCCAAAGGCAGTGTCGCCGACGACATTTCGGCGGTCGAGCGGCTCGACGGGGTAGATGTGCTGCGGCTGGCCGCGAGCGCCGGTGCGGATCTGGCGCTGGACGGCGGCGGTTCGGTGCAGGCGGTGCGCGGTGACGTGCTGCTGGTCGCCGTCGGCTCGTTCGCCGAGGTCGCCCTGCAGGCCGCGGATCTGCTGGAGGCCGAAGGGGTTTCGGTCACCGTGATCGATCCCCGCTGGGTGCTTCCGGTGTCCGACACCTTGGTCAAGCTGGCCGAGAACTACCGGCTCGTAGTGACCCTGGAAGACGGCGGACTGCACGGCGGCATCGGTTCGACCGTGTCCGCTCGGCTGCGTAACTCCGGACTCGACATCCCGACCCGCGATCTCGGTGTGCCACAGCAGTTCCTGGATCACGCGTCGCGCGGCGCGGTGCACAGCGAACTCGGGCTGACCGCGCCGGATATCGCCCGGCGGATCGGTGGTTGGCTCGCGTCACGCTGAATTCCGCCGTGAATCAGCGGGACATGGTGGAGGCATAACGCGATATCAGGCTCTGCCGTGTCCCGTTCGTGGCAATAATGGCAAGGATGGACGAGCACACGGTCGAGAATCTGTTCGCCGAACGACCGGAGGCGCTGCGCCTGTTCCGGCGTCTGGCACCGCGGATCGAGGCCCTCGGCGCGGTCACCACCGCGGTCACCACCAGTCAGGTCTCCTTCGGCGCGGACCGGAAGTTCGCCTGGCTATGGCCGACTCCGCGGGCCGAGCGGGTCCCGGAAGACGTCCTCATGCTCACCCTCGACCTGCGTAAACCGTTGGCGGACCCGCTGATCCTCGGTGTGCAGGAAACCTATCCGGGCAAGTGGACGCATCAGATCCGGGTACTGGACGAGTCGGTCATCGAGCACGTGGTGAACGAGGGCTGGCTCGAGGCCGCCTACGACTTCGGCGTCAAAGAGACGAAGTAGGGCGAAAGTACCGTCCGCCGAGCAACTTCGACTAGCGCGCGGTCCGTCTCCGTTGCGAGGCACGGACTTTCACCCGATTGCCGCACACGTTCATCGAGCACCAGGTGCGACCGTGGTTGCGCGACTGATCGTGGAAAGCCCAGCGGCAGCTCGGTTCTCGGCAGGCTTTGAGGCGCGGCCAGGTGCCCGCGGCGACGGCGGTCGCGACGTCGGCGAGCAATGTCGCCAGTGCGTGCTCGATCGGCTCGCGCGACTGGGGGACCAGGCGCGGCGCGACGCCGCCGACGTCGAGGCGCAGCGGTAGCGCGGCGGTCAGTGTCGCGAGTCGCGTTCGCGCGGTGGGGTCGAGCCCGTCCGGGCGCGGGCTGGTGACGGGCTCGGCGTTGTTCTCGGCGAGCAGCGCGCGCAGGCCTTCCCGCAACCAGACGGCGCGTTCGCGATCCTCGGCGTCGGCGTGCGCGAGATCGGGGAGCAGGTCGTGCGTGTGCAGCCAGCTCGTCAGCTGGTCGGGGGTGCCCAGCTCGTCCCCGTCGGCGCGCCGCGTGTTGACGAAGTCCACGATGCGCTGCAAATCGGTGTTACCAACCACCGCACCATAATAACTGTCTATTGACGATGGATAGTTAGCTAACTATCGTTCAGCTCACACTAGTTAGCCAGATCCGGCTGCATCCCACCCGCACAAGGAGCCTTCTGATGGCAACGGTCAAGAAAGAACTCATCGTCGAGGTTCCCGTCGAGCGCATCTGGGCGATCATCCGCGATTTCGAGGCGGGCCCGGTGCGCATGGCCCCCGGCTACGCCATCGCGAGCGGCCTGGTCGCCCCGGGCATCCGGGTGGTCGAGTTCGCCAACGGATCGACGCTGCGCGAACGACTCGTCACGATCGACGACGACGAACGCCGCTTCGTCTACTCGATCATCGGCGGCAGCGTGACCCCCGAGCACAACAACGCCACCATGCAGGTCTACCCGCACGGCGACGGGCACAGCCGTTTCGTCTGGATCCACGACGTGCTGCCCGCGGAACTCGCGGACGCGTTCGGCGCGGGCATGGACGAGGGTCTGCGCACCTTCAAGCAGACGCAGGAAGGCGCGGTGGCCTGAGCTACTCGGCGGGCGTCGGCGTGAGCGCCACGGTCAGCCGCGGCACGGCCAGTTCACGCTGCCAAGGCCTGGCGCCGCCCGACTTCAGGAAGCCATCGATCGCGGCGGCCAGGTCGTCGGGGGAGTCGGGGATGCGGTCGTAATCCGGCAGTCCGTCCCAGCACAGGCGGCGGACCAGATCGGGGGAGAGCAGGTTCTCGACGGGGATCGAATGCTCTTTGGACAGCTCACCCATCGCGGTCCGCGCGCGAGTCAACCGGGCGGCCGCGGCCGGGTCGCGGCGTTCCCAGCGGTTCACCGGGGGCGGTCCGTCGAACGGCTGGGTCAGCGGGGGCAGGTCGCTGTCCGGCAGGGTGCGGCCGCGGTCGACGGCGGCCAGCCATTCCCGCGAGTAGCGGCGCTGGCGAGGTCCGCCGAACACCGGCAGGGCGCGCAACTGCGCGATGGTCTTCGGATCGGCGGTCACGGCCGCGATGATCGCGGCGTCCGGCAGAATCCGCGCGGGCGCGACATCGCGGGCACGGGCCAGGGAGTCGCGGGTGGTCCATAGCTCGCGAACCACGGCTAGCTGCCTGGTCCGGCGTAGATTGTGGATGCCGGAGGTGCGCCGCCACCGGTCCGCTTTCGGCGCGGCCGGCTCGGCCGTCCGGACGTGCTCGAATTCCTGTGCGGCCCAATCGGTTTTGCCTTGCGCCTCGAGCTCGGCGGCGACCGCGTCGCGCAGCTCCAGCAGCAATTCGACATCCAGCGCCGCGTAATTCAGCCATTCGTCGGGCAACGGACGGGTCGACCAGTCGGCCGCGCCGTGCCCCTTGCGTAGCGCGTGACCGAGCAGATTCTCCACCATCGCGGCCAGGCCGACGCGTTCGAAACCGGCCAGCCGGCCGCCTAATTCGGTATCGAACAGACGCTTCGGACGTAGCCCGACCTCGGCCAGACCCGGCAGATCCTGGTCCGCCGAATGCAATACCCACTCGAGCTCGTTGATCGCCTCGGCCAGTGGCTCGAGCGCGTCCGCGACTGGAATCGGATCGATCAGGAAGGTGCCCGCTCCGTTGCGGCGCAGCTGAATCAGATAGGCGCGCGCCGAATACCGGAAACCCGAGGCGCGTTCGGCGTCGACGGCGAGCGGGCCGGTGCCCGCGGCGATTCGAGCGGCGGCCGCGGCGATTTGAGCGGCGGTGTCCAGTACCGGAGGCACGCCATCCACGGGCGCGAGCAGGGGTGGCGCGCCGGGGGGTTCGGATTCGTCGGGTACGGACATGTTGTTGAACTTTACGTGCAGTGCCGGGGCGGTCGTCGTCCTATCGGGCTTCCGTGTGTCGGGCGGCGGAACAACCGCGGAATCGACGGATGCTCTCGTTGGGTGGAACGCCGTATCGCCCGCCGGTCTTCCCGCGACCGCCGATCCGGCTATCGCTGATCGTTCGACAGGTCCGGGCGCCGCTGCAATTCGGTGATACCGGCCGGTGGGAGACCCGCCGCGTAGGCGAGGACCTCGCAGAAACCCTCCACGTGCGGGCGCATGTCGTCGGTTATCGCGGTCCAGGACGCGCGTAATTCGAGCTGGTGGGCGCGCGGCGGGCCGGCGATGTCGCCGTAGCGCACCGAACTGGTCGAGGTCACAGTCCCGCCGAGCGCGGTGAACGGCTCCGACCGCGACTCCAGCGCGTCGACCAGCCAGCTCCACGCCACCTCCGGTAGCAGCGGGTCGGTGGCCAGTGCGGCATCGATGTCGGCCTGGATGTAGGCGACCAGCCGCAGGGTGCCATGCCAGGCGTCGTCACCGTCGGGGTCGTGCAGCAGGATCAACCTGCCGAACGCGTCGCCTTCCGAATCGACCGGCACGACACCGGTTTCCGGGTGCTGTACCTCGGCACCGAGTGCGTAAGAGTAGGGCGCCAGACGTTGCGGCGGCCGGATCGGGGCCAGCTCGATCCGAGGGTGCACGGTTGCGGTGCCCATCGCCTCGACCGCGGCGCGAAATTGAGCTGGCTCGCCATGGGGTCCCTCGGTCGCTGCGGCGCCGTCGCGGAAGTCGAGCGGTGTCACGAAGGGGACGGTAGACCTTGTGCACCCGGCACAGTCGGAGGCGCGCCGCTGTATTGCGGCCGCGTCTGCGGGCCTTCGCAATATTGCGCGCGTTGCGCACATCGGCGTGTCGCGCTCTCCGGCGGTCGGTCAGGGGCGGCGAATCGGGACTGTGTGCAGGCCCACGGGTTGCGGAGTGGTCCGGACGGACCAACTGGGCCATCGACCGATAGAGCGAACGAGTCGCAACGCCAAGCAACCCACCGATCCAGAGGCTTGACACCGCGTCGACCACGGAGCGCGGCCGTACGAAGCCGGTGTCCTGCGGCCGAGCCGAGCACCCGGCGTCGGCTCGGCCCGGACGGTCGAGCGTTCGGGTGGGCGGCCTGGTGGGGACTGGGTGGCGGTCCCTTTACGATGGGCAGCGATGAGCACAAATACTCGCCGCCGCCTGACTGATGCCCCGTTCCTGGCCGCCGCCACCGGCGCGACGCCGAGCCGGCGTCCGGTGTGGTTCATGCGGCAGGCCGGACGGTCGTTGCCCGAGTACCGCGAGCTGCGCAAGGGCGTGGGCATGCTGGAGTCGTGCTTCGATCCGGAGCTGGTGTGCGAGATCACGCTGCAGCCGATCCGCAGGCACGGGGTGGACGCGGCGATCCTGTTCTCCGACATCGTCGTTCCGTTGAAGGCGGCGGGGATCGACCTCGATATCGTGCCCGGCGTCGGGCCGGTCATCGCGTCGCCGGTGCGCACGGTCGACGATGTGCGCGCGCTGCCGCGGCTGCGGCCGGAGGAAGTGGGCGCGGTCACCGACGGGGTGCGGTTGCTGGTCGACGCGCTCGGGGAGACGCCGCTGATCGGGTTCGCGGGCGCGCCGTTCACCCTCGCGTCGTACCTGGTCGAGGGCGGACCGAGCAAGAACCACGAGCGCACCAAGGCGATGATGTACGCCGATCCGCAGACCTGG
Source organism: Nocardia sp. NPDC056564 (assembly GCF_042793755.1). NCBI lineage: Bacteria > Bacillati > Actinomycetota > Actinomycetes > Mycobacteriales > Nocardiaceae > Nocardia > Nocardia sp. NPDC056564. Next base: position 777,891 of record NZ_JBHTUR010000002.1, read on the forward strand.
CACGCGTTGCTCGGCGCGCTCACCGACATCACCATCGCGTTCCTGCAGGCGCAGCTCGACGCCGGTGTCGACGCCGTGCAGCTGTTCGACTCGTGGGCCGGCGCGCTGTCCCTCGCCGACTACCGGCGATTCGTGCTGCCGCACTCCGAACGCGTCTTCGCCGAGGTCGCCGCGGCCGGCGTGCCGCGCATCCACTTCGGGGTCGGCACCGGCGAACTGCTCGGCGCGATGGGCGAGGCAGGCGCCGACGTGGTCGGCGTGGACTGGCGGGTGCCGCTCACCGATGCCGTGCGCCGGGTCGGACCGGGAAAAGCGTTGCAGGGCAATCTCGATCCCGCCGTGCTCTTCGCCGGCCCGGCCGCGGTCGAGGCCGAAGCGCGGCGGATCGCCGCCGAGGCCGACGAGGCAATCACGTTGGGCGCCAAGGGACATATCTTCAACCTGGGCCATGGCGTGCTGCCGGACACCGACCCCGGCGTGCTGACCGCACTGGTCCAATTGGTGCACGAACTGTAGGGCTCGCGCGTGACCTAGTGCCGAAAGGTCGCTGCCGTCAAGGCAGGTGGGTCTATTCGGCCTCGATGAACCGGCGTAGCGACTGTGGCAGCTCGGCGACCGTCAGGTTCCCGGTGGTGGCGACCAGCGCGGTATTAGCCTCCGAGCCCTCGGCCATCGCCGCCGTGCCTGCCGCGAGGGTCGTGGGCGCGTCGAGTGAGACCAGGTTGAGGGTCAGATTCGCGGACGCCGCGGCGCGGAGCTCACCCGTGGGCACGCGGACGACGAAGTCGAACGCCTCGGGCGCGTAGGTGTGATGCGCACGCGGGCCATCGGGTCCGATCTCGCTGAACGACCGGCTGATGCCGGCATCGGGGTGCGACCCGACCGACACTCGACGGTCGCCGAGGAACAGCTCGTGCGCCAGGCCCGCGGTGAGGGTGCCGGGTTGCACCAGCGGCCCCTCGACCTCCCGTGCCTCGACGATGCTCAGCTCGCCGTTGTCTACATGGACCAGCAGCCGCACATAACTCTCTGCGCCCATGGCGTTTTCGCTCTCCTCGGCAAGTGCGCTGACCGGTAGGCGCGGCGCGGTCTGCGCCGCCATCGCTCGCTCGCACACCGGGCAGAAGGCGGGCGAATTGCTGCGCATCCGGCAGTCCACGACCGGACGGAAGACGCCGCGATCGAAACTGCCCGCGCCGCCCTCGAACAGCCCCACGCCCTTGTTGTCGTCCCAGCCGGCCGGCTTGGGTGGCCGGTAATCGTCGCCGCCGGTGGGAATCGGCGTGTTCTGGTCGATGTCGCCTGCCCATTTCACCGTGGCGCGGTCGGTGTTGATCGTCAGATTCGGCTCTCCGGGTTCGCCGCCCGTGTACTGGTTGTTCGTCTGGTGGTACTCGTCGCCGAGTCCGCCTAGGGCATGGCCGAATTCGTGGGCGATGGTCGACCACGACACCCCCAGCGGCAAGGTCGCACGGCCGCTGCCACCGCACCCGCCGAACCCCGGATTGTTCAGCAACAGGACCACGAGGCGATGGTCGGAGACCCAGATCGAGAGGGCGCGCGCCAACCGATCGCCGGTCTGCGCCCCGTCCTCGACCCAGCAGTGCGCCCAGTCGCCGTTGTAGAACGCACCGAGGGCGGTGTTGTGATTCACCTGTGCGACAACGGCTCCGCTCGCATCGTAGGTCTTGGTGCTGATGCCGGAATCCACCGAGACCAGGTTGATCCGCAGCAGATTGAACGCGGACTTGTTGGCCTTGAAGAAGTCCTGCGCGAACAGACCGTTCGTCAGCAGGTTGTCGACCGCCTGGTTGTACGCTTCCTGATCCCGTGGGCCGAACCCGTCGCCGACCACCACGACGGTGATCTTGGCGCCCAGCGGACCGTGCTGGAACAGCGTGGTCATCGAGTCGCCGATCCACGGGACGGTGGACGCGGCGGCGTCGGTCCGCAGCCAGTCGCGCAGCCTCGACTGACGGGCGTCGCGCATCGGACGCCGCAGCGGGCCGCCGACATGACGAGTTCTCGTGAAAGCTCTGGTGCTCAGCATCGCGGCCGCCGGTCAGCGCGGGCTGACGAGGACACGGACGTAACCGCGGCCACTGGTCAGCGGTGTCATGGCCTTGCCGATCACCGCGCCGAAAGCGCGTTCGGGCTCGGTGACCCTGCGGCAGTGACCGGAGGTCGCCGAGGTGGTGAGCAGATCGCCGGGCCGGATCGGCGCCGCGTCCGCGTCGGCGGCACACCACACCTTGCCCATCAGGGCGATGTGCGCGCTGTTGTCCTGCCGGTCCAGCACGATGGCCGGTTTCACCCCGCCCGCGCCGGACACGATGCCCGCCACCGCGGTGTCGTAGTCGCTGGTGCACGGATGCACCTCGCCGTCGGCGCCGAGCACCACGACCAGTCCGGCCTCGACGGCGGGATCGGTCGTGCTCAACGCCTCCGCGTAGTCCGCGCCCTCGAGCAGCAGATCGCCGCGCACCGTGATGTTTCCGGTGACGTAGACGTTGCCCTCGAAGTATCCGGCGTCGCCGCCGCCGGTGTTCACCCCGACCACGGCACCGTGGTTGGGGTTCTTGGACCAGCCGCGCACGCCCTCGCCGTCCGCGCTCTCGAAGAATCCGGCCGTACCGCCGCCGGTGTTGACCCCCACCACGGCACCGTGATTCGGGTTCTTCGAGGTGCCGCGCACGCCCTCGCCCTGCGCGCTTTCGAACCAGCCGCCGTTCCCGCCCGGGGCCGCCGAGTTGTTGATGCCGACGACTCCGGCGCCCCCACCCTGGCTCTCCCCGACGATGCTGTTACCCGCGTTGGACAGACCGTAGACCGAAGCGCCACCACCGGTGTTGATACCGACCACACCACCGTGATTCGGATTCTTCGACAGACCGCGCACGCCCTCGCCGTCCGCGCTCTCGAAGTAGCCCGCATTGCCGCCGCCGGTGTTCACCCCGACCACACCACCGTGGTTCGGATTCTTCGACCACCCCCGAACACCCTCGCCCTCAGCGCTTTCGAACCAACCACCGTTGCCGCCCGGCGCCGGTGAATTGTTCACCCCGACGACGGCGGCGCCCGGCCCCTGGCCGTCACCGCGCACACCGAAACCGGTGTCGCTGGTGCCCTGCACACCGACACCGGCGGCCTTGTGCGTGCCGACCACGGCCGGTACGCCGGTTACGGTCGAATCCGCGTTGATGTTCCCCATGTCGATCATTCCCCTCGTATTGATTGTGGAGACCGCGCTGCCGAACTGCGCTTTCCCAGACTGGCTCGGCACCGGCTCCGGTGGCCAGTTTCGGTCCGACCATCGGACCGGTCGTGGGCTGGGCAGGGGTGGGGGATACCGTCGACGGCATGAGGATCGCGGTGGTCGGTGGTGGGATCAGCGGGCTGGTTGCCGCGTATCGGTTGCGGGTGTTGCTGGGGTCCGCGGCGGACATTCTGGTGTTGGACCGGGCCGAGCGGGTGGGTGGGATTCTCTATACCGGTGAAGTCGCCGGGGAGCCTTTGGATCTCGGGGCGGAGGCGTTCGTGGGACGGCGGCCCGAGGTGCCGCAGCTGCTGCGGGAGGTGGGGCTCGAGCCGCAGTTGGTGACGCCGGCGGGGTTGCGGCCACTGGTGTGGTCGGGTGGGGTGGCGCACGCGTTGCCCGAGCGGACCCTGATGGGGATTCCGACGGATGCCGAGTCGATGCGCGGGCTGGTCGACGCGGAGACGGTCGAGCGGATCGCGGGGGAGTCGCGGCGGCCGCTGGCCTGGGAACCCGGCGCGGATATCGACGTGTATCGGCTCGTCGCGGACCGGTTCGGGGCGCAGGTCGCCGAGCGGAGTGTGGATCCGTTGCTCGGCGGGGTGTACGCGGGAAGTTCGCGCTCGATCGGGGTGCGCGCGGCGCTGCCGACGCTGGCCGCCGCGTTGGACGATGGTGCGCCAAGCCTCACGCACGCGGTGTCCGTCGCGCTGCCGCCGCCGTCCGGCGCGCCGGTATTCGGCGGGCTCCGGGACGGATATCGGGTGCTGCTGGAGGTGCTGGCCGCGCGCTCCGGTGCGAAGTTCGTCACCGCGACCCCGGCCACCCGCCTCGCCCGCGGGTTGCGCGGCTGGGTCGTCGACCCGATCGGCGCCGTCGACGCGGTGGTGCTCGCGACGCCGGCGCCGGTGACCGCCCGGCTGCTCGGCACGGTGGCTCCGGACGCCGCGGCGGCCCTGGCCGGAATCGAGTTGTCCTCGTCCGTCGTTGTCGCGCTTGCCCTTCCGCGCGATACCGCGCTTCCGCAGAACTCGGGCATCCTGGTAGCAACCGGAGAACCTTTGCGCGCCAAGGCGTTCACCCTGTCCAGTCGCAAGTGGACCCATCTCGCCGAACGCGAAACCGCCTTGGTCCGTGCGTCATTCGGCAAGTTCGGCGACGACTCCACCCTGTCCTGGTCCGACGCCGACCTGATCGCCGCCGCGGCCGAGGATCTGTCCACCGTCACCGGCGTCCCGATCGACCCGATCTCCGCCGTCGTCCAGCGCTGGCGCGGCGGCCTGGCGCAATACGCGCCCGGCCATACCGGCCGCGTCGCGGCCATCGAACAGGCCGTCGCTCCGCTGGACGGTCTGGCCCTCGCCGGCGCCTACCTGCACGGCGTCGGAGTCCCCGCCTGCGTCGCCTCCGCCGATACCGCCGCCCACCACATCGCCACTGCCGCAACCTGATTCGCCGAGCCTCGCGGGCACGGGTGGGATGTGCTTGGCGCGCGTCGGCCGCTGCGTGCTCGGTGGGCGACGACCTCGATCGTCCGGGGAGATGCACGCCACCCACACCGCGAGGCATTCCCCTTCTCCCGAGTGGCACGATAGGACGCATGGCGCGACTCGATTATCAGGAACTCAACTCGACCATTCGCTACCTGATGTTCTCGGTGTTCCAGGTGCAGCCGGGGGTGCTGGGTGAGGACCGGGCGGCGGCGATCAAGGAGGCGCGGGCGTTCTTCGAGGGGCTCGCGGATCGTGACGTGGTGGTTCGCGGCGTGTACGACGTGGCGGGGATGCGCGCCGACGCCGACTTCATGATCTGGACGCATGCCGAACGGGTCGAAGACCTGCAGGCCGCCTACGCGGACTTCCGGCGCACCACCGAGCTGGGCCGGGCGAGCGCCCCGGTGTGGAGCAACGTGGCGCTGCACCGGCCCGCGGAGTTCAACAAGAGCCACGTCCCCGCGTTCCTGGCCGGCGAGGACCCGGGCAACTACATCTGCGTGTACCCGTTCGTCCGCTCGTACGAGTGGTACCTGCTGCCCGACGAGGAGCGGCGCAAGATGCTCGTCGATCACGGCAAGGCCGCCCGCGGCTACCCGGACGTGCGCGCGAACACGGTCAGCTCGTTCGCCCTCGGCGACTACGAATGGATCCTCGCCTTCGAGGCCCCCGAACTGCACCGCATCGTCGACCTCATGCGCGACCTGCGCGCCACCGAGGCCCGCCTGCACGTCCGCGAAGAGGTCCCCTTCTTCACCGGCCCCCGCGTCGAGCTGGACAAGCTCATCAACGCCCTGCCCTGAGCGACACCGAAAGCAGATCGATGACCAACCTTGTCGTAGTCGCGCACGTATCGGCGACCCCCGAAGACGCCGACGAACTGGAGCGCCGCCTGCGCCTGCTCTCCGACGCCAGCAAAACCGAACCGGGCTGCCTCGAATACGAGGTGTTCCGTTCGTCGGAGAACCCGGAGCGATTCGTCAGCGTCGAAAAGTACGCCGACGCCGACGCTTTCGCCGCCCACCGGGAAACCGCACACTTCCGCGACATCGGCCTCGCCCAGGTGATCCCGATGCTCGCCACCCGCGACATCCAGGTCTACCCCGCCGACTCCCGCCTCGGCTAGCAACCGATCGGCATGCCCTAGGATTTCGGGGCGTGCGGGTCGGGCCGGGGAAACGTACCCTTCGGTCCAGTGTTCATCGTGGATTGCTCCGCTGCGCTGTCCGAGGGGTGCTGGCGCAGGGAGAGTCCGTTCTCGGCGGTCGACGCGAAGGTCTTGGCGCGCGGGTCTCAACGCGCCGCACCCGCGGTCTTCAGTCTGCGAATACCCCGGTTCAGCAGGGGAAAGTCCCACAGGCTCGGCGGGGTTCGTTCGGGATCCATCAGCTCGTTCTCGGCCAGCGGGCTGTCCTCGTCCTCGACGGTGGCCGGCTCGAACCGCACCAGGGTCCGGCCGTCGCCGCGCAGGGCCTCGACGGTGCGCAGCAGCGAGGACGTCTCGGTGAGGGTGGCGTCGAACTTCGCGGGGTCGGCGTCGAGGTGCTCGCAGATCAGCCGGCGCCGGATGCCGAGGATGGTTTCGCGCAGCAGGTCGCCGTCCGCGGTGGCGGGGGTGACCTCGACGGCCAGATCGCATTCGGTGTCGAAGCCCATGGAGCGGTTGTTGAGGTTCGACGAACCGACCCGCAGCAGGCGATCGTCCATCACCAGCACCTTGGCGTGCACGTAGATCGGCGCGCCGGCCTCGGTGACGGGGTAGTAGACGCCGAGCCGGTTCTCGGTGTCGGCCTTCCACAGCAGGTGCAGTAGTCGGCGGCGCGCTCCGTCCATCGCCTGCTGCTCGAGCCAGCCGTCGGCGTGCCGCGGCAGCACCAGCACGATCTCCGGTCCGCCCGGCTCGCGCAGCCGGGTCGCGATCGCCTCGGCCAGGGTGCGCGAGGCCAGGTACTGGCTTTCGATGTACAGCGACTTCGTGGCACCCGCGATCGCCGCCAGATACAGCGCCTCGATCTCCCTGACCTCGGCCCGGGCGGCGAGTTCGGGGAAGGTCCGCGCGATTCCGACATCCACCGACCGCATCGTCGGCGCCAGGCCTTCGGGCCATGGTGTGTCCCCGGCGATCTCCTCGACCGGCTCCAGTTGCTGTCCGGTCGCCGCCTTCCACCGGGCCCTGGCCAATTCGCCGATCGCCTTCGCCGCGTCGCCGTCGACGGCGGTGGTCGCGTCGTGCCATGGCCCGTACCGGTGGCCGTTGGGCTCGGTGCGGTAGTGGTTGTCGTCGCGATGGTCGCTGGTGTCCCACCGGTCGACGGTCATGTCGATGCCACCGCAGAACGCGAGCGCGTCGTCGATCACCACGATCTTCTGATGGTGTGCCGAACCGATCGGATGCGCGCCGTCCATCTCGAAATGCAGGCGTCGATCGGTCATCCAATTGACCACGAAGATCGGCGTCATCCCCCGGCCGATCGCCGCGAGCGCGCCGATATTCCACTTCAGCAGATAGATGTCGAGATCCGGTCGCTGTTTGGGCAGCCAGGACAGGAACTTGCCCAGCCGATTCGGCCCGTCGAGGGTCTTGTCCTGCGGTTCGAACTTGATCCGGGTGTCGAAGTCCCAGCCGATCAATACGATCCGCTTGCGTGCCTGCAACATCGCGGACTTGGCGTGGCGGAAGTAGTCCGCGGCGTCGATGATGCACGCCAGCCGATCGGCCTGGGCGATCTGCCAGCAGGTTTCGCCAGGAGTGAGGATGTGTTGCTCGTCGCTCATGTCCAGTCAGTTCTCTCGTCCGGCCGACACCAGTGCTCGCCGGTGAACGATCCACATTACTGAAGGGGTGGTCGCGGACCGACCGCCGGTGCGTCAGCCGGTGGGTCGATCCGCCGCATCGCGCGGTGCGCGGGGGTAGCGTCGACTGGCACGACGGGGAGGAGGAGTCGTGCCCGAATCGAACGGTGGGGATGCCGCGCGGCAGGCGGCGTCGGAGCTCGAAACGGTGGCTGCCGGAGCGGATCTCGGGGAACCGGTCGCGACCTATCGGTGGCGGGGGCCGTCGATTCCTTGGCGCGGCTACGTGATCCTGGGCACCATCACGGTTCTCGTTTGCGGAGCGTGGGTGTACCTCATCGGCTTCGACGCGGCCGTGCTGTCGGGACCGCTGCTGCTGCTTGTCCTGGGTTTGCCGCTCTGGCTTCGCCGCCGGTCACGGTCCATCGATCCGAACGCGCGGTTGACGCTCTACTCGCACGGCCTGGTGGCGAGGGGTGCGGACGGCGCCGTCCGAGTCGCCCGCTATGACACGACCCTCGCCTATGTACACGCCTTGGTGTATCCGGCCAACTTCGTCCGGCGCGGCCCCGGACCAATCGGCTACCGCTGCGCCCTCACCGACATTGCGGGGCAACGCTTTTCGCTCGACGCAGACGTCGAATCCGAATTCTGGCAACGCGGCGGATATCGGGATCCGCAGCTGTGGGCGCCGGCAATCCAGGACGGCATCCTGAAAGCCTGCTTCGGCTCCGCCGCAGCGGCACTGGTCACCGGCCAGACCCTCACCTTCGGCCCGGTCCACCTCTCCGCCCTCGGCATCGCCACCGACGGCCCGCCCCTCGCCTGGCCCGACATCGAGGAGGTACGAGCCCAGGCCGGTCGATTGGGCGTCACGGTCGACGAAGCCTGGCGGCCCCTGAACGGCGCTGCCCTGGAACTGATTCCGAACTTCCGACTACTGCACGCCCTCACCGACCACCTACGCCGCCCGGCAGAGCCGGACAGCCAACCCGCCGACGAACCCGGCGAGCCGCACACCGACTGATCGGCGACCCCGGCCGGCCGCGCGGTAGAGTCGGGCAAGTGACCGGTTGGTGCGCCTGGCTCGAGCAGCTCCCGGGCGCGGCCCATCACATCGTGGCGACCGCGACCGAGGCGCGTGCCGGGCGACGATGATCACGCGACGGAGCTTCTCGTCCAGCAGCGACCTTTCGTTGCGCGTGCCGGGGATCGTGCTGATCCTGGCGTGCGCGTTCGTTCCGATGATGGACACGTTCATCGCCGGCGTCGCGCTGCCGGGCATCCGGCGCGACTTCGGCATCGAGCAGGGCTCCGCCCTGCTGAGTCTGGTGCTGGTGGCTTATCTCGCGGGTTTCGGTTCGCTGCTGATCGTCGGCGGGCGGGTCGGTGACCGGTTCGGGCGGCGGCGGGTCCTGTCCTGGGCGGCGGCGGGATTCGTGGCCGCGTCGGGAATCTGTGCCGCGGCACCGGTTTTCGAGGTGCTGGTCGGCGGGCGCATGGTGCAGGGCCTCGCCGCGGGGTTCGTGATGCCGCAGGTGCTCGGGCTGGTCACCGCGCACGCGGGGGCGCGCCGCGACCGAGCGATCAGCTGGTATTCCTCGATGAGCGGGGTATCGGCACTGGTCGGTCTCATCGGTGGCAGCGCGCTGCTCGATCTGGTCGGCGGACCGGACGCGTGGCGGTGGCTGTTCCTGATCAACATCCCGGTCGGCGTCCTCGGGCTGATTCTGCTGCCGCGGCTGGTGCCCGACACCGAGCCGAACATCGACCAGTACATCGACGGTCGCGGCGGTGTACTGCTGTCGCTCACCGTGCTCGCGTTCTTGCTGACCACGGCGATGTCGACGGTTCTCGGCCCGTTCACCATCGCCCTCGCGGTACTCACCGTCGCCGTCGGTCTGGCCTGGGTGGCGCACCAACGGCGCTGTGCCGCAACGGGAAAGCCCACCGTGATTCCGCCGGGGATGTTCGCCGACCCCGAGCTGCGGTGGGCATTGGCACTGATGCTGCCCTTCTTCGCGGGCGCGGGCGGATTCCTCTACGCGCTACCGCAGACCTTGCAGGAGGGCCTCGGCCATGCGCCGCTGATCGCCGGCCTGCTGACCGCGCCGATGGCGGTGGGCTTCCTGTTCTCCTCGTTCGCGGTGCCGCGCATCCGCGGCAGGCTGGGGGTCGGCGCCATCGCGCTCGGCGCGTCGATCCAGGGCGTCGGCCTGGCGAGCATGGCGGTCGGCGTGCACGGCGCGTCCATCCTGCTGATGTGCGTGGCGATGCTGTTGATCGGCACCGGGCAGGGGATCACGCTGGGCACGATGAACGCGCACATGCTGTCGCTGGTGCCCCCGGGGTTCGCCGGCGTCGGGGGTGGCGTGCTGCTCACCGCGCAGCAGGTGTCGATCGCGACGGGCGCGGCTGTGCTGGGGACGGTGTTCGGTGTCGTGGTCCGCACGTCCGGTGAACCGGCCGGCCTGGTGACGGTGCTGATCGTGCAGATCGGACTGGCGATACTGGTGATCGCCGCGGCGGTCCGGTCAGCTCGACGCGTCGGCGGGCGCTAGCGCGGAGATCTCGGCGAGGCTGTGACCCATTTCCTCGTGCAGGAACCGCACCATGGTCCACCACCGGCCGCCCTCGGCGTCGAACTCACCGAAGCGGGCGCAGTACAACGGAATCCAGCGCAGGAACTGTTCGATCATCGCCTCGCGGGACGGCTGCCGCTGCCCGTAGGCGTCGTAGGAGATGGACCGATGATGGATGAAATGCCCACCGGGCAAACGGTTCTCGCATAGCTCGGCGTACTCGCGGGTCTGCAGGATGAGGTAGTGCCATACCTCGTCGATCGCCTGCTCGACGGGCAGGAACAGCCCGGTGAGTTCCTCGCGATGCGCGGAGACCAGGATCAGATAGCGCACCGCCTCGCGTATCTGGATGCGGGCGGTAGGCTCGTCCACCTGGTTGTGGTCGCGCACGTAACGGACCGTTTCTTCGTACAGATCGCCGAGGACGTCGTGATCGTTCATCGCGTGCTCCTTCCGCGGACCAGCCAGGCGTACTTGCCCGACTTGCCGATCGGTATGTGCTGGCGGTGCCGAACGGTGACCGGCGTGCCGGTCAATCGTGTTGTGGCGGCGGCGAGTTCGGCGGACGCCTGCCGGTCGAGCGGCGCGCCGTCGAAGGTCGTGTAGGCGAGTTCGGCGGACGCGTGTTCCACCGAGAGCTGATAGACGAATACCTCGTGGCTGATCGTCGCGATCACGTCGTCGAGTTCGGCCTGCGAGGTGATCGCGGTGTCGGTGACCAGCAGTTCCTTCTCGCGCCCGCAGAAGCGCACGATGCCGCTCGGGTCGGCCGAACCGTCGCTGGTGTGCACGCAGTCGCCGGTGTTGTAGCGCAGCAACGGCATGTACGGGTTCCGGATACTGGAGACGACGAGGCTGTGGATGCCCCGGGTGCCCGGTATCGGTTCGAGTTCGACCGTCATCTCATCCAGGTGCGGGTGGTAGCGGCCGTGCCGATCGCCGTAGTACAGATAGCCGAGCTCGGTGCTGCCGAACAGTTCGACGACGGGGCAGTCGAGCCGCTCGGTGAGGAAGCGGCGCACGTTGCGCGGGGTGAACTCGTAGCCGTGAATCGCGCTGACCGGCTGCGGGAATCGTCGCCCCGCGGCCAGCAGCAGATGGGCGGCGTGGTAGGACGAGCAATCGAGATGGTAACGGCGGTAATCGGTTTCGTTCTGCACGGCGGCGATCTCGGCGAGCATGGTGGTGACGGCGTCCGATGACCAGAGCGCGGGATCCAGGTGGCGGTTGACGTAGACGGTCCGGTCATCGAGCCTGCGGCGCGCGAGATCGCCCGGGTCGCCGCCCTTGGCCTCGTTGACCCGGGCCACGTGATCGGTGGCCAGTCGCGTGGTGACCGACACGCGGGGCGCGCCGGCGGCGAAGGTGTCGCCGATCTCCGGATGATCGCGCCACACCGTGTAATAGGACTTCAGCAGGAACAGCGGCGGCCGGATGAGCGGCATCCGGGCATGATTGGTGCCGGTGGACCAGACGTATTGCGCGGCACCGGAGGTCAGCGCTTCGGTGACCCGGGGGGTCATGAAGGAATCCGGAAACGTTTCGGCCAGATCGGCTTTGGTGATGATCGGGTAGGCGTTCGCGGCCGCGTAGTCCCGATAGAACGGGATGTCGCGGGTCGCCTCGACGAAGGCGGCGGGCAAGGGACGGGTCGCGGCGGTATCGGTCATGGTGGTCCTGAGCCGGACGAGGCCGAGCCGGAAGCCTGCTCGGCCCCGCGACCGCGACTAGGAGATGCAGCCCGCCTTGGAAATACAACCCGCCTTGGAGATGCAGCCGTCCTTGCTTCCGGATTCGGAGTTGACGGCCACCCACCTGTCCCAGTTGGCGTCCTGCGCGAGGGTCTTGATCAGATCGTTCATTGGGAGCATCCTTCGATCGATGTAATCTGCCTGCCTTCTTAGGGTAAAGCAATAGTAAAGCCGACGCGGTGGATATGGTCAGAGTCACATCAGCGGGATGCTCGTCGCAGTGAGGCCGGCACCCGCCCACCGACAATGATCGCTCGACCCACAGGCATCTTGGTTTGTCGCTGGTCCGAATCGGCGTTCGGCGCGGTTGCTGGTCGATTGATCACGAGAACTGGTGTAGGCATCCGTCGAGAAGTCACCTACGCCAGTTCCTCGTGATCAGTTGTCCAGCAGCGTATTTCGGGGACGCCGCTCCGCTGAACGTGCGCACATGCCGAGTCGAGCGCCGAGATCGCCGGCCCTTCCGGGCGAAAGGCGGGCGCGTTGGTCTCGGCGATGTATATCGTTCTGGCCGATGGAGATTCCGGGCGGTACTAGTCGCGGTGCGGGTCGCGCCGGGGTGATTGATCGGTGGTGCCGCGTCGTGGCCGGCGGCGGCGCACCAGCACGAACACCGCGCCGCTGAGCCCGACCACGACGAACACCAGGATCAGCTTGCCGAGGCCGGTGAGCACACCGGCGATCGCCCCCAGGACGAGGACCGCGGGGAGAATGGCGTAGGCGGCGACGATCTCGAGCACACCGAGGAACCCGCCGTCCGCCCGACCTGAATCGGCCAGTGACTGGCCGAAGTCGGCAACCGAGTGACCGTAGAGCGGATAGGTGAGGGCGGCTAACGCGATGAGCGCGAGCAGCGACCACCAGCGGTACTTCGTGACGAGACCGCGCGGGGTGCGCTCGGACATTGCCCGGCTCTTTTCGTTTGCTCGAGCCGCCGTGCGGCTCAGGCTACGCCCGTGGTGCTCAGCACAAACGCTGTGCAGACCTCCCAGGTTCCTTTGTCGTCCTGCATGAGCACGAAGGTGCCAACGTGGTCGCTGACAGTTTGCCCGGAGCCGTGGTCGAGCCGGACCCGTCCGTCGATGCGGCCGCCGCTACGTAGGCGATCGGACAGGCACCGTTTACCGCTTCGAACCCGCAGAACCCACCGTCCCACACGATCTGCTCGACTCGGCTAGAGGTGCTCTGTGGCCAGGTGTCCTGCGCGCGCGTTGGCAGGAACCGGCGTTCGGCGACCAGCCCGGAAAGTTGTGGTGGAAGGGCGGCAGCGGATTCGAACACTTCGCGTCAAGGGAAGAGCTCAAGCGTCGTTACCGCGAGGAGTTCCAGCGCCTGCCCGACCTCGAAATCCTCACCCGGTGCCTGCGGGCGATTGAACCCTGCCGTTCTAGCCGGCCGAACCCTCAGCAGGCTGCAACCGCAACGAGATGGAGTTGATGCAGTAGCGCTTGTCGGTGGGGGTGTTGTAGCCCTCGCCTTCGAAGACGTGGCCGAGGTGGCTGTGGCAGTTGGCGCACAGGACCTCGACTCGGCGCATGCCGAGGGTGTCGTCGGGCTTGAGGATCACCGCGTCGGAGGCGGCCGGGTCGAAGAATGACGGCCAGCCGCAGTGGGAGTCGAATTTCTCGGTGCTGCGGAACAATTCGGCTCCGCAGGCCCGGCATGCGTAGACGCCCTCGGTCTTGGTGTCGGTGTATTCGCCGACGAAGGGACGTTCGGTCGCGGCCTCGCGCAGTACCGCGTACTCCTCCGGGTTCAGCTTGAGGCGCCATTCCTGGGGCGTCAGCTGGATCCGCGGCGCGGGCAGGGACGTATCGGCTTCGGAACTCATCACTCCACGCTAATCGGTTTCGCCACCGTCGGCGCGGAACCGTTCGCCGAGCCGGCCGAATCGGCCGCGGCCGGGACCGGCTTGATCCAGGTCGGGTCGATGCCGAACTCGAGCCGCCCTTCCCGCTTGGCGGCCAGGTACCGATCGCCGAGCACGCAGAAGACGACGACCAGCAGCAGCCCCCAGCCGAAGGTGATGCGCAGGTACTCGAGGTCGCGGCCGATGTGCTGCCAGCGATCCGAGAGCCATTTGTCGTAACTCATGAACCCGAACACCGCCAGCCAGGCCGGCCAATTGCGCAGCACCGAATTGCGCAGCACCACCGTCATCAGGAACGGGAACAGCATCATCGAGTAGTACATCTGGCCCAGCGAGGGCAGCAGGAACATCGCGGTGAGCAGCACGCCGGAGGACGTGCAGACGAAGAACAGTTCGTCCTCGCGGTAGTAGCGCCACAGCAACCACAGCGAGATGGCGACCAGCACGCCCATGCCCAGCCGCATGAACCAGATCAGCCACGGCGCCACCCCGTAGTACTCGCCGTTGCCCGCGATCGCGCTGTTGAAGTAGTCGCGCGTCTCGAACAGGTAGGGCGCGGTGTGGGTGAAGAACTTCTCCGGGTCCTTCGACATCGGCCAGGCGATGGCGGTCAGCACGATCGGCACGCCGAGCGCGGTGATGAACACCTTCCACTGCCCGCGCACCAGCGCGATCAGCAGCAACGGCACCAGCGTCGGTTTCACCGCGATGCTCAACCCGAGCGCCACGCCCGCCCAGAGATCCCGGCGTTTGAGCAGCAGATGCAGGAACAGCAGCTCGGCCAGCAGGATGCACCCGTTCACGTTGGTGAAGACCAGCGTGTTGGTGACCGTCTCCGACATGAACATGGCGAGCAGCAGCACCGGCGCGACCACCGAATTCACGGTGAACCGGAACAGGCGCAGCAGCAGGTACCAGGCCAGGATGATCGCGGCCGCGTTCAGCAGGATGAACAGCCAGCGGGCCTTTTCGTAGTCGTGCACCCACGCCACCGGCGCGATGAGCAGCGTGCCGCTGGGGTAGTAGAGGTAGTGCGGGTCGACCGAGTCGAAGTTGGCCGTGTACACCGGTCGCCCGTTGAGGAAATCGAGCGAGGCCTGGTACACGGGCCGGAAGTCGTCGGTGATGAAACCGTTGACAGCCTTGATGAACACCCGGTTCAACACGGTCATGACCGCGAAGGGCCAGAGTGCGAACTTGATCACCTCGGCGGTGGTGCGAGCAGTGCGGGGCTCGAGCTGTCGAAGTAACACTGGGGCACGGTACACCGGATCACGTTCTCGCGGTTGCCCGGACCTGTTCGACGCGCCGCTAGAGGCGCTATTCGGGCGGCCGGATCAGGCCGGGCAGGCGGTCCCGTCGGCGGGCAGCTTCGCGTCCTTCAGATAGTCGACCAAGGCGCGCTGCGCACACGCCGAGTGCGTGGACACCGGATGGCCCCAGCCCTGCCAGGTGAGTCCGGCATGCCGCGCCCCGGCCGCGCCGAGCGCGCCGGAGACCGAGGCCTGCCCGGCATTGCCGACCACCGGATCGGCGACGCCGCCGAGCACCAGCACCGGAATGCCGAGCTTGTCCGGCATCGGCGGCGCGGTGGACACCGGCCAGGCCGCGCAGGCCATCAGCCCGATCGCCGTGTTCTTGCCGAACACCGGGTACTTCGCGCCCCAGGTGCTCATCAGTTCCTTCGCCTTGGTCGGCGTGGGCGGCTGCTGAGTGTCGGTGCAGCGGTTGACGAATTGACCGTCGCCGCCGACCGCCGCGGACTCGCGCTGGATCAGGTTGCCGAGCGCGCCGCGATCGCCGCGCCCGGCGGCGGACAGCGCGTCGGCCAGTTCCCGGACCCGGTTGGCCTGGTCGGCCCGCGGACTGCCGAGGAACCCGGACACCGCGGTGAGCAGCGCGTTGGCCGAGATCTCGCCCAGCCCACCGGAACCGGCGCGGGTCACCAGATCGGTGATCGCGGCGCGCGGATCCGGGCCCAGCGAGCAGTTGACCGCAGTGCAGCGCTGGGCGAACGCGGTCAGCGCCGCCTCCGCGCCTTCCAATTGCTGCTCGGCCCTGGTGATCGAGTCGGCGCCGACCGCCTCGGGGGAGTCGACGACGAGCCGGGCCAGATGGTCGCTGTACCTGCGCGCGTAACTGAGCGCGACCTTCGCGCCGTTGCCCGAACCGAGCAGCGCGACGTGCTCGACCTGCCACTGCCTGCGCAGCTGTTCGATGTCGTCGGCGGCGTGCTGAGCGTCGAACGCGCCCTCGTACGGCTGCAGGAAGTCGCGGCAGGCGATGGTGCCGTCCTGGCTGAACGTGGTCATCGCCTCGACGGGATCGTTTGCGCCGGGACCGAATTGGGCGTTGTCGGCCAGACCCTTGCGCACCTCGGGCGGCAGGCAGTCGATCGGCTGCGAGCTGCCGATGCCGCGCCGGTCCACCGCGACGATCGGGCGGGCGGCCAGCAGCGCGCTCGCCGGCCCGGCGGCCAGCCCGGCGAGGGTGGCGGTGGAGGAGCGGTCGGTGCCGGAGGTGAGGATCATCGGCGCGGCGTCCGCGGGGGTCTGCGGCAGCCGGGCCCGCATCGCCGCGGCGCGGAAGTTGCCGAGCACGCCGCCGCTCGCGTCGATCGGGGTGGTGTATTCCGCGCAGTCGAGCACCAGCCCGGCGGGGGCCGGGCCGAGGCCGAGCAGATCCAGCGTCGGCGTCGTGCAGTCCTTCCACGCCAGATCCGTCTTGGGCAGTTCGGCGGCCGGCGGCGGGGGCGCGGCGACCGAGGTCGGGGCGATGCCGCCGGCCTGTTGGCGCTCGACGGCGACGCCGGGACGGTCGGAGGGTCCCGCCCCGCATCCGGCGATCATGATCGAGAGTGTCGCGGCCAGCACGACGGCCCGAGTCCAGCGCATGCGCTACAGCCTGCCAGGTTCGGGCGGTTGTTTCATGCACGGGCCCATCGGGTCAGCATCGTGCCGTCGTCGTCGAGCAAGATATGCGCGCGGGACATGCGGCGGTGGAACTCGTGCGCGGACAGCGAAATTCGCCGGGCCGTGCCGCCGACCAGCAGGGGAGCGGTGGTCAGGCACAGCTCGTCGACCGCGTCGGCGGCCAGCAGTTCGCCGAACAGATGGGGCCCGCCCTCGCACAGCACGCGCAGCAATCCGCGTTCGCCGAGCACGCGCAGCAGCGCCTTCGGGGTCACCGCGACGTCGCCCGCCTCGATCACGTCCGCGCCCGCGTCGGTCAGTTGCCGCTTGCGATCGGCGGGGGCGGTGGTCGTGGTGATGATCAACGGCGGGACCGTCGTGTCGGTGAGCAGCCGGGCGCCCAGATCGATCGCCGCGCTGGCGCTGACCACGGCGATCGGCGGCGCGGTGCCGTCCGGGTGCCCGCCGATGCCGCGCCGGTGCAGCGCGCGCCGGTACTCCGGATCGGTCCTGGCGCCGCCGTAGTTCTCCGAGCGCACCGTGCCCGCGCCGACGAGCACCACATCGGCCAGCTCGCGCAGCATCAGGAACACGGCCTTGTCGGCCGGCGTGCCGAGCCCCTCGGACTGACCGTCGCTGGTCGCGCCGCCGTCGATGCTGGACACGAAATTCGCGCGGACGAACGGTTCGCGCAGTTCGGCCGGGTACGCGTACAACTGGGCGAGCTCGTCCGGGCGCAGGTCTGTGAGCTGGATCGCATTGTGGATACGCTGCATGGAGGTAGATCTCACCACGTCATTAGGCTCTGCACATGCAAGAACGCCTCGTCGACCGCCACCCTGAGGTTCCGGCCGACCAGCTCGTCGCCCAGATGGTGCCCCCGCCGATGTTCGACGAGGTCAGCTTCGGCTCCTACATTCCCGACCCCAAGGAGCCGAGCCAGGCGGCGGCGGTGCGCAAGGCCGAACAGTTCGCCGGCGAGGTCGCCAAGATCCATCAGGCGGTGAACAAGAAGAGCCTGTTCGGCAAGAAGAAGCAGGTGTCCGGGGCGGGGCTCTACCTCGACGGCGGGTTCGGCGTCGGCAAGACCCACCTGCTCGCCTCCATCTTCCACAGCGCGCCCGCGCCGAAGTCGTTCGGCACGTTCGGCGAGGTGACCAATCTCGTTGGCGCCCTTGGCTTCACCAGTGCGGTGGAGCGGTTGTCGGCGAACAGCGTGCTGTGCATCGACGAGTTCGAGCTCGACGATCCCGGCGACACCATGCTGGTCTCGCGGCTGCTGACCGAGCTGTCGGCGAAGGGCGTGTCGATCGCCGCGACCTCCAACACGCTGCCGGGTCAGCTGGGCGAAGGTCGTTTCGCCGCACAGGATTTCCTGCGCGAGATCAAGAAGCTCGGTTCGATCTTCGAGCCGGTGCGGGTCGACGGCCCGGACTATCGGCACCGCGATCTGCCGCCCGCGCCGGAGCCGACCTCGTCGGCGGTGCTGACCGAACGGGCCGCTGCCACACCGGGTTCCACGCTCGACGACTTCGACGCGTTGCTGAAGCATCTGAGCACCCTGCACCCGTCGAAGTTCGGTGCGCTGATCGCCGGGGTGTCGTCGGTGTTCATCGCGAACGTGCATCCGGTCACCGATCAGGCGGTGGCGTTGCGCGTGGTGGTGCTGGCCGACCGGCTCTACGACGCGAGCATCCCGGTCACCGTGTCCGGGGCCAAGCTGGACCAGATCTTCTCCCCGGAGATGCTCGACGGCGGGTACCGCAAGAAGTATCTGCGGGCGATCTCGCGCCTGCTCGCGCTGTCGCGCTTCGAGGTCCCCGCGTAAACCCCCTGGTTTGAACCGGCGATGTTTCATTTGGTTTGCTGGGGTCTCGGGGGACCGATGATTGGAGCACTCGCATGACCCGCACGCTTCGCACCCCGATCGCGCTGGCCGCCGGGTTGGCCGTCGCCTTCGGGCCCGTGACCGGCGCCGCGCTGGCCGAACCGCCGGCCGCCTCGACGCTCGCGTTCGACCGTTCGCTGAACTTGCAGGGCGTGCAGAATGCTCGTGACCTCGGCGGATACCGGACCGGCACGGGCAAGACGGTCCGCACCGGGCTGGTCTACCGCACCGGCCAGCTGAACAACGCCACCCCCGCCGACCTCGCCGAACTGACCGGCCGCCAGGTCCGCGTCGTCGACGACCTGCGCACGGTCTACGAACGCGCCCTCGGCCCGGACAAGGTGCCCGCCGGCGCGACCGCGAACTGGGACGACGTCATCGGCCAGGCGCCGCCCGAGGTCATGGCCACCACCCTGACCGGCGGTGACAGCCTCTATCGCGCGTTCATCACCGCGCCCGGCGCCAATCAGGCGTTCGCCTCGGTGCTGCGCGACATCATCGATACCGATGGCGCGGTCCTGTTCCACTGCACCGCGGGCAAGGACCGCACCGGCTGGACCGCCGCCGTCCTGCTCACCCTGCTCGGCGTCGACCGGGACACGGTCAACCAGGACTACCTGCTGTCCAACCAGTACCGCAACGCCAACCCGAACGACCCGATCAACGGCGTCCAGCAGCCCTGGCTCGACGCCGCCTTCGACCAGGCGAACCAGACCTACGGCAGCTTCGACAACTACGTCCGCGACGGCCTGAAGCTCACCGACGCCGACCGCACCGCCTTGAAGACCAAGCTGCTCGCCTGACTCAGGCGCGCCGCTCCGCGTACCAGCGGTCGATCAGGGCGGGGAGTTCCTTGCCCATCCAGACGAAGAATTCGTGCGTTTCGCGGACGCGGGCGGCTTCGGGGCCGTTGGGGTCGTCGAAGAGGGCGAGGCCGCGGGAGGTCATGGTGGTGAGGTCGTTGTACATGCCGCTCTGCTGGCGGGTGAGTTCGGGCAGGATGCCGGGGCGGATGGCGTAGTAGTCCTTGCGGTCGCCGGGCTTGGAGATCTTGTCCACCCAGCGCATGGTGACGAGCGCCTTGAGCGCGCCGGAGATGGAGCCCTTGGACGCTTGCAGCGCGTCGGCGATCTGGCCGAAGGTCTGTTCCGGCGGCTCGGCGACGAGCAGCCAGCCCGCCGCGCGGCCGGTCATCCGGACCAGGCCCATGCGTTCCAGGACCAGCGCGAAATCCTCCACGAAGGCCAGCTGTTCCGGGGTGGGGGCGATGTCGTCCGTGGAACTCATGGACCGAGTATCCCTTCGGTAGTAAGGATTACGGCAAACCGGGCGGGGGCCGTGTCGGTCACACCGCGAGGTCGCGGCGTTCGAACGCGCCGAGCGCGAGCACGAAAGCCACCGCGGCGAGCACGATCAGGACCGCCAGGTGCAGACCGTTCCACCCGTTCACCAGCGGCGAGCTACCGTTCGCGTAGTAGAACGGCGACAGCTTGCGCAACCACGCACCGCCGTCGAACATGCCGCCGAGATTGTTCGCCAGATAGCCCGCCACCGCCACCAGCGACGCGAGTCCCAGTGTCAGCGCCCGCTTTCCGGTGATCGCGCCGAGCAGCAGCGTGATGGTGCCGACGGCGAGGACCAGCAGGCCGAGCCCGGTGCTCGCGGCCAGGATGTGCCCGGCGGGGACGTTCATCTTGCCCGCGTTCGCCCCGGCCAGCACGCTCAGCGTGAGCACGGCGGTGACCGCCGCGGTCTGCACGGTGAGCGCGGCAAACCGCTGGGCCAGCAGGTTCATTCGGCCGATCGGCTGGGCGAGCAGCAGATCCAGCATGCCGTTCTCCTCCTGGGTCACCGACCTGGTCGCGAACGTCACCGCGAAGATGATCAGCAGCGACACGCCCATCAGGGAGAAGATCGTCGAGTTGAGATAGCCTGCGGCGCTGGCGAAGTCGCTCAGACCCATCGCCTCGTACATCCGGTTCTGCTTGATGTCGAGGGAGCCCTGCTCCTTGAGCGTCTGGTAGGACGGCAGATACATCAGCGGCACGATGGCCATGCCGATCGACCAGCCGATCAGCCCGCGCCGCTGTTCCTTCAGTGTCTGGGTGAAGATTGAGCGAGTCATGACGAGTTCTCCTGTGCGGATGAGTGATTCGAGTCAGCGGCGGTAGCGGCTGAAGAAGATCTGTTCGAGGTCCGGCTCGGTCGAGAGCACGCTCACCAGCTGGTATTTGGCCGCGGTCTTGAACAGCTCGTCGACCTCGCCCTCGGTGGTGCAGCGCACCGTCTTTCCATCCACGTGCAGGTCCCGCACGCCGGGCAGCCGGGCGAAGTCGTCGGGGAACACGTCCGCGCCGAACACCAGCTCGACCGAGCGCGGCGACCGGCGGCGCAGATCGTCCACGTTCTCGGTGCCGAGCAACTCCCCGGCGCGCATGATGACCGCGCGATCGGCGGTCTGCTGCACCTCGCTGAGCACGTGCGAGGACATGAACACGGTCTGCCCGTTGTCCTTGGCCTCGCGCACCATATTCATGAACCGTTGCTGCAGTAGCGGATCCAGGCCGGAGGTGGGTTCGTCCAGGATCAGCAGTTCGGGCCGGTGCATGAACGCGGCGACGATGCCGACCTTCTGCTTGTTGCCCTTGGACATCGCGCCGACCTTGCGGGACAGGTCCAGGTCGAGCAGCTCGGCCAGCTCGTTGATCCGCCCGGCGGGCACGGTGCCGCGCTGATCGGCGAGGAAGCGCAACAGGTCGCGCGCGGTGTTGCGTCCCTCGATCGCCAATTCGCCCGGCAGATAACCGATCCGCTGGCGCAGCCCGGCCCCGCCTGCCCGGGGCTCGACACCGAGCACCTCGACGCGGCCCGCGGTGGGCCGGATCAGATCGAGCAGAATGCGGATGGTGGTGGACTTGCCCGCGCCGTTGGGGCCGAGGAAACCGAACACCTCGCCCGGCTGCACCTCTAGGTCGAGGTCGGCGATGGCGATGTGCCTGCCGTAGCGCTTGGTCAGTCCTTCGGTGCGGATCGCGGCGGTCATGGCGGCTCCTGAGTGCTGTTTGTTCTGCAAGGAACGATGTGTTCAGTAAATACTGAACAAGGAGAACATGTCAATCCGGGGCCGCGCATTACGATCCGGTCATGACGAAGTTCACGACGTGGGACGGCCTGGAACTCAACTATCGGGTGTGGGAGGGCGAGGGCGTTCCGGTCGTGTTGCAGCACGGCGTGGTCGCGGACACCAACGCGAACTGGATGAGCACCGGCGTGGTCGGCGCTTTGCAGGCGGCTGGGCGCACCGTGGTGTCGCTCGACGCACGCGGGCACGGGCGTTCGGCCAAGCCGCACGACGCGGCGCAGTACTCGTGGGAGTTCATGGCCAAGGACGTGCGCGCGCTGTACGACGAACTGGGCTTCGATCGGGTTGTGCAGGTGGGGTATTCGATGGGCGCGATCATCTCGCTGCTGGTCGCCGCGTCGGATGAGCGGGTCGAGCGGCTGGTCATCGGCGGGGTGGGGTCCGGCGTGCTGGACTGCGGCGGCGTCGATCGCCGGGTCGTCGAGCTGACCGATCTGCAGACCGCGATGCGGGACGACAACGCGGGCGCGCCCTCGACCGCGATGATGTTCCGGATCCTCGCGGACGCGGTGCACGCGGACCGGCAGGCGATTCAGGCGGTGGCGACCGGGCTCGATTCCCGGCCGATCAGCGGCCTGGCCGAGGTCACCGTGCCGACCCTGGTGCTGGCCGGCGACAACGATCCGTTCGCCGCCGAGCCCGAGCGGCTCGCCGACGCGCTGCCCGAGGCGGCGCTGCACGTGGTGCCCGGTGACCACCTGATGGCCGTGATCGCGCCGAGTTTCCACAGCGCGCTGGTGGACTTCGTCAAGTGAGCGGGAAAACCAGCCGCATCAGATAGTCATCGTGGCGTTGGCTACCGACGGTGTTCGTCTTGGTGCCGACCGTGTCGAACCCGTGTTTGCGGTAGAACCGCACAGCCCGCGCGTTCTCCTGGTTGACACCGAGCCACACCCCGGCAAACGCACCCTCGCGGGCGCGCTCCAAGCAGGCGTACATCAACGCGGTCGACACCCCGGTGCCGTGATGCCCAGGCATCACATACATCTTGTTGATCTCCACCACCGGCCGCAGCCCCACCGCCGCGGCCACGGCCGGATCCGCTGGATCGCCGGCGATGAGCATCGCGTAGCCGACGATCTCGTCGCCCGCAACGGCTTTCAGCACGGTCACGGCCGGATCGCTGAGGTACTCGCCGAACCGTTCCCCGGATAACGCCTCGGTGATGAAGATGTCGATGTCGTCGGCGGTCGCCTCCGGTGGGCAGGCGAGCGGAAAGGTCGCCGCCGCAACGTCACTGAGTTCTTCGGCGTCCCACAGGCCGGCCCGGTCGACGGTGACTGGGATGTTGCTCATGAATCCAGTAGAGCATGATCACCCGGAGAGGTGGGATGTTTGTCCGCATCGGGCCGGGTGTGGAACACCCGCGCCAACCCGATCAGCGCCGCCGCGAACAGCAGCGGGATGAGGAAGCCGATCCGATGCCCGAAGCCGGCCGCGACCGCGCCGACCACCCCGCCACCGACCAGCGTGCCCGCGTAGTTGAACAGATTCAGCCGGGCGATGAGCGCGTCCAGTCCGCGCCCACTGGTCAGCTGCCCGGCCTCGCTGAAGCACAGCGGCGCGATCACCGGCATGCCGATGCCCGCGATCAGGAAGCCGACGATGGCCACGACCGGCCCGGGCGCGGCGATCACGATCGCCAGTCCGGTCACCCCGATCGCCGCCGCGGTCCGCACCACGCGCCGCGGCCCGAACCGGCGCACGAACAGATCGCCGGTCAGCCGCGCGATGAGCGACGTGCCCTGATACGCGGCCAGCGCGAGGGCCGCGGTCGCCGAACTGGCCAGCAGGTCGTCGGTCAGATACAACGCGGACCAGTTGCCGACGGCCAGGTCGATCGCGAACACCAACGCCATCGCGATGCCGAACACCAGATACGCCCGCAACGCGACCGGCGGCGGTTCGACGACCTCCTCGGCCGGGCCCGCCTCGGCCTCCTGCGGGCCCAGCAGCCGCGGCCCGAGTAGCAATCCGATCACGAGCACGATCCCCGCCGCGCCGAGCAACGACTCGCGCAGCGTCACCTCCAGCGCCTCGCACCCCGACACGAACAGCGCACCGATGATCGACCCGGCACTCCACGCCGCGTAGAACGACGACAGCACGAACTTCCCGTACCCGTGCTGAATGAACACCGCCTGCATATTGGTGCTCGCGTCGACGATGCCGACCGCGATCCCATAGCAACTGAGCCCGGTCATCAGGACCGCCGTATTCGGCGCGAACGCCACCGCGGTCCCGGTGATCGCGATCAGCGACAGCCCGATCCGCACCGTCACCCGGCTCGACCAGCGCAACGCCAACCGTTCCGCGGCCACACTCCCGCCGCCGGCCAGCAGCGACACCAGCACCACCGACCCGACGATCAACCCGTCCGACAGCCCGAACTTGTCCTTCTGCTGCGGCAACTGGGTCAACACCACGGCGAAGAAGAACCCCTGCAACCCGAACGCGAACGAGTTCGCGATCCGGGCGCCCCGCAGGACGGGCGCGATCGAACTCATCTGCGCAGGGTAGCGGGGTAACCGAGGCCGCGCGCGCCGAATCAACCGGGTGCGCCCCGCGACCGGCGATCACCACGCGCCCTAGACAAGGACGCGCTCGCACGGCCGCGCACGAGAACCCGACCGCTGCACCATCCCGCCCCGGTCCCCGAGCGACGCAGCCGCACCCCTTCTGATACGCCGCACGCCTTTTGATTTCCCGCACCGAAATTCGCATGCGACTTCAGGTGCGGGAAATCAAAGGCGTGCGGCTGCGTGCGGCTGCGGCTGCGTGCGGCTGCGGCTGTGTGCGGCTGCGGCTGCGGCTGCGGCTGCGTGCGGGTGCGGTGCAGTGGCGATCGGCGTTCGCGATCGGGCGGATGGGGGTGGCGACGTTCGCGGTGTGCGGGGTGGGGGGCGTGTCACCATCGAAGGGGCGTAGCGGTATTCGCGAAACGGGGAGGTCGGCGTCGATGAGAGAGTTGCCAGCGGAATTCTTCAGCACGCCGTATCCGTTTTACCGCCGGCTGCGGTCGGACGGTCCGGTGCATCGGATCAGCTTGCCCACCGGGGTGCGCGCGTGGCTGGTCGTCGGCTACGACGCGGCCAAGGAGGTGCTGCGCCATCCCGATATCCGCAAGGATCCGAACACCGCCGCGGGCGCCGAGGCCCGGCATTCCGCCTCCGGCGCCAGCGGGGTCACCTCGGCCAATCGGCGGTCGAGCTACCACCTGCTCAACGCCGATCCGCCGCGGCACGCGCGCCTGCGCAAACTGGTCGCCCCGGCGTTCGCCCCGGCCAGGATGGCGGCGCTCGAGTCGCGGGTGGTGTCCATCGCGGACGGACTCCTCGATCGGATCGCCGCCGCGGGCGCCGCCCGGGTGGACCTGTTGGAGCAGTACGCCTTTCCGCTGCCCATCACCGTGATCTGCGAACTGCTCGGCGTGCCCGTCGAGGACCGCGCGCAGTTCCGCGACTGGTCCACCGCCGTGGTCGACGTCTCGATGTCGGAGCCGGCGGCCATGCGCACCGCGACCGACGCCCTCGTCGCGTACTTCGACCAGCTGGTGGCCTTGCGCCGCACGCGTGGTCTCGGCGACGACCTGATCTCGCACATGCTCACCGCCGCCGAGGACGGCGACCGGCTCAGCCTCGACGAACTGATCTCGATGGCGTTCCTGATCCTGGTCGCCGGGCACGAGACGACGGTCAACCTGATCGGCAACACCGTGCTCACCCTGCTGACCGACCCGCCGCGCTACCGCGCGCTGGCCGAGGACCCGGACTCCGTCACGCCGTTGATCGAAGAGGTGCTGCGCCACAACGGCCCGGTGAACATCGCGACCCTGCGCTACACCGGCGCCCCGATCACCCTCGGCAGCACCGACATCCCCGCGGGCGAACTCGTGCTGGTCGCACTCGGCTCGGCCAATCGTGACGAACGTCATTTCACCGAACCCACGACCTTCGATCCGGGCCGCCCGGCCAACCACATCGCCTTCGGCCACGGCATCCACTACTGCCTCGGCGCAGGCCTGGCCCGGCTGGAGGCCCGCGTCGCCCTTACCCGCCTGGTCGCGCGGTTCCCCGACCTGCGCCTGGCCGTCGACGCGGGCGAACTGCGCTGGCGGGAGAGCATCCTGATCCGCGGGCTGCTCGAGCTGCCGGTCCATCCGGCGCGTCCGAGCGGCGCCCCGGCGCGCTGGACCCGCGCCCAGGTGCTGAATCGAATCGCCGATTAGGGCAACCGACTTTGCTGTGGCCCGTAAGCGACGTAATCTCCTGCGCATGACGAGCGGAAACCGCATCGCGATCGTTGGTGCGGGTATCGCAGGTCTTGCCTGCGCGAAAGTGCTGATCCAGAAGGGTTTTCCGGTCGAGATCTTCGACCGTTCGCCCGATGTCGGTGGCGTGTGGAGTGCGACCCGCAGGTACCCGGGGCTGCGAACCCAGAATTCCAAGAACACCTATCACTTCTCCGACTTCCCGATGCCCTCGGACTATCCGAAGGTGCTCGACGGCGAACAGATGCAGGCGTATCTGGCCGCCTACGCCGACCACTTCGGCCTGCGCGAGCACCTGCGGCTCAACACCGAGGTCGTCGCCGCGGACCCGGTGGACAGTGGCTGGCTGCTGGAGATTCGCGATCGGGACGGTGTCCATCGCACGTCCTGCGATCACCTGGTCATCGCCAACGGGGTGTTCAGCGAGCCCGCGATGCCGGACTTCCGCGGCATCGAGCTGTTCCGCGCCGCGGGCGGTCAGCTGGGGCACGTGTCGGAGTTCCTGGACGTCGAGGCGGTGCGCGGCAAGTCCGTGGTCGTCGTCGGTTACGGCAAGTCCGCCTGCGACATCGCCGAGGCGGTGAGCGACGTCGCGGGTTCGACCACCGTGGTGGCGCGCCGCCTGCTGTGGAAGATGCCGCGCAAGCTGGCCAAGGTGCTCGATTACGAGCGCCTGATGCTGACCCGCCTCGGCGAGGCGCACTTCCACCACATGGAGCCGGGCCGGATGGACCGCTTCCTGGACGGCCCCGGAAGTTCGTTCCGGATCAGCAATCTCGACCTGATCCAGGAACTCGCCACCAAGCACATGAACCTGCGCGAGCTCGGCCTGGTGCCGGAGGGCCGGTTCGAGCAGATCGCCGAGAGCACGGTCAGCCTCGCCACCGAGAACTTCTACGAGCAGGTCGCGAACGGCCGGATCGTGGTGCAGCGCGACACCACCATCACCGAGATGCGTGGCGGTGGCGGTCAGCAGCCCGCCGTGCAGCTGGCCAACGGTCAGGTCATCCCGGCCGACATCGTCGTCTGCGCCACCGGATTCCAGCAGCGGGTGCCGTTCCTGACCCCGTACGTGCAGCGCAGGCTCACCGACGAGCACGGCAACTTCCGCCTGCACCGGCAGATCCTGCCGCTCGACGTGCCGAATCTGACCTTCGCCGGCTACAACTCGTCGGTGATCAGCACGCTCAACGCCGAGGTCGGCGCACACTGGACCGCCGCGCTGCTGGCCGGCCAGATCGACCTGCCGCCGCGCGAGCAGACGACCGAGCAGATCGACGCCCGGCTGCGCTGGACCGAGGAGCGCACCCGCGGCCACCACGCGCACGGCACCGTGATCACGCCCTTCTCCATTCGCAACATCGACGACATGCTGGCGGACCTGAAGTTCCGGCTGCCGTTGCGCACCCGGGCGGCCCAATGGTTCCGCACGGTTCGCCCGGAGTCCTACCGCGGGCTCACCACCAAGCACGAGTCCGTCGATGCCGCGCCGCCGGCGCACCCGGTGACCCAGCACGCCGACGTCGCCGCACCCGGCCCGAGCCTCGGCGCGCCCAGGCCGCCGGATCTCGGCGTGCCGCCGTCGCACGACCTGAGCACCGGCATGCCCGGCGATCTGCTGCACGGTTCGCAAGGCAAATAGGCGAATTCGAGTCGACGACTGGTAAACGCAGCCCACAGCGCCGAGACTCGCCGGGGGATTGTCGCCAGCGAAATGCTGGCAAACTCCGCTTCCGCTGGCGATAATCCAGAGGTGGAGGCGCTGGACATGAATCTGCTGGTGGCATTGGACGCGCTACTGGAGACGAACAGCGTCACCCGGGCAGCCGAACGACTGCACACCTCGGCGCCCGCCATGAGCCGGACGCTGGCCAAGTTGCGCGAGGCACTGGACGACCCGCTGCTGGTGCGGGCAGGCCGCAACCTGGTGCCGACGCCGCGCGCGCTGGAATTGCGTTACGAGGTCGGCACTCTGGTGGCGCAGGGGCGCGCGCTGCTGACGCCGCGGGGCGCGATCGATCCCGGTGCGCTGAAGCGGAACTTCGCGGTGCAGGCGGGGGACATGGTGCTCACCGAGCTGGCCGGGCCGCTGCTGGCCGCCGTGCGGGCCGAGGCGCCCGGAGTGACGTTGCGCTTCCTGCCCGACACCCTCGAAGGCACGGCGGCCCTGCGGGACGGGCGCGTCGACATCGAGATCGGCGTACTCGATCACGGTGACCCGGAGACGACCGTGCGGCGCGTGCTCGGCGACCGGATGATCGGCATCGCCGCGGCCGATCATCCACTGGTCACCGAACGGGTGACGGTCGCCCGGTTCGCGGCCGCCGCGCACCTGAGCATTTCGCGGACTGGTCAGGCGCGCGGGCCGATCGACGACCGCCTCGCTCTGCACGGGCGCACCCGCCGGGTGGTCGCTACGGTGCCGAACCTGACCACCGCGTTGTTCGCGGTGCACGGCAGCGATCTGATCTGCCCGGCACCCGCGTTGCTGACCCGTTCCGCCTTGCCCGCGCTCGGGTTGTGTGCGTTCGAGATTCCGCTCCCGCTGCCCGAGGTCGCGATCGGCCTCGCCTGGCACCCGCGCAACACCGCCGACAGCGGGCATCGCTGGCTGCGCGAGCTGATCGCGACGATCCTGAGCCGGCCCGTGGACTCCGCGGAGCAACCGGACAAGTAGTCGCCTGCGTGCCGTGCGCGAACATCGCCGGCCTGCGCGCATATCGGCAGACCCTGCGAGCGGCTGGCCGTGTAGCGGTTTTCCCTGCCGCACATCGCCGGTGCCACTCGATCGGCTCTACTTCGGCGGGCTGGACAGTCGGTAGTCGCGCGGTGCCTCGGTGCTGCGTTCCGGTGCGTAGCTGGTCGAGTTCAGGTCTGTCGCAGGCGGTCCGAAGACGTCGGACCGGCCGAGCGGGGCGGCCGCGGTCTTCTTCAGCTCGTCGAGCATGGCCTGCAACTTGTCGACGTGGGTGTTGTCGACCGGGATCAGGTCCTCGTCGGCGCGGTGGGCTCCGGTCAGCGAACTGCCGTTGGTCTCCGGTTTCGCGCCGTTCGTCCCGCGGCTGTAGTCGGCGCTGTCCGGCGCCGAGGGCATCATGCTCTCGTACGAATTCTCCTGCGGGCCGGTGAAGTTCTGGTACGCGGAGGCGGCCGGTTCGCGCGGCGCGGTGAAGCTCGACTGCCGGACCGGTAGCGGTTCCCGCGGCGTCGGCGCGGTGAAGTTCGTCGACTGGGCCGGGCTCGGTTCGCGCGGTGTCGGCGCGGTGAAGTTCTGCGCGGGCGCCGGGGCCGGCTCGTACGGCACGGGTTCGCGTGGGGTGCTGAAGCCGCGCTGCGGCACCGAGTTCGCCTCGTGCGCGGCGGAATCGCGGGCCGGCGCGGTGTCGCGCGGGGTGGAATCGTAGCGGCGGGAGACGCTCTCCCTGGTCGCGGTGGCGTTCTCCCTGGCCGTGGTGGTGTCGCGGGCGGGCTGGACCAGGTCGTGCGAGCTGCCGACGCTCTCCCTGGCGGTGGGAGTGGTCGTGGCGGAGGCGGATTCGCGCTGGACGACCTGTTCGGCGGGCACCGAGTTGCGGCGCGAGGCGGCGCGCGGTAGCGGCCGCTCGGCGGTCTCCGGCGCGGCGTGCGACACGGTCGCGGCGGGCGCCGGCGCGGCACCGGATTCGACCTGCTCCAGCCGGCCGTCGATGCCCGAAATGTCCTGCCCGGCACGGAAAGCCCACGCCTCGAGCTTGGCCAGTCGCGCCTCGATGCTGTGGTCAGCCGGGACGGTACCGGCGGCGCCGACGGTGTCCACACCGTCGACCCGAGCCGCCACGGCGTCCAGTTTGTCGCTGACCTCACGGAGAACCGCCGCGATGCTCGACAGCATCGCGCCGATCGACTCGCCGGTCTCTTGACCGTGCTCCATCCAGTACCCACTTCCCCGTATCGGCCCAGCTCGCGCGGGGCCGGACGATTCTATCCGCCCAGTTGGAAATACGCGGCCTACGGAAACCGGCTACGCACCGGCCTCCCCGGATCTGATCGAAGCAGCGTAGGCGGGCCGTTCCGCACCGACGCAGGCGAGGTCGGCACGATCCGGTTTGTCCGGAACAGATCTGCTTACGAATTGGCACCCAACCGAGGCGCACCCCGTCGTAGCCTAAACGTTATCGCGCGCCGGTGACGCCCGAGCAGCGTGCGGCAGCACACGGCGGCGCGTGGCGCGGCGACGTCACAGGATGGCGGCTACTGTCAATCTACCGACATATACGTGTCGTCCGGGCCGCCTGCCACGGCGAATTTCCTTGTGGCGCAGCCTACACCAGGCGTTCAGCCGGAAATCTGACACTGTGGCGCACCCGGGCGCGGGGTAAAGGGGACTGGCGAGGTCGGCGCGCGTGGCGCACTCTTGATCTATGGCGTAGGTCGCCAGACCTGCGGTGGTTTGGGCAGGGGAGTGGTGGCGTGAGAACGAAGCAGCGGGCGGAGATCGCCTGCGGTCGCCAGGCGATGCTTGCCGAGCTGGGTATAGCGGACGGCGCGGGCAGGGCCCGCAGGCGCTCCGGCGGATACGGCTGTAAGTGCCCGGAATGTGACGCGGCGCAATGGGATATGCGGCGACTGAAATACTGGGTGTGCGGCCGGTTGCTGGCGAACGGCGCCGACGTGGCCGAGGTGGATCGACGGGTGGATGGGCTGCCGGTCGACATCTACTGGCGCAAGGGCGAGCGCGAGTTCGTCATCGAGGTGCGCAGCGGCGCGCTGGAACGTCCGCTCGCGCAGGAACATACGGACCGGCTGCGCAAGGCGGGCATCGAGGACGTGCTGTGGCTGTGCCCGCCCGGCTACTGGGTCGATCATCTGCACGCCCTCGGCGTCGCCGATTTCGCCCCGCCCGCTTGCGATTACCAGACGGTGACCGGTGTGCTGGACACCGAGCACAGCGCGGTCGCGTCGCCGCGCAAGCAGCCGCTGGAGCTGCGCGACTTCATCGCGGGCTGGGTCCGCGGTGACATCGTCTGGGGCTACCGTGATGTGATGACAGGAGGTTGGGCCACCGTGGCCGACTGGGAGCACCACACGAAAACGCAGGCGATGATCATCGCCCGGCAGCGTCAGGAGCTGGTCAACCAGCGCACGACGCTGGCCCTGTCCCGGAAATCGGTGCGGGACAAGCAGAAGCACCTGATCAAGCTGACCGCCCGGCTGGAGCGCGCGGAGCAGGAAGCCCAGGAGCGGGCCGACTCGCTCGCGCAGGCGCGCCGCACGATCGACGACCACAGCCGGGTCGACACCTCGCTGCGCAACACGATCAAGCATCTGCAACAGACCATCAATCACTGGCAGCTGGTGACCTGCTGCGCGATGATGCTGATCGTCACGTTCCTCGCGGGCGCGATGGTGGTGCGCTGAGCCGGAACGGGCCACGGTCCCAACGCCATTCGTTGCGCAGCACCAGGGCGATGAAGTCGAGCAGCTCGAGGCCGGTTTCGTCGCGCACCTGCCGGATCGCGGACCAGGGCGCCGGTCCGTGCTCGACCAGCTCGTTCAGTTTCGCTGCGCTGCTCGGGTCGACCGGGCGGGCGAGGAGATCGGGGAGGCCGAGGAGGCTGCCGGTCCAGACGAGCCAGCCCCAGCCCCTGCCGTGTGCGTAGGCGCGGGCAGCGGCGGCTTTGGCCCGATTGACGTGGAAGGCAACGTGTCCGAGCGGTTGCACGTCGATCAGCACGACCCGGCCGTCGGTCAGCCGGGCGGCGATGCTCGGGTAGGCGAGCTGTTCGGTGCCGTCCAGGTCGTAGCCGACGGCGGCCGGTTGCTCCTGGAACGAGTCGACGAGGTCGCTCGCGTTGAGGATCCACAGCAGGCGCGCTTCCAGGCCGGAGTCGAACGGGACGTCGCGGCCGACCTTGTCGAGGTAGAAGTGCCCGCGTCCGTCGTCGTCGCTGTCGACCGTGCGGGCCGAGGTGAGGGGTAGCGCGTCCGGGGTGGCGCCCGATCCCGGCCAATCCACCTGTCCCAGCCAGGGATTCAGCTGACTCGTCGCGCGCGGTTCGGCGTCGCGCAGCTTGGCCAGCCGCCGGTTCGTCTTCTTCTGCCAGGCCGCGATCCGTTGCGTGACGAAGCCCGCGATGCGTTTCGCGTCCTCGGCGGCGTGGCCGGCCAGCCGCAACTTCACGTACGACAACTCGTTCGCCGCGATATCGGTGTCGGTCGCGTAGGTCTCCACCAGCAACGTCCGGACCAACTGCTGGTCGCGCGCGCCGACCGGATAGCGCACGGCGAACGCGCTCGCCGCCCGGTGCCCGCTCAGCTGGGCGTTGCGGATCAGCTGGCTCACGGCCTTGGTGTGCAGCTGCCGGATCCGGTCCCTGGACAGGTCGTAGCGCGCGCCGATCCTGGCCAGCGTCTCCGGTTGCTCGCCGGTGACGCCGAGCCGATAGGACAGGATCTCCCCGTCCTTGGCCTTGCGGTCGGCCTGCAACGCGATCAGCTCGGCCAGCAGCTCGTTGACCTCCTCGAGCTCGAACGAGATGTCGTCCTGGAGATCGAGGAGTTCGGGGTCGGTCCCGTCCGCCGCGGCGGGTGCTTCGACCTCCCGGCTAACCGTCACGCTGCGACCCCCTGGCTCGGTTTACTGTGCGGCTCAGCCTAATGCCGACCACCGACATTTCCGCCGCACCGACCGCGTCCAGAGGGTCGCCCGGGTCAGACCCCTAACTGCTCTGCGGCCAGCCGGGTGCCTTCGAGCCGCGCGGTGATCTTGGCGAACGCGGTCTCCCGCGAGGTCGACGTGTCGTCGGCGAACGGGGAGAACCCACAGTCGTCGCAGGTGCCGAGCCGGTCGACCGGCAGGTGCCTGGCGGCGGCCAGCACCCGGTCGCGCACCTCTTCCGGCGTCTCCACCCGCGGGTCGATCGGGTCGATCACGCCGACGAAGACGCGCGCGTCCGCGGGCAGGTACTCGGCGATGATCGCGAGCACCTTCTCCGGGTCCGGCTCGCTGGCCAGCTGGACGAAGAAGTTGCCCGCCTTCAGCTGCAACATCTTCGGCAGCAGCCCGGCGTAGTCGACATCGAGGCTGTGCGTGGAGTCCTGGTCGCCGCCCGGGCAGGTGTGCACCCCGATCCGCGCCCGCTCCTCGGCCGAGAAGCGTTCGAGCACCTGGTTGTTCAGCTCGATGAACTGATCGAGCACGCCGCCGCTCGGATCGAGCTTCAGCGACAGCCTGCCCTCGGTGAAGTCGAGCTGCACGCTGTGCGCGCCGGCGTCGAGGCAGCCGCGAATGTCGGCCTCGGCCTCGTTGATCAGATCCGCGAGGAAGGCTTCGCGCGAATATCCGTCGATGGGTTCGCTCGGGTACAGCAGGCTCATCGCCGACGGCGCGATCACCGCCTGTTTCACCGGCACGGTCGCCAGCGCCTGCGCCGCCCGCAGGTAGTCGGCCGCGTGCGCCTGATACCGGAACGGTCCGCCGGTCAGCACCGGTAACTGCCGCTGGTGCCCGTCGGCGAACGGGATCACCGCGCCGGCGGGCGCCAACTGGCTCGACCCGGCGATCGGATACGTGACAAAACTGGGTTTGCTCTGCTCGCCGTCAGTGACGACCGGCGACCCGGTCTCCTCTAACCGGCGAATGGTGTCACTGACAGCCCGTTGCTGCACCTCGGCGAAGGCCGCGTCATCGATCTCGCCTGCGCCGTGGGCCGCCATCGCGGCCTGCAACTCCGGGGAACGGGGAATGCTACCGATCAGCTCTGTGGGGATGGTCACACTGGCGAGTGTAAGTGAATGATTCCATGCGCAAATATGAAATCAGCTGCGCCGGTGCGATATTCACGTGATTACCGGTTTTTCCTGATTTGTTCAGGCCTTGGCGGGGACCGCTTCCCCGGCTTCGGTCCTGGCCGCGGCGATCAGGGAGTCGAGCAGGCCGGGGAACCGGGCGTCGAGGTCTTCGCGGCGCAGCGATTGCAGCGTCTCGCGGCCGGAGACGCGCTGCCAGATGATCCCGGCGTCGCGCAGCACGCGGTAGTGATGGGTCAGGTTCGACTTGGGCACGCCGTCCACGATCGAGCCGCAGGTGTGCTCGCACCCGTCGGCCAGGACGCGAACGATGCACAGCCGCAGCGGGTTTCCCACGGCGGCGAGCACATTCGCCAGCTGGATCTGCGCCCGCTCGGGGTGTGCCGTCATCACAGCGACCAGGATAGCGCGACTGTTGACAAACAGTCGAACTGTACGTAAGTCTTTGAACAGTTCAACTGTCTTGAAAGGTCGCCCCAGATGCGTGCTAGCAGTTCCCGATTCGACGACAAGATCGCCCTCATCACCGGCGGGACCAGCGGGATGGGGTTGGCCACCGCGCGTCGCCTGCTCGACGAGGGTGGCCGGGTGGTCATCACCGGGCGGGACAAGGCTCGGCTCGATGCCGCGGTCGAGGAGTTGGACGGTGGGGATCGGGTGCTCGCGGTCGCCGGGGACGCCGCGAAGCTCGCGGATCTCGGGGCGCTGGCGGCCGCGATCGAGGAGCGGTTCGGCCGGCTGGACGTGGTGTTCGCCAATGCGGGTGTGGGGGCGTTTCAGCAGCTCGCCGAGGTGACCGAGGACGAGTTCTACCGGGTGATCGACATCAACTTCAAGGCGGCGTTCTTCACGATTCAGCAGACGCTGCCGCTGCTGGCCGATCGTGGGGCGATCGTGATCAACGCGTCGTTCGCGCTGCATCGGGGGAGCCCCGGCGCGGCGCTCTACTCCGCGAGCAAGGCGGCCGTACAGAATCTGGCGCGCACGTTGGCGGCGGAGTTGGCGCCCAGGCGAATTCGAGTCAACTCGGTGAGCCCGGGTTACACGGCGACGCCGGCGTTCGAGGCCGAAGCCTCGGCGGAGATCCAGGCGGCCGCGGTTGCCACCGTGGCCGCGGGGCGGATCGGAACGTCCGAGGAAGTCGCCGCCGCGGTCGCGTTCCTCGCCTCGGACGAGGGTGCGTACATCAACGGTCAGGACCTGCTCATCGACGGAGGGCTCGTCTCTGCCACTCCGGCTGCCATGATCTAACCCCCGCCTGAACCCCGGCCTCGCCCCCCTGCCCACATCGGCACGGGGGCGTTCTGCTGCCCGGTGCCCGTCCGTCGTCTCGTCATCGCGCAAGGATCCGCACTCCCTCTCGGGTTCTGCACTCGCTATAGGGGCACTAGGGAGACTGCAGATCCCGAGAGGGAGTGCGGCTGTCGCTGGTTCGCGGTCGGCGGGACGGGGTGGGTTTGTCTCGTTGGTCGTGGGTGGTCGGAGGGGTTCTTCTCGGCGGGCCTTCCGATAGTGGACGTGTCATGGAACGCGATTGTCGCCAGTTTTCGGAATTCCTCTCGATTGATGCCTGGCGCGCCCTCAGGGCGTCTGGTAGTGCAGTCCGCGTAGGGGGGATCGAATCAATAGGTTCTGATGGATCTGCGAGAGCTCTAGCCATGTTGAATGGACACCCAAGGACCGCTTGTGGCTATGATGGAAATGTAACTAGCGGCGAACCCTTCGGCGCGTAGCGCGCAGCACGCGCGAGGACCCGTACTTCTCGGCAACACCATCCCTGGGCCTTCTGTGTGCGATCGCCGCTGCGTCGGAGATCGACAAGCGGGGAGGTCTACCGACCAGTGGCTACCAGAAACTCCACCTCGACCGGTCCGAGGGCGAAGACGGCCGAGCAGGACTACGACGCCGGGTCGGTCACGGTCCTCGAGGGGCTCGAGGCGGTCCGCAAGCGGCCGAGCATGTACATCGGCTCCACCAATGAGCGTGGCCTGCACCACCTCGTCCGGGAGATCGTGGACAACTCCGTCGACGAGGCGATGGCCGGTTACGCCACCCGGATCGACGTCACGCTGCTGGCCGACGGGGGCGTCGAAGTGGCCGACGACGGCCGCGGCATCCCGGTCGCGATGCACGAGATCGGGATACCGACCGTCGAAGTCGTGATGACCCGGCTGCATGCCGGCGGCAAGTTCGATTCCGCGACCTACGCGGTGGCCGGCGGGCTGCACGGTGTCGGGCTTTCGGTGGTGAACGCCCTCTCGACCCGGGTCGAACTGGAGATCGACCGCGACGGTTATCACTGGACCCAGAACTACCTGCGCGCCAAGCCCGAGGAACTGGTGCGCGGCGCGCCGACGAAGCGAACCGGCAACACCACGCGATTCTGGCCGGACCCGGACATCTTCGAGACGACCACGTTCAACCTGGAGACCGTCGCGCGACGCATGCAGGAGATGGCGTTCCTGAACAAGGGGCTGACCATCGTCCTGACCGACGAGCGAGTCGAGGCGCCGGATTCCGCCGAAGACCGGACACGCACCTTCCACTACCCGGGTGGCTTGGAAGACTTTGTGCGCCATCTCAATCGGACCAAACAGCCGATCCACGACTCGATCGTCTCGTTCGCCGGCACGGGTCCCGGCCACGACCTCCAGGTCGCCATGCAGTGGAACTCGGGCTACTCCGAGTCCGTGCACAGCTTCGCCAACACCATCAACACCCACGACGGCGGCACCCACGAAGAGGGCTTCCGTGCGGCCTTGACCTCGGTGGTCAACAGATATGCCAGAGACAAGAAACTGCTGAAGGACAAGGACGGCAACCTCACCGGCGACGACATCCGCGAGGGCCTCACCGCCATCGTCAGCGTGCGCCTCGCCGAACCGCAGTTCGAGGCCCAGACCAAGATCAAATTGGGCAACACCGAGGTCCGGTCATTCGTCCAGCGCACCTGCAACGAGCGTCTCGCCCACTGGTTCGAGGCCCACCCCGCCGACGCCAAAACCATTGTCACCAAGGCGGTCTCGTCCGCCCAGGCGCGCACCGCCGCCCGCAAGGCCCGCGAGCTCGTCCGCCGCAAGAGCGTCAACGACCTCGGCGGCCTGCCCGGCAAACTCGCCGACTGCCGGTCCAAGGACCCGCGCAAGTCCGAGATCTACATCGTCGAGGGCGATTCCGCCGGCGGCTCCGCCAAGTCCGGCCGCGACTCCATGTTCCAGGCGATCCTGCCGCTGCGCGGAAAGATCATCAACGTCGAAAAGGCGCGCATCGACCGGGTTTTGAAGAACGCCGAGGTCCAAGCGATCATCACCGCCTTCGGCACCGGGATCCACGACGAGTTCGACATCGCCAAGCTGCGCTACCACAAGATCGTCCTGATGGCCGACGCCGACGTCGACGGCCAGCACATCGCCACCCTGCTGCTGACCCTGCTGTTCCGATTCATGCGCCCCCTCATCGAGAACGGGCACGTCTACCTGGCCCAGCCGCCCCTCTACAAACTCAAATGGCAGCGCAGCGACCCCGACTTCGCCTACTCCGACCGCCACCGCGACACCCTCCTCGCCGAGGGCCTGGCCGCAGGCAAGAAGATCAACCGCGACGACGGCGTCCAACGCTACAAAGGCCTCGGCGAGATGAACCCCAAAGAGCTCTGGGAAACCACCATGGACCCCGCCGTCCGCGTCCTACGCCAGGTAACCCTCGACGACGCCGCCGCAGCCGACGAACTCTTCAGCATCCTCATGGGCGAAGACGTAGAAGCCCGCCGCACCTTCATCACCCACAACGCCAAGGACGTCCGCTTCCTCGACGTCTGACCCCTCACCCACAACAAAACGGATCATCACACGCCCGCCCCACCTCACTCCCGTACGCCCGCAGCCCCGCCACAGCCCGCAAAACCTGCTGGGCAACACCGGATTCCAACCCCGGCGCCGCCCCCTCCAGCGGCCGCCCCCACCCCGCCGGCAGATCATCGATATCGAACCGAACCACCCCATCGATGAACAACGTCCACAACGCATGATCCGGAAAACAATTCATCCGCAACACCCACCACCGCCCCTCCACCAGCGCGGCCACCGGAAACTTCGAGTCCCCGGTCGCCTGCCACCGCGGGCGGGCATCAACCTCAGGCGTCCCCATCTGTCCAGTCTGCGCGATCACCCGCCGTCATCACCAGGCTCGGTCCGCTGAGGAGTTCCTGTGCGCAGGTCGACGGGCGAGGCCCAAAACGCAGATCAGCCCCGGTGTGAACCGGGGCTGATCTGGTACTACGGTGGTGCGCGATACTGGGATTGAACCAGTATCGCTGCTATTCTGGCGGTGAGTGCTGACCGGCAATTTACTGCCTCTTAGCTGCTGTTATGACGAATTCGTTCGTGACAGGTATGGACACAGATGGACAGGTTTGTACTCTGGTCTGGTGCAAATCTAGTGCAGGGCAGGAGGGGTGGACATGGGAAACAGCAAGGGAACCAAGCGAGGGTTCGGCACTATTCGGCAATGGCGATCTAAGCGCTGGGGAGCGTCGTATCTCGGTCCGGACGGAATCCAGTACAAGGCGCCATCGACGTTCGCAGCAAAGATCGACGCTGAAGCGTGGTTGACGGATCGCCGTCGGGAGATCGACCGTAATCTGTGGTCGCCTCCGAGCCCGGATGGCGAAGTGCGGGCGAAGCCAATGACGTTCCGGCAGTACGCGGAAGGCTGGATGCGACACCGGGAGCTCGCAGACCGTACGCGCGAGGACTACCAAGACTGGCTCGACAAACACATCCTGCCGACGCTCGGTGACGTGCCGATGAAGCTGTTCGAGGATCGCGAACTCATCGACAAGTGGTACAAGAAGCTGAACCCGGACACTCCGACGCTCCGTGCGCGCGTGTACAGCCTGGCGTCGACCATCTTCAACTCGGCAGTCGATGACAAGAGGAAGACCGGGCTGACGACGAACCCGTGCCGGATTCGCGGTGCGACCTCGGTCAAAGCAGCTCATAAGGTTCGGCCGGCGGATCTCGCGGAACTTGAGGTTCTGACGGTGACGATGCCTGACCGGTTTCAAGCGATGGTGCTGCTCGCCGCGTGGTGTGCACTTCGTTTCGGCGAGCTGACTGAACTCAGGCGAAAGAACGTCGATCTGGTGCGCCGGAAGGTTTGGATTAACCACGGAGTCGTCAGGCTGAAGAGTAAGACGAAGGGTGTTGCACGCCGGAAGGTGAAGAAGCCGAAGACCGAAGCCGGCGAGCGACCGGTCACGTTGCCGCCGCACCTTGTCCCGGCTCTCGAAGACCATCTTCGTGACCATGTCGAGCCCGGTATGGATGCGTTGCTGTTTCCGGCAGCAGGTGGGGGACATCTCGCGCCGTCGACGTTCTACCGGCATTGGTACCGAGCTTGTCAGGCGGCCGGACGTTGGCAGTACGAAGACGAAAACGACAAGGTCGGCAAGACGGACCTCACGCTGCACGACCTGCGCCACACCGGTGCCACGTTGGCCGCGGCGACGGGTGCGACACTCGCTGGATTGATGGAACGGCTCGGTCACTCCACCCACCAAGCAGCGATGCGGTACCAGCACGCCGCAGCTAATAGCGATGAGGCTATTGCCCAAGGTCTTTCGTCCTTCGTCACGCCACCGTCGTCTCCGATGCCACCGTCGTCTCCGACGCCAGAGCCAATCAATCGAGTGAGTAGGCGCCGTAGTGTGCGACCTATCCAGCAGGTGCCGCGTCGTCGCGGTCAGCCGGTCAACCGAATCGGTCGGATAACCACTCGTAGCAGCAACAGTGCGTAATCCGTCCTTAGACTTGGATGCATGGCTGACCATCTTGTGACCTGGGCGGCCGAGCTGGCTCGTGCCAAGCTCGAATCGTCGCTGCCGCGACGATGGACGCATGTTGCAGGTGTCGCGCGGCAGGCTGCTCGCGCTGCTGACCTCGTTGACGATGGTGGCCTGCTCGTTGCCGCCGCGTGGCTCCATGACGTCGGCTACGCGCCCGACTTGGTTCACACAGGATTTCATCCGGTCGACGGCGCGCGATTCTTGGAGGCTCAGGGCGTCGACGAGCGGTTGTGCGCGCTGGTGGCGAACCACTCCTGTGCTTGCGTCGAGGCACGTCGTCGTGGTCTCGAACTGGATTGGCGGGACGAACAGACGCCCCTCCGCGATGCGCTGTGGTGGGCCGATATGACGACGACTCCTGATGGACAGCGAACAGCTGTTCAAGACCGCATCAACGAAGTGAATGCACGGTATGGAATAGAACACGTCGTGACGTTGTCCCTCAATGAGGCGGCACCGGAATTGATCGCTGCTGCCTCGCGAACCGAGACTCATCTGGGCACCGTGACGCACTGAGCGTGCTGTCTCATGAGATTGGTGTGTCACCACGCGTCGCGGAGGTCATGAGTCTCGAGGACTGGCCAGTGCAGAACGCCACAGACTGGCGAGATCAGTCCAGGGGTACCCGACGGACGATTCACCCCTCCTTTGAACCACATCCAGTGACAATCAAGTAGTGATAGAGGGAGGTCCTGCCGGCAGGGCACGAGGGCACACACTGGAGACGATTCGTTGGCATCTTGCGCGCGAAGATCAGCTTCGAGGCGCCGTCACCGCGCGAGCGGGGGCAGTACTGAGTACCAATGCACTGGTGGTCGCTGGCACCGCATTGGCACTGTCCCTGAAAAGCGCGCAGCGGCTCAACCTGGCGGTGCTGATTTCCGCGTACAGTGCGCTCGTCGTGGTCGCTGCATCGGTCACTTGTGCGGCCACGGCGCTGATTACGCTATTCCGCGTCGACCACCGGATCTATGGCCCTCGCGACGCCGCGGCGGCTGTCTACAACTACGCCGGTATCAGTGACCGTTGGCCCACCTTCGATGAGTTCCGACAAGCGATGGCAGAGCAATCCCCGGAGCAGCAACTCCGGGGCGCGCTTGTTGAATTGTGGAGGGCGTCGGGTCTGCACCGGTACCGCTACAAGAGACTTCGATGGGCGACACGACTACTGCTAGTCGCCATCGGTCTACTGTTGATCACCGTGGCGTTGGCCGCAGTCACTTATTAAGCGAAGTAGGGTTCAAACCAGTGATCAAGCTGCAATGAGGTCCAGCACGCCGCGGCAGGTAGCGACGAAGCAATCGCACTAGGACTCGCGGCATCTGGTTACTTTTTCGCCTGCGTCGCCGGAATCTGCCGTGCGGCTGGGATCGCGGCGAGTTACGCGGTCCACTCAGCAGCCCTACGGGTCGCAAGCGTCAGTCGGTAAAACTTAATCAGCCACGGTTGTCGTTGCTGTTGTGCGTGTGACCGGTATTCGGGTCGTCGCCATGCTCAAGGTAGAGTGGAACACGGCCTGCTAGTAAGGCGTTCGTTGTTTCGCTGAGTCGTCGAGCTAGGCGTGGAACGGTGTACCGGCCGAGTTCGGACAGCTCTATGTACTGAGCTTTGTCCAGCTCCTGGTCTGGAAAATTGAGACCGTCAACCTCAATGCCATTCAAATCCGGAGCGGCAAACAGAAATAGAAGTTTGTCGCCTTCCTTCTCGTTTGGCGCCCAGTCTATGGCCGCAAGTTCGAGTTTGTCGACAGTTAGGCCAAGCTCTTCGTGAATCTCTCGCTGGCAAGCTGCCTTTGGAGATTCGCCCGGCTCGACGTAGCCGCCAGGGATATCCCAGTACTCCTTGTAGGTGGGGCGCACCATGAGTACCGCGCTTCCTCGAAGGACGACTGCGCCGGCGGCGACTCGGGGTGTGGCCATCGGGGGAGGTTCAACGATGCTCATGCGACCCATCGTAGGGGGCTTAGAGCAGGTTCATACGCAAAGCAAGTTCGGCGAGGGTCGAGGAAGGTTGGGTCTTGCCAACTCGAACCCACTGGACCACCAGATCTCTGCACAGGCTGAGGTGTCGGACCTGTTCCGGCGCCCTGGCTTCCGCCGACAGCAGGATACTGAGCGCCTGCTCCTTCCGGCCCCGTGCGTTATTTGCGCGCGCCATTTCGACAGAGTGCCGGATTTGCCGCTCAGTTGGCAGCGGGGAAGCGTCTATTTGCGGTCCGATTCGAAGCGCCGTCTCGACATCGCCGAGTTCCATTGCGGTCGATACTCGATGTATTTCGACATTGGTAGGACCGAATGCCGTCCATGCGTAATTTGCATCGCGCCCTAGCCGGGCGGCGACTGCTGCCGATTCATCCAGGTATTCATTAGTCAGGCTGCGATCGTCAGTACGGGCGGCGGCCATCGCGCCCGTAAGAAAGAGTGTGCCGTAGATCGACAAGTACTCGGGTGAGGCGCTATTTGTAACGGGACCCGCATGTGATGCTAGTTGTCCAACCAGTACCGCCGCTTCCTTATGTCGGCCAGTGGACATTGTTACGTGCGCTATGGATCTAGCGAGCGATAACCATGTCATGGGTTCATTCACTTGCTGAGCGATATCGAAACCTCGTTGCGCCGCTACCCATGCGAGATCTACCTCTCCGACTTTAGCTAAGACGGTGGCGGCCGCATGATAGGCGCTAGCAAGCATCAGAGTTGCGCGTTCGGCGTCGAGCGATGCCAGATTGCGTGATGCGATATCGAGGTCCGCAATCAAAGATGGCAACGAGGCGCTTACATAGGCGAACCGCGTTGACTGATATGCATCCCATACGGCCCGTAAACGCCCTTCGAGCTGGGCTATCGGCTGCGTTGCGAGAATTTCGCTTTGAGCAAATGGCATTAGATGGTTGTAACTCAGAAGAGTTTCGCGCAATGCGGGAACCGTGGGTTTGCCGGAAGCCTGCGACGAGTCGACCAAGCTCGGTTCCGCCAACAAATCGCCCAAAGTGATATCGAGTTGCGTCGCAAGATTCTGAATCACCGAAATTCGATCGAGTTGAATTCGATTGTTCTCGATCTTGTTCAGCCAGTCTTCGGTTCGCCCAACAAGATCGGCAAGGACTCTCTGGGAGATGCCGCGGCGTCGGCGATACCAGGAAACTCGTTCACCGATAGTCATAGCGTCCGTCATTCCGCGCATCATTCAATTGTACCTGCAACAAGGGCCTTTCGGAGGGTACCCCGGAATTTTTTTCCGGGTTGAAGTCCGAAGCCGACCTTAGCTTCGTTTCAGGCTGTTCCAGCCAAGTCAGGCCAAGGGAGGACTTCGAATGACTAGAGATCACACTGATGGAGACGTCGGCCCTGTACTTAGTTTGCAGGTGGCTGCCGCTCAGCTTCACCTCAATGTCCGGACGATTCGACGGATGATTTCCGCAGGGGTCCTGAAGGGGTACAAGGTCCGAGGGACGCGCGCAATTCGAGTGCGCCAGGACGACGTCATCGCGCTGTTGAGTCCGATTTCGGCGGGCGGTGAGTTCTGATGCGCTTCCGCACCTTGGTTCTCGCGGTCGCAATTGTGTCGATCGGCTTCGTCGCCGTGACGGAGCCCGTCGTACTGCTGGGGACGCTGTTCGTGCTGGGTGTGTTCGTCCTGTGGCGCACCATGCGCCGACCGGGGGTGCGGCGATGAGTGCGCCGACGTCAACTGACCCGTTCGAGGGTCTTGATCCGCACGTGCGACGGGCGCTGGGTGCGTG
The DNA here is from genome assembly GCF_042793755.1 of Nocardia sp. NPDC056564. Classification (NCBI taxonomy): domain Bacteria; kingdom Bacillati; phylum Actinomycetota; class Actinomycetes; order Mycobacteriales; family Nocardiaceae; genus Nocardia; species Nocardia sp. NPDC056564. The sequence goes on from NZ_JBHTUR010000002.1 coordinate 821,223, forward strand.
GCAGTCGCTGACGGCCGAACAGCGTGATTACGCAATGGGTTACATGTCTGGGTGGGTGCCTGACGTCGTGCTGAGCGCGTCGGCGAAGGCTGTTGAAATTTCCCGCCTCGACCACGAACTTACGCAGATCGGGGTGGCAGTCGAAACCCGGACAACGCTGCGAGCGCCGACGGGCCAGCAAGGTCTGTATCAGGGGTGGGAGCGATGACCCGGGCGTGGCGTCACGACCCCTACCCGGGGCACAGGACGGTTCGCGTTGGCGGCCGTAGTCACGCGTTGGAGTCGATGGCCGGTCCGGAGTTCACCGGTGTGGGCTCGGTCTACGGGTGGCTGGCGTGGCTCTCACCGCAGCACGCGCTGATCGCGATAGCCGCGCTGGTGGTGATCGGGATGGCGGGCTGCACTGCCGCGATGGTGGCGGGTCCGAAGTACCCACCGTCGCCGAACATCTGCCGGGCGGATCAGCTGGGTTCGGTTGTCCAGCAGTCAGGTTCGTGCGTTCCGGCGACGCCGGCGAAGGCGGGGGTGATCGGTCATGGCTGATCGCTACAAGCTTCTGTACCTGCTGGAAGACATCGGCAGGGCTCTCGGCGATATGCCCGAACTTGATGTCCGGTTGCGGGGGATTGAGAGTCGTTTCCGGGAGCTGCCCTCGGCCGCGCAAGGCTTGTCGGTGGACTCGCTGTACTGGTCCGCGGAGGGAGTTCGCGATCCTGACGCGACCGCGCTGGGTGCGGTGGAATCGGTGTCGGCGTTGCGCCGGACTATCGCCGCGATCGACGTGGAGCTCCTTCGGATTCGGGAGCTGGCGCGCAGCCTCGATATCGATGACGGGTCGGCCCGATCATGATCGGGCCGAAGGACGTGCAGCGCAGTGATCTACCGGATCTGACCGGTGAACGCTTCGGGTTACCGACCTACCAATGGCGTTCCGCGCCAGTGGGTTACGTGACTCGTCGGCAGTTGCGGTCAATGCAGTTGCGGCCCAACGGCCAGGACGCCGCGGCCTACCTCGTGGAGCCGACGCCGCATGGTGGGGCGCCGCGGTACGCCGCATACCTGTACCGGACTGATCTGGCCGCGCCGAAGCGGGACGCGACGCCGGCGCAGTTGGTGGCGTTGGCGAAAGCGAACCGGGAACGGCAGTTGCGGGCGTGGGAGCGGCGCGGTTTCGACCGCGCCGAGGCCGGCCAGGTCGGGGATCCGGGTCCGCAGTGGGAGCAGGGGTGGGAGCGATGAGTATGCACCTGCCTCACCTGAATCTGCATCTGCCCCAGCGCGATTCCAGTGCGCTGCGCCGGGAAGTGATGCTGTTGCGCGGCCAGCTCGCGGACAAGAATCAGCAGCTCACGCAAATGGCTGTCGCACTCGATGACGCGTTGGACCGCGAGCAGGTGCATTCGCTGTGTGCCTCACACGAGCGGCTGACTCCCGCCGCGGTGATCGACCGGTACGGGCAGCCACGCGCCCACCACGCCCGCACCGACGCCGCCGACGTAGGCGAGGCGACGCAGGCCGGTCAGGTGCCGGCGGCGCGGTCGCAGGGTCCGGCGATGGCCGGACTCGGTGGCTCGACTTCGCAGCAGTGGGGGTTCGAGCGATGACCGCGACGCATTCGGTTCCCTCTGCAGATGGTTCGGACGCCGACCAGGTGGTGGCGCTGGTCGCTGAACTGCGGGAGTCGTGGTCGCAGTACCAGAGGTTGACACAGCAGCTGCGCCCCGGCGGCCCGGGCGGCCCGGCCATGCAGGCGGCGGAATCGCGGTTGTTGCAGCTGTCGAAGGAGGCCGATCGGCAGCGCCCGTACCTGCTGGGCGCCGATCAGCGGTGGGAGGACTACGCCACCGTCGACCAGCACGTGGAAACGGTGCTGCGGCAGTACGACCGCACCGTCGCCCGTATGCGGCAAGCGCGTAGCGAAGGCCGCGACGGGTTCGCGGACGCCCTGGAACGTTCCCTGCCCGGGTTCCGGACCGAGATCACGCGGGCGGCCGGAGACCGCGCCGACGCGGCCACCGCGGCATTCGAGGCGGCGCAACAAGTGTATGAGCAGGCGGGCCGGGACGGCGTGGTCACCCGCGGCAGGGTCGACGCCGTGGCGCTGGACGCCGTCGACGCTGACCACCTCGTACGGCGGGACGCGCTGCGCGAGTTCCAGTCCGCCGAGCAGGCGCTGTTCCGGGCCGGTTGGACGGTCGAGGGCCGCCACGGCCGCGACGGATTGCTGCGGCTGCGTCCTTGCCACGACCGGACGACCGACGCACGGTTCGCCGCCGTCGCCACAGCGCTGGCGCAGTCGGCGCAGTCGACCGAGCAGCAACCGACACCGGGCGTGCTGCGTTTGCGCCCCGCGGGCGCACCGGACCGGCATCTGAACGCGGTCCCGCAGCACGAGCAGGGATGGGAGGTAGAGCGATGACAGATATGGCCGATAACCAGGCACGCGTTCCGGCGATCGGTGCGATTCGCCGCTCACGCGCCCTAGTGGCGTTCGGGCACCCACACGAGAACCTCGCTCAGGAACTGGGCATTTCGGTGCCGGAGATGCAGGCGCTGACCGCGCCGGCCACCGGTGGCGCGTCGTTGTCGCGGCAGCAAATCCCGGCAGGACTGCACCAGAGCGTCGCGGTGTTGTTCGACCGGTTGCAGATGTCGCCCGGACCCTCCGACGACGCTCGGCTGCATGCCCGGAAACGGGCGTGGCCGCTGCCGTTCCAGTGGGACGAAGACGCCATCGATGACCCGGATGCGAAGCCGATTCCGTGTCGCCGGGTCGGGCGAGATGTCAAGGCGCGTACTGCTGAACGCGAGGCCGCAGTGCTGGCCGAGCTTCGCCACGGTGCCACAACCGAGCTCGCCGCGGAGCGCCTGCACCTCACGGCCCGCTCGGTACAACGCATCCTCGCCAAGGCAGGCGGGCGTTCAGCGGTCGAACGAGCCGACCGTGTACAACCGGAGTGGGAGTTGTCGCGGTGAGCGCGCGACGCCGGCGCCGGTGGACCCCGCGTGACGAGCTGGTCGCCACGTTCGTCTCCGAGCAGTGGATCGCCGATTTCGCCACGCTGATGCTGCTGCTGGGCACGCGCCGGTCCCGCACTTACAAACTGATCGAGAAGTGGCGCGACGACTTCGGTGCGATGCATTCGGATTCGCTGCGGGCCCGCGGCCGCGACCGCGCGGTCACGTGGGTGTGGCCGACACAGGCCACCGCTACCCGGTGCCTGGGTTATGAGGCCTCGGCGTGGGTTCCGCGCTCTACCAACCTGACTCACAAAGGTGAGGTGTCGCGGGTCCGTGCCGCGCTGGTCGGCTTGGAGACCGGGGTGTGGGTGCCTGAGCGGCTGTTGCTGCGTGAGGCCGCCCGCAAGACCCCCGGACTGTTCGCGGCCGGCCAAGCGACGCTGCTGTCGCAGTTCTCGGCGCGTCCGCACGTGCACGACGGCCGTTACTTCGACGGTGACCGTTGGTGGGCCGTCGAGGTCGAACTCTCACTCAAGACCCCGTCCGCGCGGCTGCTGATCAGCGTTCTCGCTGCCTATCGGACCCTGCAGAACGGTCACGGCCTGCTGTACGTGTGCGCGACCGACCGGATCGGCACCGCCGTGCACAAGGCGATCAAAGAACTCATCGCCGCGAAGAAGCTGCCCCGCCAGCCGGGGATCCGGGTGCGCCGCCTCGACGCGGTGATCGCCCGCCGAAGCATCGAACTCCCTGCCAGCAGTACCGGCCCCGAGGAGGCCGTCTCATGAACCCCTACCTGTTTTCCCAGTCCCCGGCATGCACGCCGATCATCAGCCCCACCGACTGCGGGCCGACCTCCGCGCCGTCCGCACCGGTCAATACCGACCCGCCGATACCGGTTGCGCCGCAACCTAACTGCACTCCCGTGCTGACCCCCACCGACTGCGCGCCGACGCAGCCGACGCCCACACCGAACGCGCCGGCCGACACCCGCCATGGAGTGGGTGAGCGGGTTGTGGAGTGGATGAACACCCACCAGCATCCAGGTCTGCGCGGCACACCCGGCACCACCGGTACCGGCGACTCGCACGTGTGGGCGCAGATCGGAGAGATCCTGGCTGGGACCGCGGTCACCCTCGGCGCGATGGCGACCGTGGTCGGGGTCGCGTGGGTGAGCGCGTCGCGGTTGGGATGGGACGCGCGCCGGGTCCGTAACTTCGCCGCTGCCTCAACGGTGCTTCCTGCCATAACGGTTGCGGTGCAGTGGGATTGGCGGGCGCCGGTACGGCTGTTGATCGAAGGCGCCGCCCACACCGTCGATGGTGACGTGCGTGCGGGGTTGATGGCGTTGGCGATCACGATGGTCCCCGCGGGGCTCGCGGTCGCGGCGATCCTGTGGGCGCGGTACTCGGTCCGCGTGGCGACGATCGGCAAGCGCTCGGTCGCCGCGACCGAGCGGGCGCAGCGGCGGCGCACCAACGCGAAACTGCGGATGGCGCGCGAGCTCGCCTCGACACCGACCCCGTTGACGGTGCTGACCGGCTGGATTCGCCCGCACCGCTGGGTGGTCTTGGGCCGCCTCGCCGAGGAGATCAGCCAGCAGGGCAAGAGCGCCGCCGCGGAGCTGGTCGCGGCGTTCGACACCCTGTTCAAGCTCGCCTACGCCGACATCCGCAAGCACGTGATGGTCGTCGGCGGCCCCGGCTCGGGCAAGACGACGCTGCTGTCGCGGCTGGTGATCGCGGTGCACGTGGCCGCGCAGCTGCGCTATCTCCGAGCGGCGCAGATGCGTCCGTGGCTGCGCACCGCGTTGCGGGTCACCCCGAAACGGCCGTTGACGATCAACGCCTCCTGCAAGGGCGGTCACGAGGACCTGCGGGTGTGGGCGGAGCAGCGCGAGGCGATCCTGGCGACCGGGCTGCATCCCAGCAAGATCGCGATGTTCCCGGAAACGAAACTGAACCTGTTCGGGATGCCGATCGGATCGCTGCGGTATGTGCTCGAAAAGCTGTGCCCGAGTGAGAAAGCCACCGACGCCAGCCAAGCGTTCTTCGAGCAGATGCGTATCTCGCTGGTGCATCTGATCGTGGACGCCCCCGACCCCGACAAGGGACTGGGGCCGGGACAGAACCCGCCGGCGAACTCCGAGGAGTTCCTGGCCCGTTTCGATCAGCCGTGGCTCTGGAACGCCTGGGGCGGCAACCTCCTCGACGCCGAACCTGCCACCGAGACAGTCGAATCCGCCGACGACACCACGGTCACCGACGCCGCGAACACGGACGCCGGTGGTGCGCCGAAGGCGTACCTGCGGGAGCTGTATGCGGTGCAGGCGATGGTGGAAGGCAAACAGCCCGTGTTGCCGGCCGAGACCGCCCGGTTCAGCAACTTGTTCCGTGAGCTCGGGGACGCCTTCGACGGCACCACCTCTCTGCTGGACAAGCAGTACTGGTTCGTCACCGTGCCCGGCACCGCGAACAAGTCGGTCGCGTCGGCGCAGATGAACGCGTTGATCGCGATGGTCGAGCAGACCGCCGCGACCAAACACGGCCACGTCATCACCTTCACCATCGACGAACTCTCCCGCGTCGATGCCAACGTCTACGACGCCGCCGAAGCACTGCGCTCCCAAGACGTCGCGCTGATTCTGGGCTATCACTCCTTCGAGTCGATCGCCGCGACCGACCGCGAAGCCGCCCGCACCATCAAGGGCTGCGCCGGCGGGGTGATCGCATGCCGCTCCGAAGGCGCCGACGACATCCTCAAGAACTTCGGCACCCGCCGCGCCATCGAACCCTCCCGGCACACCCTCGACGGCAAACACGGCAGCGAAGGCTCCGTGCGCATGCAGGACAGCTTCCTGGTCGACCCGAACCTGTTGCGCCGCATCGAACCCGGCGACGCCGTGCACGTCAACGCCGGCACCGCCCGCTGGGGCCGCGTCGCCCGCCTGGACCCGAAGGCGATCCCACTGCTGCCCTCCGACCCGATCAACCGCACCAACGGCGACCGCAGCGAAGGCCGCGCCCGCACCGTCTGGTCGGCCCTCATCCACGGACAAGGAGACCCCGCATAAGCATCGAAAAAGACTACGACGCACCAACTCCCGACGAACCCGACGAGCAGCCCGAGCGGCTCCCCGCTCGCCGCGACGACATCAACATCGCCACCCCTACAGCCAGTCAACTGCGCGCGATGTTCGGCGACCTCGACATCGGCCTGCCCGGCGAGCACGGCGGGACCGCGGTCATCGCCGCCGGGCCCGGCGCGGTCGACCTGTACAAGAGTGCCGACCAAGTTGACACCGATGACCCCGCCGTGCGGACCGCGCTCGCGATACGCGAGTTCGTCACCACCTGGTGGCGGGCAGCGCTCACCAGTGCCGGCGTGGCCGGCGCAGTCGTCCTGGCTCTTGCCGCCGGGATCACCGTCGCAGCCGCAGTAGCGGTGTACGGGCTGGGCTGGATCGCCTACACCGTGTGGATCACTCGCGGGCGCCCCGGCATCCGCGAAATCCTCGCCGCCCGTCGCGGTGGTGTGCGGTGACCATGCACCCGGACTGGGTTCGTGAACTGCGCGACCAGTGCAGCGACAGCGACGTCCCGTTCTTCTTCAAGCAATGGGGAGGCCGCACTCCCAAGGTAGCAGGCCGAGAACTCGACGGCCGCAGGTGGTCACAGATGCCCACACCATCCCCCTCACCACTACCGACAAAGGAGATCTGAGCATGTCCGAACGCAGCGTCGAAGACGAATTGATCAGTGAGGCACGCACATTCGCGTCCGCGATGTCGGCAACCCTGCGCCGCTATTCCCAGGCCGCGAACTGGCTGGAAAAGCGCAAGGTCCGCAAGGAGATCACCCAAGCCTGGCGGGCGCAGATGCGCCAAGCCGAACTCGACCGCGCCCATCAGCTGAGCTGGACCGCGAACTCGGTCGAGACCTTCCGGGCGCATTCGCTGGCGGTGGCCCGGCGCGCCAACGACCCGAGCGTCGACCATGACCGCCGCTACCGCGACGTCCAGGCCCTTTCCCGGCACCGCAACGAGATGGCCGAGCGGGTACTGCACAACCCACACCTGACCCCGGTGGAGCAGGGCATCGCCCTCGATGGCCTGGACAGCGCAACCGTGTTCCCCGAGTTCGCGAACAAGGGATTGTTCGACCGTGCGCACCGGGTGAAAGGCCGTGAGGCCTTGCGCTACCGCGCACAGGTCGCGCGAGCCCGCCAAACCGCGGGCATCGAAAGGCCGGCCGTGGAGCCCATGCGCCACGTCGACCGCGCCGAGCAGCTGAGTACCACTGCACGAGCTGATCGCGTTGTGTCCGGAGATCCGGACCGCAGCGGGCAAGGCCCGCGACGCGACGGAAACGAGCAGCACCAGACCCCGGCGGACGCGGCGGACACGGGTCGATTCCGGGCTGTTGTCGGATGGACCGACCGCAACGGAGTCACCTCGACCAGGTCGCAGTCGTTCGGCAGCGAGCTTGACGCGACAGCGTGGATGCGCAGCAACCCGGGCACGATGCTCACCTTCGGCGTGACAGCGCACGCGCAGACCTGGGACAACCGCGACGATCGGGCGCCGCTCTACTCCCACAGCGGCGAACACCGCGCGGTGATGGCGTCGCTGGCCGCACGGGAAAATGCCCTGGCCCGTGAGCACGAGACCGTCCGCAACGACCAACAGCGTGAGGCGGACACAGCGCCGACCCGAGCCGAGTACGACGCACTGAACCGCAAGACCGAAGACCTGTCGACGCGATATCAGCAGGTCGATACGGAGCGGCGCACCGCGGTCGATGACCTGTCGGCGTTGCGTGCCGACCACGCCAAACTGACCACCCAGATCGGTCAACTCACTACTGAACGTGATGCGGCGGTCGCGCTGGCAGGCAAACGGACCCAGGAACGCGACGAGGCCGTCGCGAAAGTCATCGCCATGACCCCGCCCGAACAGCGGATCGGTACCCCCCGAACCGACCGCAGCGGTCCGTTGCTCTCGGTGAAACGGCCAGCCATGGCCGACGCGCCAGGCAACGGAGCACACCGTCCCGATATCGGCGACGGGTTCGACCGATGACACCCGAAGCCGCCGCCGCACTCGCGGCCAAACTCACCGCTGCGGCCGACAGCCTCACCGACGAACGCGCTGCGGCCAACTACCGCGACAAAGCCGCGGCGCTGCGCCGCAAATACCAGCTCACCGAACCCGCCCCCAGCAGCGAGGATACGCCACCGAAACCACGCCAGGCGTCGACAGCCAAGGCCCGCAACACTTTCCGCGAAGGGACACCCCGCATGAACGTCAAGACCGCCGCACCGCGCCCTGCCCGCCGGGCCCGGGCCACCGCCAAAACGATGCACGCGGCGATGAACCCGAAGATCAAGCCTGCCTTCGCGGGCAGCGACCCGATCGGCACCGAGGTGTCCGGGTTCGTCATCCGCATCGAGGAGGAGCAGGAAAAGGACTGGGTCACCAAGAAACCCGCGGTCGACCGCCGCACCGGTGCGCCGATCATGGTCCCGGTCGTGATCCTGCAAACCGATGGAACCACGCGCCGCGTCGGCCCGGGCCTGCGCAAGCTGTGGATGCGCTCCGGTGTCCGTGACGCGATCCTCGAAGCGGTCCTCGACGCCGGCGCCCGCGAACCCGCCGCGGGAGCGTTCCTGCGGATCACCTTCAGCGGCCTCGGTACCCCGGTCAATGTGAACTTCCGCCCAGCCAAGCTCTTCGACGCCACCTACACCCCGCCGGAGACCGGCACTGCTGCGCCGGAATCAGTTGCTACGCAACCGAACACGACAAGCGAGGAGGTGGCCTGATGGATGCATGGGTGACCAGAGATCAGCTGGAACGTGTGGTGTTCTCCCACATCCGAGATGATCACGGCGACAACGCGATGGCGAAGGAGCCGCTGATTTCGCAGTTCACCGGCTACAACTTCGGTGACCGCGAGGTCCCCGTCAACTATCTCCACGCCATCGAGGGCGCTGAGCGCCTCAGTCGGATCGCGCAGGGCATGGTCGATGACTATGCCCGCAAGGCTCGCGGGCAGGGCCGTTCGTGGGCGGAGATCGCCGACGCCTTCGGCATCGACCGCGACGAAGTCTCCGAACCGGCCGTTGCGGCGTTCGAGCGCGTCGCACCGCCGGAACGCTGGACAGAGACCAATGCCTACTGGACGTGCACATCGTGCGAGCAACGCGTCACCGACCGCGGACCCTACGACGCCGATCCCACCGGCAACGAGACCGGACACGGCCAGGACTGCGAGCGACACCAACGCGAAATCAGCGCATACGTGAGCCGATTCGACCGTTCCGACAGCGACCCGGGATGGGAGTTCGAGCGATGAACGCAACACCTACCCGCACGGGTGTCGCGCGCTGGCGTCGCACAGGCGCAGCCCCCAACGCTGTTGCGCCGCAACGTCGCACCGCCCGTCGCACCGGGGCAAATCGCAGTGAGGGTGTTGCATCCGGCGGTGGAAGCGGTGTTGCATGGGCCGGGTTCATTTTCGGTGCCGTGCTCTCGGTCGCGGCGAACTGGCTCCACACCTGGCTGCCCGCCGCCGCGATGCCCGACGGCTGGCATCCCGGTGTTGCACCCCAAATCGGCTCAGCGGTGTGGCCGATCGGACTGCTGCTGAGCGTGGAAGTCCTGTCCCGCACACGGTGGCGGCGCGGATTGGGCTGGGTGATCGCCCGCTACATCGGTGCTGGCAGCGTCGCTCTGGGTTCGGCGGTCATCTCCTATGGCCATGTCCACGACGTCCTCACCAACTGGGGATACGGCCAACTCGGCGCCGCGGTCGGACCGATCGTCCTCGACGGACTGATGGTCATATCCGGGTTCGCACTGCTCTCGGAGTCCATACCTGCCGACACCACCGCAACACCCGCGCCGAGTGCAACACCAGGACGCGACACCACCGCAACAGGCCGCGACACCACCGCGACACCGCCCAACACCCTCCGTGACGGTGCTGAGGACACCGGCCGCAACGACCGCATCCGTGCGATGTACCGGCAAGTGAAGTCCACCCGTGAAGTCGGCGAGGCATTCGGACTGCACTACTCGACTGTCTCCCGGATCGTCGCCGAAGCCGACAGCAGCGACACCGATCGCAACAGCCGCAACGCAACACGCGACGACCGCGACGGCGCAAGCGACAACGAGCACAACGGGTTCCGGCTCATCGCCGGCGGAACCACCCCAACTACCACGAAGGAGAAGTAGCCCATGCCGGTTCCGGGGCACGACGACACACCGCACGACGACATCGACCGCAGCCACTACCCCGATGCCGCCGGAATTGATGAGCGAGCCATGCGAGCCGATTTCGCTCGCATGATTCGGCTCAGCGAAGCCCAATTCCATGTACGCACCGACCACGAGATCGACCAGTTGGCAACCCGCACAAAAGAACTCATGCAACGATGGACCACCGGGCGAGTCGAGGAAGCGAGCAACTGGCGCTACCTGTCCGACGCCCACTACGACTGGCGACATGCCCCCGGGACGATGCAGCGCATGCTCGACAACATCGAGCACGCCCAGGCCGGCGGATTCGACCCTGGCCTCACCGACGTCGAACTGCGCAGCCAACGCCAAGCTCGCGACCTGAACGCCACTCTCGCCGCCGAACGCAGCCAGGGACAGCCGCCACTATCCCAGGCGGAGTTGAAAAGTGAACTGGCCCAGCATATTCGGCCGTCGGTCGAGAGGGGATTCGACCGATGAGCAGCAACGATGCGACCGAACCTGTGCGAGCCACCCAGCCCGACCCAGGTAGGGACTGTGCCGGGATCGAGGAGCAGTCCATGCGCGAGGACTTCGCCCGCGTCGAAGAACTGCGGCGAATCGCCTGGCACGCCAAAACCGAGAAGGCAAAGTATCTGCTGTTGGACGAGGCCCGCGAGCTCGAGGCGCGGTGGTTCGACCGCGAGGACGAGCTGGGCGAAGCCTGGCATTACTTGAATTTCGCGTACCACGATTGGCTGTGCGAACCGGAATACATGGCCCGATTGCACGAGCAGATCCGCCGCGACCAGGCCGCCGGCGTGTCCGGACTCACCGATACCGAGTGGCGTAGCCAATGCCAAGCCCGAGACATGCGCGCCGCGGCCACCACCAGACAGGGCCAGGGCCGACCGCAGCTCGATGTCCACGAGCTGATCGAACGGGAAGGATTCGAGCGATGACGACCTACACGCGTCGAACGCATCCATTGCGGCACGGCCGGGACGCCGTGCACGGCACCGGCATCGGCACAGTACACCAACCCTATCAAGGTGCCCCGCCCGCGGAGGGCGAGTACCAACGATGACGCGGATGCGACCCGCGACACCACTCCCAACCTGATCGACAACTTCATAGCACCACCCGTCACGGCCCCGCGAACCTACGGTTCGCGGGGCCGTTTGATGTGCGGAGCGCCCCTCGATATCGCCCAAAAGTACGGACTGTTCAGGTACGGACAGCAGTCCATACCTTGCTGTCCGTACCCAAAACCCTCCTTGAGCTGGGTAAATGTGGTCGGCCCCTGGTCCTGTTCCCGGGGCACACTTCATACACCCTGCGGGCGCATGAAG